>NZ_PYIX02000029.1 GCF_003024515.2 Acinetobacter sichuanensis
AGTATTGTCTCAAGCCGAGGGTTTCGATTCTCGGTTTGTGTTATAGGTCAGTAGTTCAATTGGTAGAGCGTCGGTCTCCAAAACCGAATGTTGGGGGTTCGAGTCCCTCCTGACCTGCCATATTTTTAATAAAAAGCTTGATGCCGACTGAACTGGTCATATAATAAGTCGCGAATCCTACGACGAGTAAAAGAATGTCGAATGATAAATCGCGTGACGCAATGGGCGGCGCGCCAATTCCTCAAAGAAATAATCCTGCTGAAGTAGTAAGTTCTGGTTCTCCACTAGATGTGGTGTTTTGGATCGTTGCCTTAATCTTATTGGTTGGTGCAATGATGGTGAATCAGTTTCTACCAGCATATTGGGCACCAGCAAATAGTATTTGGGTGCGCATTGGGGTAATTATAGCTTGTATCGTAGTGGCTTTAGGTTTATTATACGCCACCCATCAAGGCAAAGGTTTTGTTCGTTTGCTAAAAGATGCTCGACTTGAATTGCGTCGAGTGACTTGGCCTACAAAACATGAAACAGTCACAACTTCATGGCAAGTTTTACTGGTTGTGGTCGTTGCCGCTATCGTATTGTGGTGTTTTGACTACATGATCGGTTGGTTTATGAAGTTTATTATCGGGTAAGAGAGCTATGAAACGTTGGTACATTATTCATGCCTATTCAGGTTATGAAAAACAAGTGATGCGTTCACTTAATGATCGAATCCAGCGTAGCGCTGTTGCTGATAGTTTTGGTGAAGTCCTTGTTCCTACCGAAGAAGTGGTGGAAATGAAGGATGGTAAGAAACGTAAATCAGAGCGTAAATTCTTTCCAGGCTATGTGTTAGTTGAAATGGAAATGAATGATGAAACTTGGCACATTGTAAAAGAATGTCCAAAAGTATTGGGTTTCATTGGTGGTACAGCAGAAAAACCTGCACCAATTACGCAAAAAGAAGCTGATGCGATTCTTGCACGTGTACACAATAAAGGTGAAGCACCACGTCCTAAGACGATGTTTGAGCCTGGTGAAGAATTATTGGTTATTGACGGTCCATTCACAGACTTTAAAGGTGTGGTGGAAGAAGTTCAATACGAAAAGTCTCGTTTAACGTTGACAATTAATGTATTCAATCGACCAACTCAAGTTGAATTGGAATTTCGCCAAGTCGAAAAAACAATCTAATTTGTGTTGTTCAGGAACGCCCGATTTTTTGAAAGTCGGGCATTGTTGTTGTAACGGTATCATACTGATTTTACGTTACATTAAAAATATGGGGAGCTCTAAAAGGCGTTTGTACCCAGAGGTAATTTGAAATGGCTAAGAAGATTGACGGCTATATCAAGCTGCAAGTTCCAGCTGGTAAAGCGAATCCATCTCCACCGATTGGTCCTGCACTAGGTCAACGTGGTGTTAACATCATGGCATTCTGTAAAGAATTCAATGCTGCTACACAAAAAGTTGAAGCTGGTCTTCCAATTCCTGTAGTGATTACTGTGTACAACGATAAGTCGTTCACATTCATCATGAAAACTCCACCTGCTGCGATTCTTCTTAAGAAAGCTGCTGGTATTCAAAAGGGTTCAGCTGTACCTAACAAAACTAAAGTTGGTAAGTTGACTCGTGCTCAGTTAGAAGAGATCGCGACTACTAAAGAACCAGATTTAACTGGTGCTGATTTAGACGCTCGTGTACGTACCATCGCTGGTTCTGCACGTTCTATGGGCTTGGATGTGGAGCTATAAGACATGGCAAAGTTAACTAAACGTCAAAAAGCCATTGCTGCTGCAATTGAAGCTAACAAAGTTTACACTTTGGAAGAAGCAGTACAAGTTCTTAGCAGCCTACCTGCTGCAAAATTCAAAGAATCTTTGGATGTTGCGGTAAATCTAGGTGTTGATCCTCGTAAATCTGACCAAGTTGTTCGTGGCGCGACTACACTTCCTGCAGGTACTGGTAAAACTGTACGTGTTGCTGTGTTTGCTCAAGGCGCTGCTGCTGAAGCTGCTAAAGCTGAAGGCGCGGACATCGTTGGTTTTGATGATCTTGCTGAAAGCATTCAAGCGGGTAACTTAGACTTTGACGTAGTAATTGCTGCTCCAGATGCAATGCGCGTTGTAGGTAAGTTAGGTACAATCCTTGGTCCACGTGGCTTAATGCCAAACCCTAAAGTGGGTACTGTAACTCCTGACGTTGCAACTGCAGTTAAAAATGCAAAAGCAGGTCAAGCACGTTACCGTGTAGACAAAGCGGGTATCATCCACGCTGCGATCGGTCAAGTAGGTTTCACTGCTGAAGCTGTTCGTTCAAACGTTGAAGCACTTGTTGCTGACCTTAAGAAAGCAAAACCTGCAACTTCTAAAGGTATTTACATTCAAAAGATCACTTTGAGCTCAACTATGGGTCCTGGTCTTACTGTTGATGTACAAAACGTTTCTAAATAAGTTTTAACTTATTTAAATAAAGAATTTTAAAGCCCTGAAAATCTCCCCCAGCCCCTCTTTATGAAAGAGGGGAGTAAGTCCCACTTTTTTAAAGGGGGATTTAGGGGGATTCTTAGGCAAACTTTGAATTGATAAGTGAATATTTATCAGCGTCAAAGACCTCAGGCGAGGTGGTTTTTCGAAGCCACTTCTTAAAAATCCAGTCTGAGTAGACGCGGTGGTGTGATTTGTTCCTCCTCCGCGTGTAAGTTCAGTGATGATCTTACGAATTGGGAGTGCACTTTTTTAAGTGCATAAATCACCGTTAGGAGGTTTTACAATGGCTCTTCTTATCGAAGACAAAAAACAGATCGTAGCTGAAGTAACTGAAGTTGCTTCTACTGCGTATGCTGCTGTTGTTGCTGACTATCAAGGTTTAACTGTTGAGCAATTAACTGCTCTACGTGTTGAAGCTCGTAAACTTGGTGTTGCTACTCGTGTAGTGCGTAACACTTTAGCTAAACGTGCGCTTCAAGACACTCAATTCAATATTTTGAGTGACAACCTTGTTGGCCCAACAATCTTAGCTTTCTCAACTTCTGAAGACGACATGGGCGCAGCTGCTCGTTTGTTTGAAGATTTTGCTAAAACTAATAAAGCATTTGAACTTAAAGCTGCTGCATTCGACGGTAAAGTTTATCAAGGTGCTGAAGTGAGCGTTATCGCGAACCTTCCAAACCAAGAGAAAGCGCTTACTATGCTTGCAAACGTTCTTCAAGCTCCTATTTCGAAATTGGGTCGCCTTATTACAGCGCTCAAAGAGAAAAACGAGTCAGAAGCTGCTTAAGCTTAAACATTTTTACACACCATTCAATATCCATTTGGAGTTACTCTCATGGCTTTAACTAACCAAGAAATCTTAGACGCAGTTGCTGAAAAAACAGTTCTTGAACTTGTTGAACTTATTTCTGCTTTTGAAGAAAAATTCAATGTATCTGCTGCTGCTGTAGCTGTTGCTGCTGCAGGTCCAGCTGTTGCTGCTGCTGAAGAACAAACTGAATTCACAGTTGAACTTGCTAGCTTCGGTGCTAACAAAGTTGCTGTAATTAAAGCAGTTCGTGAAGCAACTGGTCTTGGTCTTAAAGAAGCTAAAGATCTTGTTGAAGGCGCTCCTTCTGCAATCAAAGAAGGCGTTTCTAAAGAAGAAGCTGAAGAACTTAAAACTAAACTTGAAGCTGCTGGTGCTGAAGTTAAACTTAAGTAATCTTAAGCGGAGTCGATTATTTAAAAATCGACTCCACAAATTGGCTGATAGCTCTTGGGCTATCAGCCTTTTTGCGTTACAATAATCGGCTCGATTTTAAATTGAATGATGGGAAAATCGTCAATTTTAAAAATAAACAAAGAAAATCAAACGCTTAACAATGTTTTTCGATTTTGAAAATATTGTTAAGCGTTTTATACCACTGAAAATTGCAGCATTTGTATAAAGGTGGTGGTCATATCGACCTGCGTAATTCCTTCTAAATCTGTTCTGCAGGCGGATTTAGTTTACTTTCCGAGGACTCCAGATGGCATACTCATATACCGAAAAGAAACGGATCCGTAAGAATTTTGGTAAATTGCCCCAAGTCATGCATGCTCCGTACCTGCTCTCGATTCAAGTCGACTCGTACAGAACATTCTTACAAGATGGCAAATCTCCAAAAAATCGCGAAGATATTGGTCTCCAAGCCGCATTTCGTTCAGTGTTTCCAATTGAAAGCTATTCTGGCAATGCTGCTTTAGAATTCGTTGAGTATAGCCTTGGTAAGCCAGAGTTTGATGTACGTGAATGTATTCTTCGCGGCTCAACTTATGCGGCACCAATGCGTGTGAAAATTCGTTTGATCATTAAAGATCGTGAAACGAAATCAATCAAAGACGTTCGTGAGCAAGAAGTTTACATGGGTGAAATGCCACTCATGACAGAGAATGGTACCTTTGTTATCAATGGTACTGAGCGTGTAATTGTATCGCAATTACATCGTTCACCAGGTGTATTCTTTGATCATGATAAAGGTAAAACACACTCAAGTGGTAAAGTGCTTTATTCAGCACGTATTATTCCTTACCGTGGTTCATGGTTAGACTTTGAGTTTGATGCAAAAGATTTAGTTTATGTACGTATTGACCGTCGTCGTAAATTATTAGCTACCGTTGTACTACGTGCATTAAATTATACAAATGAACAAATTCTAGACATGTTCTATGAAAAAGTTCCTGTATATCTTGATATGGGTAGTTATCAAATTGACTTAGTGCCTGAACGCCTTCGTGGTGAAATGGCGCAGTTTGATATTGCTGACAATGATGGTAAAACTATTGTTGAGCAAGGTAAACGTATTAATGCGCGTCATGTACGTCAAATGGAAGCTGCGGGCTTAACAAAACTCCCAGTTCCTGATGAATACTTATATGAGCGTATTGTTGCACAAGATATCACTTTACATAATGGTGATGTGATTGCTGCAAATACAGTATTGAGCCATGAAGTAATGGTGAAATTGGCAGAAGGCGGTGTTAAACAATTTAACGTGCTTTATACCAATGACATCGATCGTGGTCCATTCGTTGCGGATACTTTGCGCGCAGATACTACTTCAGGTCGTGAAGAAGCATTAGTTGAAATTTATAAAGTAATGCGCCCAGGCGAGCCACCAACAAAAGAAGCGGCAGAAAACTTATTTAATAACTTATTCTTCTCAACTGAGCGTTATGATTTATCGCCAGTGGGTCGTATGAAGTTTAATCGTCGTTTAGGTCGTCCTTATGAAGTGGGTACTGACCAAAAATCACGTGAAGTTGAAGGTATTCTTTCAAACGAAGATATTACTGATGTTTTAAGAACATTGGTTGAGATTCGTAATGGTAAAGGTGAAGTCGACGATATTGACCATTTAGGTAACCGTCGTGTTCGTTCTGTTGGTGAAATGACAGAAAACCAATTCCGTGTAGGTCTAGTTCGTGTTGAGCGTGCTGTTAAAGAGCGTTTAAACCAAGCTGAAACAGATAACTTATCTCCACAAGATTTGATCAATGCTAAACCAGTTGCTGCTGCAATCAAAGAATTCTTTGGTTCAAGCCAGTTATCTCAGTTTATGGATCAAAACAATCCATTATCTGAAATTACACACAAACGTCGTGTATCAGCACTTGGTCCTGGTGGTTTAACACGTGAACGTGCAGGCTTTGAGGTACGTGATGTACATCAAACTCACTATGGTCGTGTTTGTCCAATTGAGACACCAGAGGGTCCAAACATTGGTTTGATCAACTCACTTTCTGTATATGCAAAAGCAAATAGCTTTGGTTTCTTAGAAACACCATATCGTAAAGTTGTTGATGGTCGTGTAACTGAAGAAGTTGAATATTTATCTGCAATTGAAGAAGTAGGTACTGTCATTGCACAGGCCGATTCTGGTGTAGATAAAGATGGTAACTTAACAGAAGAATTCGTTTCTGTACGTCACCAAGGTGACTTCGTTCGTATGCCACCTGAAAAAGTAACGCATATGGATGTTTCTGCACAGCAGGTTGTATCTGTTGCAGCATCACTTATTCCATTCCTTGAACACGATGATGCCAACCGTGCATTGATGGGTTCAAACATGCAACGTCAGGCTGTTCCGACATTGCTTGCTGACAAGCCACTTGTTGGTACAGGTATGGAAGCAAACGTAGCACATGACTCTGGTGTGTGCGTGATTGCGAAACGTGGCGGACGTATTGAGTTTGTTGATGCTTCTCGTGTGGTTATTCGTGTAAATGAAGACGAAATGATCGCGGGTGAGGCAGGTGTAGATATCTACAACTTAATCAAATATACACGTTCAAACCAAAACACTTGTATTAACCAAAAAGTGCTTGTAAGCCTTGGTGATAAAGTGGGTCGTGGCGACGTTCTTGCTGATGGTCCATCAACTGATGGTGGTGAATTAGCACTTGGTCAAAACATGCGTGTCGCATTTATGACTTGGAACGGTTACAACTACGAAGACTCGATTTTATTATCTGAGCGCGTACTTCAAGAAGATCGTTTAACTTCGATTCATATTCAAGAATTGTCATGTGTTGCGCGTGATACTAAGTTAGGTGCAGAAGAAATTACTGCCGATATTCCTAACGTCGGTGAAGCTGCATTATCTAAACTTGATGAATCTGGGATCGTGTATATCGGTGCTGAAGTAACAGCAGGTGATATTCTTGTTGGTAAAGTAACGCCTAAAGGTGAAACGCAATTAACACCTGAAGAAAAATTGCTTCGTGCAATCTTCGGTGAAAAAGCGGCTGACGTAAAAGATTCTTCTTTACGTGTATCTTCTGGTGTGAAAGGTACAGTCATTGATGTACAAGTCTTCACTCGTGATGGTATTGAGAAAGACGAACGTGCTCAAGCGATTGAAAAATCACAACTTGATGCTTACCGTAAAGACTTGAAAGAAGAATACAAAATCTTCGAAGAAGCAGCACGTGAACGTATTGTTCGTTTGTTGAATGGTCAAGAATCTAACGGTGGTGGTTCAACTAAACGTGGTCAAAAAATCACTGAAGATTTATTGTCGACTTTAGATCTTGTTGATTTACTTGAAATTCAACCTGTTGATGAAGCTGTTGCTGAGCGTTTAACTCAAATTCAAGTGTTCTTGAAAGAGAAGAGCCTTGAAATTGATGAGAAATTTGCTGAGAAAAAACGCAAACTTTCTACAGGTGATGAATTAACAACTGGCGTATTGAAAGTTGTTAAAGTTTACTTGGCTGTTAAGCGTCGTATCCAACCAGGTGACAAGATGGCGGGTCGTCACGGGAACAAAGGTGTTGTATCTAACATCTTGCCTGTAGAAGACATGCCACATGATGCAAATGGTATTCCTGTTGATGTGGTGTTGAACCCACTCGGCGTACCATCACGTATGAACGTGGGTCAGATTCTTGAAACTCACTTAGGTATGGCAGCAAAAGGTCTTGGCGATAAGATCGATAAGATGTTGAAAGAGCAACGTACTATTCTTGAGTTACGTGAATTCTTAGACAAGATTTATAACAAAGTCGGTGGTGAGCAAGAAGATCTTGATAGCTTAACTGATGATGAAATCTTGGTATTGTCTGGTAACCTTCGTCAAGGTGTTCCTTTAGCAACACCTGTATTTGATGGTGCTGAAGAAGGACAAATCAAAGAGTTACTTGAACTTGGTGGTATCTCACGTACAGGTCAGACAGTATTGTATGATGGACGTACAGGTGAGCGTTTTGACCGTCCAGTAACCGTTGGTTATATGTATATGTTAAAACTCAACCACTTGGTTGATGACAAAATGCATGCGCGTTCTACAGGTTCTTACTCGCTTGTAACTCAACAGCCGCTTGGTGGTAAAGCACAATTCGGTGGTCAGCGTTTCGGTGAGATGGAGGTTTGGGCACTTGAAGCTTATGGTGCTGCTTATACACTTCAAGAAATGCTTACTGTGAAGTCGGATGACGTTGAAGGTCGTACTCGTATCTATAAGAATATTGTAGATGGTAACCATTATATGGACCCTGGTATGCCTGAATCGTTCAACGTATTGACCAAAGAGATCCGTTCTTTAGGTATCAACATTGAACTGAAAAATGGTGATTAAACTTCACCATTAAATCTCCCTAAATCCCTCTTTATGAAAGAGGGACTTTCCCCCTTTTTTAAAGGGGGACCAAGGGGGATTAAAATTCAGTGAAAAAACAATATTTGTGACCCAGTTGTAGAGTGAAAATCTCCACAACACACGGAGAAAAAAATTGAAAGACTTGCTCGATATCATGCGCAAAAAGACGGATTCAGACGGTCATGCTCCTGTAGAGTTTGACCGCATCCGTATTGGTCTTGCGTCACCAGAAATGATTAAGTCATGGTCTCACGGTGAAGTTAAAAAGCCTGAGACAATTAACTATCGTACTTTTAAACCAGAACGTGATGGTTTGTTCTGTGCCAAAATTTTTGGTCCAGTAAAAGATTACGAATGCTTGTGTGGTAAATACAAGCGTATGAAATACAAAGGCGTCATTTGTGAAAAATGTGGCGTTGAAGTAACAACTGCGAAAGTTCGTCGTGAACGTATGGGTCATATCGAATTAGCTTCTCCAGTTGCACATATTTGGTTCTTAAAATCATTACCAAGCCGTATCGGTTTACTTCTTGATATGACTTTACGTGATATCGAACGTGTATTGTATTTCGAATCTTATGTTGTAACTGATCCTGGCATGACGCCAATGGAGAAGTATCAACTTCTTAATGATGAAGAATACTTCACTGCGTTAGAAGAACACGGTGATGAATTCAGCGCGAAAATGGGTGCGGAAGCTGTTCAAGATTTGTTAAAAGATATTGATCTTGAAGCTGAAATTTCTCGTTTACGTGAAGAAATTCCAAATACAACTTCAGAAACAAAGCTTAAAAAAGCATCTAAGCGTTTGAAGTTGATGGAAGCATTCAACGATTCAAATAACAAGCCTGAATGGATGGTGTTGACTGTACTTCCAGTACTTCCACCAGATCTTCGTCCGCTTGTACCGCTTGAAGGTGGTCGTTTTGCGACTTCTGACTTGAACGATTTGTATCGTCGTGTGATCAACCGTAACAACCGTTTAAAACGTCTTCTTGACCTTGCAGCGCCAGACATTATCGTACGTAACGAAAAACGTATGTTACAAGAGTCTGTGGATGCATTGTTAGATAACGGTCGTCGTGGTCGTGCAATTACAGGTTCGAACAAACGTCCTCTTAAATCTTTGGCAGATATGATCAAAGGTAAACAAGGTCGTTTCCGTCAAAACTTACTTGGTAAGCGTGTTGACTATTCAGGTCGTTCGGTAATTACAGTTGGTCCATCACTACGTTTGCACCAATGTGGTCTTCCTAAGAAAATGGCACTTGAATTATTCAAACCATTTATCTTTGCGAAACTACAAGCGTCTGGTCAAGCAACCACCATTAAAGCTGCGAAGAAAATGGTTGAGCGTGAGACACCAGAAGTTTGGGACGTACTTGCATCTGTCATTCGTCAGCATCCAATTATGTTGAACCGTGCGCCAACACTTCACCGTTTAGGTCTTCAAGCATTTGAACCGACTTTAATTGAAGGTAAAGCGATCCGTCTTCACCCACTCGTATGTGCTGCGTTTAACGCCGACTTCGATGGTGACCAAATGGCGGTACACGTTCCATTAACACTTGAAGCTCAACTTGAAGCTCGTGCGTTAATGATGTCTACCAATAACATCTTGTCACCTGCAAATGGTGAGCCGATTATCGTACCTTCTCAGGACGTTGTCTTAGGCTTGTATTACATCACTCGTGATGCGATCAATGCCAAAGGTGAAGGCATGGTGTTTGCGGATACTCACGAAGTAAACCGTGCACTTGCAACAGGTCAAGTTGACTTACACGCTCGCGTAAAAGCACGTGTACACCAAACTGTTATTGATGAAAATGGTAATCGTGAGCATCAAACGATTGTTGTAGATACAACTCCTGGTCGTTGTTTACTTTGGGAAGTTGTTCCTGAAGGAATGGATTTCCAACAAATCAATCTTGAGATGACCAAGAAAAACATCTCTAAATTGATCAACTCTTGTTACCGTAAATTAGGTCTTAAAGATACAGTAATCTTTGCGGATCAATTGATGTACTTGGGCTTCCGTCAAGCAACTCGCTCTGGTGTTTCTGTCGGTATGGAAGACATGGTTATTCCACCACAAAAACAAGCGATTATTGACAAAGCAGAAACTGAAGTTCGTGAAATTGAACATCAGTTTGAGCAAGGTTTCGTAACTGCTGGTGAGCGTTATAACAAAGTTGTCGATATTTGGGCACGTACCAATGACCAAGTAGCGAAAGCAATGATGGACAACTTGTCATTCACAACTGTTAAAAACAAACAGGGTGAAGATGAGAAACAAAAATCATTCAACTCAATTTATATGATGTCTGACTCAGGTGCCCGTGGTTCGGCAGCTCAGATTCGTCAGCTTGCAGGTATGCGTGGTTTGATGGCGAAACCAGATGGTTCGATCATTGAAACACCAATTAAAGCAAACTTCCGTGAAGGTTTGACAGTACTTCAGTACTTCATTTCAACACACGGTGCACGTAAAGGTTTGGCCGATACAGCACTTAAAACAGCGAACTCTGGTTACTTAACTCGTCGTTTGGTTGACGTAGCACAAGACTTAGTGATCACTGAGCCAGATTGTGGTACTTATGACGGTCTTGTAATGACTCCGTTCATTCAAGGTGGTGATGTCATCGAGAACTTAGGTGCTCGAGTATTGGGTCGTGTACTTGCTGAAGATGTGAAGAAACCAGGTACAGAAGATGTACTTCTTCCACGTAACACATTGATTGACGAGAAACTTGCAACGTATCTTGAAGACAATGGTGTCGATGAAGTTAAAGTACGTTCAGTTGTAAACTGTGCTTCAACATTCGGTGTTTGTGCGAAATGTTATGGTCGTGACCTTGCTCGCGGTCACTTGGTAAATCCAGGTGAGTCTGTTGGTGTAATGGCTGCACAATCAATTGGTGAACCTGGTACACAGTTAACCATGCGTACATTCCACGTGGGTGGTGCTGCAAGCCGAACTTCTGCTGCAAACAGCGTTCAAGTACGTAACAAAGGTACAGTACGTTTCCATAACGTTAAAACTGTACAACATGCCAAAGGTCACTTGGTATCTGTTTCACGTTCAGGTGAAATCGGTATTGCAGATGATATCGGTCGTGAGCGTGAGCGTTATAAACTTCCTTACGGTGCAAGCATCTTGTTGAAAGATGGTGAAGCTGTTGAAGGTGGTGGTATCGTTGCAACTTGGGATCCGCATACACATCCATTGGTTACGGAAGTTGCTGGTAAAGCACGTTTCAGCCAAATCGCTGATGGCGTGACTGCAACATCAAAAACTGATGATGCAACTGGTATGACAACGACTGAAATTTTACCTGTAACAGCTCGTCCTGCTTCTGGTAAAGATTTACGTCCTGCGATTGTGTTAGATACAGTGGATGGCGGTGAACAATTCTACTTCTTACCACAAAATACGATCGTAACTGTTCGTGATGGCGAAACGATTGGTGTCGGTGACGTTATCGGTCGTGTACCACAAGAAACTTCACGTACACGTGATATTACCGGTGGTCTTCCACGCGTAGCGGATTTATTTGAAGCACGTAAACCGAAAGAGCATGCAATTCTTGCAGAAGTTTCAGGTATTGTGAGCTTTGGTAAAGAAACTAAAGGTAAAAACCGTTTAGTGATTACACCTGATGATGGTGCAGAAGTTTACGAAGAGTTGATTCCTAAATGGCGTCAAATCAACGTGTTTGAGGGTGAGCATGTGAACCGTGGTGAAACCATTTCTGATGGTCCACAAAATCCACATGATATCTTACGTCTCAAAGGTGAAGTTGCATTAACCAACTACATCGTAAACGAAGTACAAGACGTTTACCGTCTCCAAGGTGTAAAAATCAACGATAAGCACATTGAAGTTATCGTACGTCAAATGTTGCGTAAAGTTGACATCACTGATGGCGGTGATACAAGCTTCATCAAAGGCGAACAAGTGGATTACATCCGCGTTGTGGGCGAGAACCAAGCTGTTCTTGCACAGAACAAGTTCCCAGCGAAGTTTGAACGTCAATTGATGGGTATTACCAAAGCATCGCTTTCTACTGACTCGTTCATCTCTGCTGCATCGTTCCAAGAAACAACACGTGTGTTAACGGAAGCTGCTGTAACAGGTAAAGAAGATGATTTACGTGGTCTGAAAGAAAACGTTGTTGTAGGTCGCTTGATCCCAGCGGGTACAGGTTTGGCTTACCACTTAGAACGTCGTCGTCAAGAAGCTGAAGCTGCTGAGCATGAGCTTGTAAATGACTTCTCTGAAGTTGACCAAGCATTCTCACAAGCTTTAAATGAAGATATGTTCTAATTTGACAATATCATCTAGATTTTAAAATAAAGAGGCGCCTTAGGGCGTCTTTTTATTGTTTACAGAAAATATGTGAAAAGTTGCGTTTCTTAACAGAGTACTAAGATTCAGTTCATGAAATGCGATTAAGATAAATGAAAGAGCAGATCATGGAGAATGACATGAAAAAATTAATGAGTATATTTGCAATCGCATCACTTTCAACATTGATGTTGACAGGCTGTGAAAACATGTCGAGTAATGATAAACGTGTTGCATCAGCAGCTTTAGGTGGTGCAATTGGTGGGGGCGTAGGAAATAATGTAGGCGGTGGTACAGGTGCTGCGCTTGGTGGTGGTGCTGGTGCTGCGGTAGGAAGTAAAACATCCAATGGTTCAAATCGTAATGCAACTTATAGTGGTGTAGGTGGCGCGATTGGTTCAGCAATTGGGAAAGGCGTTTTTGGTGGTAATACAGGTGCTGCAATTGGTGGTGCAATCGGTGGTGGAGCAGGTGCTGCGATTGAACAAAGACGTTAAGCTTTAGCCTTAAAAGATTGAATAAAAAAATAAGCGCATAATGCGCTTATTTTTATTGGAAAATTTTAATGTTGGCGATTTGCTTTTTCAACCAAGCCAGACAGTCCTTGACGACGCGCTAATTCATTTAAGACCAATTGTACATCTAGGTCGAAATAACCCAACATCACAATGGTATGGAACCATAAGTCAGCGACTTCATAGATCAAATCATTTTTATTGTCTTCATTGGCTTCCGCTTTAAAATCTTTAGCAGCAATCACCGTTTCAAAGCTTTCTTCACCAATTTTCTCTAAGATTTTGTTTAAACCTTTATGATAAAGTTTTGCGACATATGAAGACTCAGGATCGGCTTTTTTACGCTCTGCCATCATTTTGCCAAGATAATCTAAAACTTCAACTTGTTCTGATTGGGCATTAGATGCATTCATTGCAATAGTATGTGGGTTAGATGACTTTTCCCCATAAATCGCATTTGGATCTTTGAGCTGTGCATCGACAATTTCCCAACCGTTTGGCGTAAGTTTGCGATAGAAACATGATTCACGACCTGTATGACAAGCGATGCCACCTTCTTGTTCAATTTGTAACACAATAACGTCAGCATCGCAGTCTAAACGGATTTCATAAACTGTTTGAAAATGTCCAGATTCTTCGCCTTTGAACCATAATTTATTGCGTGAACGTGAGAAGTAAACGCCACGCATTTTTTCTGCGGTGAGTTGTAGTGCTTCGCGGTTCATCCATGCCACCATCAAAATGCGTCCCGTTTGATGATGTTGTGCAATAGCAGGAATAAGTCCTTGTTCGTTAAATTTTACTTCATCGAGCCATTGCAAGTTGTTCATAGGATTTCACCAAGTTGATTGATATTAGATAATTGCTTTAAACGCACGTAATAGATAGCGTGGAGCTTGTATAGTGTACGTTATTTCCAACATTTTAGGAAAATATTGATCATGGATTTAGTCGAGATCAAAAAACTTGCAGACGCTTTTAAAGCTGAAGATGAGGTTGCATTAAGTAATCAAGTATTTAAATTAAAAAAACAAAATGTAGGGCTGCTAGGTTTAATTTATTTTGTTCAAGTTAATCAGAAATTATCCTTAAGTGAAGCAAGAACAAAGACTCTCAATTTTTCATTTTGGCATGTAGAAGAACTTTTAAAAATTGAAGAAAGTCACCAAATTATGAAAAGTGACTTTATTGAGAAAGATGAATTTGATTAAAGCATCGTAGCAGTGATAGTTTACGTGATTTGAGGAAAAAAATTAGTATAATTAAACGACTAAGATCTGAATAATGGGCGAGTTAATATCAACTCAAAGCTTTCTTTGTCAATGTCTATTTGTAGCTTAAGGTCAGTGATCTTTCCAAAATTATAAATATTACATTCAACAAGAAAACAATTTTTATCCATAACTACGATATGAAATAAAGGCATGTTTTTCGGCATGGTTTCAGGAAGTTCTTCAAATGGAATGATGCTGAGTTGATAATTATCTTCAAATGAAGAATTGAGTTCCTCATGTAATTCTTCAAGCATGGCATCAGTCACTTGGTTATATTCAAATAAACCTTGACGATCATTTTGATTAATTCTGTGTAGGAAATCCTGAACCAATTGATGAATCTGTAATTTTAAAAGTTTATCCATGATCATTTCTCTTAGAAATATCTTCATCCTTCATCTGACTAAACATCCCTGATTTTAAACCTGACACTGTAATTGCCATCTCTTTAAGAAAATAGGGGATTTGATATATCCACAGAAAACTCAAATCACGTAAACTGCTTCCCTACCAAAGATCAGATTGATATAACAGTGTCAGTAGACGACTTAAAAGTGATAAAAAGCAGTCGAGCTTTGACGATGTTGATGGTAATCTGCCAAAGCTTTGTATAATCATAAATTCTTTATTTTTGAATTACAAACCTTGCATCACTTCCGTAAAATTCTGCTTTTCGACCAATTCCAGAAACTCATCGCCCATACGCTGGCTTTCAGCCACGGTTTGCTTCCATAATTTTTTACGCTCAGCATCAGACAAGCCTTTTAAAACAAAATCTTTACGGTCAGGTAAACGACCTAAAGGCAATGATTGTAAATATTCTTGAGAGGGAGAAATCAGCAAAGTACGTGCCTGATTTTGTGGATTGGCTCTGCGCGATTTAAACATCTTATCGAACCAACCTGGGGTGATGCTATCGGTAAAATGGGGATATAAAACAATGCCTTTACTCTCAAAAGGTAGGTCAATATGATAGTCAATTAAACCGCCATCACGATAAGCCCCTTTAGGTGCGTCAGCAATATTTTTCACCGCAGGGGTGACCGCAGGAATGGAACCCGAAGCCATGAGCCAATCGGCGACATTGTCGGTATTAAAGTTAATATAATGGGTTTTAAATGCATCATCCTGAATTTTAAACTGTGGAAAATCAGTTGGCTGACAAATCACACGTTGCATAAATTTATTTAAATGATCACGTGAAATCGCATTGCTACCGATAATCCCAAGCAAGGAACTATATAGTGCAAGTTTTTGATCACTTTGAAATAAATGTTCAGCTTTTGCTGCAATAATCGTCAAATGATAATCAGGATGATGAACCAATTGATCAGCTTTATTGCCTAAAATACCATGCAACATATCACGTGATATTTTTTCGATATCTGCTATTTTCATGCCTTTTTTAAAGGGCAAATTGATATATAACTCAGCCAATTTTTCAGGTCCGAGTTTTTCACCTTGGGCAATAATCCCTGCAAAACGCCATGCACCCACAGATGAGCCAATTAAAAAACGGCGTTGTTTGGCTTGAGGAAGAAATTCAGCAAAGATGGCTTGGTCAAGACCCATTAAACCAATGCCTTTTGGACCACCTGCCGCACCGGGAATCATGTCGACATGATGTGCTTGTAGTCCTTCTTTTTCTATGCGTTGTTTGGCAAGTGAACCTGCTTGAATTGTTAATGCAGCAGGGCGTTTTTGTAAAATTTGGGTCATGGTTTCACTCACTCAAACGGATGTGAGTATTTTAGGAATAAGCCGTGACAGGGCAATGGCGATAGGTTTCAGTGGGTGACTTAGGAGTCATTAAATATTTTATTCAAATTCTTTGAATATAAGTCGCCATTAATTCTTCATTTTTCCTATTTATGTCACGGAATATCAAATAGAAACCTGTAACGTAAAATATAGAGTAAGTATTGATATACCAACTATTAATTAAAGAATACACGGTTGCAAGAATAAGCCAAAAATTGAATAGACGAATAAGATTTTTTTTGTGGTACAGATATTAATAGTAAAAATGGAATGAAGTTAAATAAAGTGGTTTGCCAGAAATCATTGCTATCAATAAGCTTTCCCAACGTTGAGTTTGGATTGGCAAGAGTGAAATCAAAAAAATGATTATGAATATTTAAATAAGCAAAAATGTTAAGTACATTGGGTACTATCAAAAATAGACTGATCCATATAACGCTACTTTTCTTTTGTCTATAGACAGCCCATAAAAAACTATTTTTCATTATTTTCTTTGAGTTAATTTATTATTGTCTTGATTTTAAAATATTGAGCACCTTTTAAACAAGATGCTCAATCAAAAGATTTACTTCGCAATCCGCCAAACAGCTAAAATACTTGCCAATACAATCAATACAATAGAAATATACCACGGTGCAATAATTGCAATCGACAAGAAAATCGCCATGATACTACCGAACATCCAACTACGTTTTTGTTGATGCTCAACTTCCAAACGCATCATTTGCAATTCATGTAATTGCTTCGCATGCCATGCCGACTGATTTTTTAAACCATTCAAACTGTCAATCATCAACATTGGTAAATCTTGCGCACCTAAAAGTAAATCAGGAATTTTTTGCCCCAATTCTTTTAAGTTTTTCTGTGGATTCATTTGTGCTTTAACCCATTCGGTCAGAATCGGTTTTGCCAAACTCCAAATGTCCAAATCAGGATAAAGGTCTGTGCCTAAACCTTCTACATGGACTAATGTTTTTAGTAATAACATCAACTGTGGTGGAATTTCCAAATGGAAACGACGGGCGATGTCCATGACCTGAATCAGGATGCCTGCAAAGTCCAATTCATGCATCGGTTTAGACACCATTGGACCCACGGTACGGCGCATTTCACGGGCTAAAGCATCTTGATCCGTTCCCGGTGGAATCCAACCTGCTTGATGCACAATCTGAATCAGTTGCATGAAATCGCTGTTCATGACCGCAAGTAACATGCGAGCAACAGTCATTTGATCGGACTTAGACAATTCGCCCATAATTGCACAATCAAGCGCAATATAACGAGGTTTGCTTGGATTCAGGGTTTCAACAAAGACATTTCCCGGATGCATGTCGGCATGGAAAAAGTTGTCACGGAACACTTGGGTAAAGAAAATGGTTAAACCTTTTTCAGCCAGATCTTTACGATCCATGCCGAGTTTTTCAAAGGTTGCAATATCCGAAATCGGTACGCCTGTGATGCGTTCAGCCACCATCACATCTTTGCTATCCATATAGACTTCAGGCACATACATCATGCTTGAGCCTGTGAAGTAATGGCGCATACGGCGGGTATTATCCGCTTCTAAAGTCAAATCGAGTTCATTCAAAATGACTTGACGATAGTTCTCAATAATTTCTGAAATATGCACAGCACGTGCTGCTTCCAAACGTTTTTCTAAACTTGCACCGAGCCATCTGAGAATTTCAAAATCTTCTAAAATTTGACTGCGAATGTCAGGACGGGTGACTTTGACCACCACTTCACGACCATCATGCAAAGCTGCGGTATGCACTTGCGCAATAGACGCGGCAGCCAAAGGTTGCTCATCAAAACGAGCGAAAAGTGTCGTGATATTGGCTTTTAAGGATTCTTCAATACGGGTTTTGGCAACATCAACCCCGAATGGTTTCACTCGATCTTGTAATAAAACCAATTGCTGTAAAATTTCAGGTGGAATTAAATCACGGCGTGTTGAGAGCAATTGCCCCATTTTAATTGCCAAAGGACCCATTTGCTCTAAAGCTTCTTTGAGCTTTAAAGGATTTTTTTTCTCTTTGCTTGACCATGCCGCAGGGTGCATACGAATCAGCGACAAAGCATGGCGGGCTTTTTCAGGTAATTCTTCCGCAGGAACCAGTGTGTCGAGTCTATAGTGCGCGGCGATGCGCCAAAGTTCGAGTAAACGGCTGATATGCGGAATCATAAATTACATTACCTGATCTTGAGAGGGAGTAGTAGGGTTGAGTTGTTGCTGTAGCTGCTGAATTTTAGCTTCAAGTCGATCAATATTCTGATTGAGTTGACGGGTGTCTTGTTGCAGATCATCCATTTGCCAGCGTGGTGCAAATAAACCTGTGTCTTCTTTTAAAAAGTCCTCAGCAAAGAATAAATGACTTTGCAGGGAACGCTTTAAATGTTTAGGTGCAAGCTGAATTTTGGCAATTTCATGTGCCAATGCAGGACCAATCCACGGGCTTAAATGTGACGCTAAATCAGGCTCAGCCTGTTGAATAATACGTTGAATATCCTGCAATAGATGATAATCACCTTGCAAAGGAATATTGCCAATATCATCTGCTAAAAATAGCTTTGCCAATGCAACAATGTTTTTTACATGCAAGGTTGCAGTTGCTTCCGTGATGACCGTATTTTGATCAAAAGGACGTTGCTCAAAAACCGAAGGTGTTTCACTTTTACCTGTCACAGTCGGTTCTAAACGGACTTTATTTTCATCAAAAAAGACATCTACAGACAGCTGTGGTGAATCAATCACCACACGCAGCAATTTGCCTTGTAATTGATTGAACTGAATGCGAGTGATCGCATCCATATTGATAAATTGATTGATGAGTCGTTCAACTGCACCCAGTGCCAGAATGGACCACATAATTCAACCTTTATGCTATTTTTGAGAAAACTTAGAGTTTGAAGCCACGGTGTACCGCAACAATACCACCTGTTAAGTTATGGTAGTCGGTATTTTGGAAGCCTGCATTTTCCATCATGCCTTTTAAGGTACGTTGGTCAGGGTGCATACGGATGGATTCAGCTAAATATTTATAACTTTCTGAGTCATTCGCCACAAGTTTACCCATGATTGGTAATGCCGTGAATGAGTACAGATCATACAATTTTGAGAATGGCTCAAACACAGGTTTAGAGAATTCCAGAATCAGTAAACGACCACCCGGCTTAAGCACACGGTACATGGCTGCAAGGGCTGCATCTTTATCGGTCACATTACGCAGACCAAAGCTGATGGTTAAAAGGTCAAAACTATTGTCTTCAAATGGCTCTAAAGTTTCAGCATTTGCCAAGACAAAATCGACATTGGTACAGCCTGCATCGATCAAACGGTCACGACCAACATTGAGCATGGATTCATTAATGTCAGATAAAACCACATGACCTGTAGGACCAACTTCACGGCTGAATACTTTGGCTAAATCACCTGTACCGCCTGCAATATCAAGCACGCGCTGACCACGGCGCACACCAGACATATTGATCGCAAAGCGTTTCCATAAACGGTGAATACCAAATGACATTAAGTCATTCATGATGTCGTATTTGGCTGCAACTGAGTGGAATACTTCAGCGACTTTTTGTGCTTTATCTTCACTGCTAACAGTTTGATAACCGAAATGTGTGGTTGCACCGACATTGCCTGTATTGGCACCACGTGGCAGATTATATTTTGGTACCGTTCCTGAAACAGGCGTGTCAGTCAACTGTTGTTGTAAAGACTGCTGTTGACCTTGTGGTGCGCCTTGCGGTAACGGTTCTGTTAAGAATGGACTCACGTTGTCTGTGTTTTGTGCCGACTCTGCTTCTGGGGTTGGCTTTTGGTTTTCATTCGACATCTGAGTCACTCCTGAACACAAAAATGGGAAATTTGCTCTTGCATCGCATAATGACAGATTCTGCAAAAATTTGCAGTCTTCATCATCAAATAGTTATGAATAATATACAGAAGAGATGACATTTCATCTGTCATTTATGCAATCAAACACTATCATATTCTAAAAGGATTGGCTTGTCCTGAATGCACATTATTGACAATTTCACGCTCTTTTGTTGTAAATGCATGAATAAAATCAGCAGCAGATTTCATTGGTTTCATTGCCACAAAACCTTCGCCAATGAACTCATACATCAATTGGAAATTGTATTTATGTGCAGTACCTTTACACATTTTAAAGGCAGTATGCATGATAAATGAGCGCATATATTTATCGAGTGCTGTACCTAAATCATCAAGTAAATCGAGTTGTTGTTGACGCTGCTCGGCTTGATCAAGTTTGATTAAAGTTTGGCGCATCATTTCATCATTAATATCTTGGTTTGCAGGATAGTCTTTGAGTAATTGTGCTGCGACTTGTTCATCCAGTTGCATGGCTAAAACTGCAAGACCAATCGATTTTAATCCTGTTTTAATGGCATTTTCAGGAATAATTTTTTCAGCCTTATGTGCATATTTTAATAATCGTTCAATTTGTATGGCTAAAGGATCAAAGTCAGGACCCCCATATAAACGGTTGATAAAATAATCAGCCATGAGTTTATTTTCTTTGCGGTTAAATAACTCAGTATGAGTGTCTAAAATACGTGTTTTGAGCCAATCTTGTGCTTCATGCAGACGTTTTTTTAGCACAGGATCTTGATGGTAATTAAACTGTTTATATTCTTCTAAAAGCTGATCTAATGCTGCGAGTTTTGACATGTGTGAACTCAATTTGAAATATATATGAAAATCATAAACACAGTTTAACTGAACAACCATGACGATATTGCTTTAAGATGACTGAAATTAGGTCAGTCATTGGAATGATCAAGTAAAACATCAATAAAACTGATACAAAAATGAGTTCAAGTGAAGCGAAATATTTGTAAACTTGAATCAGTACAAAAACATAAAAAGAGAAAAGTATGACGACACCTGAAAGTAATGTTGAACTTGTTGATGCAGGTCAGCTCACTTTAGATTTGATAGAAGCGCAATATGGCTTAAAAAATACGCGTGGGCAAAAAAATGCAAAAAGTCTGGTGATTTTAGTCAGTGGTATTGAGCTTGCAGGAAAAGGGGAAGCCGTTAAACAATTAAGAGAATGGGTTGATCCACGCTATTTACGTGTTAAAGCTGACCCTCCTTATATGATGCAAAAAAATCAAGCATTTTGGCAGCCTTATACTCGTTACATTCCTGCGGAAGGACAGATGATCGTCATGTTTGGTAATTGGTATAGTGATTTACTTGCCACTGCGCTGCATGTGTCAGAGCCAATGGATGATACTTTGTTTGATGCTTATGTTGCGCAAATGAATGCTTTTGAACAGGATTTAAAAAATAACCATGTTGATGTGATAAAAGTTTGGTTTGATTTATCTTGGAAATCTTTACAAAAAAGATTAGACAAAATGGATGTTGAGGAACAGCGCTGGCACAAATTACATGGTTTAGATTGGCGCAATAAAAAACAATATGACAATGTACAAAAATTACGTCAGCGTTTTACCGATGATTGGTTGATCATTGATTGTGAAGATGCTGAAGTACGCGATCAGCAATTTGCTCAAGCGATTTTAAAAAACTTAAAACATTTGCCTCATTATCCAACACAAGTCAAAACAAAATGGAAACAAGCTGAAGTTCCCAAAGCATTATTAGCACCTGCTACAGCAGAAATGTCGAGTGAAGATTATAAGGCTGAGCTGAAAAGCTTAAGTAAAAAAGTAGCTAAAGCCATGCGTTTTGATCCACGTAAAGTTTTGATTACTTTTGAGGGCATGGATGCGGCAGGTAAGGGTGGAGCAATTAAACGCATTGTCAAAAAACTTGATCCTCGTGAATATGGAATTTATACCATTGCTGCACCTGAAAAATATGAATTGGCTCGACCTTATTTATGGCGCTTTTGGACAAAGTTATTAGAAGATGAAAAAATTTCGATTTTTGATCGTACATGGTACGGACGAGTATTGGTCGAACGGATCGAAGGTTTTGCAACACCTGTTGAATGGCAACGTGCCTATGATGAAATCAATCGTTTTGAAAAAGATTTGTCAGATAACCAATATATCATTGTAAAATTTTGGCTTGCAATCAGCAAAGATGAACAAGAGTTACGTTTTAAAGCACGTGAAGAAACACCACATAAACGTTTTAAAATTACAGAAGATGATTGGCGTAATCGAAGTCATTGGGATGATTATTTAAATGCCGCAGCAGATATGTTGCAACGTACCAATACCTTTTATGCACCTTGGCATGTGATTGCAACTAATGATAAATATTCAGCGCGAGTTGAAGTGTTAAAAGCAATATTGAAGCAATTGAAAGCAGATTGAGAGGGTATTTAAAAATTCTGTATCTTTGAAAAATGTAGCCAAATATACTGAATAGCACTTTATATCACGCAATAAAAAGCGGACGCTGAGTCCGCCTTCATTCAATCATTAAGAATATTTTACAATTTTTTCTTTTTGTTTGTTTTGAATGCCTTTTGCTAATTTATAGCATTCATCCACATGTGCTTCAGCCACTTTCTTCATCACAATATAGCCCAAACTTGCAGCGATAATAGACCCACCTAAAGGAATAAACTTGGTGACTTGTTTGGTAATGACTTTCGCAGCAACATTATTTAAAGAAGATTTGACTGCTGTACGGGCAACCACTAAGCCTGAAAACTCAAAACCGCGTTTACGTAGTTCATTCCAATGAATCTGTTTGGTTTTTGGGTCATATACACTGATTTGCTCAGGTGCTAAACCAAAACGTGCATTAATCTCAGGAATGAGTTGTGACAAGATCCCGACATCAATCACGACATCAAAAAAAGGAATAGGAACAACGGCTGCACCAGCAGAAAAATACGAGCGCTTTTTAACAAGTTCAAGGCATTCTGTACGAATGCTTTCTAAATTTAAATTTGGATCAATCGAATCTGGAATTTTATCAATTTTCATTTAGGTTCACGCTCCATTAAGCTGTTTATAATATTTGCGAGTAAAAGCATCTATACATATGCTGAGTGATTAAAAAAAGTGGTATGAACAATGCTTTAAAAGTGGCACATTGTGTTTAAGATGTATAGTAATGAAAGTTTATGATTTTGTGTTCGTTTTAATGTTATAAAATGAGGAAGTATGGGGATTCATGTCATTCAAAGCCAATCTATCGAAGTATTGGTACAAGGTATTTTACAAAGTGCGACAGCACCTTCAAACGACCCATTTTCTGTTTTAAGAACACAACATTTTATTGTCCCTAGTCCAGCTATACAGGAATGGTTAACCCAACGTTTAGCAGAACAGCGTGGTGTAAGCGCCAATACTGAATTTCATCAACGGATTCGTGGCTTTCAGTGGTATGCCTATAAGCAGGTTTTGAATGGTGAAGATGATCGTGTCGGTAAAGCCAACGTTCCTAGCTTGATTATGAAATGGCGGGTTTATCAGACTTTAAAAGATTTCATTCAAACGAAAGAGAATAATTTAGCCCAAGAACATCCACTGTATCCATTGATTCAACGTATTTATGATGCGGCTGCACAACTTGAGCATGGACTCGAAAAACAACAAAAAAAACAAGGAATGTTATATTGGGTCGCAGAACAAGTTTCATTATTATTTAATTATTACATGGTTTATCGTGGGCAATGCCAACGGGGCTGCCGTGATCTTTGTACTTGTCCAAGTAATTGGTTAGGGCAATGGGGACGAGGGCAAGCGCTCAATATTGAACAACAATTTCCAAAAACCGATCAACAAGTCTCAGCATTTCGTCTTGCGCAGGCGCAAGAGTTAGAACAGTGGCAACGTTGGTTGTGGATGCATATTTTTCATGAAGATTTTGCAGAAATGCAAATGATTGATACCTTATTTTGGCAAGTATTTGACCATCCACAGTTGCGTGAAGATGCGCTTAAAAATCTACCTGAAAAAATTGTGGTTTTTACCTTATTAGAATTACCACCACAACAATTAAATTTTTTAAGACGTTTAGGTCAATATCTGGATGTGATCATTTTACATTACAACCCATCGCAAGAATATTGGGCGGATAGTGTCGATCCAAATTGGAAAAAACGCTATGATTTGGGCGTAAAAGCACGTTTTATTGAAAAAAATCCGAAAGCGACAGATGCAGATTTACAACGTTTTTTTGATGAATTTACTTTAAATTTTAATGCGGAAGTTCGTGAGTCACGCCATCCATTGCTCACCCGTTTTGGTAAGCAAGCACGTGATCATTTCTCTTTGCTTTCACAGTTATCCTCAGGAGAAGAAGGACAATGGATTGATGCTTTTGTGAATGAAGAGCCAAAAAATTTACTGAGTCAATTACAGTCCGATATTTTATATCTTATTGAACCACAAGAACATAGCTATCCATTAGACCTCAAAGATCAATCTATACAAATTCATGTTTGTCATTCAACTTTGCGTCAACTTGAAGTATTAAAAGAACAGTTGATTCACTGGTTAGCGCAAGGAACACCCGAGCAACCACGCCGTCCAAGTGATATTTTGGTGTTAACACCGCATTTAACTGAAATTGAACCTCTGATTCGGAGTGTATTTCCACATATTCCCCATCAGGACAGTATTCATGTGCCTGCTAAAATTGCAGGGGTGACGCAGCTTGATGTTGAAAATGCATGGCGCGCGATCTTGGGCAGAATTGAGTGGTCACAAGGTCGTTTTAGCATTGAAGATTTTTCAGATTGGTTGACTTTAGAAGCGACTCAACTACGTTATGGTTTGGATGTACAAAATACTGAACGTATGTTGGAGTTACTCATTCAAGCAGGATTTAAGCGTGGTTTTGATGCAGAACATTTACAACAAACGCTGAGCGAGGATGATCAGGATTTCCGTTTTAGCTTTAAATTTGCTTTAGATCGCTTAGCTTTAGGTGTGGCAGTTCCAACGCATGCTGTTTTTGAGCAAACTTTAAGCTATCAATATGTTCGGTCAAGTGATTTTGAGTTGATTGGTCAGTTGATTGAGATTTATCAAGATTTTTCAGCACGTCGTTATTGGTTAACTCAACATGAATTAGGACAAGGTCATAGTGTCGAAGAATGGCTAGGTATTTTAATTGATGAAGTAAATCAATTTATTCATGCCAAAGTTGATATTTTGAAAGCAGTAAAAGAAACCATCAGTTTACAACAAAAAATGTTGCGACATTCTTATTTGCGTTTAGAGGATCAACAGCAATATGTAACGCATCTAAAAGGTGTACATTTACCTTTAACTTACGTACTGGCTGAAATTCATAATGCTTTGTCTGGTCAATTAGAACAAACATTACCAACGGGTGATATTACATTTAGTCAAATTGGGCAAATTCGTCCATTGCCTTATAAACTTGTGGTCATACTCAATTTAGACAGTGGCAAATTTCCAAACCGAAACCAACATATTCCTTTTGACTTAATGGAGTTACTCCGTCCGCAATTGGGTGATCGTTCTCGTTTAGAAGACGATCAGGGTGCATTTTTAGACAGTTTGTTGTTAGCACAAGACGCGCTCTGGTTATTTTATAATGGTTTTGATGTCAATGATGGCGAAGTTCGTGATCCTTCAAGTGTTTTGCAAGAGTTGATTGCTCATTTACAACTGATTTGTGAAATGCCAAAAAATCAGAGTGTATCCGCATCTGAACAGGTCATAGAAATTCCTGAAAACTTACGCTCTTTATATCATATTCATCAGTTGCAACCCTTTGAGCCTCAAGGTTTTGTCGAAAATAGTGCTGTACGCTATCAAGATCAGTGGTACAAAGTCGCAAAATATTTACAACAATCAGCACATTTAAGTCAGCGTGAAGCATGGGTAAATACGCCTTATCCTGCTGTGCAAGAAAGCATGACCATTTTAGAGGCAGGACAATGGATTCAAGATCTGACTTTCCCTGCGCGATTATATTTAAAGACTTTAGGTGTACAAAACTTAAAAGCACAGGACTTACCTGCACAGTCTGAACCTTTGGTTTTAGATGGTTTGGCGCGTTATCAGATTCGTGATTATTTACAGCAGCAAGATGAAGAAACTGCACATAAAATTGAACTGTTACAAGACCAACTTCCTGTGGGTAAAGTTCAGCAAAGCGCATGGAAAATCAGTATTGCTGAACAAAATAGTTTAAAAGAGCGCCTTGCGATCTATACCGATGCAGTGACTGAAACAACCCAACGTCAGTGGCGAATAGAAGCACATACTGTGATGAATATTACTGTTCCACAAAAATTTGCACAGGACTGGGTGAGTTTAGATGCATCTAGTGGACGTGCAAAACGTCGAACCAAAGTTTGGCTTGAATATCTTTTGTGGTTAAGTTATCTGAATTTAGGTGATGAACAGTCAGCTAAATTACGACGTGTTGCTGTCTTTAGTGATGTCACTGTGATCAATACAGGTGTCACTTCTCAGCAAGCCAAACGTTATATTGATGAATGGTTTAAAGCCTATCTGTATGCACAATCTGAACCTTTAGTTTTACCTGCCGCCTTACTACTTTTATTGGCTGAAAAATCTAAAACACTAGAATGGTCGATGGATGAACAACAGCAACCACAATTAGATAATATTGAAGATTTACTCAAAGAGTGGAATAAAAGTGATGCCTTCTTACCTTTTGCTTTAGAAGAAATGGAGTGGAGTAAAAAGCATTATGATTGGCAGTTTATTTTGCAAGAACAAGATACGACAGCTTTGCTGAAATATGCGTGTGAACATTATGCTTATGCGTTATATCAACCTATTTATCAATATCAATCTGTGGCAGAGGAATGAAAAATGCATCAGGAATCTTTTAATATGATCTTAGATGAAACCATTCCTCAAGCAGCGAAAGCCAAGCATCCTTCGGCGGTTTCAACACAACCCATTGCTGACATGCAATTTTCAGGTTTACATTGGATTGAAGCCTCAGCAGGAACAGGAAAAACCTATACTTTGTCAAGTTTGATGGTGCGTATTTTTTTAGAAAAATATTTACCAAATCAAGTAATTGCAACAACTTTTACACGTAAAGCTGCGGCTGAGTTAAAAACACGTATTCGAGGACGTTTACAGGAAACTTATCAGTATTTTGATGCTTGTCGTGATTTAACAGAACAACAGGTTTTAGCCAAAGCCAAACAAGAAAGTGATCCTTTATTTGCCAAAGTTTTAACTGTTTTTGCAACTCAAGTTGCCTATGCTTGTGAGCGTTTAAAATTAGTGATTGATCAACTCGATGAGTTATTTGTTGGAACTTTGGATAGTTTTAGTCAAAAATTACTGCGTGAGTTTGCATTTGAAAGTGGAAAAATTGAACGTGCTGAAATAACGGATGATGCAAAAAGTTATAGTTATCAACTCATTCATGATGTATTACGTGAATGGATACAACAACAGCCACAGAATATTATTGATTATTTAATTTTAAATAAAAAACTAAAATCTCAAGATGCTTATATTGCGGTAGTAGAAAATAGTTTAAATTTTTCATCTGCAAAATTACAAGAAATTCAGCCACCTGTTTTGGATTTATCTCAATTTGATACTGAAATTCAGACACTATTAACACTAGATTTAACTCAAGCGGCAACATTGGCAGATTTTTATTTGGCTGATGGGCAACACAATAAAATCATTGCAAAAAAATGGCGTGATCAAGGCAAAATGCAAAGTTTATTGACTGAAGATTTAGCACATTTGGTCGAGGAAATTCGAAAGCAAGGCGCATATTGTTTATTTGCACCACGTCAGGCACATACATTAAAAGCATTAAGTGATTTAACGACAAAAAAAGTACTGAATAAATGTTCTGAGGAGGTCTTAACTTCTTTTGAACAAAATACATTTTTACAAGCATTAAAGCATTTTGTTGAAGCTTTTTGGCAGTTAGGAGAAGGTCTAGATCTGCTTGATAGTTATTTGCAATATCATTTAGCCAGTGAGGTCAAAAAACGTTTACCTCAAGTATTACAGCAAAAAGGCGAAACCACCTTTGCACAACAGATTCGAACACTTGCTGAAGCTTTACAAGGTGAACAAGGGCAACGTTTTGCGAGTTTTATTCATGCGCGTTATCCCCTGATTTTAGTCGACGAATTTCAAGATACCAATCAAGACCAAGATGATATGTTGGCACAAATTTGGCGACATAGCAGCCGAGTGAATCACGGTTGTATGATTATGGTCGGTGATCGTAAACAGGCAATTTACGGTTTCCGTGGTGGTGATATGTTGACATTTTTGAAAGCCCATCAGGATGTTTTTGGCAAAGATGGTCATGCATATCACTTGATTCATAATCATCGTTCTGTTCAGCCTTTGGTTGAAGTAGTAGATGCTTTATTTCAACGGCAAGCTGATTTTGGTGAAGAGGTGATTTATACACCTGTTCAGGCAGGTGAACGTCCGCATCCTGCTTTAATTGATCAAGATCAAGTGAATCCAACGCCATTACGTTGGATGCAATTAGAAGATAAAAATAGTGAAGCTGAACAAGTCGCTTGGAAGATTCGAGAGTTACTAAATCAAGGTGTACAAGGGACATTATATTTTGTAGAGCAAGCTGCAAATCGGGCAATGGATGAAAATGATATTGCGGTTTTATCTAAAAATCATGCCGATCTTGACAAAGTGCAGTCTGCTTTAGAGTTTTTAGGTATTCGTACCAATCGACCTGCAAAGAAAAGCGTTTTTGAAGGGGCTTTAGCACAAGATGTTGCTGCGGTATTGACTGCGATCATGCATCCTTATGATGAAGCTAAAATCAAACGGGCATTGCTCAGTCGTTTATTAGGATTTGATTTAAAAAAATTAATTGCTTTAGAACAGCATGCTGAAGGTTTAAGTACATATATTGAACAGTTTGATTTTATTCGGGAAATGTGGCTCAAACAAGGTTTTTTAAGTGCTTGGCAATATGCATTAACCAAGTTTGATATTTGGACTAACTTAGTTGCAAAACAAAGCCGTGATAATGAACGTGTCGTGGTCAATTTACGTCATTTAACAGAGCTACTGAGTCAACATAGTGAGCGTTATCAAGGTGCACAAAATTTATATCATTGGTACTTAAAACAACTGACTGATCCCATGCAACGTGAATGGGAGTTAGAGCGCAAGTTATCCAATGATGCAGGCGTGCAATTGATGACCATTCACCAGTCTAAAGGTCTAGAGTTTAAATGTGTATTTTTATTGGGTGCAGATAAAGATTTTAGAGAACCCAATAAAAGTTTAAATTTTTCCACACAAGATACTTTAAATCACACCACAGGACAGATGGAACAGCAACGGGTTGTCGCTGTGAATGATAAAAATATTTTAAAACCTGAAGCTATTCAACAACATGATGCACGTGCTTTAGCAGAACATCATCGTCTATGGTATGTGGCTTTGACACGTGCAAGTTATCGTGTATATGCCATGATGCAGGATAATGACGGAAAATCTACGACAGGTTTAGCATTTTGGCGAGGGCATCCTGTACAGGCATTTCAACATGAGGGTTGTGCGATTGAACCACTGATAAGTCAACGTCCTGTACAACTCAAAACACAACATATCGATACCACGCTACGTTTAGATGCAGCGACATTACCCAAAAAGCGCTTTTATTCGAGAACAAAAACCAGTTTTAGTGCTTTGGCACAGCATTTAACCCGACAGCAGATTCAGGATGCTTTAGCTGTTGCTGAACCAAGTAGTGCAGGGGCAGAAGATGAAATCTATCTTCCGATTAAAAATAAAAGCATGATGCCAACCACAGCCCCAATCGCATGGATCAAAGAAAACTTTCCAATGGGAACCACAGCAGGAACTTTTTTACATAAAGTTTTTGAGCATCTTGATTTTCAAGATCAGCGTCTATGGCATGTTGAAATTCGACGTTGTTTTATCAATGAAGATAAAACCTTAAAAGAATCATTAACTGAAAAATATCTGAGTGCATTCCCTGAGAAGCAAGAACTTGATGTACGTACAGTTGAAAATGAAATCATTGATTTGATACAAGAATGGTTAAGTGAAGTTTTAGATACACCAATTTTAAATCATTTTAAGTTAAATCAATTATCAAAATCGCAACGTTTAGCGGAGTTTCCGTTTCATTTAGCTTTGTCAGATCGGGTATTTACCATACAACGGATTCATAGTTTATTTGAAGAATATGCGATTACGATGCCTGAATTTAAAGAAGCTTTTTCTGCCCGTTATTTAAAAGGTGAAATTGACTTGGTTTTTTATGATGGTCAAAAATTTCATATCGCAGATTATAAAAGTAATTATTTAGGTGCAGACCAACAACAATATAATGTACAAGCCATTCAAGAAAGTATGAGTTATGCCAGTTATTGGTTACAAGCTGCTTTATATTTGGTTGGATTACATCGTTATTTAAGTGTGAAACTTGAAAACTATCAAATTGATCAGCATTTAGGTGGTGCGAGTTATTTGTATTTACGTGGCATGAATGGTCAGACTGAACAAGGTTATTATTATTGGCGACCTGATTCAGAATTTATTTTAAGATTAGATGCAATTTTGGGTTATTTCTCTGAAGACAAACTCAGCACTATTGCATGATTATTTAGATGAATTGCAATACAAACAAAAGATTGTATTGTGGATAAATTTGTTGAAAACATTGTAGATAAGTTTGAGGATAGTTGTGTGGTAAATAGCCAAATTTTAGAAGATCAATATCCTCAATGGATTATAAATTGGGCAAATTATATTGTTCGTCAGCATCCAATGTCTGAGGAATTACAGGAAACTTCACTCAAATTAATCAGTGAAGTTTTAGATGCTTCTTTACAAGGTGACAGTTGTATATTGCAGGAACAAGATACAACTCAACATTTAGGCTCTTTATGTTTGTCTGAACTGCAAGCACAAGCATCGCAAGTTGCACCTTTTGTTTATGATGATGAGTATTTATATTTATATCGTTATTGGCAGCTTGAGCAACGTTTAGCGCAACAAGTGATTCGCCTAAAACAGCAAAAAATACTTGCTATTGATTTAAAAGATTTTGATGACTTACTCAATGATATTCATCAAAAAAATGCGCTAAAAATGGTCGCTGAAAATGCTTTTAATATCATTACAGGTGGACCTGGAACAGGGAAAACCTATACTTTAGCGCGTATTATTGCGGTACTTCATCAAACCTTACCTGATCTTCGTGTGGCAATGGCAGCACCTACAGGTAAAGCAGCACAGCGTATGGGCGAAGCATTACAAAAGTCCTTAACTGACCCCAAACTAGAGCCTTTTGGTTTACATTTAGATTTATTCACGCCTGTAACAATTCACCGCTTATTGGGTTTAGGGCATCAACATATTCCACGTTTTCATTTAAAACAGCCTTTACCTTATGATGTGATTGTTATTGATGAAGCATCTATGTTGGACTTAAATTTAGCCACATTATTATTAGAAGCTGTTCCTGAACAATGTCGTTTGATTTTATTGGGAGATGCAAATCAATTGGCATCTGTGGATGTCGGATCAGTACTTGCAGATTTGCAAAATGTTAAAATGCTACAGCAAAATCAAGTCAATTTAGTCAATACACATCGTTTTAAACAAGATGCAGCTATTGGTAAATTCGCCAATTTTATTCAACAACAAAAACAACATATTCAACTTTCAGATCATGTTTTAAAGGATTTTGAACAGCAAGTTGTTGCAGCATCTGAAATTATTCCGATTGCTCTTAACTCAGAGATGAATGATTTTATTCAACTTGAATATTTGCCTGAAAATATTCAGCCACAAGCTTTAGAAGGTTATTATCAAAAATTGAGTGCAGGATTTTCTTCATATTTTGATGCATTAAAAACCTATTTAGCAGATACGATGTCCACCCAACATGTGCAAACCGTGATACAAGCATTTGACCAATATCGTATTTTAAGTGCAGTTCATCATGGTGTTTTAGGTTTAAGAACTATTAATAGTGAAATTGAAAAAGCGTTATTTAAAGCCATTCCACAACTTTATAAACAAGGGGATTGGTACGTTGGTCGTCCTGTGATGATGGATTACAACGACTATCAATTGGGCTTATCCAATGGTGATATTGGTGTATGTTTTAAACATCGCCAATATGCAGATCAGTTTGAAGTATATTTTCCGAGCTTAGATAAGTGGGTACTGGCATCGCGTCTACCAAAATCCATTCAAACGGCATTTGCTTTAACCATTCATAAATCACAAGGTTCAGAGTTTAAACATACGATGGTTGTTTTGGATGCTTCTGCACAAAAACTACTTAGCCAAGAACTACTTTACACAGCCATTACTCGTGCGAAAACGGTTGTGAGTTTGTTAGTTGAAGAAAATGCTTTTTATAAAGCACTGACGGTTGCGACACAGCGAAAAAGCGGATTAGTTAAAAAAATTAAAACTTAAAATTTATTATTAAGTTTTAATTTACAATAAGTATCTTGTAAGAAATTGCTTACATAAATTCGAGATATTGACGCATAGAGCTCTGTGTAACTTTTTGAGATGATGAGTCCTATAAAGAGCTTGGTAAGGAACACTAAGCAAAATCGCAAAATAATAATAATTTAAAGTCGAGAGACTGCGAACTTACATGAAGTAAGGCATAAAGAGGAAACTTACAGCCGCTAAGCCTTGTAGTTTTGGGAGAGACTACAAGGCTTTTTTATATCTAAAATATTTATAATTATGTTACAAAAAATACAAAATGTACGATATTTCTTACAAAAAGATAAGATAAATGCGACTTTTATCATACTTTAAATGTGGCATCATACACACATAGGGAAATACTTAAGAAAACTGATAAATAAGGGACAAAAACATAGTAATAAGAAATCATGAGATAACAATAAAAATAAATAAAATAATAACAACCAGAAAATAAGAAACTACAGCGCAAAGGAAAGCCCTTAGAGTAATCTAAGGGCTTTTTCTTTATTTAAACTTAATAATAAGTATGAAATTTGATAAAAATATTGAACAAATCATTGATTTTTTTACTTTATACAATGTCAGTTTCAGTGGCATCTGTACCAAATAGACCACGACGTTGTTCTTTAGAGACTTTTGGACATTGGCTAGAAATTTGTAGTAATACATTAGCTAATGCTGCTAAATGCGTACCTACAACAGATTTTCCTGTATTTAAGATACTGACGCTGATATCACGTTCAGGATCTGCCCAACATAAAATATTTGAAAAACCAAGATGTCCAAAGGCTTGACCAGTATGTGGTCCAAAAATACCCACTGGATTACTTCCCAACATAGGTCCAAGTGCATAACGCATCGGTGCTAAAAGTGTACGATCAATCGTCGTGGTTGAGGTTGGCAAAGTTGCACGAAATACAGTTTGCGGACTCATGATTTGTTTGCCCTTATAAGTTCCGCCATTGAGTAACATTTCAAAGAAACGGTTGGCTTGTTCTGCGCTGGTATAGATATTTCCAGCAGGGCAAATGGTATCCATAAAACGATGATCATTGGTCACATTGACAGCCAATTCTAAGCCTCCACCTAAGACATGATCTAAATACAGATCTGTACCCAGTTTAGGATGAATGCCCGTTGCGGTGTTGAGTGCGACTTGATCACGGAATTCAGTTTTTAAACCATAATTGAAAAATTGCATATCCATTGGTTTTTCAATATGTTCATGTAAAAAGTGACGTAAATCTTGTCCTGTTACTCGTTCAATCAGCTCACCTAAAATATAGCCCGCAGTGACAGCATGATAAGCAAGATTTGCACCCGCAGATGAAATCGGTTTTGATGCATAAAGATGTTGTAAAATTTGTTCTTTATCAAATAATAATTCTGGTGTGACTTCAGCTTCAACGCGAGGAATGCCTCCACGATGCGAAAGTAAATGGAAAATGGTAGCACGACGTTTTCCATTTTGTGCATATTCAGGAATATAGTAGCTGATTGGGTCAAGGAGATTAATTTCACCTGTTTCATCCAACATATGGATGAGCATTGCAGTGATCATTTTTGAAGCTGAAAATAAACAAATCGGTGTATCTGGGTTGGCAATGACAGCATCATTGGCTAAGCCTTGTGCGGTGTTGCCTCGTGTATAGCCTAAACTACGGTTAAGAACAATTTCCCCTTTTCTGCGTAAACAAACACTAATTAGAGGATGATTTCCCGTTTTGTAAAGCGACTCAATACTTGACCAAATTTTATGGACTTGTTTTTCGGTCATTCCAGCACGTTCTGCTGCAACCTCATCTTTGGATTGCATAATTTGGCTTAGGTCTTTGGGTACATAACAGGTATTAGTTGAAAATATTTTCACAGTTTATTCCATCATTATTTTTCTATTGAACAGTCTGCCTTTGCTCGATTTTATTGTCAGTGTCCTAAATGCCGTATACATGTCATAAATTTGCAAGATGATGATGGTATGACTGAAATATCCTGACGATAATTTTGCAATCTCAGGGTAGTTCCTTTAAAATAGGCGACTGCTGTAGTGATGCACGGCAGTCAAATTTAGTGTTTAGCATTAAATTGATTTTTATCAAATATTTACAAGCATCTCGGAGAAATCGAATGGCTTTAACAAACGCAGATCGCGCAGAGATCATCGCAAAATTCGCTCGCGCTGAAAATGACACTGGTTCACCAGAAGTACAAGTAGCTTTATTGACTGCTCAAATCAATGATTTACAAGGTCACTTCAAAGATCACAAACATGACCACCACAGCCGTCGTGGTTTGATCCGTATGGTTAACCAACGTCGTAAGCTTCTTGACTACCTTAAAGGTAAAGATGCTACTCGTTATAGCGATTTGATTGCTGCTTTAGGTTTACGTCGTTAATTCGATTAAACTTTTATTTTCGGATTATTGCATGCTTTGTGCTATACTGATGAAAACTAAAGTATATCTAGCTTTGTCTAGATAATAGAAGGGGCGAATATTCGCTCCTTCTTCGTGTCTAAAATGATGCTTTTATAGAAATGATTGTCTAGTGAGGTCGGCTTCTAAGCTTTGTCATTTATGCGGTTGATATGAATGCCAAACCTTAGGGGTCTCCACTAGAATAACTGTTCAAAAGAACTAGGAAACAAAAATACATGTCAATGTTTAATGTAATTCGTAAAGAATTCCAATATGGTCAATACCAAGTTGTACTTGAAACGGGTCGTGTTGCTCGTCAAGCAAATACTGTTGTGATCACCATGGGTGGCGTAACTGTTTTGGTTGCTGTTGTTGCTCAACCAACTGCTAAAGCGGGTCAAGACTTTTTCCCACTTACAGTAAACTACCAAGAAAAACAATATGCTGCAGGTCGTATCCCGGGTGGTTACGGTAAGCGTGAAGGTCGTGCTTCAGAGTCTGAAACTTTAATTTCTCGTTTAATTGACCGTCCGATTCGTCCATTGTTCCCAGAAGGTTACTATAACGAAATCCAAGTGACTGCAACTGTTGTATCTTCTGATAAAACAATGGAAGCGGACATTGCTGCAATGTTAGGTACTTCAGCTGCATTGGCAATCGCTGGTACACCTTTCCGTGGTCCAATCGGTGGCGCACGTGTAGGTTTAATTAACGGTGAATACGTTCTTAACCCAAATCATGAACAATTAAAAGAGTCTGACCTTGACCTTGTGGTTGCAGGTACTGAATCTGCTGTGCTTATGGTTGAGTCTGAAGCGAAAGAACTTTCAGAAGACCAAATGCTAGGTGCTGTGCTTTTCGGTCATGACGAAATGCAAATTGCTATTCAAGCGATTAAAGAATTTGCAGCAGCGGCTGGTGCAACAGAGTCTACTTGGACTGCGCCTACGAAAAATGAAGATCTTCGTGCAAAATTAAAAGAAGCATTTGAAGCGAAAATCTCAGAAGCATACACAATTGCGATCAAACATGATCGTTATGCAGCATTAGATGCTTTACAAGCTGAAGCAGTTGCTCAATTTGTTCCAGAAGAAGACGTTGATGGCATTGCAGATGACCTAAACGAATTATTCGAAGATCTTAAATACCGTACAGTACGTGACAACATCCTTTCTGGTAAACCACGTATTGATGGTCGTGACACGAAAACTGTTCGTGCATTAGACGTACAAGTGGGCGTGTTAGATCGTGCTCATGGTTCTGCATTATTCACACGTGGTGAAACTCAGGCGTTGGTAACAACAACTTTGGGTAATACACGTGATGCATTAATGGTTGATACTTTAGCGGGTACTAAAACTGACAACTTCATGCTTCACTATAACTTCCCTGCATACTCTGTAGGTGAAACAGGTCGTGAATCTGGTCCTAAACGTCGTGAAATTGGTCATGGTCGTTTGGCACGTCGTGGTGTTCAAGCTGTACTTCCTGCGGCTGATCGTTTCCCGTATGTGATCCGTATCGTATCTGATATTACAGAATCAAACGGTTCATCTTCTATGGCTTCTGTATGTGGTGCGTCATTGTCACTTATGGATGCAGGTGTTCCACTTAAAGCACCAGTTGCAGGTATTGCAATGGGTCTAGTGAAAGAAGACGAGCGTTTCGCAGTTCTTTCTGACATCTTGGGTGATGAAGATCATCTTGGCGATATGGACTTTAAAGTAGCAGGTTCTGCAAACGGTATTACTGCGCTTCAAATGGACATCAAGATCGAAGGGATCACTGAAGAAATTATGGAAGTTGCATTGAATCAAGCATATGCTGGTCGTATGCACATTTTGAATGCAATGAACCAAGTGATTTCACGTGCTCGCCCTGAAATTTCAATGCATGCGCCAACCTTCCAAGTGATCAGCATTAACCCTGACAAAATCCGTGATGTGATTGGTAAAGGTGGTGCAACTATCCGTGCAATCACTGAAGAAACTAAAGCTGCGATTGATATCGAAGACAACGGTACAGTACGTGTATTTGGTGAAACTAAAGCTGCTGCACAAGCTGCGATTGCTAAAATTCAAGCACTTACTGCTGAAGTTGAGCCAGGTACAATTTACGTAGGTAAAGTAATTCGTATCGTTGAGTTTGGTGCATTCGTCAACATTCTTCCTGGTACAGATGGTTTATTACACATCTCTCAAATCTCAAATGAGCGTGTTGCAAACGTGACTGACGTATTGGCTGAAGGTCAAGAAATCAAAGTTCAAGTTGCTGATGTAGACAACCGTGGTCGTATTAAATTAACTATGAAAGATATTGACCAAGCGTAATATCTTTTAAAAAATTTACAGTAAGCTGATTTGGCATTATTGTAAAAATTAAGCCTTGTGTTTTGCTAGAGTGATCACTTTAGCTTGCTCAAGGCTTTTTTTATGGCATGATGCTGTTTAATCTTGATCAACATGCTTTATGCAATTATGCAAACTTTTTATTTTTTTCAACACCCAGAACAACAATATACATGTATCCAAAATCAACCAAATATACATACAGAACAACAGTTTATCTGGATTGATTGTACGCGTGAAGATGTCGTCAACCGTGTTGAAGCTTGGCAAAAAGAAATTCTAGAACTGAGCCAAATTCATTTAAATGAATATCATATTCGTGACATTTTAAATCTTGAGCATCCTTGTGCTTTTGATGCTATGGATGAATATGACTTATTGATTTTTAGAAAGTTAATCACACCTGATGACCAAATTAATGTAGGAAGTACTTTTGAACAGCATGAAAGTGTTTTTGGTTTAACTTCATCCCCAGTTAGTTTTGTGATGACTTCGCAAGTGTTGATCAGTATCCATGAAAAGGGAAATCATGCTTTTGAAAGTTATCTGAACCGTATTATGGCGATGCTTACAAAATCACTGGATGAACAAAATAAGCCTCGAAAATTACCTTCAACGCCTTTAGATTTGTCGCTACGTTTATTAAATAGCATGGTTGATGGTTATTTAGATTTGCGTAAACCTTTGACACGAAGGGTAGAGTTTTGGCAACAGGAACTTTTACAAGGCAATCGTCGATTTTCTAAATGGCATCAACTTTTTCAAGAGATGATGGTTTTTCAGCAAATTGAAAATTTATGTGAGGAACAAATTGATGCTTTACAAGAAGTAAGGGATGAAATTGTCGAAAATTATTCACATTTAAAAGGTAAAAAAAAGGCTGATAAACAAGATCTTATTTTAGTTCGTGTTGATGATTTAGTCAGTCATGTTGAACGAATTCAAAAATATACCACGCGATTAAGTAGTGCTATTCAAGCTGCGATAGATTTGCATTTTTCAGCCATTGCCAACCAAACCAATGAAAATATGCGTATTTTAGCGATCATTACCGCAGTTTTTGCACCTTTAACTTTGCTGACAGGTGTATATGGGATGAATTTTGAATTTATCCCCGGTCTCAAAAACCAATCAGGCTTTTGGATTGTGCTCTCAGCAATGTTGATTTGTACAATTGCATTATTGGTCTATTTTTATCGACGCCATTTGGTTGGGCGTGGTGAAAGAAGTGTGATTGATATGTTGGCACAACAACATAAAAATCAGCACGTCAATTTACTGTGGTTCTTGGACTATGAACCCATTAAACAAACAATGAAAGAAGTCGAAAAAATCACCAAATTGAAATAACTTTTCTTTAAATTATTTGCGACTCGCTTGAGTGGCTTTTTGTAGTAAAGAATAAAGTTCATCTTTAATTTTTAATTTTTTGCGTTTTAGAACCTCGATATCATCATGAATATGGTTGATGGGATCAAGTTCAAGATGAGTAATCGTATGATCAAGCTCATTATGTTCTGCGAAAAGTTTAGCAAAATGTGGATTGGTATTTTTGAGTGTATTTACTAATTCACTATGCTCAGGGAACATGTGTTTGATTTTCTTATTAATAACTTTGGAATTCATAGGGGTTGATGACCTCTTAAAACCATTTTGAATGAGATAAGAGACCTATCATGACAGGTTAAATATTAACCTGTCATCTGTATTTAACAATTTGAAATGAATTAGTCATAATGAGCGATAAAGATGCTTGGTTTGTTTACGTAATTGTTGAACCTCATCAATTAAATCCATCATCATTGCAACTGCGGAAAAACTGGCTTCAAAGTCTCGTTGTAAACGATAAGCACGCCTTGCCCGAGCCACATCCTCACCAAAAAATTGATGAATACGTTCCTTTGGTCGAGCTGCTAAAATATCATATTCAAGTAGTTGTAAAACCCATTCAGGACTTTGCCCACACGCTTGTGCAAAGTGAGTTAAATCAAAACACAATCGTTCATCAACGATTTCAGCATCTTGACAGTCGTTACAGACAATTTCACGATAATGTATAGTTGTCATAAGTATGCTCCTTGAAGTGATTCAATGATTTACCGTGCTTTAAAATTTGGGAAAGCATTTGCATAATCTTGATATGCTTGTTGTTCTTGGCTGGTATCTGCTTTTGGATAAACAATATTGAGCACTAAATACAAATGCCCAGCCGTTTTACTTGGAATTCCTTTATCTTTTAAGCGTAATTGTTGATTTTGTTTGGCATTTTTAGGAATGTTCACTTGAACTTTACCCGCAGGTGTAGAGATTTCAACACTTTGACCCAGCGCAGCCTCCCAAGGGGTAATGTCTATCGTGTAATAAACATCAGCATCTTCTACACGGACACGATGACTATCTTGATAGCGTATTTCAATATATAAATCGCCATTTTCTCCGCCATTAATACCTGCTTGACCTTGTTGAGCAAGGCGAATCTGTTGTCCCTCTTTCATTCCTTTAGGAATTTTGACTTGTAAGGTTTTTCGTTGAACTTCAGCTTCACCATAAGCATTATAGGTCGGAATTTGTAGGGTAATGGTTTGGGTTGAACCTTCATAAGCCACTTGGATCGGGACTTCTATACTTGCATGTTGATCTTCACCTCGATAACTGCGTTGTTGACGAGATTGGCGCTGCCCAAAATCTTGTTGATGACCACCACCAAAGCCACCACCAAAACGTCCAAATAAATCTTCAAAACCGCTAAAGTCTTGTTGTCCACCTGAGCTATTTCGATAAAATTGACTTCCATCAAAGCCTTGACCACCTGCCTGACCACCAAAACCACGATTTGAAAAATCTTGTGGATGATCTAACTCAAAATCATATTGTTTTTTCTTTTCTTCATGACTTAAGGTGTCATATGCAACGTTAATGGCTTGCATTTTTTCTTCAGCATCAGCTTCTTTGCTGACATCAGGATGATATTTACGTGCTAATTTACGGTAGGATTTTTTAATTTGATCAGGTGTTGCATCCCGAGAAACACCAAGTTCTTCATAATAATTTTTTGCCATATGTACAGCCATTTTTGATCTTGATTTTATTCATTAATATGCCATTTTTTGCAAAGTTAAAAGTACTGCTTGGTTAAGATATTGTTTCAAAAGCTGTCAAAATAGCGATAATGATATTTATCACGTTATTTTTTGTTTTTATCTAATTGATTTTTATATCCTTAATGCTTTTTTGAGAAATAATTTTCTTCTGTTTAATAAATTAAAGCCAATCATGACAAAAATGATTAGCTTAGTTTATGAGAAGTTGTCTTTATTCTGTTAGGCGAATCCATGTTGCAGAACGTCCTAGCAGAGAAACACCAATGTAACCACGCATCGTTAAGCGTGTACCTTTAGCATTGAGTTTAATTTTGCCATGATAGACATTACCCGAAAGCGGGTCTAAAACTTGACCTTGAGTAAATAAAAGCGGGTCTTTTGGTGACTGGCGAAAACCATTTAAAATTTCTAAATTCATATAAGGTACATTTTTGAGAGAGCCTTTGCAGTGCGTGCAATTTTCTTCTAAAGGTTTATTGGGAATTGGGCGTATCTCAATAATTTTCCCTGTATAAACTCCTTCATTATTTTTACTAATTTCTACGTCTGCTCTAGAGTAACCCGTTTTATCATCTACTGTTCGCCATTTTCCTGTTAAATCAGGAGCTGCGAAACAGAGTGTTGAAAAAAAGATACTGGATAAAATAAGTGATTTTTTTAGCATTATTGTGTCCCCTAATCTTATAATTAAAAAAGAGTAAATCTACATTTACTCTTTTTTTAAAGAAAGGCAAGACTCATTTTATGAATAAATTAAATTACTTAGTAAAACTTAATTTATTCATTAGTTTTTTTAACTCAAATGTTCGCCAAATAAACTGAGCGCTTCTTTTGCTGTAAATTGATAGCGTTTATTGCAGAACTGACAATCCATTTCGATTGGATTATTGACTTCTAACGTTTCTTTTACAGCATCTAAACCAATTTGAATGAGTGCATTTGCACATTTTTCAAGTGAACAAGTACATGAAAACTTAAGGTGCTCAGCTTCAGGCAAACGAACTTCTTCTTCATTATAGAGACGGTAAAGAATCTCTTGTGCGCTTAAGTCGGTCAGTTCATCACGTTTTAGCGTTTCAGTTAACATAGTGAGGCGTGGCCACAAGTCTTCATCGACCCATTGTTGTTCTTCATCATCATTAAGAGGTAAGAGTTGAATGAGTAAACCACCTGAACGCTCTGCTGTACTTGCTAAAACAATACGTGTCGCGATTTGTGCAGAAAGGTCATAATATTGCATTAAACAACCTGCTAAAGTGGGTTGATCTAATGCGATAATGCCTTGATAACGTTCGCCATGTTCAGGTTCAATATTAATAAACAATACAGGCGAAGTTAAAGTGGCAAGCACTGTGCTACTGTCTTGAGCATCCGCAAAACGTGAATCTTCTTCATAATCTGCAAGCGCGCGAATTTCACCTAAATGGTTACACTCAGCCATTGCCCATTTAAAGTTGCCTTGTGCTTGGATTTGTAAGCTGATACGACCTTTAATTTTTAATGTACTTGCAAGTAAAGCAGTTGCACTGAGCATTTCACCTAAGAGTATTTGAATCGCAGGTGCATATTGACGTTGTGCCAAAATTGTCTGTAAAGCATTTTCTAAATGCACAACTTCACCACGAACAGGGCTATCTTCAATATAAAAACGTTGACGTAAATCAGACATAAAATTCTCCAAATCCCTGTTTAAATGGTGACGATATTATAAATCACAAGCACACTTTTTTAGAAATATCTGCTTAGTTTTCATGATCACGAGTTACATTGATACGATCATGGGTATGTTTTAGTATCTCTTTGCGTTCTAAACCCGACTCGTCAATATCAGGATTGTCTTCAAATTGGTCTGGATCATGCTGTGTGATCTGGGCATCACTTTCAAATAAATGCTCAAGCTCTGATATGAAATCACGATAACTTTCATATACTTTCTGTTCATCGGTATAAATACGTTGTTGGCGTGTTAATAGATCTTCATCATAATTTCTAAATAACTCAACACTATCATAAGCAGTTGACTTGTCTAAACCTAATTCACATAAAGTCCGATAACCTATGCCTAAAGAAGTTAAGTAGGTTTCTCGCCAAATATGCTTAACACCTAAATCACGTAATAAGTGCATATGATAACGGTCACGTGCACGTACCAATAACGTTAAATTTGGATAATTTAAACGAATATGCCGTGCAACATTCATCGAGTCTTCTACGTCATCAATAGCAAGCACAAACACTTTTGCTTGTTCAATGCCTGCCGAACGTAACAAATCAGGCAAAGTCACATCACCATAATACAATGTACCGCCATAGCGCCGTACAAAATCTATTTTTTGTAAGTTATGGTCAATGGCTGTAAAAGGAAAGTGTTGCATATGGGCTAAACGAGCCACAATTTGCCCAACACGCCCAAAACCCGCAATAATTAACGGTGGATGTTGATTAGGAATATCATCATATTTAGGTGCTTGATCTTTATTGAATAAAGGTAAAACCCATGTTGAAACTAACCAAAACACGATAGGTGTAAAGACCATGGATAAGGTCACGACCAACGTAATTGGTTCTAAAATGGCAGCTTGAATCACTTTTTCACTTTTGGCGACATTTAACACAACAAAAGCAAATTCACCACCTTGAGCAAGACAGGTTGCAACCATCAAGCTATTTTGCCAATTCATTTTTTTAAAACGAGCAACCGCGGTCATGGCGATCATTTTGATGATGATTAACAGCAGGGCAGCACCGATAATTTGTAGAGGAAGTTCCACAAGTAAATTTAATTGCGTGGTCATGCCCACGGTCATAAAAAACAAACCTAAAAGTAGCCCTTTAAATGGAGAAATACTGGCTTCAATTTCATGACGAAACTCTGAATCAGCCAACAGTACACCTGTTAAAAATGCACCTAGCGTTGTGCTGATGCCGAGTGTGTCCATGAGTAAAACGACAGCAAGGACAATAAATAAACCCACAGCAGTCAGTAGTTCAGTAGCTCCACTTTTTGCCACAAATCTGAAAAAAGGACGCATGACATAGCGACTAAATAAAAACAGTCCTGTAAATGTTGCAATAATCGCCGCAAAATAAGCAATGCCATGATGGGTAGATTCAGCACCAGATAACAGTGGTATCACTGCAAGTAAGGGAATAGCCGCAATATCTTGGAATAATAAAATAGAAAAAGATTGCTGACCATGTGTGGTATTTAGTTGTTGTTTTTCTGATAAAAGCTGTAGAACGAAAGCTGTAGAAGACAAGGCAAGTGCAAAACCAATGACAAAACTTGCTGATAATGATTGCTGTAATAGTAAAAACACGGTTCCCATGAGTACGATGCCTGTCACAACAACTTGCAAACTTCCCATGACAAAAATGGATTGACGCATTTCCCATAAACGCTGTGGGCGTAGTTCTAGCCCGATGAGAAACATCAGTAAAATTACGCCAAATTCGGCAAGGTGCATGATTTCTTCAGGATCACTAGCAATATTAAAAACGCTAGGACCAAGTAAGATTCCTGTAAAGAGATAGCCGAGAACTGTCGCGATCCCAAATTTTTTACCTAAAGGTACGAGTATTAATGCTGCACCTAGAAAAAGCGTTATTTGTAATAACGGTGACATTGATCTGTCCTAATTTTTTTACTTTAGAAATTGTACCTTGATTTTAGACTTTGCTTATTTTAATTTTTTGCAGGAATAATCATGTCACTCTAAGATTGAGTAAATGAAAACAGAAGAACTATTGAGCGATGATCAGACAACATATTTTGAAATTTTTAAATGAAATAGAAAGTGATGAATCACTCGAAGCGTTTCATGTTTTTTTGATTGGGCTTAAAAATGCTCACCATACTTCTAAAGATGAACTGTATGACATTCTTATGGACATTCTTCAGAAAGAAGGGCATGAGGATGATTTTATCTACAATCAGATTGCTGATACCTTAGATTATTTTGTAGGTTGGCATTCACCCTTAAAAGAGTCAGATTCTACCTCTGTCTTTGTTCAGCAACTCAATTCATAAATTAAAAATATCTTTCATTCATTTGACTTAATTTAACTCTTGCGGATCTACATCAATCGTCAGTTTCATGTAAGAGGGTTTTTGTTGTGTTAAATATTGCCACCATTGACGAACATAAAAGTGCATTTTGGCACGTTCATGCGAGAGTAAAACTACATGGGCTTGATAACGTCCTGCTTTACGCTCCATAGGTGCAGGGATAGGTCCCCAAATATCAATTAAATTTTCCTCTGACTGTTGTCTTAATTGTTGCGTCATTTCAGTTAAAAAGTTTTGGTTATCCTGTTGGCTTCTTGACTCACAACGGATCAAAATCGCGTAACGATAAGGCGGCATTTGAGCAACTTGACGATCCGCTAAGGTTTGTTTTGCAAAAGCTCGATAATTTTTATTCAATAAAACATTTAAGAGTGGATGCTCAGGACGCAAAGTTTGTAAATAAACATCGCCTTTTTTCTCACCACGTCCAGAACGTCCTGCAACTTGTATAATTAACTGTGCAGTTCGTTCCGTAGCCCGAAAATCTACACTCAATAAACCTGCATCAATGTCTAAAATTGCCACTAAAGTGACATAAGGAAAGTGATGTCCTTTTGCCAACATTTGCGTGCCTAATAAAATTGTGGGTTCACTTTTTTGAATTTGATCATAAATTTTTTGCCAACTTCCCACACGACTGGTTGAATCACGGTCAACACGTAAAACAGGATATTTGGGAAATAATTCATTTAAAGCTTCTTCTACTTTGGCAGTGCCTAAACCGATAGGTTTTAACGTATTTTGATTACACTCGGGGCAAGTTTCAGGCAGACGATTAATCGTACCGCAATGATGACAATGCAAATGAGCATAAGGCTTTAAATGTAAAGTGAAATGGGCATCACAATGAGGACAATTGGCTTGCCAAGCGCAGCTTTCACAAATTAAGACAGGTGCATAACCACGTCGATTTAAAAAAATTAAAACTTGTTCTTTTTTTTCTAAGCGTTTACCAATTTCACTGATCAGTTGAGTGCTGAGCCCCGCCGTTTTTTTACTAATTTTTAAATCAATGAGGTGCATTTTTGGCATGACTGCGCTACCTGCACGTTGATTTAACTCTAAACGGGTTAATTTACCTTGTTGCGCCAAATGATAACTATCAATACTCGGTGTGGCAGAACCTAAAATGATGGGGCAATGTTCTAAATATGCACGATATAACGCCATATCCCGTGCATGATAACGAAAACCTTCCTGTTGTTTGAAGGAAAGATCATGTTCTTCATCTAAAATAATCAAACCAAGATTTGGCATCGGGGTGAAAATTGCAGAACGTGTACCTAAAATAATCGAGGCTTTACCTGTTTCTGCATATTGCCATGCTTGTAAGCGTTTAGAGTCATTTAAACCCGAATGTAACAACACGGTATTACAATGAAAACGAGATTGGAAACGGCTAATGGTTTGTGGTGTTAAGCCAATTTCAGGGACTAAAACAAGAACTTGTTTGCCTTGTTTAAGTACTTCATGCATGACTTGTAAATAGACTTCAGTTTTACCACTTCCTGTTAGCCCATCGAGTAGAAAAGCTTGATATTTTTTTTGAGCTTTTAAAATGGTTTGAATGGCTTTTTTCTGTTCATCATTTGCTGTTAATGGCATTTGTGCCAAGCTGACAGGTTCAGGTTTAAAATTTTGTGCTTCTAAATCACATGCAATAATTTCTTTTTTTTCCAAAGCTTTTAAGGTGACGGTTTCGATACCACTCAAATTTAAAATATTTTCCTGTGTTCCTTTAGGATGTAGCTTTAAAATTTTATAAGCATCTTGCTGTTTTTCAGAACGCTTAATTTTATCTTCAGCATGCAAATCTAATACTTTCCAAACACGTGCCAGTAAGTTATAGGGTTTACCTTGGCGTAATAATGTAGGCAAAGCAGTATGCATCACTTCACCAATTGGAAATTGATAATATTGTGCAGCCCATGTCAACAAACTTAAAACTTTGTCATTTAAAATCGCGCGATCATCTAAAAATTCAGTGACAAATTTGAGCTGAAAATCTGGGTTAATCGGTTCATCTAGCGCTAACTTTGCCGTAATAATAGCAACGAGCTTTTGCCGACCAAAAGAAACTGCGACACGCATACCGACTTCTGCTTGAGCATATTGCTCAGCACTGACTTTATAGTCAAAACAGTCATAGAGAAATACGGGTACAGCTACACGTACTCGATAAATGAGAGGTTGAGACATTGGCATAGTGGCATTCATAGCATTTGGCATAAATTATCAATTACACTTTGATGAAAAAGTATCGTGTGGCGTTGAGCCTATGATAGAGTGTAGCAATCATGATTATCTTTGAATAACTGCTTAGAATATGAATGATTTTAAGCGTCGAATGCAACCGCAAAGACAAAAGAAATTTGGAAAACTAGAGCATTATAATGCCAGCATATCAATTTACTGCTATTGATGCTTCAGGAAAGCAACAAAAAGGCGTGTTAGAAGGAGATTCGGCACGGCAAATTCGACAACAATTACGGGATAAAGAATGGATTCCTGTAACAGTAGATGCGGTGGAGCAAAAAGATAAAGCTCAAAGCACAGGATTTTTTCAAAAGAAATTTTCAGCTTATGAATTGGCTTTAATGACACGCCAATTGTCTGTACTTGTGGCTGCATCTATTCCACTTGAAGAAGCTTTACGTGCTGTTGCGAAACAAAGTGAAAAAACACATGTACAAAACTTACTGTTAGCCGTGCGCTCCAAAGTGCTTGAAGGGCATTCTTTGGCACAAGCGATGCAACAATCAGGAAGTTTTCCAGATTTATACATTGCAACAGTCGCTGCGGGCGAACGTTCAGGGCATTTGGATTTAATTTTAGATCAATTGTCAGATTACACCGAAAACCGTTTTGCCATGCAAAAGAAAGTACAAGGTGCCATGATTTATCCCATCATTTTGATGCTCATGTCTTTTGGCATCGTGATGGGGTTGATGACTTATGTGGTACCTGACATTGTTAAAACCTTTGACCAAAGTAAACAAGCTTTACCTTGGATTACGGTCGCATTGATGAAAGCTAGTGATTTTATTCGTACTTCATGGCCTTTTGTATTGGTTGCAAGTGTAATGGGTATTTTCTTGCTAATCCGCTTTTTAAAAACGACTGCAGGTCATTATGCTTTTGATCGTTTAGCACTCAGATTGCCATTATTTGGTAAATTATCACGTGGTATAAATTCGGCACGTTTTGCCAGTACCTTGTCCATTTTAACAAAATCAGGTGTTCCATTGGTGGATGCCCTTAAAATTGGCGCAGCCGTCAGTAATAATTGGGTCATTCGTGATGCAGTAAATATTGCCGCAGAAAAAGTCACAGAAGGGGGAAATCTCGCAACTCAATTAGAACGCTGTGGCTATTTTCCACCGATGATGGTGCAAATGATTAAAAGTGGTGAAGCATCAGGCGAATTAGATCGTATGTTAGAACGTGCTTCAGATATGCAAGATCGAGAAGTCAGTACCTTTATTTCAACTTTACTGGCATTGCTTGAGCCGCTCATGTTGGTATTTATGGCAGGTATTGTTTTGGTGATTGTGATTGCAGTAATGTTGCCAATCGTCAATATGAATAATATGATTTAAAAAACGTATTTTAATGGTTTTATAACAAATTGCGGTAAGAGAGAATTTAAATGCAAAGGAAGATGAATAGAAGCAAACAAGCTGGTTTTACACTGATTGAAGTCATGGTCGTGATCGTTATTTTGGGCGTGTTGGCGGCATTGATTGTACCGAATGTGATGGGACGTGGCGAAAAAGCCAAAGTGGATACCACAAAAATTACATTAAAAGGTGTTGCTGGTGCTTTAGACCAATATAAATTGGACAATGGACATTTTCCAAATACCCAAGAAGGTGGTTTAGATGCTTTGGTGAATCAACCTGCCAATGCGAAAAACTGGATGCCAGGTGGTTATCTGAAAGGTGGTTATCCAAAAGACAGTTGGGAAAATGATGTGCAATATGTGATTCCAGGTTCTGAAGGTCGCCCATTCGATTTATATTCTTTTGGTGCAGATGGTCAGCAAGGTGGTGAAGGCAATGATGCTGATATTTATTATCAACCTTAATTAAATATCTGTGTGGTGATGGAAATAATCACTTTACTTAATTGAATTAATAAATATTAAGTGAAGTGATAATGTTTCTTGATTACTGTTTTAAATGTAAGTATATGATAAATATTAAAAATTAATAAGGTATTTTATTGAGATGTATAATAAGAATTATTCCCATATTTAATAGTTACAAGAAAGTTAAATAATGGATAAAAATAGACTTTTTATTTATTTAAAAGCTTGCATAATGTTGTTAACGGCGACGAAATTGTAAGGAGAATAAGATGAAAGCATTATTTTTATCAGATGAAATCAATCAGTTTCATTGGTCAATGCTCAAATCTGTTCTTTTAATTTTGAGTCTTTTACCGATGAGCCAATTATTATTAAATGTCTGGCAAGAACTAGATGCAAGTAGCCAAATTATGATGGGCTTTTTAGGCATGAGTGTATTTAGTGCATTGGCGATTATTAGCTTTTATAGTGCCTTAAATGCAACAGTCTCAAAATTAAATATTGAGCATTTATCTAAACTTGATGGCATTTTAGTTCGAGTTTATCGCTATATGCCAATGCTATTTTTAGCGAGTATGTTGTCTTATTTAGCAACTCAAATTTAAGATAATCGTAACGTAAAAACCGAGCTTGGATGCTCGGTTTTTTTATTTTAAGTTGCAATCATCATTTTCAATTCAGTTTAAAAAATTCTTTGAGCGTATCCCAAGATGGAACCTCGTTATAATCAATACTGTGTTGTAGGTTTGCCCAAGTAACTTTAGATGAAATACAGAAGTTTAATCGTTGCTGTGGCTCAATATCATGTTCGATTAAACCTAAAGGAATCCAGAGATAAGGATGTGTTCCTATATAATTAGGTACAGGAGAACCACAATTTTGACAAAAAGATGAAGTGAAACCAGTTTCTTTTTTATATGTGCGTATTTGATCTTGTCCTTTTAGCCATATAAAATTTTCAGCTTTAATCATTGTTGCATGATTTGCATGTGTACCTGACTGTTTTCGGCATAGACTACAATGGCATTGATAAATCGTTTCAATCTTTTTTTGCTGGATCTGAAAATGAATATTTCCACATAAACATTGTCCATTTATCATAAGTAGTTGTCCTTTTTGCCTGAGGTTTTATTTTTATTGTTGTTTACAATAGCACAATGAATGTTGGAAATGAAAATAAGGTCAAACATGCAGCAAATTCAATGGGATGATTTCTTAAAAGTTGAGTTACGTGTAGGCAAAATTATTCAGGCTGAGGCTTTTAAACAAGCACGTAAACCTGCTTATATTCTCCATGTAGATTTTGGTGATGAGATTGGAGTCAAAAAGTCGAGTGCACAAATTACAGAATTTTATCAAGCTGAAAAATTAATTGGACAATTGGTTGTGGCGGTGGTGAATTTTCCTAAAAAACAAATCGCCTCTATTCAGTCCGAATGCTTAATCACGGGTTTTCATGATCAAAATGGGCATGTGGTACTGTGTGTCCCAGATTTTGAAGTGCCATTGGGAACAAAATTATTATAATCAATTCATAGACTTCCTCTTCAAAAAGAAGAGGGAGTCTAATGGTTTAGCGTCTAGACTTAAAACTTACATCAATTTTACGTGGGCGATACATCCAACCCATCACCAATAATAATAAAGAGAAGATTAAAATTGGGAAATCGCTTAAGCGAGTATAGAGTGTTTCACCTTGCATCGCAGGTAAATCACCACGTAGTACAGCTTGTTGATCCATTGGTGCTTGTTTCACAATATGACCATTATGGTCGATAAAAGCAGTAACACCTGTGTTCGTCGCACGAATAAACCATCGTCCATTTTCTTTGGCGCGCATTTGTACCATTTGTAAATGTTGTTGAGGTCCTGCTGTACCTGTAAACCATGCATCGTTAGATACAGTCACCAGAAAATCACTATTGATCGCATTACGACGTGTCAAATTGGGATATGCCACTTCATAACAAACTGCTGCTGCAAGTTGATGATTTTTGATTTTAAAAGGTTTTTGATCACTTTCACCACGAGAGAAACCACTCATAGATGGGTCATTTTGTAGTGCAGGAAGCACCCAACTCAGTAAACCTGATAATGGAATGTATTCACCAAAAGGAACTAGGCGTTGCTTTTTGTATAGACCAGATGAATCTGTACCAGAAGCCATCATGCTATTGTAATACATGGGATGCCCCACTTGTTTGGACTCTTTTAAGTCCCAATAAGGAATCCCTGTGACCCATGCTGAACCTGTTTGCTTGGCTTTTTCATCCATCATTTGTAAAAAGTCAGGAATATCACTTTGGAATAAAGGAATAGAAGACTCAGGCCAAACAATCAAATCACGTCCCCATTCATTACGGGTTAACTCTACATAGATTTGTAAGGTTTTGACTTGATACTCCGTCAGCCATTTTAAATCTTGTGGAATATTGCCTTGAATGAGCGAAACAGAAAGTGGTTTCTCAGCTTTAGGCTGTACAAAACTAATAAATGAAGCACCCCAAGCACCCAGTAATAAAATGGCTGAAGGAATGATCCAAATCAGTTTTTTATGCAAAATCTCAACGAGTGCACAAGCAAGAATGATCACGACAAATGACACAGCAAACACACCAAATAATGGTGCATAGCCATCTAAGAAGCGTTCAGTGAAGGCATAACCTGCAAACAACCATGGAAAGCCTGTAAATACCCATGTTTTTGCCCATTCAAATGCGACCCAAAGTGGTGCAAAGGTCAACGGTGTTTCTGGAAAAAAGCGTCGATACAACCATGTTTGAACGGCTGTGAATAAGCCCATTAACACAGCCATGATTACGATCATGAGGACACTTAAAACCGCATTTGTATCTCCATAAGTATGAATGGATGTATAGAGCCAAAATGCACCAACAAACCATAAACCAAAACCATAGCTCCAACCCAAAATGAATGCTTGTTTTGGATTACGCCCTTTAAGACTCGCATAAAGAAGCGCAGGCGATAAAATTGCTAACCACCACCAATGAAAAGGAGCAAGTGCGAGACTAAACACCGCACCTGACATTAAACAAATTAAAAGTGGAATAATAAAAGGAAGTTGCTTTTGTTGTTCTGACGGATTTAGCAATTTGTCAAAATAGGCTCTCATTTACGTACAGCTCGAATCAGATGAATAGTGCGGGCATCTGCTTCAATAATTGTGAATTGCCATGATTCAAGTTCAATGACCTGTCCTTGTAAATCACTCACTAAGCCAATTTCTTGAAGCAATAAGCCCCCAACAGTTTCTACTTCATCATCAGAAAAATCAGCATCTAAAACATTGTTAAAGTGTTCGATTGGTGTAAGTGCTTGAACAATCCACGCATTAGCTGTGTTATGCGCAGGATCAGGCAAAATAAATTGAGCTTCTTCATCGACATTGTCGTGTTCATCCTCAATTTCACCGACGATTTCTTCTAAAATATCTTCTAAAGTGACTAAACCTGCCGTAGAACCATATTCATCAATCACAATCGCAATATGTGTTTGCGTATTTTTCAACATACGCAAAACTTGATCTGAGCGCGCACTTTCAGGGACAAATAGAGGTTGACGCATAATACTATGAACATCAACTTTAATGGTGCGATCTGTTAAATAAGGCAATAAGTCTTTTGCAAGTAAAATTCCCACAACATTTTCAGGTTGATCTGCTGAAAATACAGGGAAGCGTGAGTGTGCTGACTCGATAAGTACATGCAAGATGTCAAGTAATTGATCATCTTCTTGTAAGCTAATCATTGCAGTACGTGGAGTCATTACTTCACGAATTTTTGTTGCAGGAAGGTCTAAGACGCCTTCTAACATTGCAACGGTATCGGGTTCTAAAAAACGACGTGAATCTTGTACTAATTTTAGCAGTTCATCGCGGGTTTCGGGTGCAGTTCCTAACCATTTGCGTAAGCCACGCATACCCCACGATGGGCCTGATTCCTCGTGCATGATCTTTCCTGAAGACTCTTGATATCAAAAATAGAATTTTTATCATACCGAAGAAAATGCAGAAGTCTATCTATTAAATGCATTGAAGCGATGAATATAAGTATCCTTTTATGCAGAACTTATAAGGCTTATTCATGATTTAAGTTTATGTTAAAATTTGGCTACTATTTTTTGAAGCATTTTGAGAATTGATTATGTCTGAACAGTTTTCTACACCAAGCATACAGCTCAATACTCGAGGCTTGCGTTGTCCTGAGCCTGTGATGATGTTACATCAAGCCATTCGTAAATCTAAATCGGGTGATATTGTCGAGGTTTTTGCAACGGATAATTCAACCTCTTGGGATATTCCAAAATTTTGTATGCATTTGGGGCATGAGCTACTTTTGCAAGAAGAAAAACTAGATGAAAATGGCAATAAAGAATTTCATTATTTGGTGCAAAAAGGTTGAAAGTAATTTTTAAGTTACTCAAGCTAAAATTCATGTTAATAAAAACAGGCATATCACATGCGCCGAATGAAAAAACAACAGCTTTATTATTTATATTAAGTGCTTTGAGTATCTTGCAATCAGTTTGGGCTAAACCGTGTGCACTTCCCATGCAACAAATTGAAGTGGCGGGCATTCGGTTGGCTCAACCTATTTCTGAATTTCAAAAGCAACATCCGACAGCAAGTGTTGAGGTGTTAGGTGATGACCACGATCGTTTTGAGTTTAAAGATGGTGTGGATGATCTTGCCAAAAAAGCAGGCGCGACTTATTTTGGGCACATCGCTTTTGATAGTAAAAAGCAGATCATTACTTCATTTAGTGCTAGTTTCTTAGATGGAGCTTTGGCAACTTATGAAACAGATTTAGAGCAATTTAAACAAAACATTTTGCAGCATTCCCATGTACCACAAGTTGGATGGAAAGCTCAAAACAATGCTTATTTATATAGTTGTCAAGATTATGTGATTAATATTATTCAAGATCATGGCGCAGTAAAATCGGCAGTTGGACCTACAGTCATGGTATTTAGCAAATATTCTCATATTTGGAAAAGTATACAGAAATAAAAAAATTAGAAATAAAAAATACCCCGATTGTATCGGGGTATTTTTTCACTGATATTGATCATATATTTAAATATGAGCTTTATATAAGAACGATCCAAATTACATATTAGGATAGTTTGGACCACCACCGCCTTCAGGTGTTACCCAAGTAATGTTTTGAGATGGGTCTTTAATATCACAAGTCTTACAATGAACACAGTTTGCTGCGTTGATTTGGAAA
>NZ_PYIX02000003.1 GCF_003024515.2 Acinetobacter sichuanensis
GTTACTCACCGCGAGTTTTACCCAGTCATATTTTTGTTACGTCATAAAACATAGTAGTTTAATAAAAAAGCCTCAATTAAGAGGCTAACTAACTTGTTTTTATTTTAAAAAATTCTTATCTGCTGCATAAAAATAATTATGACATTGATACATTACTCTTGAATTGTAACTTTTAAACACTTCATCATCATTTACAAATTTATTAATTCGTAATGAGAAGGATTCAATTTTATTTACTCCTCTATTTTTCATAGTAGCTAAAATATCGGCTGGTATATGCATAAATTTAGATAAGTTATCTAAGTTATTTTCAATAAAAATAAAGTGTATAAATGCATTTTTTGTCAAATTAAATTCATATCCAAAACCATCGCCTTGTAAAGCAGCTGACCAATCAACATGCCCCCTATCTGAAAGCAGACAAACCTCTTTATCATGAGTAGCAAGATGGATTCCTATACATATATTTTCAGGGTTAAAAATATTCTTAATTATTTCAGGTGCAAAATTTAGATAGTTTCCATTACTAAGCCTAATAGGAACTACCATATAGAATATAATTTTTAACCATTTTGTAAACTGTATTTGGTTTATGCTAAATTCAGATAAGACTGATTCAGGAACTTTTAAAGTGTCTATCTTTTCGAAGTAATGAGCTAAATTTTGATCTAGTGGAGTATAGTTACAAAGATTAAAATACGTGTTAATCGTGGATAAAATACAATAGGGATTACGAATTACATTCATTAATTTTGCATTAAACAAAGTAAGAAGAATCTCTTTATCCAGTTGTTCACTAGCTAATACCTCTTTCGTTAATTCTTCAATTTTTTCTTCTAATTTACAAAAGTATTTTTCAAAATTATCTCTCGTCCCATCATCAAATATTTCTAATGAATACAAGTCATTAAAAGTTAGATTTTTTTCAATCTTTACCCCATCTTCTACACATATTTTATATTCCTGTGTATCACGGTTAAGAGATTCAAATTCATATATGCGTCTTTTCTTTTTATCAATCGATGGATCTATGCAATTGAGTTTCTGCTCTACCTGAGAAACATAATGTTGATTACGAGTTTTATTATTAAACAATAGACTTTTCCTTAATTAAAATTTCTAAGCTATTTATAAAAAGGGATTATAACGAGAGTTAAACAGACGTTCATACTCTAAAAGGATTTTGTTTGTTTTTATTTCTTAGGAATCTTTGCGATTTTGCGATTTCACCCTGTATTCCTTGCTATGTAAGGCTTTCTATTTCGCAACTATACCTTTTTTGATTTTGCGATTTGCGATTCTTAATAGCATTTTTAATGAAATCGCAATAGAATCGCAAACTGTCACAATGCTATCGCAATTAGTTTGCGATTCTTAAACCCTTATATGGAAAGGCATACAAAGGAAAATCGCAAAATCGCAGTTATTCTAGTAGTAAGGGATTTAATTCAATATGTGCTGTCTTATTGATAGTCACTAATCGAACATAATTAAGTTCAATCAACTCGCTTAAACATGGGTCGAATGCTTTAGCCTTTCTTAAATGTGATGGTGCGCCTTTCAATGCAACAACCTTAGGGATAGAAGAAACCTTATCTGTATTACATTTGCGAATAATCCACCGAATCAACTTCTCTGTATCACTTTCCGCTTTGACTTCAATATCTGTATACATTGCCCACTCATTTAATGAATGCTTAATAACTCCACAAGCTCCTTGTAGGGTTTTGCCATCGATTTCCTGTAAGCCCTCAAAATATGCAAATACAGTTGCTAAACGGCGTGCTAATTGGCTTGCACGACTGGCAAATGCCTGTAGGTATTCATAGCATTTACCTTTGCCCTGTAACTCCTCAAACATATTGTAAAAAGCAAGGTCTATTTCTCTTGCTTGTTCACTCATTGGAATGACGTATCTACCGTTATACAGCTCTTGATCTGCATGAGGACGAGGGCAGCCATCTAATAAGTATTCGCAACGTGTCCAGTAAGCAATTAAGCGATGGTCATGATTAGCATTTTTATTTTGATAGACTGCATCCTGTAGCCGTGTACCTGCCAAGTTCTCAGGAATAGTGAGAATAAATCTAGGTAAAAAGCCTTGTCCTCTTAACACTGGGTCTTTCAGTGCATCGGCTAATACTTCATGCTGTCCTTGTAGATTAAACGTCAGGCGAACGTCATAAGCACGACCACTACCGTTTAAATTGGACTTTGAGCGCGTTCTTTCTACAAAACCATCATCAAATAACTTGGCATAGCCTCCAATGGCTTGAGTACGTGTGTCACCTTTCATTGTATAGCCACCAAAAAATTGACCTGCTTCATCACTGGCAATAGAGGCATTATTGAGTACACCGTCCACATAAAGCCCTGCAATAGATTCAAGCGTAATGTCACTATATAACGTACTGGGGTCATGTGGTGGTGGGTTCTCAGCGCAATAGGCTTCACGCTCTTTTTTATTTAATGAAGCCTGTTCACTTTTCCATTGCTCAAGGTCACTGCGATATGATTCGTATTGCATTCGTTCATATTGAATAATGGCTTTATCTGCCATATTACGGCTTGTACTTTTACGGCTTCCGCTTTGTCCCTCAGTCAATAAATATAGGCTGCATGGTTCACCTAGAGCATTAAATGGGTGTGGTGCATTTACATGAGCTTGGGCAATATGGGACATCGCGCCAATAACACACTGAGCAGCCATTGCAATAGGGGCTTGCACATATTCAGCAATGGCAAGTACAGCCTCTTTCGCCAATGGTGGCAAGGCATGAATAGGATAAGGTGTATTGGCTGCTGTTTCGGCTTGTGCCAATGGCAATAACTCGCCCCATTGACCGTGTTTAGGCAACAAAGCAATCGCTTCATGAATAAAAGCTTGTACTTCCTCAGTGTCATTATCTTTATTCAACTCAGTAAAAAACTCGCTTTCACCGATCTTGATATATTGATTAAGTAAACGGACAGGGGTGTTTTGTTTAAGCTGCTTAAATGGATCAAGCTGTATCTGTTCAGGTCTGACAGGCATGTATAACTGTTGATAACCTGCTTTAGACAATTGCTGAATGACATATTGTATTTGTTCAAAATCAAATGCTTTGAGTTCTGTTAGATTCTTACTAGTGAGATTAGGCAACATGACCAGTACAACGGGATAACCTGTCTGAGCCACTTTAAAAAATGCCTCTACATCATGGGTAATGATGACAGGTTTATTCAGGTGTAAATCACCATAACAGGCAAAGCCTTTTGCTAAACCATCAGGGATGATTTGAACGCGCTGTTTATCTTGTAATACCGCACATTGTACGAGTTCCAATTGAGTGTTATAGATCGGTAGAATTAAGGGCTGCTCATACATCATGCCGTTAATATCTACATTGCATTGGTCTACATAGATCGGCTGTAATGGACTACCAAAGCGTTCAATGATGGGATGGCTTAAATATGTGTCATTCGATGGATTAAGTACCGTGCAATTTGCTAAGATTGAATCAGGTTTGATGGTGGAGGCGGTGATATTCATAATGTCACCGCCTTTTTATTTTGTGAATCTTCAAAAGCTAGTGGTAAAGCCTTTTCAATTAACTGTAGCTTCACTTTTATGTCTAAAAGAAGATTAGCAATAAGATCATTATTGAACTTATTAACCACTTGCCCGTCTTGATTTTCAAAACAGCTCCAAGTAGCCAATACTAAACTCATAGACTGATCTAATAAGTTTTCAACAATATCTTTAGCATTCGCACTGTTTGCATTAGGGTGTATTACAAAAAAATTATTAACTAATCCTAATGATAATTCTAAATTTTTAGAGTTGATTTGTTTAGGCATGATTGCCTCCTAGTAATTTTGAGTTGAGAATCACGCTAATTTGAGAGATTAGGGTGAGGGGATTCACTCTCGGCTTACTAGAACCGCCCTGCATATTAGGCATAGCCATATTTTGCAATGTCATCCCCTCATAGAGGGATTGCAGCCTTGTGTGTGTAGCTGAAACACTTGCACCCTGTATTTTGAGCATAGATTGAGAGCCTATGCAAAATTTAGGCACAATAAAACCACAATGACGCTGTGGGGTGACGCTAGTAAGTTTTGAGAGGTCTACAGCATAAGCGGAACGTCCACAGCTTGCAATAAGAAAAATAGCAATTGCCCAAACGAAAGCGAGTTTTAATAGGTTTAAGTATAAATCCAGTTTTGGATTGATCTTTAAAAACAACATGCTATACACCTCCAAACAATGTAGACAAATTGACGTTATAAACGTCTAACCATGCTTGTGATGGGTAGGTATTTACTTTTCCGTAACGATCATCATGTACCTTTTGAGGTTTTACACCATGAGATTTACACCACTTGTTTAATGGTTGCCATGTATAGGTTTGACCTGTTAAACGCTCAACAGCTAAAACGGTGGCGTTCTTTTTGCTTTGCCCGATTTGATCTTTTAAGCGTTGGTTTTCTTGTACGGCATTACTTGCCGTTGCCATTGCTGTAGCGGTCTTTTTATTACTGATATATGCTTTGGTCTTAACTGCTATTTCACGTTCAAGTTGTGCCTGTTGGAGCTGCTCATGGGTATCGGCTAATGCTCGTAATGCACTTGGTAGGTCTTGGGGTAAATTAAAAACAGGGTTCAACTGTTGTTCCAATTCTTGCCATCTATCCACGATATGCGCCGTGAACTCAGGTGATAATCGAGCAACAATAATTAATGAATCTCTCTTACTACAAAGATATTCAATATAGGTCTGATTGTTCTGTGGATGCACATATTCTTGGGGTGTCGTAGAATTTACGATACCCCCATCAATCAATGAACGAATAAGTTTTAATACATTGTCATGTGGTTTGTCTGTCAGCTCTGTAATAATACGGCTAGACATCGTTAATATTGTTGTTAATTGGTTCATAAATTAAGCCTCCAATTCTGCATTGGCTAGGCTTTTCATTTGATTCTTATGCCACTCAACGAGTTGGGCATAATCGAAGTAAACAGGGGATTGTTTTGTTTCACCTGTCTTAATTGCTTTGGGGAAGGTACTGTCTGTACAGACTAGATGGCGTAATGATTCACGACTTATATCTAGGATTTGGCAAACTGTTTTAAATTGAACTCGGATTGGTTTAATAGTCATAAAAATGCCCATATATGAAAAGATATGGGCTTAGTATGTTTATGATTTTATTAAGTAACCCTAGTTAGGACTAAGCAGTATCCTAGGTAGGATTTTGGGAATTTGCCTTTTTTAGCCATGAGGCAACATTTTCATCACTTGGAAATTTATCAATACCTAGTAATTCGGCTTGTGTTTTTAATGATTCATATTGTGCATATGGTTTTGAAGTATCGATTTTTGCTTGAGTTGATAAGGCTAAAATCAATTTTGATACATTATTTTCAGCTCTTGTACTTCCTAGTTTGGATTTATTTTCAGTAGTTTGGATTAATTCCATCTCTTTAATTTTCTGCTCTTTCTCTAAAAGTTCGGCTTTCAGTTTTTCATTTTCTTTTTTGAGCTGGTCAATTATTGAGTTTTGATCTGTGAATTCATTTTTTAACTGGTCATTAAAGCCATCAATAATTCTACCTTTACTAGATAGATATTCTTTTAACTGTGTGGATGAAATAGGTTCGGATAATTTCCCTGCATATATAGCTGAATTTAAAAAATTATACGCTTCATTAAAACTTGGATAATTTTGATCAAAATCTGTATCATTGAAACATCTATTCATTAGGATAGGGTTATCGTTGCTTAATATACATGATGCTTCTACTAGTGAAAATATATCATTCAAATACAATAAAGGGACTTCTTTAGTTTGCATTAACTGGGATTCAGGCTGTAATTCTGTAGAACCACAGTTTTTATTAGTCTTATGATTTAATGCTCTCATAATAAAACTATTACTAAAAAATTGTTTCTTATCCCAATACGTTGATTGGCTTAGTTCTGAATATCTATCAAACCCACTAATAGTTGTCTGTGGAAAAAGTTTTTCTATTTCTATATCAACTATTTCTTTGAGTAATGAATGAGCAAAATTATCACCTGACCATGTTTTATTAGGTATATCTGTAAAGCTGGATTGGATTATTTTACAATCATAATTTTCTTTATAACTATCGAGATCAATATGGATGTTTTTATTAAGCAGATATATAGCAACGTCATAAATATTTGAATTTTTTGCCAACAAATTTATAGCATTAAATAGACTAATATAATTTTCGTCATTTTCTTGATTAATTAAATTCTGCAAACTCATACATGCTTCCCATAGCATCACCCAAAATAGACAAGACTAAGCCAATCAGATTGGGTATCTGACTTTCGGGGATCAACCTAGACTTAGCAAACTGAATATAAACGATATTTAATTATGATTGTGCATACTTTGGTATATTATGCGACATCAGTTGTCACTTAGCTTTCTTAAATTGGATAATGCTTTGGTCTGCAATCTCTTCCAAATAATTTGCATACCACTGCATCATATTGGCTCTGTCCTCTAAATACTGAGCCTTGTTATAAACACCTGCTACACCATCCTTTACGTGTGCCAATGCAGCTTCAATATGACGCTCATCAAAACCACGATTATTTAAAAGGGTACTTGCAATGTGCCTAAAGCCATGTGGAGTTTGTCGTCCCTCATATCCCATACGGCGCAAAGCCATAATGAAAACGGTATCTGATTTAGGTTTACTCTTGTCTGATCTACTTGGAAATAAAAACTCAGAATTAGTTTCATACGTTTTTAATTCTTGCAGAATGGCAACGGCTTGTTTTGATAAAGGCACAACATGCTCACGGCGTTTCTTCATACGTTCTTCAGGGATATTCCATATAGCATGATCAAAGTTGAACTCATCCCATTTTGCTTGTCTTAATTCACTTGGACGACAAAACAACATTGCCAAAAGCTGTAAACCGATTCTTACGTCCATCGTAGGGTAGTTATTAATGGCTCTGATCAATGTCGGTAACTCCTGTTCACTGACATGCGCCATGTTTTCTTTTTTACCTTGTTGCAAATACTTTTGAATACCCTCTAAAGGATTGTAGTCAATACGACCAGTGACCTTTGCATAGTCATAAATATCTCGGCACATTGCCCGAACTCGGTTGATCTGTTCATAGATGCCTTGCTTCTGTTGAATACCTTGTAAATGATTCATCCATTCAATCGGCTTGATCGTGGTATACAAGCGTTTGCCAAAAACAGGGAATATGTGCTTTTCCAATGCGCCTTTATTTCGGGTCATGGTGTCATTCACCCAAGTATTTACTTTGGTGTCTAACCATTCTCTAGCCAATAATTCAAAAGTAGCATTATTTTGTTCTAACTCTTGGCGTTTACGTTCTTGTTTTGAAATAATTGGGTTTTCACCCTTAGACACATCATCCAAAAGTTCTTTGGCTTTCTTACGTGCTAATTGTCCACTGATTTCAGGATAGCCACCTAAACCTAGCCATGACCACTTACCATCAGGCTTTTTATATCGAAGTTGCCATGACTTATTACCATCAGTTTTGACACGAATGTATAAACCATTGCCATCGAGTTCCCGATACTCTTTTAATTCAGGTTCAAGATTGGAAATTACAGTATCAGACAAAGGACGGCGTTTTATTTCTGATCTTTTCATTTATCCGTGTATCCCTTGAGTTCAATATTTCTCAAAGGATACACAAGGGGATACATGGAAAGCAACACTATAGCTAGTTATGTTTGGTTATGTTTAGGCAAGAAAAAAGGCTTAATCCCTTTAGAATCAAGCCTTTTGTCTTTAAAACTTGGCATATTTTGCCATGTTTTGGAAGGTATTTGGTGGAGATGGCGGGAGTTGAACCCGCGTCCGCCAACACTACACTCGAGAATACTACATGCTTAGATATCGTTAATTATTTTAACGACAAGTGACCCAACGAACAGGGTACAAGCCGCGATCCTCTAAGTTTGGTATAAAGCCCCGAGGCTTGACTTTATACGGACTTGTGTGCGTGCGCTTCGGTCGGGTTCACTGACCACAAGTATTCAGTGAAGCGGACAAACTGCCCTTAGGCAGCTAGAGCGTAAGATTCGTCGTTTGCGACTAAAATATGCAAATTTGATTTACGAGAGAAAATGCGCTCTCGGCATGCATCTATGAGCTTCATCATCAGCGTCGAAGCCAAAAACATCCCCTAGATAACAATGCAATCATAACATACATGTTGAAAATTACGCAGTGAATTTACGACATTTAAGTGAAATGATGCAATTGCTTACATCATTGCGTTAATATGAGTATTTTTCAAGGGTCAAAAACAAAAAAGATGAGCTATTTACTCGCACTTGATCAAGGAACAACCTCTAGTAGAGCAATTATTTTTGATGAGCATGGAAAAATCCATGCAACCGCACAACGTGAAATACAAATCAAGACCCCTAAATCAGGTTGGGTAGAGCAAGATGCGCAAGAAATTTGGACGACTCAAATTGCTGTGGTACAACAAGCAATCGCATCTGCACGATTATTAGCCAAGGATGTCAAAGCTTTAGGTGTAACCAATCAACGTGAAACTACTGTGATTTGGGATAAACGTACAGGTCGAGCTTTAGCTCCTGCAATTGTGTGGCAAGATCGGCGGGCAGTAGAGTGGTGTAATGACTTACTACAAAAAAACTATTTAGAAAAAATACAAGATAAAACAGGTTTAAGAATAGATCCTTATTTTAGTGCTGGAAAATTAGTATGGTTATTGGAAAATATTGATGGACTCAGAGCACTTGCAGAGCAAGGGCATGTGGCTTTTGGTACAATTGATAGCTGGCTGATTTGGAACTTAACGCAAGGTTCAGAACATGTCATTGAAGCCAGTAATGCATCTCGAACAATGTTGATGAATTTAAAAAGTCAGCAATGGGATGATGAACTGATTGAGTTATTTAATATTCCACAATCAGTTTTACCTAAAATTATTGATTCAGATCAATATATTTCCAACACAGCAGCAGGTTTATTGGGTGCTGAGATTCCGATTGCAGGTATTTTAGGAGACCAACAATCTGCATTATTTGGTCAGTCATGTTTTGAAGTCGGAACAGCAAAAAATACCTATGGCACGGGCTGTTTTATGCTGTTTAATACAGGTCATGACATTCAATACAGTCAAAATCAATTATTAAGTACATTGGCATGGCGCTGCCAAAATCAGTCGAATTATGCACTTGAAGGCAGTGTGTTTATGGCTGGTGCGATTGTACAATGGCTTAGAGATGGTTTAGGCATTATCCGAAATAGCACTGAAGTCGAAAAATTGGCGTGTAAGGTGAAAGATACCGATGGTGTTGTATTGGTTCCTGCATTTACGGGTTTAGGTGCGCCACATTGGGATAGTGAGGCGCGTGCTTTACTTTGTGGTATGTCACGAGGTACAAATAAATCTCATATTGCACGAGCAGCTTTAGAATCCATCGCATTTCAAGTTTCAGATGTACTGACTGCCATGCAATCTGATATTTCACAACCATTAAAAGAGCTGCGTGTAGATGGTGGTGCAAGTCAAAATGATATGCTCATGCAATTTCAAGCAGACATTTTAAATGTTCCTGTACTGCGCCCTAAACTTTTAGAGTCAACGGCTTGGGGTGCAGCAGCGATGGCAGGTTTGAAAATGGGGGTATTTTCAAATCTAAATGAAATCTCTGAGTCTTGGCAGTTAGACCGAGCGTTTGAACCCAATATGCAAGAAGATGAACGACAGTTCCATTTACAACAATGGAATGATGCTTTGCAAAGAGCAAAAAGTCATTAAATGATTTACAGGTGCTTATTTCATTCATTAACCTAAAAAAGATGCTGATTATTTACAGCATCTTTTTAGATCTTGGATTTAAACGGTATTGAGCGCTTCAAAGCGAAATGAAGCGCCTCGGTGTTCTTCTGGTAAATACGCCCCACGCCCAAAAAGCTTTTCACGTAAAGTTCCTTCACGATAATCTTTTTGATAGACGCCGCGTTTTTGTAGTTCAGGAACAACATATTCCACCACATCTTCAAAAGTTTGATGCGCCAAGATATACGCTAAATTAAGTCCATCAATGTCTGTATCTTCAACCCATTCCTGTAAACGATCTGCCACAGTATGAGCAGCACCGACAATAACAGGTCCATTACCACCCACACTTGTCCATTTTGCGATTTCTTCAATCGTCCAAACTCGATTTGGGTCAGCTTTAACATAAGAATTTAATAAAGACTGAATCGCATTGGTTTCAATATATTCAACTTGATCAGTTGATTGATATTGAGAAAAATCTACACCTGTCCAACCAGAAACTAGCGTTAGTCCACCATCATAACTGCCATAGCTTTGATATTCTTCAAATTTACTTTGTGCTTTAGCATCAGTTTCATCAACAACAATAGAAAGCATGGTATAAATTAAAACGGATTTTGGGTCTCGACCTTCTTCGACCAGTTTGGAACGAATGCCTTGTACAAGTTGTTTAACCGCAGTTTTGGTGGGTGCAGAAATAAATACACATTCAGCATTTTGGCTTGCAAAACTTTGACCACGATGAGAAGCACCTGCTTGATATAAAACAGGTGTGCGCTGTGGTGATGGTTCACAAATATGAATGCCTGGGACTGTAAAATATTGCCCTTCATGTTCAATGGGATGAACTTTATTGAAATCGGCAAAAACACCACGCTTTTTATCACGTATTACGGCATCATTTTCCCATGAACCTTCCCAAAGCTTATATAAAACTTCTAAATATTCATCAGCGATATCATAGCGATTATCATGTGTAACTTGAGTTTTTAAACCAAGATTTTTCGAACCACTTTCTAAATAAGAGGTGACAATATTCCAACCTGCACGTCCTTTGGTCAGATGGTCTAAAGTACTCATCCTTCTTGCAAAAGGATAGGGATGCTCAAATGAAATGGATGTTGTTACACCAAAGCCTAAGTGTTTGGTGACAGCTGCCATTGCAGGCACAATCTGTAAGGGATCATTGACTGGAACTTGTACTGCACCTGTTAGCGCATGTTGAGCATTGCCATGATAAACATCATAAATGCCTAAAACGTCGGCAAGAAAAATACCATCGAATTTACCGCGTTCTAAAATTTTAGCTAAATCAGTCCAATATTCTAGATCTTTATACTCTGTAGAACGATCAAGCGGATGTCGCCATAAACCAGGTGATTGATGCGCAACACAATTCATTTCAAAAGCATTAAAGCGGATTTGTTTGGTCATAATAATAAAAATCTTAGTGGATATTTTTATCTTATAAAAAATAAATGCATTATTTTATATTTAAAGCTGAGATATAAATCTGTTTTTTTACTTATGAAAATACTTGTAAATGATATCAGTTAATCTTTTTATTTATAAATAAAAAGATTTTTTACTTAATATTTTGATTATTAATTGAATATTTCTTATTTTTAATTTTTTTATTCTATTTAAAATGAATTGCTTTTCATCTTAATATATAAGTGAATAATAATATTGGTGCTAGTTTTAATATAGAAAATCAAACTAGGGAAATCTAAATGACAGCAAAGATTAATATCCAATTAAATTCAGCAGAAAATATTCCAAAAGAATTTTATTTATTAAAAAATAAAGCACATATTATTCAAAATGATGCTGAGGCAATCCAAATTGCTCAAAATTTGGCGCAAGAATTTAAAAAGGAAGCAGCAATTCGAGACCATGAACGGCGTTTACCCTTAATCGAAATTGAAAAATATTCACAGTCTGGTTTATGGGGAATTACCATTCCTAAGCAATTTGGTGGGGCAGGTGTGAGTTATAAAACGCTTGCTGAAGTTGTGAAAACGATTTCGAGTGCTGACTCTTCATTGGGGCAAATCGCCCAAAATCATTGGGCTTTTGTTGAACATATTCGTTTAGATGCAACACTTGAACAGCAAGCTTTTTTCTTTGATCAAGTGCTACAAGGACATCGTTTAGGTAATGCATTTTCAGAAAAAAGTTCGAAAACTGTTGCAGATTTAACCACAACAATTGAATTTAAGGAGGATCATGCTGTAGTAACGGGTCAGAAATTTTTTGCAACAGGTGCACTTTTAGCACATTGGATTCCTGTGGTTGCTGTGAGTTCTGAAGGAAAACCTTTTGCCGCTTTAATTCCACAACATCGTGAAGGTTTAACCATTAGCAATGATTGGAGTGGTTTTGGACAGCGAACAACGGTGAGTGGTTCTGTCACTCTAGATCATGTAAAAGTTGATTTGGAAAATATTGTTCCAATTTATCAAGCCTTTGAACGTCATACTGCGGCAGGTGCTATTTCTCAGTTTATTCAAGCCGCAGTTGATGCGGGCATTGCACGTGGTGCAATTCAAGAAACCATTGATTATGTACGCCAATATACTCGCCCTTGGATTGATTCTGGTTTAGAAAAAGCGACAGATGATCCTTATACCATTGCCAATATTGGCGAATTAAAAATAAAACTACGTGCTGCTGAAGCTGTTTTAGACTTAGCTGCATTGGCAATAGATGCGGCTTTAGCCGAACCTTCTGAGCATCATGTTAATGAAGCAACTTTGTTAAATGCTGAAGCGAAAGTATTAACCACCGAAATTGCGTTATTAGCAGCCAATAAATTATTTGAACTTTCGGGTACACGTTCTACTTTGTCAGAATTAAATTTAGACCGTCATTGGCGCAACGCAAGAACACATACTTTGCATGATCCTGTACGTTGGAAATTAAATATCGTAGGCAATTATTATTTAAATGATATTCCACCACCACGTCATGCTTGGAGCTAATAGGAGAATAACAATGACAACATTTACACAAAATCATGAGCTTTCTTTGGGTGGAAACTATGAGCAAGTTGCCCAAAAGTTTCGCCCAATTTTTTCTAAAATTGCAGAGGGTATTTTAGAGCGAGAAAAAAACCGTATTTTACCAACCGAGCAAATTGAGTGGTTGAAGCATGCGGGCTTTGGGGCTGTGCGTGTCCCTGTACAATATGGCGGTGAAGGTTTATCTCAACGTCAGTTATTTCAGCTACTGATCGAATTAGCAACGGCTGACTCAAATATTGTACAAGCATTGCGTGGGCATTTTGCTTTTGTGGAGGATCGTTTGGTTGTCCATAGAGATTCTTCCCAAGAAATTTGGTTTAAGCGTTTTGTACAAGGTGATTTGGTGGGGAATGCATGGACTGAAATTGGCAAAGTTGAAATTGGCGATGTCGTTACACGTGTTTCACAAAATCAACAAGGTAAGTTAGTGGTAAATGGTGAAAAATTCTATTCAACAGGAACTATTTTTGCAGATTGGATCGACCTTTTTGCTTATGATGAAACCTTAGATCAACATGTGATTGCGGCTGTATCGACACATGATCAGGGTATTTTGATAACAGATGATTGGGATGGATTTGGGCAAAAAACCACGGGCAGTGGCTCACTCAAAATTAATCAAGTTCCGATTGAGCGTGATCATATTTTGTCATTTGAACAGCGTTTTAAATATCAAACAGCCTATTATCAAGTCTTTCATTTAGCCACTTTGGCAGGTATTGCATTGAGTGCAGTTGAAACTTTTTCAGAGGAAGTTCGCCAACGCACACGTATTTTTAGTCATGGCAATGCAGATCTGGTTCGTCATGATCCACAAGTCTTACAAGTGATTGGTAAAGCATCTGCACAAGCTTTTGCGAGTCAATCTATTGCATTAACAGCGGCAGAAACTTTAGATACCGCATATTTAAGTCATTTTCAAAATAATGATATTTTAGATCAAAAAGCCAACAATGCAGCTGAGCTAGAGTCATCACAAGGGCAGGTGGTGATTGCAGATTTGGTTTTAGATTTAACTACATCTTTATTTAATGCTTTAGGCGCATCTGCAAGTACAACAGCAAAACAATTAGACCGTTTTTGGCGTAATGCACGTGTAGTTTCTTCACATAATCCACTTATTTATAAAGAAAAAGTGATCGGGGATTGGTTGGTAAATCAAACACCTTTACCTTTTGTTTGGCAGATCGGAAATAGCCCATTGGCAAAACATATTTCTGCTTAATATCCGTACTTGGCTAATTCGGAGCTTTCATTTTACAATGAAGGCTCTTTTTTTATGGTGATCATCTAACAAGTGGCGTTATAACATAAATGTAAAATAGAGAATGAAAAGATGGAAATTTCACAGTTTAAAATGCCAAGATAAGTCTAAAAAGCAACAATGAAACGAAAAAATAAAACCCGCTAATTTGGGCGGGTTGAATTCAATTCTAGATGAGTATTTTTAGTTTAAGCAACTTGTACAGGAATACAGTTCGCTGTGTGATTGACTGTATTGTCTGGATTTGCATATACAAGACGTGGTTTATGTGCATCTGCTTCTGCATTGGTAAAGTCACCAAATGTTGCGATAATCATTAAATCGCCAACATCAGCTTGAAGTGCAGCACCGCCATTAACTGAAATAATGCCTGAACCTTCTTCACCACGAATCGCATAAGTTGTGAAGCGCTTACCATTGGTGACATTCCACATATGAATTTCTTCATATTCGCGGATACCAGCTAAATCTAAAAGAATGCCATCGATTGCACAAGAACCTTCATAATGTAATTCTGCTTGTGTAACGACACAACGGTGGATTTTAGCTTTTAATAAACGAGATAGCATGGCTTGCGTCTCCTAGTTGTCCTACGACAGTTATATGTAATTAAACAATAACCTTTACAATGGGATACTTTCGAAAGCGCATTTTGCTCTTAAAATAACCACATAGCAAGAAAAATTGTTTAACAAAGCTTTATTTTAATAAATGGAAATCAAGGTTTATATGCATTGATTTGATTCATTGCTTGTTGAATCTCACCATTGACTAAAAGTTTAGCCTTACTTAAAGCATGATGCAGGGCATCATCCATTAAATTTTGCTCACTACTTGGTGCACGACCTAAGACATGCCCAGAAACTTTTTCTTTTGAGCCGGGATGACCGATACCAATACGTAAGCGATGAAAGTTTGCACCAATATGTGGGACGATATCACGTAAACCATTGTGACCACCGTGACCACCACCTGTTTTTAAGCGAATGATACCTGGATCCATATCCAATTCATCATGTGCGATCAAAATTTCTTCAGGTTTAATTTGGTAAAATTTGGCGAAAGGTACAACACTTTGACCGACAAGGTTCATAAAGGTTGTTGGTAATAACAGACGAACGTCTTGACCTTCAATGTTACCACGACCACTGATGCCTTTATATTTAGGATCAGCTTTGAGTTGAATGCCATATTGTTCTGCAAGGCGTTCCACGAACCAGAAGCCAGCATTATGGCGGGTTTGGGCATACTCAGAACCTGGATTACCCAAACCGACAATCAGTGAAAGTTTACTCACTCATTTACACCATTTAACACTTATGCGCGTTTGAAGTCAGCGTGCATTGGCGTGTTTTTAGCAGGGTGACGTTGTAACGCTTGGATTTTAACGCTTTCAACTTTACCTTCGATGTTGATTTCAACAACTTCTTCAAAGAAAGCATTGCTTTCTAAAGCTTTAACAAGCTCACGAAGTTCTAAAGTAACTGCTACAGGCTCAGCAGCACCACCGTAGATGATTGCTGGAACTTTAGCTTGATGACGAAGGCGGCGGCTCGAACCTTTCCCTTGAACTGCTTCTTCACGTGCTACTGCATTTAATACGAAGTTTGCCATGATTAGACATCCTATTTAAGTTTAATTGACTGAACTTTCGACCAGTCCAGTGATAGAAAGCCCCACCAAAGGGCAGGGCTTTGAAAATTTCGCGCTATTATAGATAAGAATCAAACATTGCGCTAATAGATTCTTCGTTGTTGATACGACGAATTGTTTCAGCAACCATACTTGCTACTGAAACTTGGCGAATCTTACCAAGTTTTAAAGCTTCTTCAGAAAGTGGAATGGTGTCAGTAACAACCAATTCATCAATCACAGATTTACTTAAATTTTCAAGTGCTTTACCAGAAAGTACTGGGTGAGTTGCGTAAGCAACCACTTTACGAGCACCAAAAGTTTTGAGTGCATCAGCAGCTTTACACAATGTACCTGCTGTATCGACCATGTCATCGACAATCACACAATCACGGTCTTTCACATCACCAATCAAATGCATCACTTGTGATTCATTCGCTTTTTGACGACGTTTATCGATGATTGCAAGATCAATATCACCCATTTGTTTTGCAACTGCACGTGCACGAACTACACCACCAACGTCAGGTGAAACCACCATTAAGTTGTGATGCTGTTGTTGACGTAAGTCAGCAAGTAACGCAGGTGTACCGTAGATGTTATCTACAGGAATATCGAAGAAACCTTGGATTTGGTCAGCATGCAAGTCGATCATCACCACACGGTCAATCCCAACTGTTGTTAGCATATCTGCAACAACTTTTGCGGTAATTGGAACACGTGTAGAACGAGGACGACGGTCTTGACGAGCGTAACCGAAGTAAGGAATCACGGCAGTGATACGACCAGCACTTGCACGACGCAAAGCATCAGCCATAACCAAGATTTCCATAAGGTTGTCATTGGTTGGGGCACAAGTAGGCTGTACGATAAATACGTCTTTACCACGCACATTTTCAGTAATTTCGACAGTGATTTCACCATCAGAAAATTTACCTACGGCAGCAGCTCCCAATGGGATATGCAAATGGCTTACGACTTTTTGGGCGAATTGCGGATGCGCTGATCCACTAAAAACGACAAGATTGGGCATGAAGCACCCTTGGCGGTTGGCAAAATTTGAAAATAGATGGCAGGGGCGGCTGGATTCGAACCAACGGATGCCGAGATCAAAACCCGGTGCCTTACCACTTGGCGACGCCCCTAATGCGGCAGAATTTTAGTATTTTTGCTTGTTCATGTCAAGGAATATCGACATTTTAAACAAATTACCATGTTCTGTCTTTTTTGAGAAAATGGCAGGGGCGGCTGGATTCGAACCAACGGATGCCGAGATCAAAACCCGGTGCCTTACCACTTGGCGACGCCCCTAATTTGATGTGTTGTTCTTTCATACTCTGTAATGGCAGGGGCGGCTGGATTCGAACCAACGGATGCCGAGATCAAAACCCGGTGCCTTACCACTTGGCGACGCCCCTATTACAGTGATGAACAAACATCTACAGATGAAAATGATGGCAGGGGCGGCTGGATTCGAACCAACGGATGCCGAGATCAAAACCCGGTGCCTTACCACTTGGCGACGCCCCTATCATTACACTTTAACATGAATCAGTGGTGATTCTTTTAAACTATTAACCAAGTAAGCTTTACATGGTGAATTTTTTAAAATCTCATCAGTGATCATATGTTCAGTGACTTCAACAAAAACACAAGCACCTGTACCTGTTAACTTTGCTTTACCGAACTGATCTAAGTATTGCATCGCTTCATTTACTTCTGGATATAATTTTTGAGCGATAGGCTCAAAGTTATTTCTAAAATTAAATGAGTTTTGTTGATAGGCGCAAAATTTAGTGGGCTTTGTATCTCTTGTCAATGTTTTTTGTGAAAAAAGCAACTGAGTGCTGATAAAACAATCAGGTTTTAACACAATGTATTGTTTTTGAGCTAAGTCTATGAATGTTAAGTGTTCGCCAACTCCCTCTGCCCAAGCATTTTTACCATGAATAAAGATGGGAACATCAGCACCTAATTTTAAGCCCAATTCAGCCAATTGTTCAATATTTAATCCGCATTGCCACAATTGATTGACGATGAGCAGCGTTGTTGCTGCATTAGATGAGCCACCACCTAGACCCGCACCCATCGGAATATTTTTTTCAATGTTAATTTTTAAACCCGTTTGCTTTTTTGCATAAGGCTTTAAAATTTGTGTGGCTTTGTAGATTAAATTTTGTTCCAAATCGACATTGCTTAAACCATCAATTGTGATTTGAGCGTGATCTGTTTGTTGAAATTCCATCCAATCATATAAGTCGATGAGCTGAAAAATAGTTTGCAACTCATGATAACCATCAGCACGACGGCCTGTGATATGTAAAAATAAATTGAGCTTAGCAGGGGAAGGGACACGAATCATGAGAGCCTAAACTTATATCAATTAGCGGTTTTGAATGATCATTGTAATACGATTTTCTTGTCCTGCTTCAAGCGCTTGCTTTAAAATCAACTTATTTGGCAAGTTCGCTGCATCGTTGTAGCTTAAATCAACCGTCCAACCATCTTCTTCAATTTTCATAGGGCGTTGTTGTGAGTCTTTTTGTACAATTGCCGCTGTGGTTGCAGGTTTTGCTTGTACCCAGTCAATAATATGTGTGATTGGTGCGATCCAGCCTGTTGCTCGTTCAAGTAGCTCTTCAGGCGTTTCTGCAGTAATTTCTCCAGTTTTTGAGCTGTTTAATGTCACTTCACCCGATTTGCCTTGAATAACAGTTTTGCCAATACCTAAAATTCCAGTGAGTTGAATGTCAAAATTTTCGTTATTTTGTTGCCATGTATAAAAAGCACTGCCTGATTGTTTAGGTGTTTTAACGCCAATTTTCCCTTCAAGCTGAAAATTTTGAGCTGTTTCGATCTGGGGTGGATTTTGTTGCGGCTGAACATATTGTTGACAACCCGTTAAAACAAAGACTGCCATAGTTATAGATGCAAAAGCGGTTTTAGCGATGAAGCGCATAAAGAAATTAACTCTTATTTAAGTGTTGGGGTAACAATAACGAATCAAGTTGATGTAATTCAGCATCATTTGGATGATTTTTTTTGAGTTGTTGTAACACTTGATTAAATTTGTCGAGAGAACCTTGCATATATAAAGATTTTGCATAACGTAATCCAATATTGATGCTGCCACTCATCTCATAAGCTTTTTGTAAGACTCGAGATGAGGTCGTAAAATCATTTTGCAAAAAGGTAATATAGCCTAAAGTATCTAAAATAGAGGCTTGTTCTGGCGCAAAATCAAGCGCTTTTTCAGCATAACTCCGTGCTTCTTTTAGGCGGCGGTTCTGTAAGGCTAAAGTGTACGCATAAGCATTTAAATATGTTGGACTATTGGGTTCTAAAATAAGTAATTGTTTGAGTGCTTTATCTAGCTGATCTCTATTTTCATAGGGATCTAACAATAAAACTTCTGAATAAAGTAATTCTGGATCATCGGGTAAATTATGCACTGCTTCATTGAGTAAGCGTAAGGCTGCTTTTTTATTGTTCATTTTTTTTAGAATTTCAGCTTGTGCTTGATATAAAAAACTCGCATGTTGTGGATAATTTACACGCTCTTGCGTTAAAAAACGCAATACATCATTGAGTTTACCTTGATGGTCATAGATTGAAATGAGGTTACGCCTAGAAACGGTATATAAATTTCCATCGACTAAGCGATAATATGCTTTTGCTGTTTCAAGTTGTTGTTTGCGCTCTGCATTTACAGCAAGGTAAAAATAGGCATCATTTTGATATTTACTCGAATAGCGCAATTCGACTAAATATTGTTCAGCTAAGTCATATTGTTTAAGGTCAATCGCTGTTAAGCCACCGATAAATAATGCTTCCTCAGCATTTGGCCAAGTTTTAATAATTTTTTCGAGTTTGTCTAAAGCTTGTTCAGATTGGTTGATTTTGATCAGATAACGCACCTCAGCCAAACGAACTTCTAGGTTGTATTTATGTTTACGGCTACTGTATTCAAACCATTCTAAAGTCTGTTTTTCATCGCCTAAAGCCATCAAAAGATTGGCTTTCATGAGAATAAAGCCTGTGACTTTAGGGCGTTTTTTAAGTGCTTTATTGACTGTTGCTAAAGCAGTTTCAATTTGATTATTTTGTGCTTCAAGCCCTGCAATTAAAATGAGAACAGAGGGATTATTTTTCTCTTTGCTTGCATATAAGGTATTGAGTAGATTGAGGCGATCTTCTTCTGATTCGGGAGTGATTCCTGCTAAAATTTGCTCTAGATCAGCATTGGCATCAATATTTAAAATATGATCTAAGGTTTCAGCAGCAAGTTGATATTCATGTGCTTTGAGTGCGATATGAGCTAAATAAAATTTAGCTGGCACATCTTCAGGCTCTTGTACAACCCAATGTGTTGCAATATCGAGTGCTGCTTGCAAATCATGTTGCTCAATCGCAATGTCTAATGCACGTTGTTTAATTGAAGTTGAATTATTTCGAATAGCAAGTACGGTATAGTTATGTAGTGCAGTTGGTGTATCATGATACGCTAGGGCAAATTCGGCGATCATGGTTTGTTTTAATGCTTCTGTATTATAATTTGCATGATACAATCCTCCAGCCGCTTGAAGATGAGCGCTAGAAGCCATACTACCGACAAGTAAGAATGTGGTAGAATATTGCTTAATTGTCGTGCCGTTAATTCGGCTGCTTATTTGACGCAATTTTTCTTTATCCAAGTATGCTTTTTATGACACCGTTATTGCACAATAACATAAATTTAGCGAAATGATGATCTGATATGTCTTTCTTTGCATTGGGTGTCAACCATCAAACTGCTTCCGTAGAGTTACGTGAAAAAATTGCGTTTAATCCAGAGCGATTAAGCAATTTGTTTGCAGGACAAGGTCAACATCACGAAATGAACGATATGGTGGTGGTTTCGACCTGTAACCGTACCGAAGTTTATGCCATGGCTGAAAATGCTGATATGGTATTAGATTGGCTTGCCCAATCAAATGGTATTGATGTAAAACAATTGTCAAATCATGTATATCGTTATGAAAATACAGATGCTGTTTCACATCTCATGCGTGTTGCAAGTGGTCTTGACTCTTTAATGTTGGGTGAGCCTCAAATTTTAGGTCAAGTAAAATCTGCACTTGCTTTGGCAAAAGATGCTCATATTGTTTCGCAAAATCTAAATCAAATTTTTGAATATGCATTTTATGCAGCTAAACGTGTACGCTCTGAAACTGCGGTGGGTAGTCATGCTGTTTCGATGGGTTATGCTGTTGCTCAGCTTGCATTACAAGTATTTAGTAAACCTGAAAAACTGACTGTAATGGTGGTTGCAGCAGGTGAAATGAACAGCTTAGTGGCAAAACATTTAGCTGAAATGGGTGTTGCTAAAGTTCTTATTTGTAACCGTGGGCGAGAGCGTGCTGAAAAGTTAGCACAAGAAATTGCACATCGGGTTGAAGTTGAAATTATTCCATTTTCAGAATTAGCTGAAAATTTGCATCGAGCAGATGTCATTTCAAGTTGTACAGGTAGTTTGTATCAAGTCATTTCTTTTGCAGATGTGAAGACAGCTTTGAAAAAGCGTCGTTATCAACAAATGTTATTGGTTGATTTGGCTGTGCCACGTGATATTGATTCAAAAGTTGAAAGTTTAGATGGTGTGTATTTGTACGGGGTTGATGATTTACAATCGGTAATTGATGAAAATTTAGCACATCGTCGTCAAGCGGCGGTTGAAGCTGAAGTGATGGTCAATCAACTCGTGATACAGTTAGTGACACAGCAAAAAATTAATGATGCAGGTGAAACAATTCATGCCTATCGTCAACAAGGTGAAAATTTAAGTCAGCTTGAACTACAAGATGCGTTGCAACGTATTCAAACAGGCGAAAATACGGAACAGGTTTTAAAAGATTTTCAACATCGTCTGACACAAAAACTTTTACATCCTACTTCAATTTTGCTACGCAATGCTGCTAAAGATGAAGACCCTTCACATTTTGAATGGTTGAAAGAAAATATTCAGGATATTTTTGCTAATGGTCGTAAGGTGAAGTTGAAGCCTTGATCTTAAATATATTTGATAAAATATGTGAATAAAAAAGACCGATCTTTTGATCGGTTTTATTTTTAGATTAACTATGCACCAATTTTAAACTAATTTTCTTGGTGAGTTCATTGAGTTGTCGACGTAAATTTCGCATTTCAATGAGCGAAGAAGGAGATTTGAGCTTTTGTTTAACATATTTCTCTTGTAAGGCGAGAGAATAATCTGAGGCGAGTTTATCTGCCATTTCTGGTGAATCAGTTAAAGCTTGAATATTTGTACGTTGTATAATTTCTGAAAGTTGCAAATGATAGGCACTACATGCGCCTAAAATATAATAGGTTGCAAGTTCTTGATCATCAGGTAAGTCATCAAAAATCACATCAAAGATCGTTAGAATTTGTGCAATAAAATCATTGGGTTGAATAAAAGCACGTAACACTTCAAAATGAATATAGAGAAAAGGATGCTGCATTAAAATTGCAATAGCAAATTCTTCATTACCTGTATTTTGCGCAAAAGATAAAGTTGCGTCTAAGCTGACTTGAGGTTGCCATTTTTTGTTAAATCCAAGCTTTTCACGGAAGAACTGACGTAATAAATAGCGATATGAACCTTGTTTAGGCAGCAGTTCAATCAATTGATTGAGTTCAGCCATGACCTGACTTTTACCTTCAGGTGTTGTAATTTCATAGTTTTGGCTGAGAAGTGCAAACAAAAAGTCTGAAAGTAAAGGCGCGTTTTGCCATAAGCGATGGAAACTTTCTACGCCTTCTTTGCGGATCAGAGAATCTGGGTCATGCTCTTTAGGTAGGACAAAAAACTTAAGTTCTCGTCCGTCATTAAGTAAGGGTAAAGCAATTTCTAGTGTTCGACGAGCTGCTTTTTGACCTGCGATATCACCATCAAAAGCAATTGTGATTTGATTATTTTGTTTAAATAAAATTCCCAGATGGTCTGCATTACTTGCAGTACCTAGCGTAGCAACAGCGCCTGAAATGCCATATTGTTGTAAGGCAATGACGTCCATGTAGCCTTCAACCATGAGCCAGTTTTGAGCACGTTCTTTACGACCTTCATATAAACCATAAAGTAGCTGATTTTTATGGAATACTTCAGAGTCAGGCGAGTTGATATATTTAGGTTTAATATCATCATTGAGCGCACGACCACCAAAGCCAACCACACGACCTTTACTGTCTCGAATAGGAAAAATTACACGATCACGGAGTAAGTCAAAGTCACGACCATTATCACTGGTGCGAATTAAACCCAGCAATCTTAAGCCTTCAATATCTTGTGGGAAGGCTTTTTCTAAATGTTGCCAATCTTCAGGTGCATAGCCCAAACGCCAATATTGGATTGTATTTTTACCTAAGCCCCGATGTTTAAAATACTGTTGAGCACTTTGACTTGAAGGCAGTTGTTTTTCATAAAATTGCGCTACATTTTCTAAAAGATCATACAAATTCCCTTCTTGTGGAATTTGTTGATCACTCATCATATTAAACTGAGTTGGATCAAAATCTTCAGGGTCAGGATATTGGCTGAATGCTTCAAAAGGATCAATTTCAGGTGCAATATCGTTTTGGTTTAGATCAGGTGTTTTAGATGGTGCAGTAAAATTAGGCGCTGTTGATGGTTTTGCAGCTTCACGCTTATAAGATATTTTTTTATTGTCTTGATTATCTTTAGGTAGCTCAATACCTGTTTGATTGGCTAAGTCTTTCATCACATCAACAAAGTTGCGATGATCAATATCCATTAAAAAACGGATCGCATTACCGTTCGCTTGACAGCCAAAACAATGAAAATATTGTTTATCACGATAGACATGAAAGGAGGGCGATTTTTCCTGATGAAAAGGGCAGCAACCTGAATAAGTACGTCCTGTCTTTTTCAATTTCACACGTTGACCAATCAGATCGACAATATCAGTTCGATCTAAAATTTGATCAATCGTGTGTTGAGGAATTGCCATAGGTCAAAGCCAAATATACATCTAAAAAGAAGCGGGTCGATAAGTTTAGCTTAGATTTAGCAAGGCGTATATGCGTATTGAATTTGCTTACACATAAAAAAGGCAGAATTTAATTCTGCCTTTTGTATATTGATATAAATGTGCGAACTTATTGTTCAGCTTGTTTTGGTTCTACAGGTGTTTGTTGAGTACGTTGGCGGTCATACAAACTTTCATCTGCACGTGCAGGTTCAGAAGAAACTTCACGGTCTGGACGGTCAAGTAAACCAAAAGTTGCACGATTTAGCCAACTTGCTTGATTGTCATTTTTTTCTTTGGCACTAGATTCAGTACTTTCAACAACACCACGTGTTTTTTCACCACGCCCCAAGATCCCTAAAGTTGCACGGTTCAGGAAACTTCCTTCTTTACGTGCAGCGCGTAAATTAACTTCACCATTTGATTTAATAAGGTTTGGATAGTTGAGTTTCAGGAGTTCAACATATTGTTGAGAGGTTGCTTTGTCACCGAGTTTGTCATAACCATATGCCATTGTTGCAAGTGCTTCAGGAATCTGAGGAGTCTGCGGATAATGCTCAATTACCCATTGTGAACGTTCAACAGCAGCTAAATAAGCTTTACGTTTGACATTAAAACGCGCTGCATTCATTTCACTTTCAGCAAGTTCTTGTCCAATAAATTTCATACGTTGTGCTGCATCAACGGCATATTGGCTGCTTGGGAAACGACGAATGAAGTCAACAAAGTTTTGATAAGCGACTTTTAAATATCCAATATCACGATGCGATTGCTTTAATGACGTATAACGCATAATGCCATCGTAGTTTTGTTCCATATTTGCCACGCCACGCACATAGTAAGCATAATCTACATTTGGATGCTGTGGATTTAGGCGAATAAAACGATCTGCTTGAGCAATTGTTGCTTCATAATCTTTTTGTTTAAATTTGGTATAAATCAGCTCTAACTGAGATTGTTGCGAATATTGTCCAGTTGGATAATAGGTATCGATTGCTTGTAATGATTTTTCAGCATCACCGTATTGTCCTTTATCTAAGGCTTTCATCGCTTTGTCGTAGTAGCTTTGCTCGCTTGACTTAGGACCAGTATCAACGATATCTTTTTTACTCGGATTGCTGCTACAGCCTACAAATACCGTTGCTATGCTCAAAGATAATGCGAGCATTGTAACTTTATAACGTGGTAGCGACATAAAAATTCCTCTGTTTATACGGGCAATAGGCTACAATTGCGCTATTAAACCACTTTTGTCCGAATGAGCAAATGACTTCAGCACAATCTTCTAATTCTAATTTCTCAGAAAATGATTTCAATTTACTTGAAGATTCTGAGGATGCAGATAATCATACTTCAGCCACAACTGCAACACGTTTATCGTTGCAATTTCAATTGGATGACGGTTACTTAGGGCAACGTATCGACCAAGTCGCAGCGACTGTTTGGAATGAGTTTTCGCGTGAAAAACTCAAGCAGTGGATGAAGGATGGTCATTTGTTGGTAAATGGTAACATTGTTAAGCCAAAGTACAAATGTGAAGGTAATGAGCTTCTTACTTTAGAGGTTGAATTAGCAGCACAAACTTCAGCACAACCTGAAAATATTCCTCTTAATATTGTATATGAAGATGATGATATTTTAGTGATTAATAAACCAGTAGGTCTGGTTGTTCATCCGGGTGCGGGTAATCCAACAGGAACTTTGGTGAATGCTTTATTGCATCATTTCCCAAAATCAGCAGAATTAACACGAGCAGGCTTAGTCCATCGTATTGATAAAGACACCAGTGGCTTACTGGTTGTTGCAAAAAATTTAGAAGCTCAATTTGCCTTAAGTAAGCAGTTAGCAAAAAAATCTGTTTACCGAATTTATGATTTGATTTGTTATGGCAATATCATCGCAGGTGGCACGATTGATGAGCCAATTAAGCGTCATCCTGTTGATCGTATTAAAATGGCGATTTTACCAGGTGGGCGTGATGCTGTGACACATTATAATGTCAAAGAGCGTTTCCAAAACTTTACCCGTGTACAAGCGCAACTAGAAACAGGTCGTACACATCAGATTCGTGTGCATTTTTCTTATATTGGTTATCCTTTAGTGGGTGATCCTGTTTATATGAGTCGCGTTAAAGTGCCTGCGGGGGCATCTGAAACTTTGATTAATACATTACGTGGTTTTAAACGCCAAGCGTTACATGCTGCAAAATTGGGTCTTATTCATCCTCGTACCAAAGAAGAGATGATGTTCGAAGCACCTTGGTCGGAAGATTTTGCACAGTTGGTTGATGTTTTACGCACTGAAAATAAAGCGTATTAATGTAGAAATAAAGGAGAATCACATGCAATTTGTTCAAGGATTACCACAAGGCGTCTTTGTTGGACAAACTCAAATACAACATCCGCAAGCTTTACCCTCAAAGCAAGCTGAACTTGCAGGTTTTAACTTGGCATTGCATGTGAATGATGACCCGAAACGTGTGCAACAACATCGTATGATTTTATTGGATGAATTTTCACAATATGCGGTGAATAAAATCACATGGATGACTCAAACGCACAGCACGATTTGCCATACAGTAAATGACAAAATTGAATTACAGGCACTCGAAGGGGATGGTCTAGTAACTCAAACTAAAGGTCATGCATTAATGATGATGACGGCTGATTGTTTGCCTGTGGTTTTAGGAAATGCACACGGCACAGAAGTTGCTAACCTACATGCAGGATGGCGTGGGCTAGCAGGTGGTATTATTGAAAATACAATTCAAGAAATGCAAACACAACCGACTTGGGCATGGCTTGGAGCCGCAATTAGTCAACCTTGTTTTGAGGTTGGTGCAGAAGTAAAAGCAGCTTTTTGTGCGAAATATCCTGAATTAGAGCAAGCTTTTCAAGCGGGTCAGCAAACAGGTAAATATTATGCTGATCTTTATCATATTGCCCGATTCATTCTCAAATTAAAGGGTGTAGATTTGATTTTAGGTGGAGAGCAGTGTTCATATTTACAGCAGAAAGATTTTTATTCATATCGTAGAAATGCAAAGACAGGACGTATGGCGACATTCGTCTTTATGCAGTAATTCATGTAAACTTGAGTAAATTTGTTTGTTTTAATTGATATGTCTTTATCTGCTAAATCTCTTGCGATTGTTTATCATAGCCCTTATGGGCATACAGCGAAAGTTGCTCAACATATTGCTCAAGGCGCAACTCAAGTTGGCGTAACAGTTCATCTTATGAATATTGAAAATATAGATTGGGATGTTTTGGATCAAGCAGATGCCATTCTTTTCGGTTGCCCAACCTACATGGGTAATTTAACTTCTGGTTTAAAACAATTCATGGAGCAATCTTCAAAACGTTGGTTAGCACGTACATGGCAAGGCAAACTTGCAGCAGGTTTTACCAATGGCGGCGGTCTGAGTGGAGACAAACTGGCTGTACTTCAGCAAATCAATTTATTTGCAATGCAACACGGCATGTTATGGACAGGTTTACCTTTAATGCCGACAGGTCGTAATACAGAAGACTTAAATCGGATGTCGAGTTTTCTAGGATTAATGACTCAATCAGATAATGCACCAACAGACATTACGCCACCCAAAGGAGATTTAGAAACAGCAATTTGGTTTGGTGAATATGTTGCCTTATTGTTAATAAGAATATCTAAATAATGTTTTTTTAAACAGTTGGTTAAAAATCAACAACTGTGATTTGGTTCATATAATTTATATTTCTATATAGATTTTGTAAACCTATTTACTTTCAAAAGTTTAATTTTAATTAATAATACTCTGACTTGCTTGATGGAATCAGCATGTAAAAAAATAAAATAAAAATTGGAGTAAATGTAATGATAACTAAGAGATTAGTCATCTCTAGTGCTTTGTTTTTTTTAACAATAGGTTTAACACACGCAGATGACTCAACATTAAAATCATTATCAGATTCTGAACTTTCTCAGGTGCAAGGTCAGGCACTGATGAATCTTACTTATACCGATCCCTCAAAAGCAAATGCTTCAATGGCTTCACAAAATATCGGTTTTTATAAACTGGGTATGGAAGCCGATGTGGAATTAAATGCCAATATTAAAAAGTTACAACTGGGCTGTGGTGGTGTAAATGGTGCAGGTGGCTGTGATATTGATATTGATAATCTAAGTCTTTCGGGGCTTGCTGAAACACGGGAGGGGCGGGTCGGTTCTTCTGCAAAAATGACCAATCCTTTTATTGAATTTGCGATTAAAAATCCAAACTCAGCCTCTACCCGTGAAATGATGGGTTTTCGTCTGAGTGCGGAAAAAGTATTAGGCATGTTGACCCTTGGTGAGGAAAATACTGGTACACCTAATGGGATTAATACGCTTAGTGGCTATTTAAATATTAAAGAAACTACAGGTACAGCTAAAACTGGTATACGAAATATGCAATATGGTGATACTAATATGGAAATAAAGGGTAGATTAAAGACATTTGCACTTATTCCTTGGACACCATCATTTTCGACACAAAATTATAACTTAAGATTAAACAGTGCTGATGCACATATGTCTTTAAATCAAAAAGTTTTATCTGGTACCCGTATGGAATCTGCGGATTTAACGGGGAGTGCAAAAATTGATCCTTTAAGTTTTAGTGGCTCTATCGTACCTACAATCATAGGATTGACTATTCCTATTAATATATCTGTTGATGGTAGTATCTCAGGATTAACAGCAGATGTAAAAATTAAAGAAGATCTAGGGTTTATTCATCGATTAGAGCTTAATAATCCTTTTTCTCTTTCGCTACAAAAACAGTCAATTCATTGGAATGGTGCATCAGTTGCAGCAAATAAAGGATGGTGGCTAGCAATCGAGGATCAGGTTGATATTGGTCATGTTGTTCCACAGAATCCTATAGCAATTACAAATGATGTTCTAAAGCAAGTCGTTCCTAAATTGAATGATTATTTAGCAAAATCAGAAAATACGGTTCAGTGTACTTGGGGATCATGTTTAGCAGGAATTAATTTACCTGTAAATTTAACAGGATCTAAACCATTAGATTTCCCAGTATCCAATTTGCAACTCGCCACGCAAAACTTTGCTCCAAACTGTTACGGCAGTCTAAAATTTTGTTAGTAGTAATATAAAAAACCTCCAATTTGGAGGTTTTTTTTACTGCTTTTATTTATGAAAAATATGTATTTTACCTGTTAATAAAAATGTCTAGTGTGTTTAATTTATGGAATAAATAATGGGTTTTTAATTGTGATATTTATCACGTTAATGTTGTTTTATGTGTTTGATTTATTTATTTAATAATGTTAGTTTTGCTTAATAATGATAAAACTTGTGTCATTGAGTGTATCGAGTAAGAAATAAAAAATGGAGTAAATATGATAAAAATAAAAAAGAGCTTAGTTATCTCTAGCGCTGTCTATTTTTTAGCGAGTGGTCTAACCCATGCAGATGACTTAACATTCAAATCATTATCAGATTCTGAACTTTCTCAGGTGCAGGGTCAGGCATTAATGAATCTTACTTATACCGATCCTTCAAAAGCAAACGCTTCGATGGCTTCACAAAATATCGGTTTTTATAAACTGGGTATGGAAGCGAATGTGGAATTAAATGCCAATATTAAAAAGTTACAACTGGGCTGTGGTGGTATAAATGGACCAGGTGGTTGTGATATTGATATTGATCATTTAAGTCTGTCAGGTCTTGGTGAAACACGTGAAGAGCGGGTCGGTTCTTCTGCAAAAATGACCAATCCTTTTATTGAGTTTGCCATTAAAAATCCAAACTCTGCCTCTACTCGTGAAATGATGGGTTTTCGTCTGAGTGCGGAAAAAGTCTTGGGGATGTTGACTCTTGGTGAGGAAAATACAGGTACACCTAATGGGATTAATAGCCTCAGTGGTTATATGAAAATTCAAGATACAACTGGGGTAGGTTACACAGCTGAACGAAATATGTCATATGGTGATACACAAATGTCCATTAATGGTAAAGTGGATGCAAAAATTTGTGTAATATTTTGTTTTGGTTCAATGCGCTTAGGTTTTTCTTCAACTGATTATAATTTAGCATTAGATTCAGCAAAAGCTGATATTTTTATAAATGGTACGACAATATCTGGTAAAAGATTATCTAGTGTACAACTCGATGGTTACGCAAATATTAATCAACTTAATTTCGGTGGGAATTTAGGTGCAACGATTACAGAGTCTTTTGGATTACTTACATTACAAAAGAGAGTAACGGGGAATATCACAGGATTAAAAGCGAATATTACGGTCAATGAAAATTTAGGCTACATTCATAAACTTAAATTAAATAATCCTTTTTCACTTTCTATGCAAAAGCAAGATATTTTTTGGAATGGTGCTGCTGTTGCAGCTCAACGTGGATGGTGGTTAGCCATTGAAGATCCAATTGATATTGGTAATGTTAATCCAACTAAAAAAATTGATATTACCAATGATGTCCTAAAGCAAGTTGTTAATCCAATTAGCAATTATATTACAAATAATCCTCCTAGCTGTACTGTATTAAATTGTCTTTGGGGTGCCGATTTGACTGTTGGAAATGTTAATTTACCAAATACTACAGTTAATTTCCCATTAAAAGACTTAGAGCTTCAAAATCAAACATTTGCCCCAAACTGCTACGGCAGCCTAAAATTTTGCTAATGCTGATATAAAAAACCTCCAATTTGGAGGTTTTTTTACCGCTTTTATTTATGCATAATGCGAGCTTTATCACGTTGCCAGTCACGGTCTTTTTCAGTTGCACGTTTGTCGTGAAGTTGCTTACCTTTCACTAAAGCGATTTCGATTTTGACCAAATGACCTTTCCAATAACATGCTAAAGGCACACAAGAATAGCCCTTTTGATTTACTGCACCTTGCAGTTTCTCAATTTCACGTCTAGAAAGCAGTAATTTACGTGTGCGTGTGGCTTCAGGGACAACATGCGTTGAAGCCGACAATAAAGGTTGAACTTGTGAGCCAAATAAGAAAGCTTCGTTATTTTTAAAAATAATATAGCTTTCAGTGATCGTCATGCGACCAGCACGTAAAGACTTGACTTCCCACCCTTGTAAAGCTAGACCTGCTTCAAACTTTTCTTCAATAAAATAATCATGGCGTGCACGTTTATTTTGTGCAATGGTGCCACCATTATTTTTTTTAACCACAATATTTTTAGACATAATTCAAAATTTCCAAGATTAATCTTATTTTGCCTCAAACTTGGCTGTAGGTGAAGTGCTTTCAAATGTATTGAAGAGTTCGCTTCAAAATAAGTTTTTGCTAAACTAGGCATCTACATAAACAACTAGAGTATAAATGGATGTCTAAAACTCGTGTCATCTATCCTGGAACTTTTGATCCTATAACAAATGGACATGTCGACTTAGTGGCTCGTGCTTCACGAATGTTTGATGAAGTCGTCGTCGCTATCGCAATTGGACATCATAAAAATCCTGTATTTACTTTAGAAGAACGCGTGGCATTAGCACAAGAATCTTTAAGCCATTTACCGAATGTAGAATTTGTCGGTTTTGATGGACTTTTGGTAAACTTCTTTAATGAACAAAAGGCAACAGCGGTGCTCCGTGGTTTAAGAGCAGTTTCAGATTTTGAATATGAATTTCAATTGGCAAATATGAATCGCCAATTAGACCATCATTTTGAAACTGTGTTTTTAACACCTTCGGAACAATTTTCTTTTATTTCCTCCACGATGGTGAGGGAAATTGCACGTTTAAAAGGTGATGTACACAAATTTGTTCCACAATGTGTTGTCAATGCTTTTGAACAAAAAATTCAACAAGGTTGGTAGTGTGTCTTTATATATAACTGATGAATGTATCAATTGTGATGTCTGTGAACCTGTATGCCCTAACGAAGCAATTTATATGGGGGAGTTGATTTATGAAATAAATCCAAGCCTTTGTACAGAATGTGTGGGACATCATGAGCAGCCACAATGCGCACTTTTTTGTCCAGTTGATTGTATTCCTTTAGATCCAGAGCATGTTGAAAGTCAAGAACAGCTTATGGATAAATATAAAAGGCTGATTGCGCAAAAAAGTACAAGCAATTGATATAAAAATTTGTTAATATGCGCCCCTTGAAGTGAGCTAGACGATCGCTGCTGTGGAGATCTCCGTGATTGAAGCAGGGGAGGAAAGTCCGGGCTTCATAGGGCAGGGTGCCAGGTAACGCCTGGGCGGCGAAAGTCGACGGCAAGTGCAGCAGAGAGTAGACCGCCATCTTTGCAATTTCCTTTCGGGGAAACCAAGAGAGATGGTAAGGGTGAAAGGGTGCGGTAAGAGCGCACCGCATGGCTGGTAACAGTTCATGGCAAGGTAAACCCCACCAGAAGCAAGACCAAATAGGAATCCTGAGGCACGGCCCGTGCTGGATTCGGGTAGGTCGCTTGAGCGTATGAGTGATTGTACGCCTAGAGGAATGATCGTTCACGACAGAACCCGGCTTATCGGCTCACTTCAAACATTTTTTAAAATAGTGCTTGACGAGTTAGTAATAACAGTAGATAATTCGCGCACAGTTTTCGGCTATGTAGCTCAGTTGGTTAGAGCACCGCACTCATAATGCGGGGGTCACAGGTTCAAGTCCCGTCATAGCCACCATTTTTATAGACCACGTTCCAAAACGTGGTCTTTTTTTATCTATTCAACATGAAAAATAATGAGATAAAGTTAATCTGCTGCTTTTGAAAGCAGAAGACTATATGATTTTAGATTGAGAATTGGTCAGATTGTTAATTATTCACATTGAATCTGTTTTTCATCAAGTTTAAGTTTTGGTAATTGCTGTGCCATTTGTAAATAATGAGCGCTTTCTTCAGAGAAAATCTGTTGTTGTAATTTTTCAATTTTACTTTCACTTACATGCAAGTGAGCGCAATGCAGTGCTATCGCATTTTGTTTGTTAATTTCAAATTTTTGAGCTTCATCTGCTTGTTCAAGCTGATAAAAACGTTGTTGAGCCTTGCTGAGTTGAGCCAAGCTACGTTTTTGCTGCATCGTTAAGAGTTGTTGTTGATTAATCCATTTTGCAACATCCATGCGAACGCCATTATAGTCTACAAAAATAGGACTGATCATCTGACAAGCAGTGATTAAAAAAGAGAGATTAACGATAAGTAAAATAGATTTAAACTTCATTTTTATGACCAGATGGATGATTTACTTTGCTCTATTGTCCGATAAATAAAATGAAATATGTATTAATTTTAAACATTTGTTTTTCAATTGTTTAAAGCATGATCATTAGTGCGTGAGAGGGCTTGACGTATTATCTATAAATTTAGATAATGCGCACACAGTTTACGGCTATGTAGCTCAGTTGGTTAGAGCACCGCACTCATAATGCGGGGGTCACAGGTTCAAGTCCCGTCATAGCCACCATTTTTATAGACCATGCTCACCGCATGGTCTCTTTTTTTGTGCGTAAAAATATAATTTTTTAATGCTTGGTAAAATTTATGCGTTCAAAGCATCTATAGAAAAAGATTATACTCTGGTTAAAGTGTCAATTTTTTTGATTAAATCAGGAATTCGATATTGACCTGTCATTTTTGCAATATAATTTTTTGCATCTGTTAAGTGAATATCTTTGTAAGTAATATAAAGTGGTTTTTTGCTATTTCCTCGATATAACGCACAGTTTTCAGGTGTATCTTTATAATAATTTTTTGCTACGCCAATAATTGCTTTTTTATGGGTTAAAGCATTCCATAAATGTGTGCCTAAGCCTGCTTGTTGTTCTGCACCAAGTTGTACATAGCCATCAATCACTATATATTTAAAATCTTTATCAATACATTCAAGAAGTTGCAATATGCAAGGAAGTTCTCTTTTGTAAAAATTTCCTGCAATATATTCAGCAACTTCGGTAATATGGAGGGTATAACATTGTTCAAATTCTTGGCTATCCCAATCTTGGATTAAACCTGCAACAGCATAAGCACCTGTTTCTCGATAATGAACATCAATAATTAAAATCATTTTTCACTCTATTTATATTTGTTAAATTTTAAGTTTTAAATGGTAAATTTGTACTCATTAAATGGGCAATTGTTTGTTGAGTATGTTCATTTTGATAAAAAGGTGCAATTAATGAGGCAATAATTGAGTCGAGTAGATCATGTTCATCCAGTGCTTTAATACAAGATGGAATAAAGCGATATGCTTCTAGACGCAGATCATGTTCATTTAAACCGACAGAATGTAATAATTCTTGTAAGCTAAATTCACCAAAATATTCATAAAATGCAGCAACGACATGCAGGATAATGTGTTGCATAAAATCAGTTTGACGTAGTCCTTTCCATGTTTCATAGACTAAAATAAAAAATTCTTCAAAATCGATAGATTGGAACTGAGAAAAAGTTTCTTTTAATGGACGTTGTTTAAGATCAGACCAAATCAAATAGGCAAGATTTGCAAGGTCTTCATTTGGAAGTTGAATGATATGAATCAGTTGCGAGCGGATTGCTGCTGCAAGTTGTTGTTCTAGCTTGAGTTCCAGATTTTGATGTTGTTCTTGAATGAAACTCAGTACTTTAGAGCGCAGATGATCTTGTTTGACGGTATATTGGCGTAATTGTCTCAGCCAAGGTGTATTTTGTTCTAAAATTTGATTAGCAAGCTGAATGCTTATATGTTGAATTTGTGGGTTATGTTCAAGATGATCTTGTAAATAGGTTTTCAGTTGTTCTAATTCTAAAATTTTAAATAACCATAATTCAAAATTTTCATCAGATAATAACTCATTGAGTACAGTCGAGTTGTGAGCAGCATAATGATGGATTTTTTGTGCTGCAACGCCAATAAACTCAAGTATATCGGGTCCTAAATTAAGCTCAAATGCATACTTTTGTATAACTGCTTGAAGTTGCTCTAGTTTGATGAAATCACGCAGTAAAATTTTATCTGCATTTTGGTAGGACTGAGCGATGAAACCTTCAATATAAATAGGGTTTTGAGTTTCAAGTAACTGTTTTTTAATAAAGCGAACTTGCTCAAGCTGAAGTGCTTGAGCAAGTTGTTGAGCAAAGCTCATGAATGATAAAGCGCTTTCGCTACTCACAAGGATTAAACACCTGCTTTCCAGCCATTCACGATTGGGTAACGACGTTCACGACTAAATGCGCGTGATGTAATACGTGGACCAATCGCACCTTGACGGCGTTTATATTCGTTACGATCAACAAGCTTAATAATTTTTTCTACAACATCTTTGTCAAAACCTTTGGCAATAATGTCATCTTGGCTTTGATCTTCTTCGATATATGCATAAAGAATTGCATCTAAAACATCATAAGCAGGTAAAGAGTCCTGATCTTTTTGGTCAGGGCGTAACTCAGCAGATGGTGGGCGGGTAATCACGCGCTCAGGAATCACAGGTGTTTCACTAAGACTATTACGGTATTTTGCTAATTCAAATACAATGGTTTTATAAACATCTTTCAGTACTGCAAAGCCACCAACCATGTCGCCATAAAGTGTGCAGTAACCAACTGATAACTCAGATTTATTTCCTGTTGATAAAACCAGATTACCAAATTTATTTGATAGCCCCATCAGCAATGTGCCACGTGCACGTGCTTGTAAGTTTTCTTCTGTTGTATCCGCAGGTGAGTTACCAAAGAATGGGAACAGTGTTTGCATAAAGCTATTTACGATTGGGTGGATTTCGGCAATTCCAAAAGTCACGCCCATACGTTTTGCTTGTTCTGCGGCATCTTCAACACTGATTTGAGAAGTGTAAGTATATGGCATCATGACAGCTTGTACTTTTTCAGCACCAATTGCATCTACAGCAATCGCTAAAGTAAGCGCAGAGTCTATTCCACCTGAAAGACCTAAAATGACACCTGGGAAACCAGAACGTTCGACATAGTCACGTGTTGCCATGACTAGAGCTTGATAAATTTCAGCCATTGTATCTAGAGCAGGTGCAGTAGTGACCGCTTTGTAGGCTTTGTTTTCAATTTCATAATCAATGAAATACACTTGCTCTTTGTAGCTTTCTGCACGTAAGACAACATCACCTGTATTGTTAATTACAAAGCTTGAACCATCAAAAATGAGATCATCCTGACCACCTACTTGGTTGGTATAAACCAGATGAATGTTGATTTGTCTCGCAAGTTCTTGCAATGTTGCAATACGATGTTGTGGTTTACCTACTTCATAAGGTGATGCATTGAGAACTAAAACGCTTTCTACATTAAGTTGAGCAAGTTGTTGCACAGTTTGAAGTGACCATACGTCTTCACAAATAAGTACACCAAATTTATGACCTAAATACTCAAATACAAGGTGTTGATGACCTTCATTAAAATAACGCTTTTCATCAAAAACACTATAGTTTGGAAGGTTTTGTTTGTTATATACACCAAGTACTTGCCCATCTTTCATGACTGCTGCTGAGTTATAACGTTGCCCATCTTCGGTTGTGTTGACAAAGCCAAAGACCATAACAATATCTTTAACCGTATGTAATTGCTCAAAAGCTTGAGCTGTACGTTTACTTATACTTGGGCGTAACAACAAATCTTCAGCAGGGTAGCCTACTGTTGAAAGTTCAGGAAAAACAATAATATCAGCATTTTGTTTTTTTGCTTGATTCGCTTGTTCAATCATTTTTTGAACATTTGCTTCAATATTACCAATATGTGGAGAGAATTGCGCGAGAGCAACTTTAAAACTTTTCATTTAAACCTTGTCCTATTCCTATAGGGTAGTATGTGTACACACAATAGATTGATTTATATATAATTATTCAATAGTGTGTGATTCGGAAATTTAAAACACTGCCAAAAGGCATAAAATAAAAAATCATTTTCATGACAAAAAATCTTTATTTCTTGCACGGCAAAAATTACAGACTTGAGCTATTTTAACGAAAATCATGCCAGATGCTAGATGTTTAAAAAGATTGTCTAAAACTTATCTATCATCTTTTTGAATTTAACAGGTTTTTGATGAAAAAACGAAGATTTTTGATGATTAATTTTGTTTCTTATGTATTAAAAATGCTGAGAAAATCGAACTCTTTGTATAAACCTGCACATATTTAAAAATGATTTTCAGGAGTTTCTAAAATAATGTTCTTTATTTTTCTTAGAAAGATATCTCGAGCAATATCTCCTTGTTGTTCAATATTATAGTCTTCATATTTTTTGTGATTTTCTAAATTATATGTATAGGGATTATATTTTCCATAAGTGATATAGAATGCAATTTGTAAAATAGCGCCTTTGAGAAGTACATTAACGTGTTTTTGATGCTGATAAATATGTGCCATTTCATGAATAAAAAGTGCTTGAGTTGATAAATTTTTCTGAGAAAAATCCTCAAAAAAATCAGCATCTTTCATATGAATACAGCCGTTGGGTGCCATTAAAATACCAGCAGGTTGCCAAGGGAGATAAGGCTGATTCATAATCAAAACTTTAGAGTAATCAATAAGATCTCCAAAAACCATTTGACTGATTTTGATTTCGCCTAGACTTAAACGACGGCATTTAAATGTTTCAATATCGAGTAGCCTAAATAACCACCAATAAAAGTACAACATTTATCTTAATCCTAGGATGAAATTATGGATAAAAATGATCATCAAATTTCGACGTGAAGCTGATATTTTGCTTGAATTTTCATATTGAAAGTAGCATTGCAAAGTGAACAAAACGTAAAAATATGAAAAAGAAAATAGCCTTAGAGGTCAAAAATTGTTAATAGGTGTTAACTCAAAAAATATTGTCTAACAATTTTTTAAATAGTCATAAAATGCAAACTCAATGACCTCAAATGCTAATGGTATTTAATAAAGCTTAGCGTAATTTTTACATATTCAATAGAGTTTTTACTCAAAACATGAGCAGTAGATCACAGGATGAATTGCTGTTTATACATTAATCGAATAAAGAGTATGTAGCCATGTTATTCACTAAGCCAGTTAAATCTATCTTTTCAAAAGTATTTTCTAATTCTCCTTTTAGTTTAGATGAGCAAACCCCGATTATTCCAATTCGTCATATGAAATTTAATTTTGAACCAGAAAAATTGGATCACAAATTTTATATGGATGCTGAATTGGCAAGCGCATACTTTGCTTCGTTGTCTATTTTTCTGACTTTAGGTGAGGATTTAGTGATTGATACAGCGCGTTATCATCGTGATTTTATTAAAGATCCGTTGTTAAAACAGCGTGTGACATCATTAATTGGACAAGAAGCGATTCACTCCAAAATGCATGAAGAATTAAATGATGCTTATATGGAACGTGATTTACCTGTTAAATTATTCCGTTTCTTAGCAGGTCATGTATTTGATTATGGTTTTAACCGTTTGCCACAACCGATGAAGTTATCTTTGATGGCAGGAATTGAGCATTTTACTGCGGTACTTGCTGAATATATGATGAACCACGAAGAAATTTTCTTTAGATCTACAGATGAAAAGCAACGTGCAATTTGGATGTGGCACATGCTTGAAGAGTCTGAGCATAAAGATATCGCTTATGATGTGTTCCAAACTTTATCAAATAATTATGCATTACGTATTGCGGGCTTTTTCCCTGCTTTGATTACGATTTTAGTGCTTATTTCAGTCGCATCGTTATTGGTTCCATTTTATCGTAAACCAAGTAATTTAATTAGTTGGAGTTATTGGAAAGATATTCCACGCAGCTTTAGCTTAATTTTTGGTTTAAAAGATGGTGTATATGGAAGTTCATGGGGACATATTTTTGACTATTTACGCCCAGATTTTCATCCAAATGACCATGATACAACCGAGTTCTTAGAATATTACAAAGAAACTTTATTGAACCCTGAAAATGGCGTATTAACTCCATTTTTTGTTAAAGAATTTATTCCTGCACTCCGTGTTTAAAATAATTTAAAAGTTAAATGGAAGAACTCAATGGGATTTTTTTCAAAAAAGAAAAAGCCAACACAAAATGCATATGCTGTAGTTACAGGTGCAGGAAGTGGAATTGGTCGTAGCTTTGCTTTGGAACTTGCAAAGCGTGGTGGAACCATTATTTGTGCAGATATTAATTTAGATGCTGCACAAGAAACTGTACAGTTAATCGCAAACCAAACTTCAGGTAAAGCATTTGCCGTACAGTGTGATGTGACGGATAAGACACAAGTTAAGGCATTGTCTGAAAATGCTGAAAAGTTAATGAATCATGCAGTCACTTTGGTTATCAACAATGCGGGTGTAGGGTTGGGAGGCAAATTTGACGAGGTTTCCCTTGAGGATTGGCAGTGGTGTGTCAATATTAATCTTTGGGGCGTGATTTATGGCTGTCATTATTTTGTACCTAAGTTTAAACAGCAGGGATATGGTGCAATTATTAATGTCGCATCAGCAGCAGGTTATACTGCCGCGCCTGAAATGACGGCTTATAATGTAACCAAATCAAGTGTTTTGGCGCTATCTGAAACTTTATCGGCTGAATTACGTAAAGATAAAATCAGTGTCAATGTGCTTTGTCCAACACTTGTACCGACCAATATTATGAAAAATGGACGCTTGCCTGATAGTTATTCTGGCGTAGCAGATGATTTATTAATGAATCATGCTTTTACGACAAGTGATGCTGTAGCAATTAAAACGCTTAATAATTTAGATGCAGGCAAGCTTTATACCATTCCTCAACCTGATGCTAAATTATTTTGGATTTTAAAACGTGCATCGCCTGCACTGTATACCAAAGCATTGGGAATTGGTTATCCAATATTTGATAAGTTTATGAAATAAGCCAACATTTGAGATAAAAAAATGACAACAGAAAGTACCGTAGATCAGTTACCAGAAGATAAATCAACAGCGAAAAAAGCGTCACAAACAACGACTGTAGAAGAGATCAAGCAAGTGACTCAACCAGAAGAAGTGAAAACAGCAGCGAAAGCTGAAGTAAAAGCTGATCCAAAAATTGAGGTAAAGCAAACAGCGGTTGAGCCAAAAGCACCTAAAGTTGAAGCTAAGCTTGAAGCAAAAGTAGAGCCACAGATTCAACCTGAAAAAGTTGTGGAAGAAAAAGCTGAAGTACCAAAAGTAGTTACAAAATCACAAGCGATTGAAGAAAAAGCAACTGTGGCTGAAGCAAAAGCAACAGTGAAAAAATCTCAACCTGTTCATGTCTATGACACGATTGTGGTGGGTGCGGGTATTTCAGGAATTGCCGCTGCTTATAAAATGAATCAAGCAGGTTATCATAATTATATTGTGCTCGAAAAAGCTGAACGCGTTGGTGGTACATGGCGTGATAATAATTATCCAGGCTGTGGTTGTGATGTGCCTTCAGCATTGTATTCATTTTCTTTTTCGCCAAGTCATAAATGGAGTCATTTATTTGCGAAGCAACCAGAAATTCTCAGCTATTTAGAAGAGGTTGTAGAAAAGCATGATTTGGGTGGGAAAATTGAATTTGGCAATGAGCTGTTGAGTGCGAAATGGGATGAAGCTCAGCAAGTTTGGCACTTAGAAACCTCAAAAGGTTCATATCAAGCAAAAACGACTATTTTCACAACAGGTCCGATCACAGAGCCTTCTATGCCAAAAGTTAAAGGTATTGAAGGCTTTAAAGGTAAAATGTTCCATTCTGCACGTTGGGATCATGATTATGATCTCAAAGGTAAACGAGTGGCAGTGATTGGTACAGGTGCATCAGCGATTCAATTTATTCCGCAAGTGCAGCCATTAGCAAAAGAGTTATTTGTATTCCAACGTACAGCTCCTTGGGTTTTACCAAAAGCTGATCGTGAATTAGGAGATACGGCAAAAGGCATTGTTGAACGTTTCCCTGTGATTCAACAAACTTGGCGTAATAGTATTGCACAAATTTTGAATGGTATTAATTTTGGTTTACGTCATCCAAAGATTTTAAAGCCTGTTAATTTTTTAAGTAAACAATTGCTTAAATTACAAATTCAAGATGAAAAACTACGTCAAGATGTAACACCAAACTTTGATATTGGTTGTAAGCGTTTATTATTTGCTAACAACTATTATCCTGCTTTACAACAAGAGAATGTGAGCCTCATTCCACATGGTTTGGTTGAAATTGATGGTAATGCAGTGGTTGCTGCCAATGGTGAGCGTCATGAAGTTGATGTAATTATTTGGGGAACAGGTTTTGAGGTTTCTCATCCACCTATTGGGCAGCGTGTCACGAATTCAGACGGTGTATTATTGTCTGAGTTATGGAAAGACAGTTCTCCTGAGGCTTATTTGGGTGCAAGTATTGAAAAAGTACCAAATGCGTTCTTGGTGTTAGGTCCAAATATTTTAGTTTATGACTCTTTTATTGGTATTGCAGAAGCACAACTGGATTATATTATCAGTGGCTTATTGAAAATGCGTGATCAAAAAATTAAACGTATTGAAATTAAGAAAAATGTTGTGCGTTATCATAATTTGAAAGTGCAAAGAAATCTGAAAACGACAGTATTTAATGCGGGTGGTTGTAAGTCTTATTATTTAGATCAAAATGGTCGTAACTTTGCAGCTTGGCCGTGGTCATTGCAAGAGTTAAAAAATCAGTTAAAAGATTTAGATTTGAAGCATTACGATACAGCATCATAAGTTATTGAAAGAATTTTAGCCCTAACTTAGTTTAGGGCTTTTATTTTTGTTTAATCTAAAAATAATGATTTCTGCAATCAAAAGATTAATTGTCCAACCTAACCATGCTTCAAGTTGATAAATATGAAGTGGTGTAAGCCAATCAAAATAAGGTTGTAGCTGATATAAAACGATTTTCCATGTTCTTAAGCTTAAGGCTGAAAGCCCTAAAGCAAAACTACGAATCATCCAATTTTGGTGAGCTTTCCATTGTTTTTGAAAAATTTTATAGAGAGCAATACAACTAGTCATTCCCCATAAAATACTCAGTAATATAAAACATAGCTGTGTTTGCCAACCTCCTGCGGCTGAAAGTGCCATAATAAAGCCGCTAGGTAAGGCAAAAGCTAAGACAGTTGTAATGTAAAGCCAACCACTATAACGATGGATTTTTGGGAGTTTTTGTCTAATTTGACTCGAAAATTGAGTGAAACCCGCGATTAAAATCAATGAACTGACAATGACATGAGCTTGGAAGGCAAAGCGCCAAGGTTGCGTGTGAATGACGTCTTGTTTTAAGGCTAGAAAATTAGTGTCATTTTGCCAAGGAAAATATTGTAGGCAAATTTTAACCATGAGAAGACTCAAATATAGATAAATCATCAGTATAAAAATCAAGAAAATGTTTCTGAGTTCTATTTTTTTCATGGTTGTATTCTGCATGCTTTATGCAAGATCAATATCAGTGAAGTCGTTTTGTAAATGATGACTAAAAATCTTGATAAAATTTTACGTTTTCAATCTTAAAAAAAGTTAAAGTTGAATTAAAATTATAGTGGAGATTTATATAAATACATACATAGGTATAACAATGAAAAAGCAATTATTTATGTTTTGCTTGCCTTTTTTTGTCATGCAATCGAGTTTTGCATTGAATATACAACAGCTTAAAACCTCTTGGTCAGGTATTTATGATGGGCAAAAAATAGGGGTATTTATTGAGTCAATTGATCGTAATCAGGTCAAAGGCTACAGTATTTTAGGTAAAAATAAGCAGAATTTCTCAGGAAAAGTTCAAACAACTTCACAAGGTTATAAAATCACGGCGGTTGAAAGTGGTCCTAAAGCAAGTAGTGGTACATTTACATTTTTAGTCAGTGAAAATCAGCCTAAAACACTACAATCGAGTTGGGAATCTACAACGGCTAAAGTAAAACCTAAATATTTTGACTTAAAACCACAGCAGTGTCGTTATGCAAAAAATGAAGGTTCATTTGCAGAGGCTTCAAATCGTTTACTAAAAGATGATGATTTGCAACTTCCACCTGATGAACTTGATTATATGCGTAATAGTATTTATGCGCGTCATGGTTATTCATTTGCAAATAAAGAAATAGCAAATGCTTTTAGTGAAGCAGATTGGTATATGCCGTGCAGTACCAATGTTGAAAATCAGCTTACACAAATTGAAAAGACCAATATTCAACGAATTAAAAAAGTTCGCCCTTATATGGAAAAGATGAAATGGGGGCGCTAATAAAAATGAAATCGGGAAGGGACTTTTAATATTAATTTTTCAATCAATCTGTGATTATTTTGGTTTTTGCAAAAATTCTATTGTGCTATTGATTTGAAATAGAGAAAGCAAACTTATGATGAAGAAAAGTATTTGTTTGATGGTTGGCGTGTTTGTATGTTCTATAGGCTTTGCAGCAACGCCTACATCAAAAGAAATTATTTCAACTTTAACGAATTTAGATGATTCTTATGCAACACCCAAAAATGCAATTGATATTAATAAGACACAGGCTATACGACTAAAATCAGGAGAAGTCGCTTACTTGTCTGGTGTAGAGTTTGGAGATGCAGGACGCAATTTTTGGGGTGGTTATATTTTGACTCGACCAAAGTTAAAGCAGTCACAAATCCTTGAATATGGCGGGCAAGCCAATAGATTTAAAGTTTATAATGCTCAAGCTAAAAGCAAGCCGATTCAACTTGTGCAATTGACTTCTGCAAGTTCTGGTCAGGGTGAAGTCTCTAGTCGAGATGACTTAGTTTATTTTGATGGTTGGAAAGCTTATGTGGTTGCGACGGCTGAATCTTCAAGTTATCCAGGGCGTTATAGTGAAAAATTAGGTGAAGAAGATTGTAAAACTGGAGAGAATATTGAAAGTACATTAAAAGTAGTTTCTGAGGCAGATTATGTATTGAGAACAAGCAAAACATCAAATGCATGTAAAGGTGCTAAAGTGACCATAAAAGAAGATAAAATACCCTTTAAAATTCGATAAATTGAAGTGATAAAAAAACCACCAAAAGGTGGTTTTTTTATGGTCAAAGCGTATAACGAATTAACGTTTGATATCGCGTTGAGTTTCGCCAGTGTAAAGCTGACGAGGGCGACCGATTTTGTAAGGTGCGCTGTGCATTTCTAACCAGTGGCTGATCCAACCAACAGTACGTGCAAGAGCGAAGATTACAGTAAACATTTCTGTTGGGATACCAATCGCTTTAAGGATGATACCTGAGTAGAAGTCTACGTTAGGGTATAAGTTACGTTTGATGAAGTATTCATCAGAAAGTGCAATACGTTCAAGTTCCATAGCAAGTGCTAATTGTGGATCATTGATACCAAGAGCGCTTAGAACTTCGTCACAAGTCTCTTTCATTACTTTCGCACGTGGATCGAAGTTTTTGTAAACTCGGTGACCGAAGCCCATAAGTTTAACTTCTTTAGTTTTCACTTTTTCCATGAAGTCAGCAACGTTTTCAACGGTACCGATTTCATCAAGCATCTTAAGAACAGCTTCGTTTGCACCACCGTGAGCAGGACCCCAAAGCGCAGAGATACCCGCAGCGATACATGCATAAGGATTAGCGCCAGTAGAACCCGCTAAACGTACTGTAGATGTAGACGCATTTTGTTCATGGTCAGCATGAAGTGTAAAGATACGATCCATTGCTTTAGCAAGGATAGGATTTACTTTGTAATCTTTGTCAGCAGGTGTAGCAAACATCATGTACAAGAAGTTTTCAGCGTAACTTAAATCGTTACGTGGATACATGAATGGTTGACCCACTGTGTATTTGTAGCTCCAAGCAGCAAGTGTAGGAACTTTTGCAATTAAGCGAATAGCAGTAATTTCACGGTGGTTTACATCTTCAACATCAAAACCATTGTGATAGAACGCAGAAAGTGCACCAACAACGCCAACCATTATAGCCATAGGGTGAGCATCACGACGGAAACCGTTATAGAAGCGGCTTACTTGGTCATGTACCATAGTATGGTTGCGTACTTTTGCTTCAAATTCAGCTTTTTGTTCAGCAGTAGGAAGTTCACCACTTAATAATAAGTAGCAAGTTTCTAAGTAAGAAGCTTGAGTTGCAAGTTGGTCGATTGGGTAACCGCGGTGTAAAAGAACACCTTTGCCGCCATCGATGAATGTGATTTTTGATTCACAAGCAGCAGTTGCCATAAAACCAGGATCAAAAGTAAAGTGACCTGCGGCCAATACATCTTTAACGTCGATTACATCTGGGCCCAATGTACCACTGTAAATTGGTAATTCAATTTCTTTGCCATCAAGTTGTAAAACGGCTTTTTTGCCAGTTGCTGCAGACATTCAATTGATCTCCTGTCCTGGTGAATGTTTTATCTAACTTGTAATTGTTATTTGTTACCAAACAAGTTAGACAGATCAAAAATTGCTATTAGCTTAGTGAGTACTGAAATTTTGTCAATTATACTTATGGATAAAAAGTGACGTTAGCACAGTAGCTTAGTCATGCAATCTCATTCAAAGAATTTTAAATAAACTTACAGTATCGGCTCAGTATAATAAGGCAAATTCTGGATTTGGTGCATAAAAATAATTGATCTTGCTAGACAAGAATAGTGATCAAAGCCTAAAAATTATTGAATTTTTAAATATTGTTAAATGTATGCAAATCACCTAAAACCATCTAATTACCATGACTTACAATTCATAAAAATTAATACTGTGTGAAAAAACCACACAAAAATGATTGAAATATTTTTTTTCATTTTCATTATTGATTGGTTAAAAAATAGTTTGAAAAAAGTTTTTACTGTTTAAAAAATGATCTTTAGCGCGAAAAATATGCTAAATTCCGTCTTAAAAATAAACAATTATTTGCTATTTTTAAAACTAAAATTGATTTATTCACAAACTAAGTACTTATTTCTGTTCAAAAACTCTTAAGTTAAATATTATATTAATGATATGCACTATTTATTTTAAAAATAATGGTAGTGTTTAATTTATAAATATCTTTATATACAGTTCATGATTGAATATCATTAATGATTGAAATTTTAAATAAAACAGAGTTTCGTATTTATGTTGTGCTTTAGTCTAAAATTTAAAAAACTTAAAAATAAATAAAAATATATCAGCATATTTAAATTAAACGTTTAAAAAATAAATAGATAGAATGGTTTTATTGATTTTAATTTTCTGTATGATGAGATGTTTTGTTGTAAATGATTCTTATTTGTAGAGTTTTTCATTAAAAAGCCAAATCGCATCGTTTGTATTTTGACAGTGCACGATTTATAATTCAGTGTCGTTTATAAGTTTAGGCAATTTGCTTGCCTAACAATGCCAGCTTTCCTTCGAATTAATTCCAACAAACTCCGGATGGAGTTTTTACTTACAGGATGCCCGCTGTGAAAAGCAACAGACCTGTCAATTTGTCCATGGGTCAAGTTTTAGATGTAAACTTAAAATCCCCTGTGGCTATTGCATCAATTCTACACCGTCTTTCAGGTGTCATCGTATTTTTACTCGTACCGGTACTTCTATGGCTTTTAGACAAATCACTGTCTACGCCTGAAGGTTTTGCGCAAGTGCAAGCAATCTTTAGCGGCTTCGTTGTACGTTTTGTTGTATGGGTATTTGTAGCAGGCTTATTATTCCATTTGATTATGGGTATTAAGCACTTACTTGCTGACCTTGGTTTTGCTGAAGAACTGCAAAGTGGTCGTGTTGCAGCTACAATTGCATTAATCTTGGCTGCGATCTCAGTTATCGCATCATTTGTATGGATTGTTCTCTAATGAAAAGTGCTACAGGTTTAACGGGTTCAGGTTCTCGTGATTGGTATATCCAACGTGTGAGTGCTGTTGTTTTAGCTGTTTATACTGTTGTTGTGCTTGGTTGGATTCTGTGCAATGGCGGATTTGACTACGAACAATGGAAAGGCTTTATGATGACATTGCCAATGAAGATTTTATCTTTATTGTCAGTTTTGTCTCTTGTTGCACACGCTTGGATTGGTATGTGGCAGGTATTCACTGACTATGTGACTACACGTCAAATGGGTCCTTCAGCTTCAGGTCTGCGTCTTGTGTTGACGTCTGCAGTGATTATTGCAGTATTTGCATACGCAATTTGGGCAATCCAGATTTTTTGGGCGAATTGATAGGAAACAATCATGGGCGCTATAATCCCTAAAGAAGATTACACAAATATTCCACACGAAACTTTCGATGCAGTCATCGTTGGTGGTGGTGGTTCAGGTATGCGTGCATCTTATCAGCTTGCTCAAGCAGGTTTGAAAGTTGCAGTGCTAACTAAAGTATTCCCAACACGTTCACATACGGTTGCGGCTCAAGGTGGTATTGGTGCATCTCTTGGTAATATGCAAGAAGATAACTGGCACTACCATTTTTATGACACCGTAAAAGGGTCTGACTGGTTAGGTGACCAAGATGCAATCGAGTTTATGACTCGTGAAGCACCTCAAGTTGTTTATGAGCTTGAACACCTTGGTATGCCATTTGACCGTAATGCTGATGGTACAATTTACCAACGTCCTTTCGGTGGTCACGCAGCGAACTATGGTGAAAAGCCAGTTCCACGTGCATGTGCTGCTGCTGACCGTACAGGTCACGCGCTTCTTCACACGCTTTATCAAAGCAACGTGAAAATGGGCACTCAATTCTTTGTAGAGTGGATCGCACTTGATCTTATTCGTAACGAAGAAGGTGATGTCCTTGGTGTAACAGCGATTGACCAAGAAACTGGTAAAATTGCAGTATTCCAAGGTAAAGCAACATTGTTTGCTACTGGTGGTGCTGGTCGTGTTTACCGTGCATCGACTAACGCATATATCAATACTGGTGACGGTCTTGGTATGGCAGCTCGTGCAGGTATTCCATTACAAGATATGGAATTCTGGCAGTTCCACCCTACAGGTGTTGCGGGCGCAGGCGTATTGTTGACTGAAGGTTGTCGTGGTGAAGGTGCAATCCTTCGTAACAAAGACGGCGAACCATTCATGGAACGTTATGCACCAACTTTGAAAGACTTGGCACCACGTGACTTCGTATCACGTTCTATGGACCAAGAAATCAAAGAAGGTCGTGGTTGTGGTCCTAAAGGTGATTATATCTTACTTGATATGACGCACTTGGGTGCTGATACCATCATGAAGCGTTTACCATCTGTATTTGAGATCGGTAAGAAATTCGCAAACGTGGATATCACTAAAGAAGCGATTCCGGTTGTACCAACAATCCATTATCAAATGGGTGGTATTCCAACGAATATTCATGGTCAAGTGGTACTTCCAGAGTCTGCTGAAACTCAGGAACTTGTTGCAAACTATAACAAGGACACTGGTGTTTATTCGCACAATGGTGGTGAGCGTGACTTCACTAAACCTGTAAAAGGTTTCTATGCGATTGGTGAATGTTCTTGCGTATCTGTACATGGTGCAAACCGTTTAGGTACGAACTCACTGCTTGACTTGGTTGTATTTGGTAAAGCGGCTGGTGAACACATCATTGACTACGTGACTAAACATCATGGCGATGACTACACACCACTACCTACAACTGTACTTAAAAATACAATTGCTCGTATTAAACAACTTGATGACTCTACATCAGGTGAAAATGCGCAGGAAGTTGCAGATGCAATCCGTGACATCGTTCAGGATCACGCAGGTGTATTCCGTACTCAAGCATTGCTTGACGAAGGTGTAAAACAAATCCTTGCAATTGCACCACGTGTACGCAACATTCACTTGAAAGACAAATCTAAAGTATTTAACACTGCACGTATTGAAGCTTTAGAAGTTGAAAACTTATACGAAGTAGCAAAAGCAACCTTGATTTCTGCTGCTGCACGTAAAGAATGTCGTGGTGCGCATACGGTTGTAGATTACGAGTTACCACCTGATCATGCAGATTACCCATATGGTCGTCGTGATGATGAGTGGATGAAGCACACTTTATGGTTCTCTACAGATAATCATTTAGAGTACAAGCCTGTACGCTATAAGCCGTTACTTGTAGATCCAATTCCACCTAAACCACGTACATTCTAATTGGGAGAACTAAGATGAGTAGAGGTACCCGTACATTCGAAATCTACCGCTATGATCCTGATAAGGATAAAGCACCGTACATGCAAACTTTTAAACTTGAATTGACTGATAAGCACCGTATGTTGCTTGACGCTCTTCTTGCGTTAAAAGTACAAGACGAATCATTGACTTTCCGTCGCTCTTGCCGTGAAGGTATTTGTGGTTCTGATGGCGTGAACATCAATGGTAAAAATGGTCTTGCTTGTTTATGGAACTTAAACGATTTACCTGAAAAAATCGTAATTCGTCCATTACCAGGCTTACCAGTGGTTAAAGATTTAGTTGTGGATATGAATCAGTTCTACGATCAGTATGACAAGATTCAACCCTTCTTAATCAATAATCAACCTGCGCCACCGAAAGAGCGTTTACAGTCTCCTGCAGACCGTGAGCACTTAGATGGCTTGTATGAATGTATTCTTTGTGCATGTTGTTCAACTTCATGCCCATCATTCTGGTGGAACCCTGATAAATTCTTGGGTCCATCTGCATTGTTGAATGCATACCGTTTCATTATTGACTCTCGTGATACAGCGACTCAAGATCGTTTATCGCGTCTTGATGACCCATTCTCATTATTCCGTTGTAAAGGGATTATGAACTGTGTGTCAGTTTGCCCTAAAGGTTTGAACCCAACGAAAGCGATCGGTCATATCCGTAGCATGTTGCTCGACCAAGCAGGCTAATTTTGCTGAAAAAGAAAGCGCACATCATATTTTGATGTGCGCTTTTTTATTGAGTTTAAAAATGAATTGAATTTAGCGATTTATTGTATGGATTGTTTATATAAATGGGCGAATGATATTAGATTATTTAACACATGTATTTCGCCAATTTATAAGAGGTATGTGTCAAAAAAATCAATTGATGTTATAGTTCATGTTACGATTTAACAAACCGTCATAAGTGTGAAAAAGTACTTAATTATCGTACATATTTTCAACATAAGACTGCTTCATATAGGTTTATAACTATTTATATGAATAAAAATGAAGTCGTTTTAGAAAAAATAAATCTGAATATTTATTTTTTCTAAGTCGATTTGCAAAAAATTGCTCAGCCTTGGTTGAGTATATCAGTGAGTGATGATGCCATGAGGGCGTTATGATTCATTATTTGCATTAGTGTTGAGCTAATGTTGTAACGCCCCATGGTCATAAGTACCTGATGGGTGAATGTCAATTTACCGATTTGGCATGATCAATCATGGGAGTGCTTAAAAAGCACCCTCTAATGTTTTTGCAATAGGAAATGGGTCCACAAATGCAAGAAATTGCTGACGCACTGCGTCTTGATACTGAACTTTCCGCTGATAGTGCAGCGTATATTGAAGAGCTTTACGAGCAGTACCTATCTTCTCCAACCTCAGTAGGCGAGGATTGGCAGCAATATTTCGATAAATTCCCTAAAGGTGATCAACCACACGGAAATATTCGTGAGCAATTTTTATTATTAGGTCGTAATTCAAGTCGTGTTCAGCCTGTTGTGCAAAGTGAAGTAAGTACTGAGCATGAACGTCGTCAAATTGGTGTTTTACAACTAATCGCGGCATACCGTAACCGTGGTCATCAAAAAGCAAAACTTGATCCACTCGGTTTGGCGAAACGTGAAGACGTACCTGATTTAGATCTTGCAGCGCATGGTTTAACCAAATCAGATTTAGATACCGTATTTAATGCTGGTAATCTTGCAATTGGTAAAACTGAAGCGACTTTAGGTGAAATGGTTGAAGCGATGGAAGCAACATATTGTGCTTCTATTGGTGCAGAATATATGCACATTGTTGATACCAAAGAAAAACGTTGGATTCAACAACGCCTAGAGGGTGCACGTGGTCAATTCAATTTTTCTGCTGACCAGAAAAAACACGTACTTGAACGTTTAACAGCAGCCGAAGGTTTAGAAAAATTCCTTGGTAATAAATATGTTGGTGCTAAACGTTTTGGCGTTGAAGGTGGTGAGTCTTTCATTCCAATGGTCAACGAACTGATTCAACGTGCAGGTTCTGTAGGTTGTAAAGAAGTTGTGATCGGGATGCCACACCGTGGTCGTTTGAACTTACTTGTGAACATTATGGGTAAAAACCCTGCTGATTTATTTGGTGAGTTTGAAGGCAAATCACTACATAAAAAAGGTTCTGGCGACGTTAAGTATCACCAAGGTTTCTCATCTAACGTGATGACTCCAGGTGGTGAAGTTCACTTGGCGTTGGCGTTTAACCCATCACACTTGGAAATTGTTGGACCTGTAGTTGAAGGTTCTGTACGTGCACGTCAAGTGCGCCGTAAAGACATTGGTGGTGATGATGTATTGCCAGTGATTGTACACGGTGATGCTGCATTTGCAGGTCAAGGTGTCAACCAAGAAACTTTCCAAATGTCACAAACTCGTGGTTATACAGTGGGTGGTACAGTTCATATCGTGGTGAATAACCAAGTGGGCTTTACAACTTCTGATCCACGTGATGCACGTTCTACAGAATACTGTACTGACATTGCAAAAATGATCCAAGCGCCGATCTTCCATGTCAATGGTGATGATCCTGAGTCTGTATTGTTTATTGCACAGTTAGCACATGATTTCCGTCATACTTTCCGTAAAGATGTTGTAATCGACATGTTCTGTTACCGTCGTCGTGGTCATAACGAAGCGGATGAACCAGCAGCAACTCAACCAATGATGTATCAAGTGATCAATAAAAAAGCGACAACTCGTACGCTTTATGCTGATCAGCTTGTACAAGAAAAAGTGTTGGATCGTGCGGATGCTGATGCTTTGGTTGAAAAATATCGTGAAGACCTTGAAGCAGGTCGTCATGTTGCCAATGCACTTGTTCTTGAACCAAACAAAAAAATGTTTGTCGATTGGACACCATATCTTGGTCATGATTATACAGATGACTGGGATACAACTTTCCCAATCGAACGCTTAAAAGAACTTGGTCGTAAAATGCGTGAGTTGCCTGAAGGCTTCGTGATGCAACGTCAAGTATCGAAAGTGATTGATGATCGCTTGAAAATGCAAACTGGTGAAATGCCATTGAACTGGGGTGCAGCAGAAACACTTGCTTATGCTTCTATTCTTGATGATGGTTTCCTTGTTCGTTTGACAGGTGAAGACGTTGGTCGTGGTACATTCTCACATCGTCATGCAAAATTACATAACCAAGTTGATGGTTCAGTTTACATTCCATTATGTAACTTAAAAGAAAATCAACCACGTACTGCAATTTATGACTCATTATTGTCAGAAATGGCGGTTCTTGCATTTGAATATGGTTATGCAACTACACTTCCAAAAAGTTTAATTATTTGGGAAGCTCAGTTCGGTGACTTTGCTAACTGTGCACAGGTCGTTATTGACCAATTCATTTCATCTGGTGAAACCAAATGGGAACGTGTGTGTGGCTTAACGTTGCTTCTTCCACATGGTTTTGAAGGTCAAGGTCCAGAGCATTCATCTGCACGTTTAGAACGTTTCTTACAGTTATGTGCTGAAGAAAATATGCAAGTGATTACGCCAACGACACCAGCGCAGATTTTCCATGCAATGCGTCGTCAAGCTGTTCGCCCAATCCGTAAACCATTGATCGTGACTTCACCGAAGTCATTGCTTCGTCACAAACTTGCAACTTCGACTTTAGAAGAGCTTGCAACTGGTACCTTCCAAACTGTGATTGATGAAGTGGATCAAATCAATAAACAAGATGTAACACGTGTTGTACTTTGTGGTGGTAAGGTTTATTACGACTTACTTGAAAAACGTCGTGAACAAAACTTGAACATTGCAATCGTACGTGTTGAGCAACTTTATCCGTACCCAGAAAAACGTCTTGCTGAAGTATTGGCGACTTATCCAAACGTAAAAGAACTTGTTTGGTGTCAAGAAGAGCCGAAAAACCAAGGCGCTTGGTTATTCATTGCTCCACGTCTATATGAAGGCGTGATGAAAGCAGGTCAACAAGTTCAAATTAGCTATGCGGGGCGTGAAGCTTCAGCTGCACCTGCGTGTGGCTCACCTTATTTGCATGCAAAACAACAAGCTCAGCTTGTAAATGACGCTTTAGCGATCGTCGCTGATCAATCAGGAGAATCTAAATAATGGCAACCGAAATTAAAGCACCTGTATTTCCAGAGTCAGTTGCTGATGGAACAATTGCAACTTGGCACAAACAACCAGGTGAAGCTGTATCACGTGACGAAGTAATTTGTGATATTGAAACAGATAAAGTTGTTTTAGAAGTTGTTGCTCCTGCTGACGGTTCTATTTCTGCAATCATCAAAAATGAAGGCGATACTGTGCTTTCTGCTGAAGTGATTGCAACTTTTGAAGCAGGTGCTGTTTCTGGCGCTGCACAAACTCAAGCTGTTCAGTCTGAAGAGAAAGTTGAACAAGCAGTTGCACAAACTCAAGCAGGTAATGCACCTGTTGTTGAACGTGCTCAAGTGGCAGACCAAGCTCCTGCAGTACGTAAAGCATTGTCTGAAACAGGTATCGCAGCAGCTGATGTTGATGGTACTGGTCGTGGTGGTCGTATCACTAAAGAAGATGTTGCAAATCATCAAGCTAAACCAGCAGCTTCTGTAACGCCATTAAGCGTTGCTGTAGGCGAACGTGTTGAAAAACGTGTTCCAATGACTCGTCTTCGTAAGCGTGTTGCTGAGCGTTTACTTGCTGCAACGCAACAAACTGCGATGTTGACAACGTTCAATGAAGTGAACATGAAACCAATCATGGAAATGCGTGCTCAATATAAAGACGCATTTGAAAAACGCCATGGTGCTCGTTTAGGCTTTATGTCTTTCTTTGTTAAAGCTGCAACAGAAGCACTTAAACGCTATCCAGCAGTAAATGCATCTATTGATGGTGATGACATCGTTTATCACGGCTTCTATGACATCGGTGTAGCTGTATCAAGTGAACGTGGTCTGGTTGTACCTGTACTTCGTGATACTGACCGCATGAACTATGCTGAAGTTGAAAACGGTATTCGTGCATACGCTGGTAAAGCGCGTGATGGTAAATTAGGCATCGAAGATATGACTGGCGGTACGTTCACTATTACTAATGGTGGTACTTTCGGTTCATTACTTTCAACACCAATTTTGAATACGCCACAAACAGCGATTTTGGGTATGCATAAAATCCAAGAACGTCCAATGGCTGTAAATGGTCAAGTTGAAATTTTACCAATGATGTACTTGGCACTTTCTTATGATCACCGTTTAATCGATGGTAAAGAAGCTGTAGGTTTCCTTGTAGCAATCAAAGAATTGTTAGAAGAACCAGCTCGTCTTATCCTTGATCTTTAATTCTTTAGAATAACAATACGAGCTTAGGGCGATCCCCTGAGCTCGTTTTTGGAGATAAACATGTCTCAACAATTTGATTTAGTTGTAATCGGCGGTGGACCAGGTGGTTATGAAGCAGCGATTCGTGCTGCTCAGCTTGGTTTCAAAGTTGCGTGTATCGAAAAACGTGTACACAAAGGTAAACCATCTTTAGGTGGTACTTGCTTAAACGTAGGTTGTATCCCATCTAAAGCGCTTTTAGATTCTTCACATCACTATGAAGATACACTTCATGGCTTAGATGTACACGGGATTACTGTTGAAAATGTACAACTTGATCTTCAAAAGCTTCTTGCTCGTAAAGACAAAGTTGTAGATAACTTAACAGGTGGTGTTGCTCAATTATTAAAAGGCAACGGCATTGAGTGGTTACAAGGTACTGGTAAATTACTTGCAGGTAAAAAAGTTGAATTCACACCATTAGAAGGTGCTGATGTTCAAGTTTTAGAACCTAAATATGTGATCCTTGCGACTGGTTCTGTTCCTGTAAATATTCCAGTTGCAAAAGTTGATGAAGACTTAATTGTTGACTCAACTGGTGCATTAGAATTCCAAGAAATTCCTAAACGTTTAGGTGTGATTGGTGCGGGTGTAATCGGTCTTGAGCTTGGTTCAGTATGGCGTCGTCTAGGTTCTGAAGTTGTTGTGTTTGAAGCATTAGATGCATTCTTACCAATGGCAGACAAAGCACTTGCGAAAGAATATCAAAAAATCTTGACTAAACAAGGTTTAGATATTCGTATTGGCGCTAAAGTTTCTGGTACTGAAATCAACAATGGTCAAGTGACTGTTCAGTATAACCAAGCTGGCGAAGACAAAACTGAAGCGTTTGATAAACTCATCGTTTGTGTTGGTCGTAAAGCATATGCAGAAGGTTTATTGGCTGAAGATTCAGGCATTAAATTGACTGAACGTGGTTTGGTTGAAGTGAATGATCAGTGCTTAACATCTGTTGAAGGTGTTTATGCAATTGGTGACTTGGTACGTGGTCCAATGCTTGCACATAAAGCAATGGAAGAAGGCGTAATGGCAGTTGAGCGTATTCACGGTCATGCTGCTCAAGTGAACTATGACACCATCATTTCTGTGATTTATACACATCCAGAAGCGGCTTGGGTTGGTTTAACTGAAGAACAAGCGAAAGAGAAAGGTCACGAAGTTAAAACAGGTCAATTCCCATTTGCGGTGAATGGTCGTGCTTTAGCAGCAAACGAATCTCAAGGTTTTGTGAAATTTGTTGCTGATTCAAAAACTGACCGTTTATTGGGTATGCATGTGATTGGTCCTGGTGCTTCTGATATCGTTCACCAAGGTATGATCGCACTTGAATTTGTATCAAGTGTTGAAGATCTACAGTTGATGACTTTTGGTCACCCAACTTATTCAGAAGTGGTTCATGAAGCAGCACTTGCTGTAGATGGACGTGCGATTCACGCGATCCAGCGTAAACGTAAATAAAATGAAATAGAGCGGTTCCGACCGCTCTTTTTTTAAAAAGATGGTTGTTTTTATTTGAATAATCATCTAAATATAGAAGAACAAATTTTAATAAATGCCAATATTTAAAGCGATGGACGTTTAAGTGTTGGTGGTAATAACAACGTGAAAAGTAGTAAAAGGTAAAAAATGAATCTACATGAGTATCAAGCGAAAGCGCTGTTAAAAAAATATGGTATGCCAGTTCAAGAAGGCATTTTAATTACATCACCAGAAGAAGCAGCGGCAGCGTTTGAGCAGATTGAAGGCAAATTTGCTGTCATGAAAGCCCAAGTTCATGCAGGTGGTCGTGGTAAAGCAGGTGGTGTCAAAGTTGTAAAATCTGCCGAAGAAGCAGCTGAATATGCGAAAAGCCTATTAGGTACACACTTAGTAACGTATCAAACAGATGCAAATGGACAACCTGTAAATAGCATTTTAGTTTGTGAAGATGTTTATCCTGTAGAACGCGAGCTTTATTTGGGTGCGGTTGTAGATCGTTCATCACGTCGTGTGACTTTTATGGCATCGACTGAAGGTGGCGTAGAAATTGAAAAAGTTGCTGAAGAAACACCTGAAAAAATCTTTAAAGTAGAAGTTGATCCATTAGTAGGCTTACAACCTTTCCAAGCACGTGATGTTGCATTCCAACTTGGATTAAAAGACAAACAAATCAATCAATTTGTCACGATTATGACGGGTGCATATAAAGCTTTCATTGAAAATGATTTTGCTTTATTTGAAATTAACCCACTTTCAGTTCGTGAAAATGGTGAAATTTTATGTGTTGATGCCAAAGTGGGTATCGATTCAAATGCGCTTTATCGTTTACCTGAAATCGCAGCGATGCGTGATAAGTCTCAAGAAAATGAACGTGAATTAAAAGCATCAGAATTTGATCTGAATTACGTTGCGCTTGAAGGTAATATTGGTTGTATGGTGAATGGTGCTGGTCTTGCAATGGCAACGATGGACATCATTAAACTTTATGGCGGTCAACCTGCAAACTTCCTTGATGTTGGTGGTGGTGCGACGAAAGATCGTGTTATCGAAGCATTTAAAATTATTCTTTCAGATACTTCTGTTCAAGCTGTATTGATTAATATTTTTGGTGGAATTGTACGTTGTGACATGATTGCTGAAGCGATTATTGCAGCAGTTCAAGAAGTAAATGTCACTGTTCCTGTTGTTGTTCGTTTAGAAGGAAACAATGCGGAATTGGGTGCAAAATTACTTGATGAATCTGGTTTGAAATTAATTTCTGCGACAGGTCTTGCTGATGCTGCAGAAAAAGTTGTTGCTGCAGTAGCGTAAGGAGTATCGATCATGAGCGTATTAGTAAATAAAGACACCAAAGTATTGGTACAAGGTTTCACAGGTAAAAATGGTACTTTTCACTCTGAGCAATCTCTTGCTTATGGTACAAAAGTTGTTGGTGGTGTGACGCCAGGTAAAGGTGGAACAACGCATTTAAATTTACCTGTATTTAATACCATGCGTGAAGCTGTGAAAGAAACAGGCGCAAATGCAACTTCAATTTATGTACCAGCACCATTTGTACTGGATTCAATTGTTGAAGCTGTTGACTCAGGTATTGAGTTGATTGTTGTGATTACTGAAGGTGTGCCAACCTTAGACATGCTCAAAGCAAAACGTTACCTTGAAACTTATGGTAATGGTGCTCGCCTGATTGGTCCAAACTGTCCAGGTATTATTACACCAGGTGAATGTAAAATTGGGATTATGCCAGGTCATATTCACCAAGCAGGTAAAATTGGTGTAATTTCACGTTCAGGTACATTGACTTATGAAGCAGTTGCACAAACAACGAAGCTTGGTTTAGGTCAGTCTACTTGTATTGGTATTGGTGGTGACCCGATTCCAGGTATGAACCAAATTGATTGCTTAAAATTATTCCAAGAAGACCCTCAAACTGAAGCAATCATTATGATTGGTGAAATTGGTGGTACTGCGGAAGAAGAAGCAGCTGAATATATCAAATCAAATGTAACAAAGCCTGTTGTTGGTTATATCGCTGGTGTTACTGCGCCAAAAGGTAAGCGTATGGGACATGCAGGTGCGATTATTTCAGGTGGTCAAGGAACAGCCGAAGAAAAATTTGCAGCATTTGAAAAAGCGGGCATGGCATATACACGTAGCCCAGCTGAGTTGGGTTCAACAATGCTTGAATTGTTAAAAAGTAAAGGCTTAGTTTAAAGTGATTTAAACTGAGTTACTCAGAAGAGGAAGTGTAAACTTCCTCTTTTTTATGAAAGAAAATTGGAAAATATTCAAAGCTGTTGTTCAAAATAGTGCTATAGTTTTTTAAATCAATTGGATTAAAAATGTCATGGGACAATAATGACGGGTAAAATCTATTGCAGTATTTTTCTATTTTGTCTAGAAACCTATGCGATCGCAGCAGATCAAGTAAATTTAGAAAATAATGATCAAATAAAAAATAAAACGTCTTTCATCAAATATGATTTTTTTAAACATTTGAAAAAAGATAAAAATCAACAAATAGATATAGAAAAAGCGATTGAGATTGCAAATGAAGATTTGAATCAGGAGCAAAAAAAACTCGCGGAAGAACACGAACAGGAGTTAAAAAACTATTCAGTTTTGAGTAATCAAATTTATGCTGACGAGCGTTTTAAGCTTTTTAATTATACTGCTTTTACATCTGATGATTTTAAAAATAGAGTTAGCGCAGGGCAGTCGATCCATCAAGAAGTACAAGGATTGAATATCTCAATGGGGTATGGAATGGAATTTAAACTCAATAAAAATAATACATTAGGTTACGAGTATTTATCGAGTTTTCCTTATGATCGTGGGCAAATGGTACGTATTTATTGGACTAAAGCATTGTAATTTTTCGTTATTTTTTTGATTTTCTGAGTGCGTCATTTTTTAAATGGCATTTCATTTTTTTGAAGAATATTTCATAACATTATTTTAAATATCACGACAGACAGCATAAATGTTGTGCTATTGGACAAGGAAAATAAACAGATTTTCTTTGTCCAATAATAAATTTTTGCTAATATTTTCAATATAATAGGTGAATGTATAAACTGAAAAATTTCATTTAGCTTTACAGAAATATATGATGCAAGATTAGAAGAAAGTGAGCAGATTTAGCCCTTTACTAAACCACCATCTACAATTAAATTTTGCCCAGTAACCGCTCTTGACCACGGTGATAAAAATAATAAAACAGCATCAGCAAATTGTTCTGGTGTTGTAACTTCTTTTAATGGTGTAGATTGTGCGATTAAATCAAATACAAAATCTGGGGTGGCACAACTGGCATCGGTCTTACGTAGTAAGCCACCAGAAAGCATGTTGACATTAATGCCATATTGTCCTAAATCTTGTGCTGTAGTGCGAGTAAATGCCAATAGTGCCGCTTTTGCGGCTGTATAATCATGATAAGGAACTACAGGATTTTGCACGAGATTTGTTCCGATATTAATAATTCGACCAAAATGGTCTTTTTTCATATCTTCAAGTGCAGCTTGGGTGGTATTCAATGTTGCTTTAACTGCACTTTCAATTTGTTGTTGCATATTTTGCCAGTTCAATGTTTCAACTTTTGGTCTTGCATCACCATTAAATTGAAAATTGAGTAGAGCATTGTTCACTACAGATGTAATTGCATGCCCAAAATGTTGCTTTGCTTTTTGGAACATGATATTCACCTCTTCAAGCTTGGTGACATCAGCTTTATAACTAAAAACTTGTTCTGGAAATTCTTGGCTGAGTTGTAAGGCACTTTGTTCACTTGTGTAATAATTTACGACAACACGTGCTCCTTGATGAAGTAAAGTTCGTGTAATGGCTAAGCCTAAACCACGTGCTCCACCTGTGACAAGTACAATTTGATCTTGAATATCCATATTTAGCTTCTAAATTAAAAAATAATGATATTTTAACAGTAGATCAGTTCAATAAAGCTATTCTGCAAGCCTATTTGAAAAATATAACAATCAATATAGAAATATGAATTAAATAAGTGTGAGTTTTATACAAGACTTACACAGAGTGTCCAGTAGCTCTACATCACCAAGCGATATCTTATCAATAGACAAAATAAATCAAGTGAGTAAATGCTATGCTTAAACAAGTGCTATTGGTTGGATTGCTTGGTGTTTCATTAACTGGTTGTATTGTTGCACCATTAGATGATCATCCTAATCGTCATCATTCAGGTTATGATCGTGATGATCGACCACACTGGAATAAAGACCGTCCAAATCGTCCAAATTGGAATCATGACCGCCCAAGCAGACCAGATTGGAATCAAAATCGTCCATCACATCAACACCGTTAATTTTTAATTTTAAAAAAAGCTCAGTATATTTTACTGAGCTTTTTACTTTACGCTTTTTGAAATAATCCGGCGTGTACAACGCCTGCTTTGGTCTGTTTGACCAGTTGCCAATGAGTGGGTAAATCTAAATGTTGTAATGCTTGATCTGCTTCAACATAAATAAAACCTTGAGATTGAATCAGAGGATCGACTGCTAAAGCTAACTCTTGCCATAAATTTAGGCTATACGGCGGATCTAAAAACACTAAATCAAATGGGTCTTTGAGTTGTTGAAGTGCTTGTTGTGCAGTCATTACTTTGAGATGACAATTTTCCGCTTTTAAGAGTTTAATATTATCTTTTAGAACAGTGGCTTGGGTTTGGTTGGGTTCAATCATTGTGACTGTGGCAGCACCACGAGATAACGCCTCAAAAGCTAAAGCCCCAGAACCTGTACATAAATCTAAAACATGACTATTTTGTACATCCCACATTAACCAGTTAAATAAGGTTTCACGCACTCGGTCAGGAGTAGGACGTAAACCTTCAATATCTGCAAATGGCAATACACGACGTTTCCATTCTCCACCAATAATCCGTAATTGATTTTTTGCTTTAGTCACTTAATTCAGTCTCATGTGGAATAGCTGCTACAGGAGCTGTAGGCTGGGGTGTTGGTGTAGTGGTATTTGGTTTTGTTGCATTTGGTTTTAGTACAGCATTAGGATCAGCTGCTAAATTAGCTTCACCACTTGGAAGCTCACCAGGTTTAATGCCTGCTGTCATTAAACCGCCACTGATTTGATGATTCGTTGGAAGAATCGGATTTTTTTCACGTTTCAGTAACCAATAATCAAAAATAGGACGTGCAATTTTGGCAGCCGAACCACCATGACGACCATTTTCCCAAATGACAGCAATCGCAATTTCAGGGTTTTCAGCAGGTGCAAAGCCAACGAATAGACCGTGGTCAAGTTGGCGCTCTGTTAAAATAGATTCATTATAGCGTTTACCTTGTGCAATACTTTTTACCTGCGCTGTCCCTGTTTTACCTGCGATTTGATACATTGGTGTACGAATACCACGACCTGTACCGCTTTGAATCACATCGACCATCGCTTCACGCATTTTGATCCAGTCATTATCTGTTCCATTGAAATTAATTTTTCCAGTAGGAGCATTGAGTACTTGGTGTTTTTTAGCGCCTTTAGATTCACGTAATACATGTGGAATAACATGCGCACCATGATTTGCAGTAATTGCTGTTGCCATGGCTAATTGTAATGGCGTTGCGGTAAATGCACCTTGACCAATACTGACCGAAATGGTTTCACCTTTGAGCCATTTACTTTTGCGAGTCCGCATTTTCCATTCAGGACTTGGGTATAAACCTGTACTTTCACTTGGTAAATCTACACCAGTTTTTTCACCAAAACCAAACTGACGCATCCACTCATTCATTCTTTCTATACCCATTTGATGGGCAAGAATATAGAAATAAGTATCACAAGAAACCACGATAGATTTGTGCATATTTACACTGCCATGACCAGTTTTTTTCCAATCACGGAATTTGTGTGAGTCACCAGGTAAATGGAAATATCCGGGGTCAGAAATCGTGGTTCCCCAGTCAACTGTACCAAAATGAATGCCACCAAGCGCTTCCATTGGTTTAATTGTGGAACCAGGAGGGTAACTTCCTTGAACTGCTCGGTTATATAAAGGTTGGTCTAAATTGTCACGTAAAGCACTATAGTCAGCATGCCCAATCCCTGTAACAAATAGGTTAGGATTAAAACTTGGGCTTGAGACTAAGGCTAAAATTTCTCCTGTACGTGGGTCAATCGCAACAATCGCACCACGTCGTCCTGCTAACTGTTCAGAAGCAACACTTTGCAAGCCATAATCTAAAGACAAAAATAAATCATTACCACGTGTTGATTCTTTACGACCTAAATGACGTAATACATTACCATGTGCATCCGCTTCAATGGATTCATAACCGGGCGCGCCATGCAATAAATCTTCATAAGATTTTTCAACGCCAATTTTCCCAATTAAATTTGTGCCTGCATAGGCATCTTTATCAATCGCTTTAAGCTCTTTATCATTAATACGCCCAACATAACCAATAACATGCGCAAATAATTCACCATGTGGGTAGTAACGTGTCATTTGGGTTTCAATATCAACACCGGGAAATTGAAACTTCACTTCACTAAAACGGGCAATATCCACTTCAGTTAAGTTTAATTTGAGTGTGACACGTTCAGTTTTCTTGGATGTTTTAATACGACTTGAAAAACGATCAATATCTTCTTCTGTTAAATTTAAAATAGGTGTGAGACGTTTAACCGTATCATCAATATCTTCAATATCAGCTTTACTTAACGTTGCTGTAAAGACAGGGTAATTATCGGCAAGTAAAATACCGTTACGATCATAAATATAGCCACGAGGAGGCGCTATAGGCTGTAGGCGAATTCGATTTTTATCTGAAGCTTGGCTAAACTCTTCATAATGAAAAATTTGTAAATAGGCGTAACGAGCCACCAGTAAGAGCAAAAAAAATGAAACAATGCCAATAGCAAAAAAAATGCGACTGCGAAAGATACGCTTTTCTTGCTGAACATTTTTTAAAGGAAACTGTTGTTTCATATTAAGTTCGACTTACTGTGTTAAATGAATGGATACTGCGGGCAGCCATTTTACCTTAGAATTGCAGCAAAATTAGAAATATTCGTTTTGAATCTCTATAAAAATCTGTAAAAATGGCATATTTATAAATAGGCTTATAAAAATACAGATGATTGCCTTAACGATTTATGCTTTGACCTTATAGACACTAAATTTCTAGGGTTTTGTATATGAGTTGCGTGATAATTCTGTTAAAGTCGGAAAAATATGGAAGATTATGTTTGACCCAAAATTAGGGACAATGGAGAAAATAATGAAAAAAATCTTTCCCTTAATATTACTTTTTGGATTAGGGAATAGTGCATATGCCGATTGGCAAGACTATTTACCAGAAGCCAAATTAAAATCAAGCGATACCTCAACTCTTAATGCTGGTGCAGGTCTAACACAAAAATTAGCACACTTTAATGGTGAATGGGTCAACCCCTATGGCATTGCTTATGCTAAATTGGGCGCATTTGTAAATGGTGATCATGAGTTTGGTGGGCAAGTCGGCTTTCGCTATCCTGTTGTTTTAAATGGAACTGACAAAAATGGCTTCTATGTTGGCGTTTATGGTGGTTCACTCAAAAGTAAAAAAGTAGATAATGGTGATAAAGTTCAATATGGGGCAGGTGTAGACTTGTCATATGTTTTACTCAACAAAGAGCGCATTAGTACATTCAGTGTTGGAATGGGTGCGGGCAGTGAATTACATGATCGAAATGGCAATATGATTGAAGAAACTCGACCACAAATTCAATTTGCTTACACATTGAGTGTGGGGCTTTAATTTTTATGTTTATCCATTTTCTTTAGACCGCAAATAGAAATAAATATGAGAGTCATGCATGTTGGAATACGTTAACGATTTGTGGCAAGCTTTTTTTAGTCGACCTGATCATCTTGCAATATTAAGTATTGTGCCGGTGACAGCTTTTGTGACGTGGATACATGTATGGATGGCACTGAAAATGGTGTTTTATCCAATTAAGTTTTGGGGATTTCATATTGGTCCACTGCCTGTAGGCTGGCAAGGAATTGTGCCACGCAAAGCAGGACGTATCTCAGGCATTATTACAGATAATACTTTGTCCAAGCTAGGTTCACTCAATGAGTTCCTGAATGCTATGGAGCCAGAAGATATGGCACGTATCATTGGTGAGCAAGTCGGTTTTGAGCTTGAACATTTGATCGATGAAGTCATGTTAGATCGTAATGCTGTCTTGTGGGAAAACCTACCTTATTCTATTAAGCGTCGTATTTATGCCCAAGCGCATCAACAAATGCCAAATATCTTAAAAGGTCTCGTGACTGAGTTAACCATGAATGTTGAATCATTGGTTAATATGAAAGAAATGGTTGTACGACAAATGGAAGGTGACCGCCGTTTAATGGTACGCATGTTCTTAAAGGTTGGACAAAAAGAAATTAATTTTATTTGGCATATCAGTGCATTAATAGGAATGCTCTTTGGTATCTTCCAAATGGCAGTCTATATTCTGATTCCTGACCATCGTACTGTGCCTGTATTTGCAGCAATTTGGGGCTTTTTAACCAACTGGATTGCAATTTGGATGGTATTTAACCCTGTTTATCCACATTATGTTCGCTACCCACAATTTTTTGAGCGTACAAAAGACAAGAAATTTCCTTGGATTAAACCTGTAATTCCGCGTATCGGTACATATAATGTGCAAGGTGCATTCATGAAACGTCAGGATGAGGTATCAGATGTCTTTGCAAGTGTAGTCACAGAAGACCTAATTACTTTAAAATCCATCATGACCGAAATGATGTATGGACCAAGAAAGGAAAAAACACGTCGTATTATTAAGCGCCATGTGAATAGCATCATGGAAACGCCATTGATACGAACAGCTTTACAACTTTCTATAGGTCCTTCGGAATATGCTAAACTTAAAACAGACTTGATTGATCGTTCCATTGAAATTACGATGGTGCCTGTAAGCGACCCAGCCTTTAATGCGAGCCGTGCACAGAAAATCTTTCAAATGTTTAGAGAGCGTATCCGTGAACTGACACCAACAGAATTTCAAAATCTATTACGTCCTGCCTTTAGAGAAGACGAATGGCTTTTGATTGTTTTGGGAGGAGTCACAGGATTTTTAGCAGGTCTAATCCATTTGTTTGTTGCTTTCTTATAAATAGATACCCGTGCATCCCAGAGGGATCATCGTAGGTATCATACATATTGTTTTAAAAGAGGATGTTTTTTATGCGCATTATCCTACTCGGACCACCTGGAGCAGGCAAAGGTACTCAAGCTCAGTTGATCTGTAAGCGCTACAATATCCCACAAATTTCAACCGGTGATATGCTCCGTGCTGCGATTCGTGAAGGTACTGAATTAGGTCTTAAGGCTAAAAATGTTATGGAATCTGGTGGTTTAGTATCAGATGAATTGATTATTGGTTTAGTAAAAGAACGCATTGCACAGCCTGATTGTGTCAATGGTTGTATCTTTGATGGTTTCCCACGTACGATTCCTCAAGCTGAAGCTTTGGAAAAAGAAGGGATTGCTATCAATCACGTGATTGAAATTGATGTACCAGATGAAGAGATTGTAAAACGTCTTTCTGGTCGTCGCCAGCATGCGGCTTCTGGTCGTGTTTATCATACGATTTACAACCCACCAAAAGTGGAAGGTAAAGATGATGAAACTGGTGAAGATCTTATTCAACGTCCAGATGATCAAGAAGAAACGATTCGTAAACGTTTAGGTTCTTATCATACTGAAACTGAACAATTAGTTGGTTTTTATCAAGGTCGTGCTGCCTCAGGTGAAAATGCACCAACTTATGATAAGTTAGATGGTTTACGTGATATCGAAGTTGTTCAAAAAGATTTATTCGCAATCTTAGATAAATAAAACCATTGCGCAAAGTTGTTAAAACTTTGACAAAAAAAGAGTCCTCATTCATATTAGGGCTCTTTTTTTATGGCTGAGGAATAAAATCTTGATTAAAATTGCATTAATTGCCTTGGTTGTTTTAAGTGTTCTTGTTTTACTGGGCTTATTGGTGATCAGTTTTAAATTATTACGTAAAGCACAAAAAGAAGAGTTGCAAGAACGTAGAGAAATGAGAAAAACTGCGGATTATAAAGTTCATCCACAGCTTGCTGAGGAATGGAAAAGATTAGAAAAAATGAAAAAAGATTTGGAAAATAAAAATAAATAATACATCTGGAGTTTCATGAAAATAAAAGCTTTATATTTATTGTTTAGCTTGTTTTTAATGGCATGTACTCAAGAGATTCAGATTACGCCGAAAGTTTTGCCCAATGCGGTCGTGGGACAATATTACAATGCGAAAATTGAGATTGAAAAAGTTACCTTGATCGATGGTTTATTTGTTGATACTTCTATCCCTATAAATTCTGGGTTGAAAATGTATACAGGGGTAGGGCAACTTCCTTATAGTGAGCATACCATCGAAATCAAAGGTACACCCACGCACTCAGGTCAGTATCGAATCGTTTTGGAAGGTGCAACCCGTAATGCTTATGGTGGAAATATTTATTTTCGTAAGGAATATGACTTGGTTGTTGTAAAGTAAATTAATAAAAGAAAATCATTTTGACTTCATTTTCATCATTCATTTCACTAGAAACATTAATTTTAAAACCAAGTTTTTGATATAAATTAATCGCTGCAATATTATTGGCAAGTACTGAAAGTATGATTTGTTCTACATATGGCTGACCATACTGAATGACTGCTTGTAAAAGTTGTGTTGCAATGTCTTGTCCACGAAAAGTGGGTTCAACAAAAAAGCCATATAGCTGTGCTTGAGGCTTATTTTTTGAGCCATTTTCTAGATCAAGAATCAATACACCAATAATCTTTTGCTGAGAATAAGCAGCAAAAATTGTATACTTTGAAATCACCTCTGCGAAAACATTCAATGGTTTTGTAGTTTCAACTGCATAAGATGAGCCAAACATTTCAGGCGAATTTTTGAGTGCTGAAAGTCTGATTGTTCTAAAGTCATCAACATCATTAGCGTTCAGTTGTCGAATCATTATTTTAGACATTTTGATGGTTTTTAAAATGATTGTTTGATCTGAATTATAAGTATCACACAACTTTTATTTCAATTTAAAAGCTCCAAATATTGAAATAATTTAATGTTAAAACTCGAAAATCAATAGCCTAAAATCATGATTAGGCTTTGTCTAAGGGCTTCATTTTGATTTCTTTTGCTGCACCAAACTCATATTTATCACTCCAATTACAAACATGAGAAACAACACATTCGCCACACTTCGGTTTACGTGCAATACAGGTATAACGCCCATGCAAAATTAACCAGTGATGCGAGTCTAAAATAAACTCTTTAGGAATAACTTTTATGAGGCGGTGTTCAACTTCTAATACATTTTTACCTACGGCTAAGCCAGTACGGTTCCCCAAACGGAAAATATGAGTATCTACAGCCATTGTAGGCTGTCCAAATGCAGTATTTAACACAACATTGGCAGTTTTACGTCCTACACCAGGTAAAGTCTCTAAATCAGCTCTATTGTCAGGGACTTGGCTATTATGTTTCTCAATCAAAATTTTACAGGCTTTGATGACATTTTCAGCTTTAGAGTTATATAAACCAATGGTTTTTATATATTCTTTTAAACCATCTACACCGAGTGCATAAATTTGCTCTGGTGTGTTGGCGATGGGGAAGAGTTTGTCTGTGGCTTTATTGACACTGACATCTGTGGCTTGAGCAGATAGAGTGACTGCAACTAAAAGCTCAAAAGCATTTGAATAATTTAGCTCTGTTTCAGGATGAGGACGTTGTTCACGCAAAATTTCAAAAAAAGTCTGAATTTGCTTTTTAGTCATATTTTTAACAGTCACAATTTTCTCCTCTTTTAGCTTTGTAAAGCACTTAATTGTTGCTGTAATTCATTGAGTTGAATTTGTTTTTTCTCATCCATACGCACAGACAGTTGTTTTTCTAACTTCTTAATTTGTGTACGAAGTTTAGCAAGTTCAATCGTTGTTTTAGCATCTATTGTAGGTGTGCTCTCTGGGCTTTTATCACTGAGTTGAATTGATGGAAGCTCTTGGATTTGTGTCGAAAATTGTGCAAAAAGTTGAGTATCGATTTCAGCACGAACAACAGGTCCTTTACGATGAATACGGCGTTTTTCTTCACGTTGAATATGTGAATAATAACGTTGGCGTAAATCATCTTGCTCAGCGATACGGTGAAGCTCATCAGGAATTGCTTGAGTGTCTTCAACAAGGTCAATACAGTCTACAGGACATGGAGGAATGCATAGTTCACAGCCTGTACATAAGTCTGTCAAAATCGTGTGCATCAGCTTTCCAGAGCCAATGATCGCATCGACGGGGCAAGCACTAATACATTTGGTACAGCCAATACATTCATCTTCACGAATAATCGCTTTCATACGTTGAGGGCGACCATCACTTTGAATTGCCCAAACACTTTCTTCAGCAACCAATTGTTCACGATTGAGAAGTTGTGCCAAAGCATCGGCAACAGGTTGCCCACCAGGTACACATTTATTCGCAGCTTCCCCTTGAGCAATAGATTGAGCGTAAGGCAGACAACCATCACGATGACCACATAATCCACATTGAGTTTGTGGAAGTAGGGCATCGATTTGTTGGATGAGAGAAATTTGCGAATTCATGCGATAAAAACTTGCGGGGTCAGGAAAATAAAATACGAATAAATTTTAACATATTCCTAGGGTTTTGTGGTTGATCCAAAATAGGACGAAAAATGCGCTAAATATGAGCAAAAATGCCACAGTGAATATATGAAAAATGCGACTGAATGGGCATAATTTTTTTTATTTATTAGTAAATATCATGTTGAATTTAATAATTATTTAAAAAAACATTAGAAAAAGTGTTGTAGATTGTTAACAAAAGAGATTAAATACTTTGCGCCAAAATATATCATTCTTTTGAAAAATTTGACCAATTTTGATTCACCCCTTATGCTGAGGATTGAGCGTTGAAATATACTAGCCTGAATGACTTCCTAGATTACGTTAAAGCACGTGATCCAAACCAACCTGAATTTCTGCAAGCTGTAGAAGAAGTAATGACCAGCTTATGGCCATTTATTGAGAAAAATCCACAATATGCAGATTATGGTTTGCTTGAACGTCTTGTAGAGCCAGAACGTGCGATTCAATTCCGTGTATCTTGGTTAGATGACCAAGGTCAAACACAAGTAAACCGTGCTTTCCGTGTTCAATATAACTCTGCAATTGGACCATTCAAAGGTGGTATGCGCTTCCACCCATCTGTAAACCTTTCAATTTTAAAATTTTTAGGTTTCGAACAAACTTTTAAAAATGCTTTGACTACATTGCCAATGGGCGGTGGTAAAGGGGGTTCTGACTTTAACCCTAAAGGTAAGTCAGAAGGCGAAATCATGCGTTTCTGCCAAGCATTAATGATCGAACTTTATCGTCACCTTGGTTCAAATACAGATATTCCAGCGGGTGATATCGGTGTAGGTGGTCGTGAAGTCGGTTACATGGCAGGTATGATGAAGAAGCTCAGCAATGACACTTCATGTGTATTTACAGGCAAAGGTTTGTCTTTTGGTGGCTCTTTGGCACGTCCAGAAGCAACTGGCTTTGGTACAGTTTATTTTGCTGAAGAAATGCTTAAAACTCGTGGTGAAAGCTTTAAAGATAAAGTTGTAGCAATCTCAGGTTCTGGCAACGTTGCTCAGTTTGCTGCTGAAAAAGCGATGTACTTAGGCGCGAAAGTGGTTTCACTTTCAGACTCTAACGGTACGGTATACGTTAAAAATGGTTTCACTACTGAGCTTTTACGTGAAGTGATGGAACTTAAAAATGTAAAACGTGGTCGTATTTCAGAGTTTGCGTCTAAACACGGTTTTGAATACCTTGAAGGTCAACGTCCTTGGTCAATCAAATGTGATATCGCACTACCATGTGCAACACAAAATGAATTGGATGAAGACGATGCAGTTGCACTTCTTGCTAATGGCGTGATCTGTGTCGCTGAAGGTGCAAACATGCCTTCTACACTTGAAGCTGTAGAGAAATTCGTTGAAGCGAAAATTCTTTATGCACCAGGTAAAGCATCAAATGCGGGTGGTGTTGCAACTTCTGGTCTTGAAATGTCACAAAACTCAATCCGTTTGGGTTGGACATTTGAAGAAGTAGATGAGCGTTTACATGCGATCATGAAAGAAATTCACCGTAACTGTGTGAAATACGGTACTGAAGAAGATGGTACTGTGAACTATGTAAATGGTGCAAATATTGCAGGCTTCGTAAAAGTGGCTGATGCGATGATCACACAAGGTGTATTCTAAGGTTTAAACCTCGAATAAATCTAAAAACCGATGCTTTTGCATCGGTTTTTTTATGGCATTGAATCAAGTTGATTTCAGGTCTTGTTTTCGCGGAATGGCTTGAAAAATCATATTGGGTTGATATTTTGATTCTAAAATTAAAGTTGGTAAAGCCGTTGAAAAGTTAAACCTGATATTCATAGGCTTGGACATGATGTGAGCAATATGTTGTTCATGTTGTGTATTGCCACAAAATTTCACTTGGCTTCTAAAGTCACTTTTTGGAATGAGCGTCTTATTTTCAAGGATATATTTTTGACTTTGACCATTACAGCCTGCATAAAACAGCATACGATCGGCTGTGAAATTGATAAGTAAGGGTTGAATTTGGTCAAGGCTTTGTTCATCAGTTTGATGTTGCCATGTAAATTTTTTCAATAGTTCAGCATCATAATAGGATAGATCAGAAATATAGGGAAGTGCCTGAAAGGTATATATAGCGCCATTTTTTAACGAAACATTCAGCTTTTTTTGATCTTTGGCATGCGTTTGAATATCTAAATGTACATCTGTAAAAATTTGAGTCGCTAAATTTTCTTGGGACTCTAGTGTGCCACAGCCCATCAAAGTTTGAATCTGAGTACCTTTGCTTTGGAGGTGATTGCCATCGAGTACATGTGCTTTTGAGATTTGATTACAGCCGCTATAAATTTGAGTACCTTGAGTTGAAATATTAACAAGAATAGGCACTGAGCTGTTTGGTGGAGTATAGCTCCATGTATGTTGTGTTAAGGCATCAGTGAATTGTTGTGCGGATAACGGAGCAGTAGGGCTTAGTGTTTGATTTTTAGAGGGGGAGTTTTGACAAGCTGAAACAGATAATAATGCACAGAAAAACAATAATGGCATGATTTTCATTAGTTATTCTCCATGAGGATGTTTGTTTTACTCGAAATTTTTGTACCTATAAATATATGATCTTGTTGGTCTTTTTGGAAAATAAGTTTCGGGTGTTTGCTTGAAGCATATTTAATTTGAAAGGGTACAGCTTGCAGAAAAAACATACGAATAAAGTGTTCCTGTTGCATGATGTTGGGTGCACATGCTTGGGCATCGCCAAAAATGATAGGGGCTATCATTTTCTGTTCAATAATTTTATAAGACTCGCCCATAGTGTTACAGGACGTATATGCACTGAGATGATCGTTACTAAACGTCAGTTCAATCGGAATGTCAATATTGGGTGGTGTATATGCCCATGTATATTGACTGAGCAGTTTTTTGAGTTTCTTGTGTAGATAGCGGTTTTTCAGTACAAGACGTACAGAATAGGACAAGCATCATTATTTTAGTTTTCATGTTCTAATCACACATATTGGAATTATTGAAAAGGATTAAAAAAACCGATGCCTAAACATCGGTTTTAAAAAAACTATTTTGATGTATAAAAATTAAAGAGAACCTTTAACCGCTTCACGCTCAATGATCATGTCTTGTACATAAGCATATTTAGACTGATCAGCCGCAGGATTTTTAATTTCATAACGCTTAATACGCACAACTTGACGCTCATCAGTTGTATGAGTGAAACCATCAATATTGTCGTAGAACAACGTCCAGTCTTTATCTACTTGTGTTTTAACGCCATTGTCCGCATATTTGATTTCACGAACTTGTAAGCATTGTTTCTTCATTACACCCGCAGTACATTCTTTGGTTTCAGGTGAAATTTCAAGGAAAATGGTTTCACCTTGAGATTGGTATTTTGTTTCAGGTGTTAATTGACCTGTAAATACCACTTTTTCACCTTTAGCAGATGTCAGGGTCAACGTTGGGTTTTGTGGATTACTTGTATTTAATACAAAAGCAGTTTTACCTTGTTCAAACAAGCTTGCTGCAAGACCTTCTTGTTTTGCTGCATCACCTGAACATGCCATCAATGTAGATGCTACATTGGTGCTAACAATTTGGTTATTTTCAATTTTCCAGCTTGTAGACATACCGTTACAGCTCGTAGAAATACCTAAGCTGCCATCTTGAGCAAAATTCAGTACTAATGGTTTAGCTGCACCAGTATCTGCTGACCATTGATAAGTCGGTAAAATTTTATCTGCATTTTGTTGTTGTAACACTGACACTGCTAAATCTCCAACTTTTTGAATGTCACTAGACTGACAAGCAGCCACAGCCAATGGCAAAATTGCTAAAGCTAAATATTTGAATTTCATGTTTATTCACAGTATCAATAAATTGTGTATAGGATAAAACAGGTAGATTTAAAAGATATGGATAGAATTGAATCATTCGGTTTAAAAATGTAACGAATCAGGTAGAAAGTTAAATGAAACTGAACAAAATGTTATTTTTAAGTAATTATAGTTAAAAATAGAAAAAGAAAATAAAATAAAGCTTGAGAATAAGCAATCCAGTGATCACTTATTCTCAATTAAATAAATCGGCATTTTAATCGAAACGGTAAAGATCCATACCTAAAGCACCCATTGAGAAACTGCTATGTACTACACTAAATCGTGTACCTGTACCCATAGCAAAAAACAGTGGGGCAAAATGCTCAAGTGTTGGATGATTTTTTTGCACAAAAGGAATTTGTTGCCAATCTAACACAGCACCATAATCACTATGGGTTAATTTACTGACGACATAATTTCTAAAAGTCGATGCCCATGTTGGTACATTGCTATTGTCACCATTCCAAGACAGCTCTCTTAAATTATGAGTAATACTTCCTGAACCAATCAATAAAATTTGCTTTTCACGTAATGGTGCAAGCACTTGTCCAATCTGATAAATTTGCTCTGCACTCATATTCATAGGCAAAGAAATTTCGACCACAGGAATATTGGCTTCAGGATACATATGTAAGAGAGGCATCCACACACCGTGATCACGAGGACGTGTGCTATTGGCATGCGCAGGAATATGTGCTTCTGCTAAAAGATGCAAAATTTCTTCTGCTAATTCAGGATGACCCGCAGCAGGATAACGAATTTCGTAAAGTTCTTGTGGAAAACCACGAAAGTCATGCCATGTTTCAGGACGTACAGCAGTGCTCACCTCAAGCGCTTCACTTTCCCAATGCGCTGACATGATGATGATGGCTTGAGGCTGAGGAAGATTCAAACTCAAACGTTGCAGTGCTGGACCAACTTGTTCAGGATCAAGCGCAAGCATGGGAGAACCATGTGAAATAAATAAACCCGGAAGTGTTTGTAAATTCATAACAATACGCCTAAACAGAAGAACAAAAAGATAGAGCATTCACCAGAACTGTATGAATGTTCCAATGATGCCTGAGTTTTTTTCAAGACATAAGCCCTGTAATTTCAACAGAATGTTGCATTGATGCAACGCTGCAAACTAATGTTAAAAATAGTGTTTTAACCTGCACGGTGGTAGGGATGATTATGGTTAATACTCATCGCACGATACAATTGTTCAATCAACATGACACGTACCAATGGATGTGGCAGGGTGAGTTTAGACAGTGACCAATGCCATGCAGCAGCTTTGCGCACAGCTTCAGAATGCCCATCTGGTCCACCAATGGCTAAAGCAACATCATAGCCTTCAAGCATCCAACCTTTCATGGTTTCTGCGAGTTTCTCGGTACTGAACTCACGACCACCCACTTCAAGGGCAATGAGAACTTCATTGTGCTTTAACTGCGCAAGTATGCTGTCACCTTCAATTTGGCGGTATTTTAAAATATCAGCTTCAGAATCATTTTTTCCACGTTTTGCCATAGGCAGTTCAATGATTTGAGTTTGTACAAAGGGTTGAATACGTTTGAAATAATCTTCAAAACCTGTCAGTACCCAAGCAGGCATTTTTTGACCGATGGTCAGAATACGGATTTTCATATAAACATGATCTAACGTGGCAATCTCAATATTATAACGTTATATTGTTGATGCTCAGGACGAGAAAATTCATAGATGGTGTAAAAAATTCACAGATGATGTAAATCGTCATCCAATACAATTTTAAAATTTAAAAAAATGCATAAAAAGGCGAGGAAATGTACATTAAAAATCTCTTTCAAGGATTTAAAAAATTAGCAAGTGTGAGCGTTATTTGTGGTTTTGCTTGTAATATTTATGCAGATACGAGTATTCATCGTCAAGCGGATGCATACCGTTTAAATGGTTATTTAGATTATATTATTGCCCCTTATGCTTTTAGAAATTATGAAAATACCAAAGAATTAGATCGTGTTGCAGCTTACTTAAAAAAGCAAATTGAGCAATTTTCAATTCCTTGCGAATATCAACCTTATCAGGTGGAAGGCAAAACTTACCGTAATGTGGTATGTCATTTACAAACAGGAAACTCTAAAAAAGTCATTATTGGTGCGCATTACGATGTTTATGGAAATTTCAAAGGTGCAGATGACAACGCTTCAGGTGTGGCAGGTGTGATTGAAACTGCACGAATTTTGGCGGCAAATAAAACACGTTTAAAACATAATGTTGATTTTGTTTTTTATACCTTAGAAGAGCCACCCTATTTTCGTACTGAGCATATGGGAAGCTATGTACATGCTCAATCTATTTTAAATGAAAAATCTCAAATTCAAGCCGTTTATATTTTAGAAATGATTGGCTATTTTGACCATAAAGAAATACAAGAATACCCCTCAGGTTTAGGCTTGTTTTATCCTAAACATGGCAATTTTATTGGAGCAGTGAGTAACTTTAGTTCACGTCATTTAGGTGAAAAATATTGTGATTCAATGAAAGATTTAAAGCGTTTAGATTGTCAACGTTTGGTTGCACCATCCTTTGTCAAAGGAATTGATTTTTCAGATCATATGAATTATTGGAATGTTGAAATACCTGCAATTATGATCACAGATACGGCATTTTTTAGAAATAAACATTATCATACCAAAGATGATACGGTTGAAAAATTGAATGTAAATAAAATGACGGATGTTATTAATGGTGTGGTGTATAGTTTGCTAGAAAAAGAATAATCAAGATGAAAGTGGCTATATTTTAAGTGACATAAAAAAACACAGTCTTAAAACTTAGACTGTGTTTTAACTTCGCTCTGTCTGGAGATTCAGATTGAAGTTAATCAACTGGAAACTATAAAAAGTTTAGTGATTACTATAAATATTGAGTCTATTTTTATTTTTTCAAGGTACTCAATTAAAATAAATATAGAATTAAGATAAACTATATAAACCAACTTGGTATATGACTCATTGCAATGTATATTTTTATATATAAGATTTTATCTCCTATAAATTATATTTGATTTCAATGGTTTTTGTTTAAAATATAATCACTATTATTGTGCTATAAATTTAATAAATTAAAATCTTTATATTGTAAGAGAACATGTATAAATGAATTTTTTGGTTCAATCATTTTATCTCTATATCATAAAAAAGAAAGAGCGCCGAAGCGCTCTTTCTTATGCGAGATCACTCAATATATTTTAGTGGCGAGCCGCTTTTTTACCATCATCAACTGCTTTAACAATCGGTGCTTTAACCAATGGTGTTGGTTGTTCAACCAAAGCAAGTGGCAGAATCTCATCGATACTTTTCACAGCTTTAATTTCTAAGCCTTCTTTGACGTTTTCTGGAATTTCTGCCAAATCACGTACGTTGTCCTGAGGAATGAACACCAGTTTCACACCACCACGATGTGCAGCCAAAAGTTTCTCTTTTAAGCCACCAATACGCATCGCACGACCACCTAGACTGGTTTCACCTGTCATTGCAATATCTGGACGAATCGCAATGCCTGTAAATGCTGAAACAAGTGCCGTAGTCAGTGCAAGACCCGCAGAAGGACCATCTTTTGGTGTTGCACCTTCAGGTAAGTGAACGTGAACATCAGTTTCTTCAAAACGAGATGCTTCAATACCCAATTCATCAGCACGGGTACGAACCACTGTCATTGCCGCAGTAATCGACTCTTTCATCACATCACCGAGTGAACCAGTGGTGATGAATTTACCTTTACCTTTGACTGCTGCAACTTCAATGGTGAGCAATTCACCACCGACAGACGTCCAAGCCAAACCATTCACACGACCAACTTGTGCTTCTTCTTCAGCCATACCAAAGTCAAACTTATGTGGACCTAAGTAGTCTGGAAGATTTGCAGAAGTGACATCAATTTGAAGGTTTTTCGCCTTTTTGCTGACCGCTTCTTTCACGACTTTACGTGCAATCTTAGACACTTCACGTTCTAGACTACGAACACCTGCTTCACGGGTATAACGTTGCACGATATCGCGAATTGCTTCTTCATGAACAGTCAATTCTTTGGCACGTAAACCATTGTTCTTAATTGCTTTCGGAACAAGGTAGCGGTCTGCAATGTTAATTTTTTCATCTTCGGTATAACCGGGTAGACGAATCACTTCCATACGGTCAAGTAAGGCTTCTGGAATGTTCATGCTATTTGCAGTACAGATAAACATGACTTCAGACAAGTCCAGATCAAGATCTAAATAATGATCGTTAAACTTGCTGTTTTGTGATGGATCAAGCACTTCAAGCAAAGCAGAAGCAGGATCACCACGGTAGTCCTGCGCCATTTTGTCAATTTCATCGAGTAAGAACAATGGGTTCTTTACACCGACTTTCGTCAATGACTGCACAATTTTACCTGGCATTGCACCAATATAGGTACGACGGTGACCACGGATTTCCGCTTCATCACGTACACCACCTAAAGCCATACGGACAAATTCACGACCTGTCGCTTTTGCAACAGATTCACCGAGTGAAGTTTTACCTACACCTGGAGGACCAACCAAACAAAGAATCGGACCTTTGAGTTTTTTCACACGTGATTGCACAGCAAGATACTCGACGATACGATCTTTGACATCATCTAAACCATAATGATCGGTATCTAAAATTTCTTGTGCTTTTGCCAAGTTAATGCTGACTTTGCTCGCTTTATTCCAAGGCGTATCTAAAATTGCCTCGATATAGTTACGAACCACAGCCGCTTCACTTGAAGCAGGTTGCATCGCTTTGAGCTTACGGAATTCACCTTCAGCTTTTTTACGCACATGCTCAGGTAAGTCAGCTTCAGCTAAACGCTTTTCAATTTCAGCGATATCATCTTCAGCACCACCATTCATGTCAGAAAGTTCACGCTGAATGACTTTCATCTTTTCATTGAGGAAGTATTCGCGCTGATTTTTTTCCATATTACGTTTTACAGAGTCATGTAAAGTTTGCTCAATCTGTTGTTCTTCAGATTGTTGCAATAAATACGTCATGAGTTCTTGTAAATGTGCTTCAAACTCATCGTGTTCTAAGAATTTTTGTTTAACATCAATATTCAAAGGCACACGTGTTGCAACAAAGAATAATAATTGTAATAAATCATCAATTTTATTCGCTGCTGCGATCAGTTCACGTGCATTACGTAATTTTGCTTCTGCATATTGAGCAAATAAAGCACGTAACTCTTCTACACGTGTTGCTTGTGTATCCTGATCAACCGATACAGTCATTGGGCTTAAAGCATGTTCAGCTGATAAATATTCATCGTTGTCAATAATTTGTACTAACTTAGAACGATGTAAGCCTTCAATTAATACTTTTATGCAGTTTTCGTCATTTTCGTGATTCACAACTTGCACGATCTTCGCGACAGTACCGTATTGATATAAGTTGTCGTGATCAATTTCTTCTGTAAGCGAATCTTTTTGCGCAACCACAAATACTAAATTGTCACTGTTACGAGCCACATCAACTGCATTGATCGATTTTTCACGACCTACAAATAACGCAATTTGCATGTGTGGATACACCACAACATCACGTAGCGCTAAAAGTGGTAATACACTTGGAACCTGTGGCTCTAAGTTTTCTTGATTCATAATAATCTCAGACATGGGCACTCCTAATGAGTGACAAAATAATTTGTCATGTTTTTTATAGTGATGTGTATTTCAAAAATTACAAGGGCTGTAATAAATAATTTGCATAAAAAATGTCAAGTATTTGATAATAAATAAATCATAAAAATGACTATTGGCTAATTTGACGTTGAAAGTGCATTAATTTCCTTGGTGTCACCAAGCCATGAAGTGCTTGATCCCAAGGATTTCGAACAAATTTTTCATCAAAAAACTGAAAATCATGTGCTAATCCTAAACGATAGGGTTTATAAGGCGCTGATGTTAAGGTTCTATCATAAAAACCACCACCCATTCCCATGCGTGCTCCAGTAAGATCACATGCCAAGAGTGGCATTAGTAATAGATCTAAACAAGAAACATGCAAACCGCGACTCGCCATAGGTTCAAACATACCTAATTTATGCAGAACAAAACGTTTATTTCTGTATTGTTGATGTGAAATTTTGACCCAACGTAAGCTTTGATTCATATTGCAAATCATTGGTAAATACACATTTTTTTGATGTTTAAAACAAAGTTCTATCAAATGTTGAGTGCGCAATTCACCAAACCCATCTAAATAAATACCAATATTTTTTGCTGAAAAAAATCGCGGATAATGTCTTAAATGTTGTAATACAGCTTGAGCATGTTGTTGTTGTTGAAATGCTGTTAATTTTCGTCGTTGTGATCTGAGTTGTTTACGTAGTTGTAAAGTTTGATTAGACATAAGGTTAAGGTATTTAAAAACTGAAAAATCAATCTTAATATTAACAAGGCAATGCGTGATATTACCAATCAAATATCATTGAAATAAAAAATGATGAGTTCTATTCATACATTTTATTTAAAAATAAAGATCAGCTTAAGAAACAGAAACATTTTTAATGAAAAATCAGATAAACGGTGAGCGAATAGCTTTGTATTAAGTGATTCATATTTATATATAAAAAATAAAAAGTAGAACGATTTGTAAATTTTAACTTTTTTGACGACATTTGGCTTTAAGCAGTCAATTTAATCTAAAACAAGTTCTTTTAACTTAAGGCATAAGGATAGAAGGTCATAGACCATCACATGATATAAAAATGGAAAATAACATGAATATGATCAAAAAAAATGACTTGAAAAAGTATATTGCACCTGCGTTTAAAAGCAGTTTATTGGCAATGGCAATTTTACTCCCTTGGTCAGTTTCAAATATGGCTTATGCTGCACCTAAACTGGATTTGACTTTGTCTGCACATTCACAACAAAAAATTAAACAATTAATGAATGATCCAAAAGTTTGGGCGCAAATTCCTAAACAAGTGACATTATGTGTTTATTCACCTGATGGCGCCAATGGTGAAGCTTTTGAACAAGCAACAACCTATATTAGTGAATTACCTCGTATTGCGCAGATTGCAAAAGATTTTGGTGTTGATTTAAAAATCACTCGACCTTCTAAACTGCAAATGCGCATAGATATGGATTATCCAAAATTAAAGAAAAAAGCCTCCACGGAATTAAATTTACGTGTTTATACCGATGAGCGTGTTTTAACAGAAGATTTTAGAAGTAAACGTTGTGATGGTGCAGGAATTAGTAATTTACGTGCACGTCAGTTTAATCCATTTGTGGGCAGTATTGATGCCATTGGTGCGGTACAAAGCTATAAGCAATTATCTGCTGTAATTCAGTTATTGGCGCGACCTGAATATGACTCTAAAATGGTGAATAAAGACTATGAGGTGGTCGGTATTGTACCTTTAGGTGCGGCTTATATTATGGTCAATGACCGTCGTATAGATACTTTGGCAAAAGCAGCAGGGAAAAAAGTTGCTGTTATGAACTTTGATGGTACGCAAAAAAAATTGGTGCAAAACGTTGGGGCACAGCCGATTTCTGTTGATTTACTCACTGTAGGTGGCAAGTTTAATAATAAAGAGGTCGATATTATGGCTGGACCTGCTTTGTTATTTAAGCCCTTAGAATTACAAAAAGGAATGAATGATAAAACAGGAAAAACAGTAGGTGGAATTATTAAATTTCCGCTTATTCAGGTTACAGGTACTTTGATTATGCACCGTAACAAGTTTCCAATAGGCATGGGGTCAATTGCACGTGAAATGATCTCTAAACAACTAGATCCTGCTTTTGCATTTGTTGATAAAATTGAAAAAGAAATACCAGAAAAATATTGGATGGAAATCCGTGAAGCAGATAAGCCTGGTTATATCAAGATTATGCGTGAGGCGCGTGTTCAAATGACCAAAGAAGGCTATTATGACCCTGCGATGATGAAAATATTAAAGAAAGTACGTTGTGGGCAAAATCCGAGTAGTTTTGAATGTGCTTTAACCGATGAGTAAATAAAGTGTATTGGAAATACTAACTGTTGCTTAAAGCAACAGTTTTTGTTTTATATATAAGCATATAATTGATTTTAAATAATTTTATTCAGCATTGTTTGATACATTTCAGCAGTTTTTATTTATTGAGTTAAATGTATGCTGAACAAACTATGTGCGACCTTATTTTTGTGTGGAATGTCTTTTGCTGCTTCTGCACAGATCACAGGTAAAATGGAAAATCATCAAGGTGAATTTAAATTTAGTTATCAAAATCAACAGATCACATTGACATCTGAGCGTTGCCAAGCCTTTCTGGCATCAGGTAAAACAGCAAAAAATGTCAATATAGACGGTTTAAATGATGATCTTGAGCAACAGGGACAACTAAAAGCAACTTTCGAAAATGGTCAAAGTTGTGTGCTAGATGACTTAACTCCTCCTGTTGCAATGACCATGCCGCCTGTAATGGCGATGCCACCTATTCATGCTCAAGATACAATGTCTCGCCAATTTACTATGGGTGTTGCAGATTTGATGCCTGTACATGCAAGTACACGTCCATCGGCAGTGATTTTATTGAGTCAAGGAACCAATGCAAAAAAAGCCAATACCGCATTATGTAATAGCTTTGTAAAATTAGAAACAGTAGAAGAAGCGACGGAAAATCAAGGTGTTGCTGAAACAGCTCAAGTTGTGACTAAAGTGCCTGTAACAGTTGAGTTGCAACAAAATAATGATGACTGTGAAGAAATTTTAGCAGTTTATGATTATAAACTCGCAGCAGAGGAACTCACTCAACTCAATCCTAAACTTCTTCGTTCAAATGGACCATTTATTGCTATTTATAATCCAAACTCTGTCGAAATTAATCAAATTATTGACTTAAATGGTGCAAGTGAGGCAGATATTAAAAAGTTCGGTCAAAATTGGCATACAATTTTTACTGAATATGCAATGAAACAAACGCGTACAGTACAAACAAATGCTGTGGTCGAATCAGAAAAAACAAGTATTTGGATGACTTTAAAAGGTTTATTTAAATCGTCTGTTTGTTCTACAGACCCAAATTTAATTTATATTTTTGATGATGCGGCTGGAAAAATTGCAGATTACATTTGTAAAAGTAAAGCATAATTTGATCATTCACTAGACGAACTCAAATAGAAAAGCATGAACTATGCTTTTCTATCAAATTTACAAAAAAGAGAAGAAGGGTTTAAATCAAAAGATTAGACAAAAATATTAAAAGAATAAAAAGATGAGATGGTTAAAGCTTATTATAAAAAATTAAGTTCTCCGAAGATGCCGCTGCATGGTCGTTACCCTGAACCCGATGAGTTCAAGGTGGACACGACGCGTACTTACTGGGTTTCCTACTCGGGGTAGGCATACACTCAAAATACACAGAACGCATCCGTAAGTTTAAGTATCGGCAGGGGAATAGACGTACTGGCGAACACCTCAGAGTTATATTAAGTATACATATTCTGAATGCTGTGGCAAATACTCATTCTCAATAAATGTGTATTTTTATAAATTAGATTGCATCAAATGCGCAAACAAAAAGCAGTTTATACTGCTTTTTCAACATCTTTTAAAATTTCCTCAAGGAGCCGTTCACAATGTGTATATTCTTGTAAGGACTTGTTAAGGCTTAAAACCTCTTGCATTAATTCTAAAGCAACCATGATCATAAGCTTGTTATGTTCCATGTTTGGTGCTTTACGACGAAATTCTTGAAATTTCTCATTGAGCAAGTTTCCTGCACGCTCTAAATCGGCTTGTTTATCAGGTGTTGTACTTAAACGAAAAATTTGTTCAATTAAACGTAATTCAACAATAACAACATCAGACATGATTAAACTTCCTCATTTGTTTCAGCAGGATGAGCAAGTTGTTGAATTTCTTGCGCATGATGATCTTGTTCTGTACCTAAAATCGCTAAACGTTGAATAATGGCTTCAACTTTAGTTTTCGCATGATCATTTTTCTGAATTAAGCGTTCACGTTCATTATTTAATTCTTTAATCTCTTGATGAGATTGGCGCTGTTCAGCCTGAAGCTTTTCTTTCATTACACGTAATTCATTACGTTCAGTCAAAATCTCTTGAAAACGTGTTTTTAGATCAGTACAACTTTTTTCTAGGCGACCATAACGTTCAGCCAAAGATTTTGCATCAGTATTGAGTTGATTAAACTGTTTTTGCAATTGAGACAGTTGTTCAGTCAAGCTTTCGATTTCATCTTGCTTTTGAGTGATAATGCCATTTTTATGCAAAATCTGAGTATGTGTCTGCTCTTCACTGTTAGCTTTCTCTTTTAACAGTGCTACATTTTCTTTCTCAGTTTTTTCAATACGTGTTTTTAAAACACCAATATGCGTTTGTAGACGCTGTAATTGTTCTAGCATAACGGGTCGCACAGATCTGCAATCAAAGGTAATATATACAGAAGTATAGAGATTGGAAAAGCGAATGCAAGACGATATTTCAGGTTGGTCAGATTGGGATCAAAACTTTGGTCAAATTGAAGAAATTTCAAGCCCAAGTGAGTTACATGGCTTACTTACAGGTATAATTTGTGTTACTGAAGTGCCATCTCGTGATGAATGGTTACAAATTTTATCAACCATTGATGTACCAAAAGTAAACGAAGATGCACTCGCAATGTTAGCTGAAGAAGCCGAAGACATTGCACATGCTTTATCAGAAGATGAACTGGATTATTTACCATTATTACCAGATGACGAGCATAGCCTTGCTGAACGCGTTTTAGCATTATCAGATTGGTGTGCTGGTGTAGTGCTCGGTTTTGGTTTAGCTTCAGGTCATATTCGAGCAGATGAACAAGAATTGATTGAAAGTTTACAAGATGTTGCTTCTGTTGAATTTGATGAGTCAGATGATGATGAAGAAGGTGATGCAAGCTATCAAGAGTTATATGAGTTTGTACGTTTAATTCCTGTATCATTGTCAATGGGACGAAAGAAAATTCCAGTTTTAGAAAGCTCTTTATTACAAAATTTTCACAGTAAAATGAAGCAAGTCATCGATGCTTCTGATAGTAATAATGTGGTAGAGATGTTTACACCACATCGCCCTAGTTAAATTTACCCATCAAAATAAAGGTTTTTTTAGATGATATTGAACATAAAAAAGCCTTTATTTTTGATTGAATAAGACCAAACTAATTTTTACCACTGAATGATAAGCTGAATAAAGAATGAAATTAACGCAAGTAGATTTTCGGGAACGTCGTGACCGCCTCGCAGAACAAATGGGTCCTAATAGCATTGCGATTATTGCAACCAGTCCAGAAGTGATGCGAAATCGAGATGCTGATTATAAATTTCGTGCTGATAGTAGTTTTTTCTATTTAACAGGTTTTGCTGAGCCTGAAGCTGTGGCAATTATTGAAACAGATGCAACATGTGAAGACTATAGCTATAGTCTTTTTTGTCGTGAACGTAATCGTGAAATGGAAATTTGGAATGGTTATCGTGCAGGAATTGATGGTGCAATAGACGATTATGATGCTGATGAAGCTTATGCCATTGATCTGTTAGATGAAGAGATTATTGAAAAATTACTCAATAAAGAAAAACTTTTTTATCGTATCGGGCAACGTGCTGAATTTGATGCGCGAGTCAGTCAGTGGATTGCTAAAGCAACAGGTGAGTCACGTCGTGGTGCGGCTGTTCCTGCTCAGATCATTCAACTTGACCAGATTGTAGATGAAATGCGTTTGCATAAGTCAGCCAAAGAAATTCAGCTTATGCAAATTGCTTCAGAGATTAGTGCTGAAGCACATACCCGTGCCATGCAAACAGTTCGACCAAATATGATGGAATATGCTCTAGAGGCTGAACTGAATTATATTTTTGGAAAAAATGGTTGTGTGCCATCATATAATAGTATCGTAGGTGGTGGTGAAAATGGCTGTATTTTGCATTATGTAGAAAATAATAAACCATTGAAAAATGGTGATTTAGTTCTTATTGATGCAGCTTGTGAATATGAGCTTTATGCTTCTGACATTACCCGTACTTTTCCTGTAAATGGTCAATTTAGTCCTGAACAAAAAGCGTTATATCAGATTGTATTAGACTCACAAATTGCTGCGATTGATGCTGTACGTATTGGCAACTCTTATAAAGAACCACATCATGTTGCGGTAAGAATCTTAGTTCAAGGTTTACTTGATTTAGGGATTATGCAGGGCGATTTGGAAGAGATTATTGAAACTGAACGTTATCGCCAATTTTATATGCATGGTACAGGACATTGGTTAGGCATGGACGTGCATGATGTAGGGTCATATAAAGATCAAGGCGAATGGCGCTGCTATGAAGAAGGTATGGTGGTGACTGTGGAGCCTGGTTTGTATATTGCACCTGATGATCAAACCGTAGATAAAAAATGGCGTGGTATCGGTATTCGTATTGAAGATGATGTCGTTGCAACACAAAATGGTCCATTGGTTTTGACTAAAAATGTCGTGAAATCTGTTGCAGATATTGAAGCACTCATGGCAGAGTCAAACTAAGCGTGGTGCAGTAAAATCAGTGAGATATTAAAAATTTCACTTAAAAAGTTATATTGAAAGATGACACATTTTGAAGATTTTACCCTCCTGAGTACAGGAGGGTTTTTTATGTACTTATTATTGTTTGCGCTTTGATTCATTTTTCTATTTTTAATGTTCTGTTCCAGCATAAATCCACATAGGTTGAGTTTTTCCAGCACGACTAAAGCCAAGAGATTCATAAAAAGAAATGGCATTAGCATCCGCTGTCAGCATTTTTTGATGAAAATTTTGATAGCGATCTAATAATTTTCTCATCATTTTTTTTGCCTATACCTAAACGTTGAAAATCTGGATGTACCAACATATGTGGAAAGTACACGACTAAATAGCCACCAGAAATTGCATTAGCAAGACCGACTAATTTGCCTTGAAATCTTGCAGTGACAAGGCTATGAGAGTTTTGTAAAGCTAACATTAACTGATCAGGTTTTTCAGCAGAAGACCAAAGATGAGCAACATATAATTCTAAAACTTCTTCTTTATGAATTTCATCATTTATAGAAATATCAATAATCATTGTGATTCTTTGTCATTGAAGATTTTAAGTTGTTTTAAATTTTTAAATTAATGATATGACATTTTTGATCTAATTTTGTGCAATACGCAGAATAAAAATTTTCTCTGAAGGTACTTGCTCCTTAAAATAAAAAGAAATATTATCAGTGTGCTGATAAAATCAAAAACGAATATGATGATCCAACAACAATACATTTCGTTAGGAAAATGATTTTTTCATCACTTAAAAAGTCCAAAGTGTGGATTGATAACGTAATCTCGAATTATAAGGAAATAAATGATGAGACACGAAAATGCGAATGATGGTGAGATACCACAAAAGCAGCACAGTTCTAAATATGCTTGGTATGTTGTTTTTTTATGCATGTTAGCCTATATATTTTCATATATAGATCGTCAAATTTTAGTTTTGATGATTGAACCCATTAAAAATGATTTAAATCTGACAGATACTCAATTTAGCTTATTACATGGTTTAGCTTTTTCTCTTTTTTACGCAATTATGGGATTACCAATAGCATATCTTGCAGATCGTTTCTCAAGACCAAAAATTATTGCAATCGGAATTATTTTTTGGAGTTTTGCTACGGCTGCTTGTGGGTTGAGTAAAAATTTTCTGCAATTATTTTTATCAAGAATGGGCATTGGGATAGGCGAAGCAGCTTTATCACCCGCAGCATACTCTATATTTAGTGATCTGTTTTCTAAAGAAAAGTTAGGAAAAGCTGTTGGTATTTACTCAATTGGCTCATTCATTGGAGGGGGAACTGCTTTTTTAGTCGGTGGCTATGTGATTAGTCTTTTAAAAGATGCAACGCATATACAGGTTCCTTTGTTTGGTTTAATGAAAGCTTGGCAAGTGGCTTTTATTTTGGTTGGTTTGCCGGGTATTTTGATCGGTATCATTTTTTTACTTACAGTACGAGATCCTATTCGTAAAGGGCAGCGTGTCAATGCGTTAGGGCAAGTAGAAAAAGTCAAATTTACGGATTCATTTAAGTTTTTAGCTAAGCATCGTAAAACTTTTACATGTCACTATATGGGTTTTACATTTTATGCGATGGCTTTATTTTGTATGATGAGTTGGTCACCTGCTTTTTATATGAGAAATTACCATTTATCACCTGTAGAAACAGGGTATATGTTAGGAACAATTCTGTTGATTGCCAATACTTCAGGCGTGTTTTTTGCAGGATGGTTAACGGATTATTTAACCATGAAAGGACGTAAAGATGCGGCAATGTACACAGGTTTTCTAGGTGGGTTAGGCATTCTCTTGCCGATTATGAGTTATACCATGGTAGACAATCTGACTGTATCTTTAGTTATTTTAAGTATAGCTATGTTTTTTGCTTCTTTTCCGATGCCAACTTCAACTGCGGCGATGCAAATACTTGCACCAAACCAATTACGTGCTCAAATTTCTGCAATATTTTTGTTAATCAGTAGCTTGATCGGTTTAGGTATAGGCACAACTTTAGTTGCAATGATCACAGATCATGTTTTTGCAGATATTAATAAAGTTGGTTATTCAATTGCGATTGTTGGTGGAGTCGCTGCTTTATTGACAATTGTTTTATTAAAATCGGGATGTAAGCACTTCATTGAAAGTATGAAGGTTGAAGAGGGCAACAGTACAAATTAATTAACGCTTTCAATAGACTTTTACGACGAAATTTGATTGATAAATAAATGAATCATGTGGAGTAAAAGTCTATTTGAGTTGTATCTGTTTAAATGATAAGTTGATGTATAAATAGCATAAAAATCAGTTTTTTACCTTGCACTTATGAGCTTTCCATCTTTCCAATGCGGTAATGACGATGGGAAGTCGATTTTTGACATGCAATCTTGAAATGTCCATAGACTTGGTTTAAATGTAAGTGGTGGGATGGGTAGATTTTTATCACGATATGCTACTCTAGCTGATAATTATTGAGATCAACGACAAGATAGTGTGTTTTAGGGCAAGTCATTTTCTTAGCTTGATGAATGAAATGATAATCTTTAGCTAAACGTAAAAAACCTATTGTTGGTGAGATTTCGAGAACAGACATGCCATTGATTTGTACTGGATATGGAAATTGAATCCCATCTACATCATTTAAGTCGCGTGGTGCATTATGATCAAAACCCGCAGGAATATATTTGCTGATATGTGTCCCTTTGGGCAGAATAATTTCACCAAAAGGTGTATCTTTTTCGAGGGTGAAATAGCGATTTTTATCTTTTTCATGTTCAAATTTCACATATTTTTCATTCGCTTGAGCTGCCCAAAAAATCAAAGCTGCAAATAAAACACATAAAACGATTGGGCTATACAGTAAAAAGAGTTGCCATTTTTTTAAAGGTGGAATAAGTAATCCTTGACGTGTATATCGACATCGCCAAAGAAAATAAAAACTTGCTGAACCGAGTGACATTAAAATCAACAAGAAAATAATGAGAAATAAGCTACCAGCACCACCGCCTGCAACAATCATTTCAATGCCTTATTTTTACGAATATATAAAATAAATGCATAAGCACAGATGACTAACTCTACCAAAAATGACCAATGAAAAATAAAATTTAACCACCAAGGTTGATAACGTGCTGTAACTTCAAAAAATACATAGGATCGATTTATAAAGGGTGCAAATAACCAAACATCACCCACAAAAGTATCTAAACAAATATGTAAAAGTGCAGCACCTGAAAATAACATAGCGATGAATGCAAACTTAGTATGCTGTTTAAAGATTTTCCATGCAGCAAATGCCAACAGAAAAAGTGGGATCCAGACAGAAAACCAATGTAAAAAATACTGATGATGGTGTACTGAGCGTTGATCAAGGAAATAAAAGTAAAATAGGTCAATATCTGGAAAAATAGCACCGAGCATAATCGTGCTATAAAACGCTTTACGACTGAGAAGATTGGGTTTTAATTTTTTGTCTAATAGATCCGCTAAAATATAGCCAGAAGGTATATGTGCAATAAACATTTTTTCATATTTTTATAAAACGAATTTTGCCTAGATTAACATAACGCTGCCAAATCACACCGAACAAGATACTAATCCAATATAAAAATCATTGCGCTTCATGTAATATAAAATCAATCAAGATAAGCAGTATTCAGCATGCTGAATTGCATATAGAAAGGGTTAAAACATGCAGCAAGAAGTCATTATTGTGGGTGGTGGGATGGTTGGGCTAAGTTTGGCTCTGATGTTGGCAAAAGCAAATATCGCAGTTAAATTGCTCGAGGCAATCAAATATCCAAATTATGATGATGCAACCCTTGCACCTTATCACTCAAGCTTTGATGCTCGTAATACAGCATTATCTCGTCGTACAGTGCAGATTTATCAGAAGCTTGGACTCTGGGATGCATTACAACAACATGCTACCCCAATTTTAGAAGTGCATATTACTGAGCAAGGTAGTTTTGGTAAGGCACGTTTAAAAGCAGATGAAGAAAAAGTCGAAAGCTTTGGTCAGGTGATTGAAAATGCATGGTTAGGACGTGTGTTATTAACTCAAGTACGTCAACAACCCTTGATTGAACTCATTGATGGTGTGCAAGTCACGTCACTGACTCAAAATCAAGATGAAGTACAAATAGAAGCAACACGTGGAGGAGAGTACATTCATGCACTCAAAGCCAAATTAGTCATTGCTGCGGATGGTCGAGATTCATTTTGTCGTCAGGCTTTAGGTATTGGTGTAGACGTACATGATTATGAGCAAGTTGCTATTGTGACCACTGTACAGACATCTAAACCACATCATCAAGTAGGTTTTGAACGCTTTAGTCATTTAGGACCTTTGGCACTATTACCTTTACCTGGTGAATATCGCCGTTCAGTTGTTTGGCCTGTGACCAAAGGAACTGAGCATGAATGGTTGGGTGAAGAAAATGATCAACATTTCCTTGATGCTTTGCAAAAAACCTATGGAGATCGTGCAGGGAAATTTATTAAAACAGGAAAGCGTTTTAGTTTTCCGTTATCACAAGTATTAGCACATCAACAAGCTGTAGGCCGTGTCATTTTAATGGGTAATGCTGCTCATACTATTCATCCTGTGGCAGGGCAAGGTTTTAATTTATGTATGCGTGATGCTGATGTTTTAGTTCGCTATCTTCATCAACAAGTGGTTCATAAAAACGATATTGGTGAGCCTGAAATACTCAAAGCTTATGAGCAAGCGCGTTTGTCAGATCAAAAGCGTGTGATTAAATTTTGTGATTCAGTTGTACGTGGTTTTAGTAATCAAAATCCAATGTTAAAACTGCTACGTAATACAGGTTTGGTGGCTTTTGATCTTATTCCTGGGATTAAACCTTTAGTTGCCAATTATGCAATGGGGCTAAAAGCATGAGTCAAACTACACAGAATATATTAGACGTGGTGATTGTGGGTGGTGGGTTAGTGGGTGGTTTAACTGCTTTATTACTTGCCGAAGGTGGCGTACAAGCGACTGTTTTGGATGCTGCACCTATTTTAGATGAAAGCAAAACTTTAGCTGTCGCAAATCCACGTGTTTTAGCACTCAGTCAAGCCACTATTCATTTGCTTAAAAAAGTGAATATATGGGACAAAATTGCACGTCAAATGCCTTATACAGGTATGCAAGTTTGGAATAAAAATGGCTATGGCGAAATTAATTTTGGTCAAGCTTCTACACATTTTCCCACAGATGAACAAAGTCTAGGTTCCATGGTAGAACCGAGTATTTTAAATCTTGCTATTCAACAAACGATGCTGGAAAAATTAAAAGACTATCGTACCCAAGTTAAAGTGACTCGTGTAGAGCAAGCTGTTGGATATTGGATCATTCAACTTGCAGATGGCTCAAGCTTGAAAACCAAATTAGTGATTGGTGCAGATGGGGCAAATTCATTTGTACGAGAGCAAGCATTTATTGATTTAGATATTTTGGACTACAAGCAAGCAGGGTTAACCTGTGCGATTCGTAGCACACAACCTCATCAATATGTTGCACGACAAATTTTTCATCCGACAGGACCTTTAGCATTTTTACCCATGGCAAGTTTAGTACCTGAACAAGCAGAACATTGGATTTCAATTGTTTGGACATTACCTGATGATTATGCAGATGAATATGCTACTTTAAATGATGCTGAGTTTTGTCAGCTTTTAACCCAAGAAAGTCATCATATGTTGGGAGAAATTTTAGAAGCAACGCCACGTGCAAAATTTCCACTCAAGGCTCGTGCTGCACAGCGTTATGTTAAAGAAGGTTTAGCACTGATTGGTGATGCTGCACATGTGATTCATCCTTTGGCAGGACAAGGGGTAAATATTGGTTGTTTAGATGCTGCTATTTTATGTGATGTGTTATTACATGATCTAAAGCGTGGCGTATGGGCACATGAGCAAACTTTAAAGCGTTATGAACATCTACGCAAAGGACAAAATGATGCCATGATGCATAGTATGTCAATCATTGGTTGGTTAGAGTCGGCTGAATTATTTCCTTTTGTTTGGGCTAGAAACTTTGGTTTAAAACAGGTTGAACATTCCGCATTTTTAAAAGAACGTTTTATGATGCAGGCAAATGGTTTATCAAATTTACAAAATACACGTTATGCAATTTAAATAGGATTTGATATTTTTTAGGCAATCATTTAAATAAAATTACTAATTTGGTTAAAAAATATGCGTTTTTAATGTATTTAGTACTAGGCGAATGCTTAAGAGATTGGTACATTTCTTCGTAAATAAACCTTATTTTGGTAATGATCTGAGTCATTCATGGGGAGAGCTTAAATGACGGATACAAATGATTATGATGAAAATGATGACAATGTAGTTGATGACGATGAAGCAAAAGCAGCCGAGAAAGGTGCAAATGCTGCTGATTCTAGTGTGACTGACACTGACTTAGCGGAAGCAGAAACTCTAACGGTGACTGCGAAGCTGAAACAACGCCAAGCATTGGAAGATGAAGTTGCTGCATTTTTAGCACGTGGTGGGAAAATTACTGAAGTTCCACCTGATGAGTCTAAAGACTAAGTAAACTTTGTCAAAAAAGCCCAAATATTTTAGGTAGATGCTTAAAATAGTTTGGGCTTTTTTTATTGACGATGAATGTCAATGATGGATACTCATCTGCAATAAGATAGAGGTGATGAATAAGTTGTTCCAAAACTACTGATTCTCAAAAGAAGGATGGTTAGCAAGATGATACGTGAGTAGTTAATTTTTATTTCAGTGTTTCGATCAATGAACTCAGTTGATCTAAGTTATGATTTTGCAACGTCTCTCGCATTTTTAGAAACTGCTTTTCATCTATTTCATACAATTTGAGAGAAAGCAGTTTTGTTATATCTTCTTCTGAAAAACGATATTTTATAATTTTTGCAGGGACACCACCAACAATTGCATAGGGTGGTACATCTTGCGTGACCACAGCACCCGTTGCCACCACAGCACCTTCACCGATTTTTACCCCTTGCATAATCATGGCACGACTACCAATCCAACAGCCATCGGCAATGACTGTATCACCCGCAGGTAAAAAACTACGGGTATCAAAAGGAAAGGTCGAAATCCAATCAGGACGATGCAACTGATTACCCCCCATCATGATCACACATTCAGCACCAAAACAGACAAAATTACCAATATATAACTGATCAATCGGCTTTTCTGGCGTTGAAGGTTTATCATGTAAATAACGCACCACACAACGCTCAAAACCCTGATCCCAATAGGCTGAATAATAAGAATAATTTCCTTTAATATGAATATTGGGGTTTTTCACAGTTTTAGAAATAAATTCAAATTCACACCAATGTTTAACAGGTGAGTTGATGGCGTCAGTCATAGAGAGTACAAAGCAGAAAGCATATTTGGCTATTCTATATGAGCAAGAATCAAAAATTAAGTAAAATAGCCTAAGTATTATCTAAAACTAGGCTATTTCAGTGATTTAGAGGATGTGGAAATTTACACAAGTTTTAAATGAATTAAATGTGACGCATGTGTGTGGCGAATATGATCAGGACGATGATGAAAATAACGCTCAGTAATATCAATGCCAGATAAATCTTCTATAACTGCATAACCCATTTTTTGCACAGCATTATGTAACTCTTGAGGAATAAATGCGCCCATCAACGGTTCTTTCATAAAACGTGTAAATTGAATTACAAAATGTGATCCTAAGCGCTCAAAACCTTTCAAGGTTTTATAGTCCACAGAATAGTCCATCACCACCTCACTATTTTGCGCTGCAATTGAGGCAATATTTTGCAATGTGGCTAAAGTTGTTTCAGGTGTTAAATAATGTGTTGTGCCTAACCAAGAAAAAAATGCAGCATGATCAGAATCAAATCCACTACGCTTTAAAGCATCCGATAATTTTTCTTTTTCAAAGTCTATGCTGACAAATTCGACATTAGCAGGCAATTGATTCGATTTAGAAATTTTCTTTAGTTTTTCAATCTTAGTTTTTTGCGTATCAGGATGATCCACTTCAAAAATTTTTAGTTGTGGATATTGATCAGCTAAACGTAAAACAAAGGAATCTAAGCCTGCGCCAACTAATACATATTGTTGAATATCATTATTTTCAATTGCTTGCTGTAATAAATCTTCACTATAGCGTGAACGACCTACCACTTGCCCAGTCAGTTTCCCAAAAGTTTTGTTCATAAAACTTGAATTTAAGGTTTTACGAACTAACGAATTATTTAACAGTAAACGCCAACGTGCATTGGTCATATCAAAAGCATATGGGTCTGAAAATACTGGGTTATCGGCATTTAGATGATGGTTGGCGCGTAAGGCAGCTGCGGCTTCAGCGGTACGACTCACTCGTCCTGCTTTCATAATATTTCCACTTGATTTTTTATTTTATAACACTTTAAAAAGAATAGTGAAAATTAACAATGGCGTTTTGCTTTGAAGTACGTAGCTAATATGGTCATTTTCGAGCAAGCATAAAAAAGGGCTGAATGATCAGCCCTAAATTCTATCAAATATTGTGCTTTAATATGAATTAAAGATATTCAACACTGACAACTTCATATTCAACTTCGCCTTGTGGCGTGATGATTTTAGCTTCATCACCTTCATTTTTACCCAAAAGACCACGCGCGATAGGTGAATTCACAGAAATTTTATTAATTTTAAAATCAGCTTCATCATCACCTACGATTTGGTAGGTTTTTTGTTCTTCAGTATCTAAGTTTTCGATGGTCACCGTCACACCAAAAACAACACGACCTGTTTGTTCAAGTTCTTTAACATCAATCACTTGACAAGCACCGAGTTTACCTTCGATATCTTGAATACGTCCCTCACAGAAACCTTGCTGTTCACGTGCTGCATGGTATTCTGCATTTTCTTTTAAATCCCCATGTTCACGTGCTTCCGCAATCGCTGCAATAATACGTGGACGATCAACAGATTTTAACTGCTGAAGTTCTTTTTCTAAGGCTACCTTGCCTTCAGGTGTCATAGGATAACGTTGCATTGTTGTCCCTCAATTTGTGAGTGTATGAAAAAAACATAGGTTTAGAAATGAAAAAAGCCCGCCACCGAGAGGTGACGGGACTTCTCGGTAAACGAATTAACCTACAGTTTGTAAATCTTGCAAACGGTATACATCCATTGGCAATTTAATTGCTAAAGCTTGGCAAACAGCATCAGCGCCATTTAAGGTTGTAGTGTAATACACTTTACCTTGAAGTGCTGAACGACGAATCGAGAACGAATCTTGCTGAGCTTGTTTACCTTCAGTTGTATTGATAATGAGCTGAACTTCGCCATTTTTCAAGCGGTCAACGATATTAGGACGACCTTCTGTGACTTTGTTCACGCGTTCACATTCAATACCTGCATCTTTAATTACATCATAAGTTCCGCCAGTAGCGATAACTTTGAAGCCAAGATCAGTTAACTGTTTTGCAATACCAACAGCACGAGGCTTGTCAGAATCACGTACAGAAATAAATGCGTGTTTTACTTCGCCTTCGGTAGGAAGACCAGGTAAACGTTCATTTGCACCTAAAACAGCTTTATAGAATGCTTCACCAAAAGTTTTACCTACACCCATCACTTCACCTGTAGATTTCATCTCAGGTCCAAGAATTGGATCTACACCAGGGAACTTGTTGAATGGGAATACAGCTTCTTTTACTGCAAAATGAGTCGGGATGATTTCTTTAGTGAATCCTTGAGATTCTAAAGATTGACCCGCCATACAACGCGCAGCAACTTTTGCTAAAGAGTCACCGATACATTTAGAAACGAATGGCACAGTACGTGATGCACGTGGATTTACTTCTAAAATATAAACGTCATTACCTTTTACAGCATACTGAACGTTCATCAGACCAACAACGCCAAGTTCTTTTGCCATTGCAACTGTTTGACGACGCATTTCATCCTGAATCTCTTGAGAAAGAGAATAAGGAGGAATAGAACATGCTGAGTCACCTGAGTGAATACCTGCTTGTTCGATATGCTGCATGATACCGCCGATCACAACGTCTTTACCGTCAGATACGCAGTCTACGTCAACTTCGATTGCATCATCTAAGAAATGGTCAAGAAGAACAGGCGCTTCATTTGATGCTTGAACCGCATCACGTAAGTAGCGTTTAAGTTCGTCATCGTTGTATACGATTTCCATCGCACGACCACCGAGTACATACGAAGGACGTACTACTAATGGATAGCCAACTTTCGCAGCTTCAGCCATACCTTCTTCAGCAGATTTTACAATGCTGTTGTTTGGTTGACGAAGTTGTAGACGTTGAATCATTTGTTGGAAACGTTCACGGTCTTCTGCACGGTCGATTGCATCTGGAGATGTACCGATAATTGGCGCACCTGCTTCTTCTAAAGCACGAGCCAATTTAAGCGGAGTTTGACCACCGTACTGTACAATAATACCTTTAGGCTTTTCAGTACGTACGATTTCAAGTACATCTTCAAGCGTAATTGGTTCGAAGTACAAACGATCAGATGTATCATAATCGGTAGAAACTGTTTCAGGGTTACAGTTCACCATGATGGTTTCGTAACCGTCTTCACGCATTGCAAGCGCCGCGTGTACACAGCAGTAATCGAACTCGATCCCTTGACCAATACGGTTAGGACCGCCACCGATCACCATGATCTTATCTTTAGTCGATGGGTTCGATTCACACTCTTCATCGTAAGTTGAATACATATACGCTGTATCTGATTCAAACTCAGCAGCACATGTATCTACACGTTTGTAAACAGGGGTTACGCCCAAGTTCCAACGGTGTTTACGGAATTGTTTTTGTGAAATGCCCATCAAGTTCGCAATGCGAAGGTCAGATAAACCTTTACGTTTGAATGCACGGATGTTATCGGCATTCAAATCACCAAAACCTAAAGTTTTGATTTCATTTTCAGTTTTAACGATATCTTCGATTTGGATCAAGAACCAGCGGTCAATCTTCGTTGCTTCAAAAACGTCATCTAAAGTGAAGCCGTGACGGAACGCGTCAGCTACATACCAAATACGCTCAGGACCTGGAACTTTAAGCTCAACTAAAATCTTTTCACGTGCGCCTTCAGTACCTAGCGCGATTTTTTCATCAAAACCACAAGCACCCACTTCAAGACCACGGAGTGCTTTATTTACAGACTCTTGGAAGTTACGACCAATCGCCATGACTTCACCAACAGATTTCATCTGTGTCGTCAAAGTTGCGTCAGCTTGTGGGAATTTTTCGAAGTTGAAACGTGGAACTTTAGTGACAACGTAGTCAATTGCAGGTTCGAATGATGCAGGTGTTGTACCGCCAGTGATGTCATTTTTCAATTCATCAAGCGTATAACCTACAGCAAGTTTTGCTGCGATTTTTGCAATCGGGAAACCTGTTGCTTTAGACGCAAGCGCAGAAGAACGAGAAACACGTGGGTTCATCTCGATGATGACCATACGACCATCTTTCGGGTTAATACCGAACTGAACGTTTGAACCACCCGTTTCAACACCAATTTCACGAAGAACAGCTAAAGATGCATTACGCATCAATTGATATTCTTTGTCTGTCAATGTTTGTGCAGGCGCAACAGTGATTGAGTCACCTGTGTGTACACCCATTGGGTCGAAGTTTTCAATCGCACATACGATGATACAGTTGTCGTTTTTATCACGAACAACTTCCATTTCGTATTCTTTCCAACCAATTAAAGATTCATCAATCAATAATTGTTTAGTTGGAGAAAGATCGAAACCGCGTTCACAGATTTCAATGAATTCTTCTTTGTTATATGCAATACCGCCGCCAGAACCACCCATAGTGAATGAAGGACGGATAATCACAGGGAAACCAAAACGTGCTTGGATCGCTAAAGCTTCTTCCATTGACTCAGCAATGTCAGCTTTTGGACATTCAAGACCAATTTTACGCATTGCGATATCGAAAAGTTTACGGTCTTCCGCTTTTTCGATCGCTTCTTTGGTCGCACCAATCAATTCAACATTGAATTTTTTGAGAATGCCATGCTCATCAAGTGCAAGAGCACAGTTCAAAGCAGTTTGACCACCCATTGTAGGAAGAACTGCATCTGGGCGTTCTTTCTCAATGATTGCTGCAACAGTTTGCCAAGTAATCGGTTCGATATACGTTGCATCTGCCATAGCAGGGTCAGTCATAATGGTCGCTGGGTTAGAGTTGACCAAAATAACACGATAACCTTCTTCACGAAGCGCTTTACATGCTTGTGCACCTGAGTAGTCAAACTCACATGCTTGACCGATGACAATTGGACCCGCACCAATAATCAGGATGCTTTTAATGTCTGTACGTTTAGCCATGATCGCTCCTTAATTACTTCTTAGATGCTTCAATAAGTTCGATGAAATGATCGAACAATGGTGCACAGTCATGTGGACCAGGGCTTGCTTCAGGGTGACCTTGGAAGCTAAACGCTGGCTTGTCTGTACGATGAATCCCTTGCAGGGTTTGATCGAACAATGATTTGTGCGTTGCTTTTAGCGTTGCAGGTAAAGTTTCTGCATCTACTGCGAAGCCATGGTTTTGAGAAGTAATCATCACTGTACCATCTTCAAGATTTTGTACAGGATGGTTAGCACCGTGGTGACCGTGAGGCATTTTCACAGTTTTAGCACCAGATGCAAGAGCAAGAATTTGGTGACCTAAGCAGATCCCAAATACAGGCACATTACGCGCATCTTCCACAATTGTTTTTACTGCTTCAATGGCATAGTCACATGCTGCTGGGTCGCCAGGACCATTTGACAAGAATATGCCATCTGGATTCAAAGCAAGGACTTTTTCAGCAGGTGTCTGTGCAGGAACAACAGTTAATTTACAACCGCGATCTGCAAGCATACGTAAGATGTTGGTTTTGACACCGTAATCGTATGCAACAACATGGAATTTAGCTTCAGGCTGAGAGAAACCTTGACCTAAAACCCAAGAGCCTTCAGTCCATTCAAAACCTTCAGGGTCGCAACATTCTTTGGCAAGATCTAAACCATTTAAACCACCAAATGCACGTGCTTTTGCAATCGCTTCTTCTTCAGTGATATTTTCACCAGCAAGAATACAACCATTTTGTGCGCCTTTATCACGTAAAATACGTGTTAATTTGCGTGTGTCGATATCTGCAATTGCAACGACATTATGTTCTTTTAAATAGTCGCCTAAAGATTGCGTTGATCGGAAGTTGCTATGTAATAAAGGCAAGTCACGAATGATTAAACCATTCGCCCAGACTTTGTGAATGCGACCAGACTCAGCGTCTTCGTCATTACAACCAGTATTACCGATATGAGGATAAGTTAAAGTTACAAGTTGCTGGGCATAACTTGGATCGGTCAAGATTTCTTGATAACCAGTCATGGCAGTGTTAAAAACGACTTCACCAGTCGTACTTCCCGTAGCGCCGATCGATGTACCTTTAAAGATAGTACCGTCAGCAAGGGCTAAAATGGCGGGGGTGCTCAAACCAAAGCTCCTGAACTAAAACCACAAAAATAGGGCTGTAAAAAAGCGAGTAGACGAAAAAAAAGGAAGGTTAATTAAATCCTACCCTCCCTGTGTCTGCTCGCTTATAACTTAACACTGCATTATACGCATCATTACCTTTGAAGTCCATGTAAAAAATTAACAATATGTCAGATAAACACCTTGTATTTAGAGTGAGTTTCTGTTTTATAAAAAATGAATATCTAATCGCTAAAATGTAATATTTATTCGATAAATCAAAATTTAAAATTTATTGTTATAGTTTAGCTTGTTAGCAAGGTTTTTATTAAAAATAGTAAAACGTAATAAATTTAACGATTGGTAAAAAATATTTTCCCATTGTTTTGAGTTATAAAAAAATAGCTTAAAAATAAAACATGAGCAGGCGTTTTATTTGTGTACCATTTCATAAAAAATGTTCATTTGTATTATTTATTAGTCAGTTTAAGTGGGTTGGAAATAATCATCAGTTTAAAAATAAATTTTAAAACGAATTATTCAAAACATTAGAAAATGGAAAATGAGGTGGCATAACGCTCTTTTAGGCTTTGTATATGTTTGGAGTTTTGACACAGAGTCTGGGTGAATTTTATATGAAATTTATATTGGATTTTGTTTCTGGTTATGGGAGGGGCATACTTTATATGATTGTTCTAATCAGCAATTTATTTTTATTGTTTTATCTCCTAGTGATGTTGGTAGTTGGCTGTAAAAAGATAAAGCAAAAGGGGGGAACCTTTTGCTTTTGTTACTTTTACATTTCATTAAGACAATGTGGCTTAAAAGATATGTAGCCAATCACGTTTATTGTGAAAGTCTGCATTTTGCCCACTATGCTGCATAGCATAAAACTGCTGTGCTTGTGATGTTTCTAAAACTGCTGTTAGACCAATAAAAAGATCAGACCACTTTAACTTATGGGCTAACATAAATTCAGTTAAATCGAGGCTAACATTTAAGCCATAATGCGTGCGTTTTAATTGATTAAGTTCAATATCATACGCAACTTGTGGTGGCATAGTTTCAGGATAGCGATATTCTTCAAACTGATAAGCTTGCCATGCTTGCGAAGGGGAAAGGTTAATCTCACGATAATAGTCTTCGCCCTGTACGCCTATAAAAATTTCAAAGCAAGTTTTTTCCCAAAGAAAATCTAAACGTGGATGAGATGCAACCAAGTCAGGATACAAAATGAGTTGATTAGGATCTCTTAACCAATAACCCACATTGAGTGTATAGGGACTGACTTGTTCAATCGCACCAACGAGAGAAATGCTTTGAAAACGACGATCAAAAGCATTGAGTTCATAACTTGCCATGAAACAATAATCTTAATTTGAAAGATGAGCGTGACGAACTAAGTTCGACAGTTTAGGATTTTGTTTTGCAGCTTTTTTATAAAGCAAAGCAATTTTACCAATGGTTTGTACGACTTCAGCTTCAGCAGTATTTGCAATTTCAGTGATGAGCGCAGCACGAGCTTCGCGATCTTCACCTGCAATTTTGATCTTAATAAGCTCATGATCGTGTAAAGCACGGTTTAATTCTTCAACGACACTATCAGTCAAGCCTTTATCGCCCAGCATTACGACAGGGTTTAATGCATGTCCGATTTGACGTAAACGTTTACGTTCTTGGATAGAGAGAGTTGCCATATAAGCATAACCTAATTTTAAAAACGGCCTAGTATAACAAAAGCCATATCACTGCGCTGTAAATTCTGTAGAAATAATCGATTATGCTGATTTAAAAAAACACACGAACAACAGATGATTTAAATGCTGTTGCATACTGCAATACGAATATTTTTCACGTACAATCAAGAGCGGATTATTAATTTGTATTAAGAGAGTTATGGCTACACGCATTACCAACCAAAAGTTATCTAAAAGTAGTCGTGCGTGGATGAGAGAGCATTTAGATGATCCTTTTGTGAAAAAAGCACAAAAAGAAGGCTATCGTGCTCGTGCTGCGTATAAGCTACTTGAAATTCAAGAAAAATATAAAATGATTAAACCGGGTATGACTGTAGTCGATCTTGGTGCTGCACCAGGAAGTTGGTCACAAATTGCAGGAAAACTCGTTGGTGATAAAGGTTTAGTCATTGCTTCAGATATTTTAGAAATGGATGCTTTACCTGATGTTACCTTTTTGCAAGGTGACTTTCGTGAAGAAGAAGTTTTTGAAAAATTGTTAAATATTTTAAATGGACGTACTGTAGACGTTGTAATTTCAGATATGGCCCCCAATACATCAGGTAATAAGGCAGTAGATCAACCTCGTCAAATTTACTTGTGTGAGCTTGCACTTGATTTTGCGAATAAGGTTTTAGGACCTAAAGGGCAATTTGTAGTTAAGGTTTTCCAAGGGGACGGTTTTGATGAATTTCGTAAACAAGTCGTCAGTAGTTTTGATGTGTTGAAAACAGCGAAACCCGCTGCATCACGAGCACGTTCAAAAGAAGTTTTTTTAATTGGACAAGGTCGTAAAAAGGCTTCGCAGTAAGAATTTTTGATAAAAGAGAATGTGAATTTTTCTAAAGCATTTTCTTATGCATGTGTTATGTTTGAAATTGTTTCATGAAAGCTGTATCGGTTGAATAATGAGATAACATTATGCACCTGAAAGGCATTCTTGAAAAAAATTGAAATGAATCGTGTAATTCATGTATGAATTGTCAATAAGTCTTCTTGCCAAGTTGTTAAAAATTGTGCATTTTGTACGTTTTTAAAATTTATTGCGAAATTCATTACTCGCTTTTTTGTTAGGATCACCCTCTATGGGCATGGTCAAATTAGATTGATATGGGAATAAAGCTTTGAGCGATCTCTTCAAAAACGCCGTCTTGTGGCTTGTGATACTTGGTGTGCTGATTTTAATTTTCAGTAACATTAGTGACCGCAATAAGCCTGCAGCAATGAACTATTCTGAGTTTGTTACAGCGGTTAATGCAGGTCAGATTAAACAAGTCACTATTGATGGTGAAAGAATAAGTGGCGAAAAAACCAATGGTTCAGATTTTGAAAGTATCCGTCCTGCGGTTCAAGATCCTGAATTGATGCCTACTCTAATCAAAAATAACGTTGTTGTTGAAGGTACTGCACCTCAGCGTCAAGGTTTATTGATGCAGCTTCTTATCGCAAGCTTCCCTGTGCTTTTAATCATTTTGTTATTCATGTTCTTTATGCGCAACATGGGTGGTGGCGCAGGCGGTAAAAATGGTCCAATGAGTTTTGGTAAGTCAAAAGCAAAAATGCTTTCAGAAGACCAAATCAAAGTAACATTTACAGATGTTGCAGGTTGTGACGAAGCAAAACAAGAAGTTGTTGAAATTGTTGATTTCTTAAAGGATCCAGCAAAATTCAAACGCTTAGGTGCAACAATTCCTAAAGGCGTGTTGATGGTTGGTCCTCCGGGTACAGGTAAAACTTTACTTGCAAAAGCGATTGCAGGTGAGGCAAAAGTACCATTCTTTAGTATCTCAGGTTCTGATTTCGTTGAAATGTTTGTGGGTGTGGGTGCATCACGTGTGCGCGACATGTTCGAACAAGCAAAACGCCATGCACCATGTATCATCTTTATTGATGAGATTGATGCAGTTGGTCGTCACCGTGGTTCAGGTACAGGTGGTGGTCACGATGAACGTGAGCAAACGTTGAACCAAATGCTTGTAGAAATGGATGGTTTCGAAGGCAATGAAGGTATTATCGTTATTGCTGCGACAAACCGTGCAGATGTACTCGATAAAGCTTTACTACGTCCAGGTCGTTTTGACCGTCAAGTGATGGTAGGTCTTCCAGACATCAAAGGTCGTGAGCAAATTTTAAATGTTCACTTGAAGAAATTGCCTTCTGTAACAGGTGTGGATGTTAAAGTTCTAGCACGTGGTACGCCTGGCTTCTCAGGCGCACAATTGGCAAACCTTGTGAACGAAGCAGCGTTATTCGCTGCGCGTCGTAACAAGAACACTGTCGATATGCATGACTTTGAAGATGCTAAAGATAAAATCTACATGGGTCCTGAACGTAAGTCTATGGTGATTCGTGAAGAAGAACGTCGTGCAACTGCTTACCATGAAGCAGGTCATGCGATTGTTGCTGAAATTCTTCCAGGTACAGACCCTGTGCATAAAGTAACGATTATGCCGCGTGGTTGGGCTTTGGGAGTAACTTGGCAGTTACCTGAACATGATCAAACTAGCCATTATAAAGATAAGATGTTGAATGAACTTTCAATTCTTTTTGGTGGTCGTATTGCTGAAGAAGTATTTATTAACCAAATGTCGACTGGTGCTTCAAATGACTTTGAACGTGCAACGAAAATGGCACGTGCAATGGTTACGAAGTACGGTATGTCTGAGAAAATGGGCGTAATGGTTTATGAAGATGAAAATCAAAATGGCTTCTTTGGTAATGTAGGTAGTCGTACAATTTCTGAAGCAACACAACAAATGGTTGATCAGGAAGTACGTCGTATTTTGGATGAACAGTATCGAGTTGCACGTGAGATTCTTGAAAATAATAAAGATATCGCACACGCAATGGTAAAAGCTTTGATGGAATGGGAAACGATTGATCGTGATCAAATCCGTGACATTATGGAAGGTCGTGAACCACAACCACCAAAAGTTTATATTGCTGAAAATCCAGTCATTGATGTAACTCCAAATAATGGTCCATCAACACCTCCACCATTACCAGCAAATTAATATGTTGATGATGGTTAAAAGAGTCTCTATTTAGAGGCTCTTTTTTTATTCTATTTAAATTATTTATAGGGTGTAAAACATTTCAGTATTTTAAGGAGTGAACTTGTTAGAATATAGCAATGTAAAAATGGAGTGTTCTTATGCAGTTGATACCCTTAACTCAACGAGTTTTAAATTGTGGTACTTTGACATTAGATTTATCTAAACCACATGTCATGGGGATTTTAAATGTCACACCAGATTCGTTTAGTGATGGAGGAATGCATAATGAAGTTGAACAGGCGATTGCATTTGCTCAACAAATGATTATGGATGGAGCAACTGTAATTGATGTTGGTGGAGAATCAACAAGACCGGGTGCTTCTCCTGTTTCTATTGAGGAAGAGTTACAGCGAGTCATTCCTGTTGTGCAAGCATTGGCAAAATTAGATGTTGTTATTTCAATTGATACTTCTGAACCTGAAGTGATTAAAGCAGCCGTTCAAGCAGGTGCGCATATTTGGAATGATGTACGTGCATTAACACGACCTCATGCTTTACAAGTCGCGGCTGATTTGGACATTCCTGTGATCATTATGCATATGCGTGGTGAGCCGACCACGATGAATAATTTGGATCAATATCAAGATGTGACAACCGATGTCATCTATGAGTTAAAACAACGTGTAGCGGATGCTTTAGATGCAGGTGTGAAACCTGAAAATATTATGATTGATCCAGGCTTTGGTTTTGCAAAAAATGCTCAGCAAAACTTAAAACTATTGAATGAACTGTATAAGTTAAATGAAATGGGGTATCCAATACTTTCTGCACTTTCACGTAAGCGTTTTATTGGTGAGGCATTAGGTGGAGCAGATGCGCAAAATCGTGCGGTTGGGAGTGTTACTGCACATCTGATGAGTATTCAGCAGGGCGCATGTATGGTGCGTGCACATGATGTAAAAGCGATGCATGAAGCGATATTGGTATGGCAAGCAACTTTAGCAGCTGCAACTTAATTTTTAAATTTTGCTTAAAATAGTTATAAAATTTCACACAATGAGAACACAGTTCTTGTTGTGTTTTTTATTTTGGGATTTTTAGGTTTGATAATTTGTGTTTTATTTATTTAAGTATTTGATATTTATGGTTAATTTTAAAATTACAAAATGACTATAAAATCATGTCAACCAAATTCAAGTCTCATATTGCTAAAATACATTAATGTTATAATATAACAAATGAAGTATATCGATATAAATCAGAAAAATTACAAAATTTGAATTGAGGATTGAGTGATGAAAATGAAATACACAATTTTAGTAGCATCAATGATGACTGTACTACTGTCAGGGTGTTCTAAAAAAACCGAAGCACCAGCAAGTGATATGGCAGCTACAGAAGTCGTCGCAGCAGATGCGGTTGTAGAAGCAGAAGCCTATGGTTCTGAGGGAAATACTGAAAACTACCAAAAAAATGAACAAAATACAGTAAAAATTGTTGCAAAAGAGCCTGTGTCAACATTTAGTGCTGATGTAGATACTGGAAGTTATGCCAATGTACGACGTTTCCTGACACAAGACAAAACCTTGCCGCCTGTAGATGCAGTGCGTGTAGAGGAGATGATCAATTATTTTAATTATCATTATCCACAGCCTACAGGTCAACATCCATTTTTGGTCAATACTGAAACCGTAGATTCACCTTGGCAAGCCAATGCAAAAGTGATTCGTATCGGGATTCAGGCTAAAAATATTGATCAAAAACAGCTTCCCCCTGCAAACTTGGTATTTTTAGTTGATGTTTCAGGCAGTATGGACGAAGAGAAAAAGTTACCTTTAGTTAAAAAAACCTTAACAATTTTAACTGAGCAGCTTCGTCCTCAGGATAAAGTGACTTTAATTACGTATTCTGGACATGAGGAGGTTGTACTAGAGCCAACTTCGGGAAATGAAAAAAGCAAAATTTTAAATGCCATAAATGACCTTTCGGCAAGTGGTTCTACCTCGGGCGAAAGTGCGATTCAAATGGCATATAAAGAGGCGCAAAAATCTTTTATTCAAAATGGGATTAACCGTATTTTAATTGCTACAGATGGTGATTTTAATGTGGGGATTACAGATTTTGATACCTTAAAAAATATGATTGCTGAGAAGCGCAAAACAGGTATTTCATTTACGACTTTAGGTTTTGGTCGTGGTAATTATGATGAGCAGCTTATGGAGCAATTAGCGGATGCTGGTGATGGGAACTATAGCTATATTGATAATGAAAATGAAGCGAAGAAGGTATTAAAACAACAGCTCAGTTCAACACTGGCAACAGTGGCTCAAGATGTAAAAATTCAAGTTGAGTTTAATCCTGCCACAGTAAAAGAATATCGCTTGATTGGTTATGAAAATCGTATGTTGAAGCAAGAGGATTTTAATAATGATCAGGTTGATGCAGGTGATATCGGAGCTGGACATACAGTGACTGCTTTGTATGAAATTATTCCAACAGGTCAAAAAGGTTGGTTGGCTGATTCTCGTTATCAAAATGAGGCAAAAGCACAGGGAAGTAAGACGGAGTATGCTTATTTAAATTTACGTTATAAATTACCAAATCAAGCAAAAAGTATTTTATTAACTCAACCTATTTCTGCATCATCTAAGCCATTAACTCAGGCGAGTGGTGATACGCGTTTTGCGCTTGCCGTTGCAAGTTATGGACAGCAACTCACTGGCAGTAAATATGGTGGCTCAATGGGTTGGAATGATATTTTGCAACTGGCACAGTCAGCTCAGCAACCTGATGAATTTGGTTTGAAAGATGAATTTATTGGCTTGTTGAAAAAGGCAAAAAGCTTAAGTTCTGATAAACCTACAGTGCAACAAGTGAATCGAGCATCTTAATTTATGCAGGGAGAAGTTTGTTGTTTTGTATGCATTATGTTATATAGATGCGCTTAACGAATGCTAAATATTAGGTTCATATGTTTAACGATTTACTTCTCCCTATGTTTGACGATGAATATTATCCAGATATTTTGGTTGCTGAGGTCAAACAGGTCATTGAAGGTTTTGCAAAAAAAATTGCAAAATCAAGCCTAAGTGATGATGAACTTTATCATGTGGCACATAAAACTGTAGTGGAAATTAATAAAATGAAACCACAGTTTGAAGATCTTGATTCATCTTTAGATGATACTGCGGCAGATTATATTGCGGAAGCAATGATGATGGTGGCGCAAGATCAAGGTTATATGGATGTTGAAATGGAAGAATTAATTTCAAATAGAGAGTGGTAATCCGCTCTTTATTTTTTTTAAATTTTACTGATTGATTTAAACTCATTTTCAGCTCTATGAAAGTGGTCTTTTACACTAAAACTTCTCTTAAATACCATTCATAAAATCACAGTTACACTGAACTGCTTTATATTGTTGTGTTGATCATTTTTTCTTATTCATTCAATTCAGCTTTTCTTTGATGAGAATATCTTGCCTTATTCATTTTGATTAAAATTGAATAGAGTGAAGATGTTAAATAGCGAAAATGGGAATAATTGAAATACACCAGAAATAAATGATAAAATTTCAGGCATAAAAAAACCTGCATATTGCAGGATTCTTTATTGCACCATTTTAAGAAGTATTAAAATGGTGCCCGAGGCCAGACTCGAACTGGCACGCTTTGTGGGCGGGGGATTTTAAATCCCCTGTGTCTACCGATTTCACCACTCGGGCATGAGCGCAATAATAAAGAACAAAATAAAACTTGGCAAGTATATTTATGATTATTTGCTTTATTTTCAATCAATTCGAAAGTATCTGATTTAAAAAACAGCATTTTTGCTTAATTTTTTAAAAATTCGCTTATTGTTATATGGGATTATTCATTTTTTATTGCTGCATTAGATGGCGTATTTTGATGTATAGGTGAGTTTTGTTTACATTAAGCTATCCATATAAGCATCTAAATCAATGAATTTATAGTTTTTACACAATTCATTTTCATATTTTAATAGGCTGATATGTAATTCAAGATATTCGCTCAGTTGGGCTTGTGATTTTTTGGCTTCTGGTGAGCCTTTTTTAGCAAGCTTTAATTTTGATTTGGTCTTTAGGGCTTGTTTATATGACCAAAAGCAAGCACGACGAACTTGTTGCAAATAATAGTATTCAATGGTGCTGGTATGTGCTTTGAACATATTTTCTTTGTAAAATTTAACAAAGCCAAAGCTAAGTGCAAAGAAAAATAGAACGCCTTGTAAAAACATACTTTGTATAAAAGCAATATTAATGGTTTGTATAATAATGACAATCGCGAGTTTCAGCGGTACATTTTTAAACTGTTGGTATAAATGGGTTGAGCTATGTTTCATTTGTTTAATGATTAAAGGAACAATCAACATAAAAAATAGCATGATGACCAGAATCGCAATACCTTTAGATTGTGTTGCATCAAATTGATGAAAATGAGTTTCGATGAAATTACCTAATGCAAAATCAATACTGATAAAAATCATGGCAGCAAGAACCCAAGGAATGAGTTCGCGTAATTCATCCAAAATCCCTCTGGTTTTAATCTGACTATAAAATAAATAGTTGCGTTTAAAAGCTTGAGGATACTTTTTTTCTAATTGCTGTAAATAGAGTGCGGTCTGTTGGGTTTTGCTCATATTGCTCATGAGAAGTTAAATCGGGTAGAAATAGCTTCTTATCAAATTAGAAAGATTGGTCGGTGAATATTGTACGTGTTGAATAGAAATGAGGGCAAGAGATTGTCGATAATTACTGATTTTAAAAAATGATTATACAGAAAATAAATATAGTGGCTTTAAGATGGCTATATAATAATTGTATTTCAATGATTTAGTAGGTGTTTTGTTATAATTTGGGTGAAGGTTATAGAAGTTGAGGAATTTTAGGCATAAAAAAACCTGCATATTGCAGGGTTCTTTATTGCACCATTTCAAGAAGTATTAAAATGGTGCCCGAGGCCAGACTCGAACTGGCACGCTTTGTGGGCGGGGGATTTTAAATCCCCTGTGTCTACCGATTTCACCACTCGGGCTTACAAGATTGGAGGTAGGAGCCGGAATCGAACCGGCATTTACGGAGTTGCAGTCCGCTGCATCACCATTCTGCCATCCCACCGTGTCTTGGTGATGCACATATTAGCAACCTTTGAAAAAAAAACAATACTATATTTATTCGTATGCACATAAAATCAGCATATAGAATAAAATTGTCTAAATAATCATGTATTATTTGCAAAATTGATTCATATCTACCTTGGAGATGTGCCGTGGCATTAGTTTTAGATGGTCGTGCATTGGCAAAACAAATTGAAACTGACTTGTTAACTCGCGTTGAAGCGTTGAAAGCAAAAACAGGTCGTACCCCAATTCTTGCGACGATTTTGGTTGGTGATGATGGTGCTTCAGCAACTTATGTTCGTATGAAAGGTAATGCTTGCCGTCGTGTAGGTATGGACTCTCTTAAAGTTGAATTGGGTACAGAAACCACAACTGAGCAATTATTGGCTGAAATTGAAAAATTAAATGCTAATCCTGATGTACACGGTATTCTTTTGCAGCATCCAGTCCCTGCGCAAATTGATGAGCGTGCTTGTTTTGATGCCATTTCTTTAGAAAAAGATGTTGATGGTGTGACTTGTCTTGGTTTTGGTCGTATGGCAATGGGTGAAGCTGCTTATGGTTCAGCGACTCCTGCGGGCATCATGACCATTCTCAAAGAAAATAACATTGAAATTGCGGGTAAACACGCAGTTGTGGTAGGTCGTTCTGCGATTTTGGGTAAACCAATGGCAGCGATGTTACTTGAAGCAAATGCAACAGTCACCATTTGTCATTCACGTACTCAAAATCTTGCTGAGTTTGTCAAGCAAGCTGACATTATTGTGGGTGCTGTGGGTAAGGCTGAATTGATTCAAAAAGATTGGATCAAACAAGATGCAGTTGTCGTTGATGCTGGTTTCCATCCACGTGAAGGTGGTGGTGTTGGTGATATCCAACTTGTTGGGATTGAAGATGTAGCTTCTGCTTATACACCAGTTCCGGGTGGTGTAGGTCCAATGACTATTACTACTTTAATTCGTCAAACTGTGGAAGCTGCTGAAAAAGCATTGGGTTAATAGAATCCCTCCCCTTGCGAAGCAATGCTTCTCACCTTTGATAAAGGGAGGAGTTGCAAATCTTCAATTTGCAACAGTTTCCCCTCTTTTTAAAGAGAGGTTAGGGGGAGATTAAGACCTTACCCTAGCTCTCTCCTAAGAGGAGAGGGAATTTCATTGTGAACAATAATGAGATGCTCCTTCTCCCTTAGGGAGAAGGTTGGGATGAGGGCATTAATTAAATTAAGACCTCTCCCTAACCCTCTCCTAGTAGAAGAGGGGATTTTCAAGATTAAAATGAATTAAAAGAAATCTTATGAGCTGTACATTTCAATTTCAAAAAGCCCCACAACACTTACTCGATGCTTTGCATGAAGTAATTCCAAACTGTGAACTGCTTGCACAGCAGTTGCCTGAAACACCAATTTCTTTATGGCTCATTCCACCTGTTTTCCCAACAGACCGTTTGGATGATGAAGTGATTCGTCGTATTTGGAATGACACACCCTATTGGATTTTTTGTTGGGCTTCTGGCTTAGCGATGGCACAATGGCTGCTGGCAGAACCTCATCATGTGAAAGATAAAGTGGTGCTTGATTTTGGTGCAGGCTCTGGTGTAGTGGCGATTGCAGCAAAAATGGCAGGTGCAAAACGGGTCATTTGTTGTGATATCGACCAAGTCAGTCTAGATGCATGTCGTGAAAATGCATTATTGAATGATGTTGAACTTGAGTATTTAGATGATTTATACAAGGCTGAGCAGGTTGATGTTTTACTCGCAGCGGATGTCTTATATGATCAATGTAATCGCTTTTTCTTAGATGAATTTTTAAAATTTGCCCCAGAAGTGTGGGTGGCGGATAGTCGAGTGAAAAACTTTAGTCATGTTCATTATCAAAAGTTAGATGAGCGTAGCGCAACGACTTGGCCAGACTTAGACGAAGCTAAAGAATTTCGTAATGTAAGTTTTTATAAGACGCTGTAATCGCGCCTTATTTTATATCAAACGTTCAATAAACAATTAAGAACAGGTATAACGTACGACATGTAAAGTGCTTGGACGTGTTTCAAGTGCTTGACGTGTCGCATAATTTTCACTGCTATTCACACTTTGTGTGTTAGATAAGCCTAAAGATGTACGTGAATGTCCTAATTGAACACCATATTTTTCTTCAGATTCAGTGGCAGGATTGGCGATTTCATTGGTGCTTAAAACTGAAATTTTATAGGTTTTATTTAAGCCTAAAACTTTTTGACAAGCACGTTGTAATTTGTCGGCATCAATTTGTTGATTTGCTCGCCCTGCTAATGTGTATGCAAGAGTTGCGGAATTTTCACTTTGGTTTTCGATTTGGTAACCTGTTACACCATTAAATTGGCGTGGTGTGGTTTGACAAGCTGCTAACCCTAAAATAACAAATCCTAAACCCAATAATCCAATTTTTTTCATGTTTAGTTAATTCCACACTGTTGTTGTTTTAAGTATGCCATAGCTCTATCAATTAAACGATGACTGATTTGCTTGTTCAATTGAGTTAATTTTTTTTTAAATTTTTCATTCTTTTTTCTATTTTAGAAAATAAATTATAAATCATGCATATTTCACTGATTTTAAATGATGATGTTATAAAAATATTTGATATGGATTAAAACAAATTTGCATTTTTTATAAAAATGCAGCATTTTTAAACTAAATTAAAAGTAAAAATGAGCTTTAAAAATATGTGAATTTAAATTTTACGAACAGCAACTCAACCATCATGTGCATCTTGGGAGAATTATATGCAAGATAATTTAACGGTTTATGATTTGTGTGTCATTGGTGGTGGGATTAATGGTGTTGGTATTGCAAATGATGCGGCAGGGCGTGGCTTATCAGTTTTTTTATGTGAAAAAGACGATTTAGCAGGTCATACTTCTTCGGCGAGTAGTAAGCTTATTCATGGTGGTTTGCGTTATCTTGAATATAAAGAGTTTCGGTTGGTGCGTGAAGCATTGGCAGAGCGTGAGGTTTTATTAGCTAAAGCACCTCATATTATCCGTCCAATGCGATTTATCATGCCGCATCAACCTCATTTACGTCCTGCATGGTTGATTCGAACAGGTTTATTTTTTTATGATCATTTAGGGAAAAGAGAAAAGCTAGAAGGTTCTCAGGTCGTGCAATTTAAGCCTGAAAATAGCCCACTAAAAAATGAAATAACACGTGGTTTTGAATATTCAGACTGTGCTGTAGATGATTCACGGCTTGTGGTTTTAAATGCCATTCAAGCACGAGAACAGGGAGCAAAAATTGTTACACAAACACGTTGTAAATCAGCACAGCGTAAAGATGGTGTTTGGATTGTTGAATTAGAAAATATACAGGGTATTTACCAAATACAAGCTAAAGTATTGGTCAATGCAACAGGACCTTGGGTAGCCAAGTTTATTCAACAGGATTTAAATTTAAAATCACAATATGGCATTCGCTTGATTCAAGGCAGTCATATTATTGTGCCTAAAATTTATCAGGGTGATAAGGCATTTATTATGCAAAATGATGATCAACGTATTGTATTTGCGATTCCTTATTTAGGAAAATATACCTTGCTGGGTACAACAGATCGTGAATACACGGGTGATCCAAATCAGGTGGAAATTACTCAACAAGAAATTGACTATTTATTAGATGTTTCTAATGATCATTTTAAAATGCAGTTAACGCAAAGTGATATTATTCAAACATTTTCAGGTGTACGCCCATTATGTGATGATGAGTCGGATAATCCTACTGCAATTACACGTGACTATACTTTGTCATTATCACAAGAGCATGAAAATGAAGCACCATTACTATCGGTCTTTGGTGGTAAATTAACGACGTACCGTAAGTTGGCTGAATCTGCGATGGAGCATTTAAAAAAGTTTTTTCCAGACTTGGGGAAATCATGGACAGAAAAAGCATTATTATCGGGTGCTGAAAATTTAATCTCAATTGATGTGTTAAGTACTGAGATTGAAAATAAAATTATCGGTATTGATGCTGAAACAACAAGTCGATGGGCGCATGCTTATGGCACACGAGTTTGGAGGTTTTTGAATCATGTGACTTCAGTTCATGAACTAGGACAAGACTTTGGGCATGGCTTGTATGCGCAAGAAGTTGACTATTTGGTTGAATATGAATGGGCGGTCACAAGTGAAGATATTTTAAAACGTAGAACAAAGCTGTATTTGCAATTTGGTGACAGTGAGATGCAAGCTTTGGATGAATATTTACTTGACTTGCATGAAAGAAGATTGCAAAAAGATGTCGCATAATATGAAAAGGTCAGTAATTTGCTGACCTCTTTTTTAAATAAATGAGAATGAATTAAGTCCAATCAAAGGTAAATAAAACCCGTTTGGTTTCAGGTTGATAGAATATTAAAATGTCATCTGCACCATGTATACAGTATCTCCATCCTGGTACTGATGCGACAAAATAATAACGTCGCCCTTGATAATCATGAATTTCAATTTCTTCATCTGTTTTTTCATTAATATGAGTGACATTGAAATACTCATTGATTGGTGTATGCCAATTGCTTCTTGAGACTTCGCCTCCAAGCTGTTCAAGTAAAATTACTGGGTCATCATCAGGATATTTAAGTTGACATCGTGTAATAATTTTCCCTGTTTCTTTAAAGCGTGCTTTAAGCTCTAAATAATCTTGATGCATTTCTTGGCTATGTTGCTTTAACTCTTCATCACAATCAGGATTTTCAAGTTGGAAGTAGTTGGGATTGCCGAGCCATTCATACTGATTTTCATCATTTAATTGTAAAATAAACCAATTTTCATTGGCAAATTCATCTGCAAATTCTGTGGTTTCACTACCTATATAGCATTCATAAGGTTCTATTGGATTAATCAAATGAATTTTGCCTTGCCATTTTGGGTTGACCACAGATAAATCAATTGAAATCAGGGGAAGTAAGTGCTTGGCTAAAAATGCACTTTTAGGTGCAAAAACAGCTTCATTGTCTGGCAGTAAAGTTAAATAGGGTTGTATTGTGGTAATTTCTTCTAACATTGTAATGATGGATGTTGTTGTTGATGTAGGGGCTTTTATACGGAAAAATGAGGCATTTCTCCATCATAATTATGTAAGTAAATAGAGGATTTTTAGTAAAAAAAAGGTCACCGAAGTGACCTATTTTTATTGCTTCATATTAAGCAGATTTCTTAACCGCTTCTAAAAGTTCGTCTTGGCGAGTTTTAAGCGCTTTTGGTAAACGTTCACCAAGTTTGTTGAACAATTCAGTGTGGCTTTCAAGTTCTTTGATCCACTGATCTTTGTCTTGTGAAGTTACAAGATCAAATTGTTCTTTAGTGAAGTCAGAACCAGTCCAGTTTAACTGTTCAAAAGTTGGAACGCGACCAATTGGAGTATCTACAGCCGTTGCACGACCTTCACAACGGTCAATGATCCACTCAAGAACACGCATGTTTTGACCGAAACCAGGCCATACAAAGTTGCCTTCAGCATCACGACGGAACCAGTTTACATTGTAGATCCCTGGAAGTTTGTTGCCCGCAGCTTCAGCTTTAGCAGCAACTTGTTCACCAAGCTCTAACCAATGAGAGAAATAGTCAGCCATGTTGTAGCCAGCAAATGGAAGCATCGCAAATGGATCACGACGAACAATACCTTGTTGACCAACAGCAGCAGCAGTTGTTTCAGAACCCATCGTTGCAGCTTTATAAACGCCATCAACCCAGTCAAAAGCTTCTGAGATTAAAGGCACAGTGTCGGCACGGCGACCACCGAAGATGAACGCAGAAATAGGTACACCTGCTGGATTTTCCCAATCAGCATCAATAGAAGGACATTGACCTGCTGAAACTGTGAAACGCGCATTCGGATGAGCCGCTTTTTCTTCACCAGTATGTGGTTGACCTTTCCAGTTAGTAAGGTTAGCAGGTGCTTCTTTAGAAAGACCTTCCCACCATACTTCACCGTTGTCATTTACAGCAACGTTGGTATAGATCACATCTTTATGAAGTGTTGCCATACAGTTCGGGTTAGTTTTGGTATTTGTACCAGGCGCTACACCGAAGAAACCAGCTTCAGGGTTGATTGCATATAAGCGACCGTCTTCACCTGGTTTGATCCAAGCAATATCATCACCTACAGTTTCAATTTTCCAACCTTCATAGCCTGCTGGTGGAATCAACATTGCAAAGTTGGTTTTACCACAAGCAGAAGGGAATGCAGCTGCGATGTAATGTTTTTCACCTTGAGGGTTTGTAACACCCAAGATTAACATGTGTTCAGCTAACCAACCTTGTTGACGCCCCATAGATGATGCAATACGTAACGCTAAGCATTTTTTACCTAGCAATGCGTTACCGCCGTAACCTGAACCGAAAGACCAGATTTCACGAGTTTCTGGATAATGCACGATATATTTTTCTGGGTTGCAAGGCCAAGCAACATCTTTTTGACCTTCAGTAAGTGGCGCACCAACCGTATGTACGCAAGGGATATATTCGCCATCTGTACCAAGTACATCGTAAACAGCTTTGCCCATACGAGCCATTTTACGCATACTTACTGCTACATAAGGAGAGTCAGTTAATTCAATACCGATATGCGCAATATGAGAACCTAAAGGACCCATAGAGAAAGGAACAACGTACATAGTACGACCTTCCATTGCGCCATCAAACAAACCGTTAAGACGAACACGCATTTCTGCAGGAGCTTCCCAGTTGTTAGTCGCACCAGCATCTTCTTGTTTTTCAGAGCAGATGTATGTACGACCTTCAACACGCGCTACGTCGGACGGATCAGAATTCGCTAAATAAGAACCAGGATGTTTTTCTTGGTTCAAAGCTTGCATAGTGCCGTTAGCGATCATCAAGTCGATATAACGTTGATTCTCTTCTTCGCTTCCGTCACACCATTCAATTTTTGCAGGTTTAGTTAATTTAGCAATTTCTTCAACCCATGCGATGAGCTTGGGATGACGAACGAATTCTGGTGCGTTCACTTGGGTCATGGTGAGGCCTATCTTAAATGTGTACAATTTTGTGTACAAAAAACAATCTAAATGGACGGATATTCCATCTAGATTTAAGTATGAAAAAAAGTGGCTGTATTAAAGCATATATTCATGAAAAAAATAAGACTAAAGGCGTAAAAGATACTTTATTTACTTCATCTTGTAAGTTGTTGATAAATAAGCCGTATAAGCCATAAGTATGGGTAATCTAAACACATTTTTTAAAATTATGTATATTATTTTTATTTTAAATAGTAATAATTAACAAATGTTTATGAATTTTATTCAACTTTCAATTGTTATTGATTAAATGAATGATCATAATTTGAATTTTACATAAAGCTGCTTTTAATTGTTTATAAAATCAGCGAAATTAGAATAAATACTTCAAAATAATCAAACTTATGTCAACTGAACTTAAACCACTTTCCATGATTTATAACGAAAAATCTGGGTTTCATGCGAATAAAAAAGAAGATATTTATGAACAAATGATGACAATTTGGACATCACATGGCTTTGAAATCCAAGTTTTTGATATTTCATCTGAGCCAAACATTCAAAGTTTAATGAAAAAAGTCTTTCAGCGTCATCAGCAATATATGTATCAAGGTGTGATTGTTGCGGCAGGAGGAGATGGCACATTAAATGCCGTTGCTTCACAAATGTTGCACCAAACTATTCCGATGGGAATTTTACCCATGGGAACATTCAACTATGTGGCAAGAGTTTTAAACATTCCACTTGATTTACTTGAAGCTGCAACGGTCGTTGTCACAGGTGAACCACGAGCATCGCATGTGGCGTGTATTAATGATCAAATTTATTTAAATAATGCAAGCTTAGGACTGTATCCCTTATTTATTAAAAAACGTGAAGAATACAATCGTCGTTTTGGGCGCTTTCCTTTAAATGCTTATACTTCAGGTTTAGATGTTTTAATTCGAGATCGTAAAGAGTTAAAACTAGAAATAGAGGTGGATGGGCAAAAATATCCAGTGAAAACACCTTTAATTTTCTTTGGAAATAATCAGTTGCAGCTTAAAGAGTTGAATTTAAAAATCTCAAAATGTGCAGCAGTTGGAGAAATCGCAGGTGTTGTTCTTGCTAAGGGCGATAAGGTCGCTTTATTTAAAACTTTATTGCAAACCATACGAGGTAAATTAGAACAAGCAGCTGATGTGTATAGTTTTGGTGCGCAAAGGGTCATTGTCTATTCAAAAAAGCCTAAACTGACTGTTGCTGTAGATGGTGAGATTGTGAGTATGTCAACTCCGTTAAAATTACATGTTGAAAAAAATGCATTAAATATTATGGTGCCTCATGTTATTGCATCTGTCTGATTTACATTTTGGCACTGAGCGGCAGGAATGTATTCAAGCAATTCAAACTTTTTGCCAAGAGCAACGACCTGAAGTTGTGGTCGTCAGTGGGGATTTAACCCAACGGGCGAAATTTAAAGAATTTTTAGCTTGTCGCCAGTTTTTAGATGGTTTAAAAATTCCATATTTCGTTGTACCTGGTAATCATGATATTCCACTTTATCAACTGTGGAATCGGGTCTTTAGCCCATTTGGTTTATATCAATTATTTTTTGGTAGCCTAGAAAATACTTTAGTAACGGAACATTTTTATTTGATAGGCATGAATAGTATTCGCCGTCGTTATCATACCCGTGGGCATATTTCACTTGAACAAATTCAACATGTGGATGAAATCTTACAAAAAGCACCACAGAACAAATTAAAAATTATTGTTAGTCACCAACCCTTTTATACTTCAAATGAAAATCATCATTTAAAAGATTGTCCAAGCTTAGGAAAGTTTGCCATTAAGGAATGGGGACAACATCAACTCTATGCTTTATTACATGGGCATTTACATTTAGTTGCAGTCTACGATCTTAATCAAGAGTTTGAACTAGATTTGCAACAACCTGTTTATGAAGTACATGCAGGAACAGCGATTTCTAAGCGATTGCATAAAAATATGCCAAATAGTTTTAATGTGATTCATTGTGATGGCTCATTTGAACATTATTTTTTTGATGAAATGAGGCAGGTATTTGTGCCCAAAAAATAATTGTTTATGCTTGATGAATGATAAAAATGCATGTGCTTGCCTAAAAATAATACAAAATTTGAAATTTTTTTTAGCTTTCCCCTTGAAGCAATTATTTCCATCCCCACAAAAGTGTCATATCAAAAATTTGTCGATGACCTAGGAATAAGAAGTCATCTTCACCTCGTAATCAATGACATTATTTAATGTCTATGGAGTTAGAAATGAGCAAGATTCGTCCTTTACATGAAAACGTAGTCATTCGCCGTGTAGAAAAGGAAACTAAAACTGCGGGTGGTTTAATCTTGAGTACTTCAGCTGCTGAACAACCAGCTCAAGGTGAAATCATTGCTGTAGGTAACGGCAAAATTACTGACAATGGTGTACGTGCTTTGGATGTAAAAGTAGGCGATAACGTATTATTTGGTGCATATGCTGGTACTAAAGTGAAAGTAGATGGCGAAGAACTTCTAGTCATGAAAGAGTCAGATATTTTAGCGGTACTTGAAGGCTAATTTACGCAGTTTATTGTGGCTTTTTTAAACAAATCAAATTGTTAAAAATTTAAAAATATTTGGAGTTTAGCATGTCAGCTAAAGATGTAAAATTTGGTGATTCAGCGCGTTCAAAAATGATTGCGGGTGTAAATACACTTGCAGATGCAGTAAAAGTAACTTTAGGTCCTAAAGGTCGTAACGTTGTAATTGACCGTTCTTTCGGTGCGCCGCACATCACTAAAGATGGTGTAACAGTTGCCAAAGAAATCACTTTAAAAGACAAGTTCGAAAACATGGGTGCTCAATTGGTTCGTGAAGTATCAAGCAAAACCAATGACATCGCGGGTGACGGTACAACGACAGCGACTGTGCTTGCGCAAGCAATCTTAAACGAAGGGATCAAATCTGTAACTGCAGGTATGAACCCAATGGATTTAAAACGCGGGATCGATCTTGCTGTTAAAGCATTGGTTGCTGAGATCAAAGCAACTGCTAAACCTGCGTCAGATACCAAAGCGATTGAACAAGTGGGTTCGATTTCTGCAAACTCTGACGAAACTGTTGGTAAACTCATTGCTCAAGCAATGGAACGCGTTGGTAAAGAAGGCGTGATCACTGTTGAAGAAGGTTCAGGCTTCGAAGACGCGCTTGATGTTGTAGAAGGTATGCAGTTTGACCGTGGTTATATCAGCCCGTACTTCGCAAACAAACAAGATACTTTAACTGCTGAACTTGAAAATCCGTTCATTCTGCTTGTTGATAAAAAAGTAAGCAATATCCGTGAATTGATTACAGTTTTAGAAGCTGTTGCAAAAACAGGTAAACCGCTTTTAATCATCGCTGAAGATGTTGAAGGCGAAGCGTTGGCAACACTTGTTGTGAACAACATGCGCGGTATTATCAAAGTATGTGCAGTTAAAGCGCCTGGTTTTGGTGATCGTCGTAAAGCTATGCTTCAAGACATCGCGATTTTGACTGGTGCGACTGTGATTTCTGAAGAAGTGGGCATGACTTTAGAGCAAGCTTCTCTTCAAGATTTAGGTACAGCACACAAAATCACAGTTTCTAAAGAAAACACTGTAATTGTTGATGGTGCAGGTGATGCAAATCAAATTGCTGAGCGTGTAACTCAAATCCGTGCGCAAATCGAAGAATCAACTTCAGAATACGACAAAGAAAAACTTCAAGAACGTGTTGCTAAATTGGCAGGCGGTGTTGCAGTAATCAAAATCGGTGCTGCAACTGAAGTTGAAATGAAAGAGAAGAAAGACCGTGTTGACGATGCGCTTCATGCGACTCGTGCTGCGGTTGAAGAAGGTGTAGTTGCTGGTGGTGGTGTTGCACTTGTACGTGCAGCAAAAGCACTTGACGGTGTAACTGGTGCAAATGATGATCAGAACGTAGGTGTAAATATCCTTCGTCGTGCAATCGAAGCGCCACTTCGTCAAATCGTTGCAAACGCAGGTGATGAGCCTTCAGTTGTGATCAATGCAGTGAAAAATGGTGAAGGTAATTTCGGTTATAACGCTGCAACTTCTGAGTATGGCGATATGCTTGAAATGGGTATTCTTGACCCAGCGAAAGTAACGCGTTCTGCACTTGAGCATGCAGCATCTGTTGCAGGTTTGATGTTGACTACAGAAGCAATGATCACTGACATTCCAGAAGATAAACCAGCTATGCCTGATATGGGTGGCATGGGTGGTATGGGCGGCATGATGTAATTCATCAGCGCAACCATTGATTAAAAAATCCCTGCTTTTAGCGGGGATTTTTTATGCATACTTAAAAGGTATTGTTTAATAAAAAAGCTTGAAGTAAATCAAAATTTGATTTAATTTGTAGAGGAAATTTTAAGAATTTTTTAATTTAATAATAAAAAAGAGAGGTGCCACTTGAACTCACTTAAAGATAATGATCAATTAACCACAATTCATAAAGATGAATTAAAGCATTTATATGCAATGATTGTTGAGAACTTAAATAAAATTAAGAAATTGGAGTCGGAAAATATGTACTTAAAGTTACAGCTAGGGGAATCAAAAATAGAAAGTCTTACAGTAAACTATCAATTAAGTCCATAATGAGCTGCTGTTGTTTTGGAGCAAGTCTCTGAAATTTAGCATCAATAGATGAAAGGTAAATGTGTTGGCTACCTGAAAATTCAGAAGATTGCTGTCCAAATCTTAGCCACTCACTACTCACCTGTAACCATACTGCTAAAATTTGTAGTTTTTCTTGGCTAGGGATAGCATTTCCATTTAACCAATTATGCGCTGTTTGTGTGCTAATCGGTGAGCCTGAATAACGTAGATTAAATTCTTTGCATAAGAAAGTAGGACCACAAGAATAATTAAGGTTCTCTAGACTTGATTTTAGTCGTTCACTAAATGCTTTTTTTTCATTAATTTTATCCATAATCAAGTGAAAAATCCTTTAAAAATATACGTTAGGAGATATTTGGTGAAATAAAAACTTTTTTAATTATAAGAACATAAGATTAAAAAACCAAGATTTGTATACAAAAAGATAAAAAACTATTTAAAAATATTAACTTATTGTTAATTAGATATTTAACTTATAAAGATATAAGAAAATAAAAACCACATATCAAGTAATATTTAAATATTCCATCAAGTTTTGATTGATAAAAATATAAAGCAATATTAGAATCCTCCATGGGAAACAAAAAATGTCTAACTTCTACAATAAATACTTATTAGAAGTTATATGTGCTTGAACAACGTTGATATAAAAGTATTCAGCAGGATTTATATATGAAATTAGTAATGAAAAAAACTTCACTTGCACTTGCAATTGCAACTTTATCTAGCGCAACAATCGCTGCCGATTATAGCTATCGTCCGGCAACAGATACAAAACTAGGGGCGTATGATCAAACAAGTGGTACTGTAGATACCAAAGGCAATCCACTAACAACTGAAATAGCGAATAGTGATAAAATTGAATCTGCTACTGCAAAAGTAGCTGGTAAAAAAGTTGAAGATAATGGTGTTAATTATCAACAATATGCTTATACAGAAACACGTAAAGGTGAAGTAGCGACATCAAGTACGACAACCAATGACAAAGTTACTGATGCAAATACTCAACTCAGCCGTTCAGAAGTGATTTCACAAAATACTCAACAAAGTGGTTTAGTGACTCGTACTGCAAATACACGTGTGCAGTTAAATGATAAAGGTGCAGAGGTTAAAGATTCTGAACAACGTACAAAAGATAGTTCTTTTGAGTTCAGTGCTGATGACTTAGCTAAAGTAAATAATGCGATCAAACAAAGTTATTATAATAAAACTGTAAATACAGCTTATACATCGGCTGATGCACGTGCAACGTCTCGTGAATCACAAACTAAAGTTACAAATTTAAAATCTGAAGCAAAACGTGATGCGAATGGTAAAGAAATCGCAGGACAGTTTATTAGTACTGGTACTGTGGCGGAAGAAACAAATACTAGTAATATTAACTTTAAGTCAAAAGTTAATACAGCTGGAAAAACTGTAAGCCAAGATACAGCTGGTCGTCTTTCAGTTTCTGAAAACAGTGGAACTTCTGAAACTGTAAATACTGATTATGCACATAATGAGAAAGGTGAAGTTGCAGGTTATAGCTTAAGTGCTAACAAGAAGTATTTAGATGAATCTAAAGTTGTTAATACTAAAACAGCATTTGCAGACAAAAAGACAAGCTATGATGATGTTGCTGCATTAGATGTTGATACAAGCTTTACATCTAAAACAGAACAAACGTCAACTTCATTACTTGATAACTTTAATTATATAAATAATACGACTGTTACAGGTTCTAATAAAGAATATAAAGATGGTTTAAGTAATTTAGCTTTTGAGCGTTCTTCAAGTTATACGAATAAATCAACAAATCGTGAATTTGTTAAAAATGCTGATGGTGAATATGTTTTAACCAATGGTAAGCCTACAGTTGCGTATACAAAAGCAACTGAAACATCAAATGAAAGTTTTGATTCAGAATACCAGCCAACACAATATACGGCTGGTAAAAACCAAGGTAAAGATTATGAAATCTTGAATAATGGCGGCTCTACACGTTATACAGATTCAGCAGTACAAAAATCTGTTGATAAATCATCATCTAGCGAAACTAAAACTTATGCTGATGGTTTCGTAGCACATACTAAAACGACTTCAAATGATTCTGCTGACTATAAACGTAGCCAACAAGAAAATATTGAAGTTAACCGTGTGTTAGTTGATCAAGCAACGTTTGACAGCAAGCAGTTAGGAACTAAAAATGTTGGTTCAATTGTAACTAAGCCAGGCAGTGAGTCGACATTTAAAGCGGGTACTGTTGCTCTAACTATTGAAGATTCAATTAATGACCAAATTGGTTCAACTAATAATATCCAAATTAATGATATAAATGGACACATTGTACTTAACCAAGGTAAAGAGATTACAGAAGACCAGATTCAATCTTGGAAAGATGAAAATGGTAAGCAACGTTATTATGTTGTACTTGGTAAAGATCTAGATGGTAATGATATTCGTAGTGAAGTTACGTTTACGAATGGTAAAGGTGATGAAACACAAGATATCAAAGTAGCTACAGTTGTTACTAGCAAATCATCTCATGACTATAAAGAAAATGTAGATCATAGCAATACTACTGTTTATGATTTAAATGCAAAAGAATCAAATGAAAGTGCAACGACATCAAAAGATGGCAAAATCGTTTATGATTCAAGCAAGGGATCAAAAGAAGAAACTGTTAAGTTATATGCGACTGGTAAAAATGCTTTAGATCGTGAAACAACACAAGCATATAATAAAGAAAGTACACATACGAACTATGAACTAGATTCAAAAGGTAATGTAGTTGTATTGGGTGTAGATACTGAGTCAAGTTCAGGTAAAGCATCTTTACAGCAATATCAAGCTGGTCAAGAAAAAGTGTGGAGTTCTACTTCTACAGCAGCAAAAAACAATCAGTCTACAGATGCGAAGGGTAATGTTACTGCGTATGACAAATCTGATAGTTCGCTTGCAGCAACACAATATGCTGAAGGTAAGAATACTCTTGATCGTACAATTGCAACGAATGCAAACGCATCTAAAAAAGAATCAGGTCTTATTGATCTTGTAAATACACCATATTATGGTGTAGACGAAGATGGTAAAGCTTTATCAGCAACGAATGGTGTTCTTGCTAAAGACGAATTAGGTCGAGATGTGGTTTCACGTCAAGAACCTAAAACTGCATCAATTGAAGCTGTTCGTGAAACAACTGGTGCTAAAAAGGTAGATGAAAATGTTTACCAAACAGGTGCTGTAGCTTATAAAAAATCTGAACAATCTTCTTCTAGCTTAAAAGATACTTATAAAGATGGTACTGTTGTTACTCAAACGAATAAGTCTACAGATGATGTAACACTTTATAATCATGGTCAAAGTGATAAATATCGTGATTCTGTAAAAACAAATTCACAAGAAGGCAGTGGAAAAACTTACGAGTTAAATGCAAAAGGTGAAGCTGTTGTTGCGGAAACGTATGAATATACTGACAATGCAAAAACAACTGCTGTAAATTACCAAGAAGGTAAAAATGCATTAACTAGTTCAACAATTACAGAGTCTAATGGAACTGAAAAAGTTGTAACAGATGCTAGAACAACAGTATCTAAAGGTTCTGCTAAAGATGAAGATCTTGTATATCAAGCAGATCAAAAAATTGAAACAGAGAAAAAAGCTGAGTCTAATTTTGAAACTGTAGTAAGTAACAAAGACAAGTCTGGTTATACATATACGCATGCAGCAAAAACAAATGATGTTGTAAATAATACAGATATGGGCTTGTTGGCATCACAAGATGTGAAGAGCACACGAGTTGTTACAGATACAGAATCATTAAAACAAACTGGTACTGATGGTAAAACGACAGATGTTAGTATTACGCGTGGTAGTGATGAAACTCGACGTACAGATTATAGTTTAACTAATAAACAGTATGGTTCTGAAACGATTACGGCAGCAGATGGTGGAAAAACTGTAGTTGCTAAAACACAAACTTCGGTAGCAGATAAGTTTGGAACTACTGAATCAGATACGTTAAACCGTACTGAAACTAAAGTTGCAGCGGACAAAACTTCTACAGCAAAATCTGAAACTCGTGTAGATAATGTTCAAGGTATTACATTAACTGAAGAAAAAATTACAACAGATGCTGCTGGTAAAGCAACAACTACAGTTGTAGGTTCTACTTCAATTAAAGCTGGTGAAATCAAAGTTGGTGATGTTACGATCAATGCTGATAAAGGCTTAAATGCTGGTAATAAAGTAATTGGTAATGTTGCAAATGGTGTTGTTGACTCTGATGCTGCAAATATGGGGCAAGTTCGTTCATTTGCATCTGATTTGAATCGTCGTGTAGATGATGTTGAATCAACCGCTTATCGTGGTATTGCAATTGCATTAGCTGCTCAACAACCAGTTCCTAATATCCAACCAGGTCAGTTTGCTGTGTTTGGTGGTGTAGGTCACTATGAAGGTGAATCAGCAGGTGCTTTGGGTGTAACTACAGTATTTGGTGATGGTCGTACATCTCTAAGTGGTGCAATCGGTGTTGCTGGTGGTAGCGAAGTTGGTGGTCGAATTGGTGTATCTTACGTATTTGGTGGCAAATAATTAAGTTGTTCATCTAAAATAAAAAAATCCTCGCTTCATGCGGGGATTTTTTATGGATAAAAATAATTTATTGATTTTTTTTTAATATATTTTTGTTGGCGAATAAATTGGGTAAGACTATTGTTTGGTATTTTCTCAATTTATATTGCAAGGTTCACATTCATTTGTATAGATGGTGCCTCATTTTAAAGAAAGAAGATATTCTGCAAGACAATAAAAAATTCTTTATTAAAAATGAAAGGCTAAGTTTTGTAGGATATTTAGATCAGCTTCGCTCAACGGTGACATCCATGTCTTATGTGATAGTGCTGTTTAGTTAAGTTTTAAATTTATCTGAAGTTTTAGATTTTAATGGAAAATGGGATCAAAATTTTTATAAAAATAAAATAATACACCATGTACTAAAAATAATAGACAGAGCAACAAACTGTGCTGCGCTCCCCATATCTTTTGCATTTTTTGAAAGTGGATGCTGTTCTAAAGAGATACGATCTACAACAGCCTCTAGTGCCGAATTAAATAACTCAACAATAATAGCAAAGAGACATACAGCAACCATTAATGCTTGTTCAATAGCACTAATATCTAAAAAAAAAGTGATTGGAATAAGAATAATATTTAAAAAAATAATTTGCCGAAAAGCAGCTTCATTTTGGTAAGCAGCTTTAAATCCAGCTAAAGAATAGCCCGTTGCATTTAGGATGCGTTTAAAACCAGTTTTACCTTTTTGGGGAGAATAGAGACTCATAAGTTTGGAAAATAATAAGAATAGTTTGAATTATCATAGTTTAAGCTTAAATGAGCATTAATTTGAATTTTACTGGCTTTTAAAAGAAAAAATTGCTCAATACGATTTGATGTATTGAGCAAAATAGATTATTTGAGAGATGGATTCGCTTTTTGATAGTTCGTTAAGGCTTTACGTCCTAAAGCAGGATCATCAGTAAATACGCCATCAACGCCTGCTTTAAAGTACATTTCAAACTCTTTTTCTGCACCAGATTCACAACGCTGAGCAGCATCAGTTTCTGCTTGGCTACATTTTAAATTTGGTGCTAAAAAATGATTTTCAGGGCGGAAGGTATAAGGATGAACTTTTAAGTTGACAGCATGCGCATTTTTAACAAAGTCTGAAGGTGCAGTAAATGTGTCATTAAAAATATAAGGTTTCCATGGTCCAACACCATCTGCATATAAAGAGACAGTTTTTAAACCTTGTGTTGTTGCCATGTCTGCATAAGTAGTTTGGTTTTTTTGTTCTTTAAAGTCAGCAGGTTGTGCAGTTTTGTCATCATAAAGTTGGATGATTTTTGCATGTTTTAAACTTTTATGTAATGTAAGCTGGTCTTTTAAATATTTTAGATTACTGACCTCAAATGATTGTAGATAAATAGGGGCAATATCACGTGTATATTCATATTTTGCTAATGTTTTGAGTAAATTATCTTCCATCGCCAAATTTTGTTTTTGGAAATAAGTTGGATGCTTAGTTTCTATATATAAACCAATAATTTTACCTGTTTTTTTATAGTTTTGATCAGCAAGTTCAATGATTTGCTCTAAGGTTGGAATGGCAAATTGATCATTATATTGAGTATTTGCTGGGCGTTCTTTAGGAATACGCTCACGTGCTTTAATTTGATTTAATTCACTTAAAGTAAAATCTTCGGTAAACCAACCTGTCAGTGATGTACCATCAATAATTTTGGTTTTTTTACGGTCGGCAAATTGACTAAGTGTACTGATATTTGATGTGCCACCAATTTCATTTTCGTGACGAGCAACTAAAACACCGTCTTTTGTTGATACGAGATCAGGTTCGATAAAGTCTGCACCATCATCAATCGCTTTTTGATATGAAGCTAAAGTATGCTCAGGACGTAAAGCACTTGCGCCACGATGTCCTACAATAATGATTTTAGGTTCTTGATACTCGGTTTTAGGAGGTGATGAATAGTCATCATCATTGTCATCATTGCATGCGGTTAATGCTGCTAAAAGGCTGAAGCTCAGTACAGTTTTTTTAATCATGATTCGCTCTATTGTTTTGTTTGTATCATTGCAATGTGCTCGATCTTTTTTGCAGAATAATGAAAAAGTATTTTGAGTTACAAAAGATAATTTTTAAGTTTCTACATATTTTCTTCTTATTTCACTTTAAGCGCAGTTTTTCTGTTATTAGTTCTTGTTTTTTTTAGTTAAGTCACAGAATATCCATATAAATGGATTTCATTATAAAGACATTACACCTTTATATTTATCTGATACAGAATCTAATCTGATGCTCTCAAAATTTTTTATTTTTCGTCCAATTTTTGCTTTTGTTCTTGCTATTTTCGTGATGGCAATTGGTTTTTTTGCATTATTAAATTTGCCTGTTGAGCGTTATCCTGACATAGCTCCACCACGTATTGCGATTAGTACAACATATTCGGGAGCAGATGCGGAAACAGTTGAAGAAAGTGTAACGCAAGTTTTAGAGCAACAAATCAAAGGCTTAGATCATTTACTTTATTTTAGTTCGAGTAGTGATTCGACGGGGCGCAGTCGAATCAATATTAGTTTTGAAAATGGTACAGACCCCGATACAGCACAAGTTCAGGTTCAAAACTCGATTAATAGTGTGATTAATCGTTTGCCAGAAGATGTTCAACGGCAAGGTGTCAATGTTTTTAAATCGTTAGGCGATACTCATATGGTGATTGGGCTATATGATGAAAGTCGTCGTAGTAATAATATTGAGTTATCAGATTATTTATCTGCACATTTAGAATCTGAGTTAGCGCGAGTCGAAGGGGTAGGTGAAGTAGATGTTTTTGGTTCACAATTTGCGATGCGTATTTGGCTAGATCCTAATAAACTCACACAATATAAGTTAATTCCTAGTGATATTCAAAAAGCTGTAGAAGCCCAAAATACTCAAGTAGCAGCAGGAGGGATTGGTGATTTACCAACAGCAGAAACACAGTATTTAAGTGCTAAAGTCACATCAGGGACACGCCTAAAAACGGTTGAAGAATTTAATGACATTATTGTGAAATCGACTCAATCAGGCGGTTTTGTTTATTTAAAAGATGTAGCACGTGTTGAAATTGGTGCTGAAAATTATCAAGCTTATAACACGATTAATGGTTTTCCTTCTGCTGGAATGGCAATTTCTTTAGCCTCAGGGGCGAATGCGATAGAAGCGTCGAAATTGATTGAGCAAACAGTTACGCATTTATCTAAGCAATTACCACAAGGCTATAAACTGGTCTATCCTCGTGACAACACACCTTTTGTGCAAGAGTCCATCAAAGAAGTCGTTAAAACTTTATTTGAGGCGATTTTGCTGGTCATTATTGTGATGTTTCTCTTTTTACAAAATTGGCGAGCGACTTTAATTCCAGCAATGACTGTACCAGTTGTGTTGTTAGGCACGATGGCTGTGTTATATGTTTTTGGGATGAGTATCAATACCTTAACTTTATTTGCTTTGGTTTTGGCGATTGGTTTGTTGGTTGATGATGCCATTGTTGTTGTTGAGAATGTTGAGCGATTAATGCATGAAAAGGGTTTGGATGCCAAACAAGCTTCTATTGAGTCTATGCAGGAAATCAGTGGTGCTTTGATTGGGATCACACTAGTTTTAACAGCTGTATTTGTTCCAATGGCATTTTTTGGCGGTTCTACAGGTGTAATTTATCGGCAGTTTTCAGTGACGCTGGTGACCGCTATGGCAATTTCATTGGCTGTGGCATTGATTTTAACACCTGCTTTATGTTCTTTGATGTTAAAACCGACTGCAAAACCTTACCGTTGGGCGGTGCGTTTTAATAATTTCTTAGAGACTATAAAAAATAAATATATTGCTGTTGCACAAGTAACGATTCAACATAAATTAATCACTTTAGTCGTTGCTATAGGTTTAATTGGCACTTTTGCATTGATTTATAAAGCTTTACCAACGAGTTATTTACCCAGTGAAGATCAAGGCACACTGAGCTTACAAATTACTTTACAAGATAATGCACCAATGTCTAAAGCGATTGAGGTTGGTGAAAATGTTCGACGTTATTTTTTAGAGCATGAAAAAGAAAATGTTGATTTGGTGATGTTACGTTATGGGCGTAATCGTGCAGGAACGGGACAACATTTAGCACAAGGTTTTGTTAAGTTAAAACCTTGGGATGAGCGTACAGGTCAAGCAAATAGTGCAACGGCTATTCGTGAGCGTGCAAGTCAATATTTTCGTAAAAGCAGTATAGCTGCTTCAGTGATGATCAATATGCCTCCTGTGGTGAATGGTTTAGGGGATACCAATGGCATTGCAGTTTGGTTTCGTGATATTGATGGGCAAGGTCGTGATGCTTTAGCACAGAAATTTAATGCTTTAAAAGAAACATCACAACATGTGATGCATTATGAAAATTTAGATAAAAAAGCCTTACCTGATAAAGCAAATTTACAAGTTAAAATTGATCAAAAATCAGCAATGGCATCAAATTTGTCGCTTACTGATATTAATAGCACCATGTCAGCAGCATTGGGAAGTAAGTATATTAATGATTTTATTGATCGAGGTCGGATTAAAAAAGTCATTATGCAAGGTGATGCTCCTTATCGTGCCAAACCTGAAGATTTACAGTATTGGTCAGTGCGTAATAGTTTGAATGAAATGGTGCCATTCAGTAGCTTTTCTGAGGTCAGTTGGTCAGGCGCACCTGAAGTCGTTAATCGTTTTAATGGTTATGCTGCATTGGAGCTAGAAGCAGATAAGGCAACAGCATCAAGTACAGGTCAAGCTATGCAAGAAATTGATGATCAAGTCAGTCAAATTTCGGGTGTAGATTTGGCATGGAGTGGTGTTGCTTTTGAAGAAAAGCAAACGAGTAATCAGGCATTATTATTATATTTAGTCTCGATTGGTTTTATTTTTTTATGCTTAGCAGCACTTTATGAAAGTTGGTCTATTCCAACAGCAGTGATGAGTGCTATTCCTTTAGGGATTGGCGGTAATATTTTATTTAGTTATTTTGCTGGCTTTCCAAATGACATTTATTTTCAAATTGCACTGCTCACTACAATCGGTCTATCGTGTAAAAATGCTATTTTAATTGTTGAGTTTGCTGCATTAGCCCAAGAAAAAGGGCAAAGTGTTATACAAGCTGCTTTAGAAGGAGCAGGGCTTCGTTTACGCCCAATTTTAATGACTTCACTGGCATTTGGTGCGGGTATTGTACCTCTGGTTTTTGCTTTTGGTGCAGGTGCAGCAAGTCGCCAAGAAATTGGTGTGAGTGTTTTAGGTGGTGTTATTTTTGGTACAGTATTAGTTCTTGTTTTTATTCCATTTATGTATGTTATGGTACGTTCAATTTTTAAGTTAAAAGCAAAAACATAATCAATTTTTCACGATAAAATTTTAAAAATTGCTCACTTTAATGGGCAATTTTTGCTTTTATCGTCAATTTATGTGAATTTGTTTGCTTTACTAAAAGCGAGCATTTTATGATGTAGCAAAATAATGAGTGTTATCGGTATGCAATTATCTTCTCAACTTATTGTTAATTTAGAACAAGCCATTCAAGATCATAATATTGAGGAGATTAAGCGTTTAATTAAACAGGTCAATCATGCGGATCTTGCTGATGTATTGGCAACATTGAGCTTTGATGTTCAAGTAAAATTAATTGAATATTTACCACATGCAGCTTATGTTTTTGAATTTTTAAGTTTAGCGCAGCAGCTTGAGATTGCAGAGCAATTACCGACATCTCAGTTAGTACAATTAATTTCTGAAATGCATTCGGATGATCGTACAGATTTATTTAAAGCATTGTCTAAAAACCTAAAAAATGAAGTATATGCTCAATTAGACCCTCAGATACAACAACAAATTCAAAAACTTGCTCAATATGCTGAAGAATCAGCAGGGGCAATAATGAGTTCGGATTTTGTGGCTTTGTCACCAAATTTGACTATACCACAAGCCATTGAACAGATTCGTCAGCAAGCGTCTGACCGTGAAACCTTATATCTTATTTATATTGTAGATCAAGCCTCAAAGTTGTTGGGCGTGGTGTCTTTACGTGAAATTATTTTAGCGGAACCTACAAAGCGCATAGCAGATATTATGACGACTGATTTGGTGGTGGGGGCAGTACATGAAGATCAAGAGAGTATTGCGCAAAAACTTAGTCATTATGATTTTATTGCATTGCCTATTTTAGATGATGAGCAACATTTATTAGGAATCGTCACCTATGATGATGCGATGGATGTCGCACAAGAAGAAATGACGGAGGATTTTTTAAAATCTAGCGCGGTTAGTAGTTCACCCAAAATGAGCATTAAAACCGCTCCCATTTTTTTCTTATATAAAAAACGCGTATTTTGGTTGGTGATTTTGGTATTTGGTAGTTTGTTATCTGGAATTGGGATTTCACACTTTGAAGATATTATTTCAGCCAATATTGTTTTGGTGTTTTTCTTGCCTTTATTGGTGGGCAGTGGAGGAAATGCAGGCTCTCAATCAGCAACTTTAATGGTACGTGCGCTTGCAATGGGAGATGTACAATTAAAGGATTGGATGTATTTAATTGGACGCGAAACTTTAGTGGCTCTATGTCTAGGCGGCACGATGGCATTTGCTGTGTCTATTTTGGGTTATATCCGAGGTGATGCAATGGTCGCATTGGTTCTAGCATTGAGTATGATGGGGATTGTCTTATTAGGCTGTTTGATTGGAATGAGTTTACCCTTTATTTTAAATCGCTTAAAACTTGATCCTGCAAGTGCTTCAGCACCGTTAGTCACATCTATTTGTGATGCGACAGGTGTAATTGTCTACTTATTTATAGCGTCTATTTTGCTGGGGCAAGTTGCTGCATAAGCATAGAAACATAGATAAAATTGAAAGTTAAATATTAAATTCATACACAATATACGGAATTTAATCGTTATGATTTTAATGTAAGATTTGGATTAGGTTATTACTCAAATATGAGCACAGAAAAAAAACTATCGACTCAAGAAGTCATTCGACTTGAACGTGATTTAGCCAAATTTGCCAATATGATGGATTCTGTTGTACGTATTCCATTTACCAAGCAGGGGGTAGGAGCTGACGCAGCACTCAGTACAATTCCTGTTGCAGGTGATGTTGCTGGGTTTGTATTGACCTGTTATGCGATTTATAAAGCCAAACAATTGGGTGTACCACAAACAAAATTAAATGGTGTGATGAAATTGGCTGTAATGGATGCAGTTGTCGGTTTTGTGCCAGTTGTGGGGACAGTATTTGATATTTTTATTCGTCCTAGCCGTAAAGCTTTAGATGTTGTGCATGAGCATATTCAGACTGAATATCAAATTAAAACAGAAGATCATGTGATTCATCCATTTTTACATGAACGTCTAGAACAAAAACAAAAAAATTCGGCATTTTGGCGTAATCCTGTCGTGGCTTGGTTTTGGTTACATATTCCTGATCTTTTAGGCATATTTGTCTTAATCATGATTGGCTTGGCAATGTGGTTGGGTTTAACCATGTTGTGGGATTGGTATCAAGCGTGGAAAGCGCATTCAGCATAAAATCTTAAATAGATCGAATAGGTTGGAAAATATTTGAGTTGTTGAAAAATAAAGCCTTAATAAATTTAAGGCTTTATTGTTAAATTTTGGAACGTAGTGATTACATTACGGTACATTCAACTGACGTAAGGCAGCGACACGTTGTTCAATACTAGGATGTGTTTGGAATAACGCAGCTAAACTAAAACCTTGTTCTTTACCTTCAGTAATGGCAAAGGCTTTCATTTCTTTAGGCATTTGATCAGGCATTTCTGATTCTGATTGCAAACGAAGTAAAGCAGAAATCATTGCTTCTTTACCTGCTAAACGTGCGCCTGCTTCATCCGCACGATATTCACGGTGGCGAGAGAACCACATCACAATCGCAGATGCTAAAATACCAAAGACAATATCTAATACAATCGTAATGACAAAATATGCAATTCCTGGTGCTTCACCATCTTCACGACCAAAAATATTACGGTCAATAAAGTCACCAACAACACGAGCAAAGAACATGACAAATGCGTTCACTACACCTTGGATTAAAGATAGAGTGACCATGTCACCATTTGCAACGTGACCAATTTCATGTGCAATAACAGCACGTAACTCATCTTTATTCATACGTTCTAATAAACCAGATGAAACAGAAACAAGCGCATTGTTTTTGTTCCAACCTGTTGCAAAAGCATTAGATTGATAAGATGGGAAAATACCTACATCTGGCATTTGAATACCAGCGCGTTGAGAAAGTTGAGCAACCTCTTGGAGTAACCAGACTTCAGCTTGATTACGTGGAGCATTAGGATCAATTAATTCTGTACCTGTTGTTTTTAACGCCATCCATTTAGACATGAACAGTGAGATGAGAGAACCCACCATACCAAAGACAAAACAGATAACCATTAGGTTGCCTAAGTTTAGACCGCCAGCGCCGTGGTAACTACCAACACCTAAAACAGATAGGATAATGCCAGCTACAACCAGTACCGCGAGGTTGGTAAGCAAAAACAAACCAATCCGCATCATCGAGAACATCCTCATAATAATAAAATAATGTGATTTATAAATTATAAACCTATGGGGAATATGAGGATTAATATGTGAAAATTCAAGAAGAATTGAAAAAATCTATACCCATTAATTTGCTTTGATTCTGCAATGAGTAGAGTGAAGTTAGTAAAATAGTCAAAATAATTCGACTATTTTTCAGTATTTCTCTTATCAAGAGAAATACTTTTATTTTTAGATTATTTATTTAAGAAATCATTGTAAACGTAGTTTTTAATTGGATATATAGATGCGTGCAGAAGCTGTTGCATTATTGGTCGAATAAGAACCCGCAGGAGCATCAGTAAAAGTACCATCACTTGCAACAATAATCTGTCGTTGTGGGTATTTAGGTGTTGTAACGGTTGTTTCACTGTTTGAATTGTAGTTGTTGGATTGGGCGATCACTTGACCTTGAGGTGCTGTATTATTGTTGCTATTACTGGTTGAACTCGTGCTAGCACTTAACCCCGTTCCATTTGAATACAAATTATTATAACGACTTGAAACACGTCTTACGTAATCTTGTGTTTCACGAAATGGCGGAATACCGCCATATTTATCAACATTACCTTCACCAGCATTGTAGGCTGCTAGGGCTAAATTGGTATTGCCTTTAAAGCGTTTTATCAGCCAACTGAGGTATTTAGCACCACCGAAAATATTTTGTTGAGGATCATAAGAATTAGAAACATTAAAACGGCGTGCAGTTGCTGGCATTAATTGCATCAAGCCTTGAGCACCTACAGGTGAGCGTGCATTTGCATTAAAGCCTGATTCAGTATGCATGACGGCTTTAATTAGACCTTCAGAAACACCATGTGTTGCTGCGGCTTGTTGAATAATATGGTCATATGCATTTTTATTACGGTTATAGCTTGGTAAAACGGATGCTTCAGAGCTTCCCCAGTTGCTATAACTGTGAATATTACTGTCTGGATAATAAGTGACTTTCACTTTTTGTAATGAGCTATCTGAACTTTTTTTGTTGGTCAGTAAAGTACTTCCTTGTTGGTCTTTATAAATATAAATTTGCCCAGCAAAGCTTGATGACGTAAATACACTAAAACTGATGCAACCTAACAAAAAAGTAGATCTGCGGATGAAATTTTTCATTGTAATATTATATTTTTCCCCAATTCTTTTGGAGTTTAACAAAGTTCATCATGAAGTAAAACCTTGAATTGATTTTTATCAAGACAAATAGAAAAAATCAAGTGCTATTTGATCTGCATTTAAGCAAAAAAAAAATTAATTTTTTTTATTTAAAGATCACTTGACTATTGTAAGGTATTGAAAAATATTCAAAAAAATAGTTGTTTAAAAAATGATCAATTTAAATAAAAGCTCCATTTATTCGGCGCTACCCTTTGTCAAGTCCTAAACAATCCACAGTTTTATCCACAGCTTTTGTGGAAAACTGTGGAAAAGTCCAAAAGATAAGCGTTTGGGCGAATATTTAACCATGACTGCTTATTTTATACCTTGCTATAAGACAGATGAATGACAAAATCGCATAATTGTAAAAAACAAAAATCTTTAGATGTTATATAAACGCAAATCGGCTAAAATCAGGCAGCATTTTTTTATGGGTAATTTTCCTCTATGTACTCGCCAATTGAGTCTGATCAAGGATTTAATTTCAAACCAGAGCTTCCTACAAGTTCAGCTTATTATCGTTTATTAAAAAAACTTCGTCGTCAGGTAGGTCACGCCATTCGTGATTTTAAAATGATTGAAGAAGGTGATAAGGTCATGGTCTGTGTATCTGGAGGAAAAGACAGCTACACATTACTAGATATCTTGTTGCAGTTTAAACGTATTGCACCGATTAATTTTGATGTGGTTGCGGTCAACTTAGATCAAAAGCAACCGGGCTTTCCTGAAGATGTTTTACCACGTTATATGGAAGAAAATAACATTCCATATTATATTTTGGAAAAAGACACTTACAGCATTACAAAACGTTTAACACCAGAAGGTAAAACGTATTGTGCAGTATGTTCTCGTTTGCGTCGTGGTTCGTTATATGGCTTCGCACAAGAAATTGGTGCAACAAAAGTGGCATTAGGTCATCACCGTGATGATATTTTGGCAACTTTTTTCTTGAACCTCTTTCATGGTGGTAGTTTAAAAGCTATGCCACCAAAATTATTGTCATCTGACAAAAAGAATATTTTGATTCGTCCTTTGGCTTATGTTGAAGAAAAGGACATTATTAAATATGCAGAAATGCGTAAATTCCCAATCATTCCATGTAACTTATGTGGTTCACAGGAAAACTTACAACGTGCCATTTTAAATGATATGTTACGTGACTGGGATCAAAAATATCCAAAACGTTTACATAGTATTTTTGGTGCTTTACAAAACGTTTCGCCATCACAACTTGCAGATCGTGACTTATTTGATTTCGAAAAATTAGATGAAGAGCGTGAGTTTGATATGAAATGTGACACTGAAGAAATGAAAAACCGTTTGGATGTAGTAAATTTAAGCTTTGCTGCTGATTGATCTTTTTTGCTAATAAATTGATCGAAAAGGGCATTCATATTTATTTGAGTGCCTGATTTATAAAAATAAAACGATAAAATCAATAAAAATAGAATAACCAGTACAAAAAACTTTAGCCCAAATAGAAATTATCGTGTTATAACCTTTAGCAAGCGAAATGCTTCATGATGTTGTTTGGATAGACAACACGATAAATGAATAAATAATTTTGAGGAATGAACATGCCTGCATTTTTAACTGATGATTGGTTTGCAACTGTAGAAAAATTGACTGCTGAAGCTGGTGATCTGAATTTACCACCTGCATTGGCAAACCTTGCAATTAACCTTGTGGTTGCTGATGATAGTGGTAATACTGAATTATCTTTAGATGGCGGTAAAATTGTAAAAGATTTATCTCCAAATGCAAAAACAACTTTGAATATGGATGGCGAAACACTTCGTAAAGTATTCCTAGAGTTTGATATGGCTGCTGCAATGCAAGCATTCATGACTGGTAAAATCAAAGTTCAAGGTGATATGTCTCAGTTGATGGCATTACAAACGGCTAAACCAAGCCAAGAGCAAAAAGATTTATTCAAGCGTGTACTTGAGCAAACAGCTTAAGCTGCTTTAAAGCAAAAAAAGCTTACATTGATGTAAGCTTTTTTTATTTGAGATAAATATACTCTGAACTATTAAATTGTCATCAAGTCAGGTGTATTTTTAATATGTTCTAAATACGCTCGGATACGTGTGACATATTGAAGCGCCTGCTTGTAACGACCATTACGTGTTTGGTGGCGTGTTAAATAGTTATAAAGATTCATCCAATCATTAGGATCTTTACCTTGAGCTTTGATACGTTTTTGAATAGCATCAACAGCACCCGGTCCCATATTATAGGCAACTAATGCATACCAATGACGGTCAGGAGTATGTATATAGTTATAACGATTCAACATTTGGTTAAAATATTTTGCGCCACCTTGGATGCTCTGACTTGGGTCAGTTCGGTTAGAAACACCCATTTCACGTGCCGTTGCATGAGTCAGCATCATTAAACCACGAACTCCTGTAGGAGAAACAGAATTTGGTTTTAAATATGACTCTTGATAACCAATGGCTGCGAGCAAATGCCAATCTAGACCATATTGTTGTGCTGAGCGTTGAAAACTGGCTTTATAAATAGGAAGTCGAGAGCTTAAATCGCGTTGAATAATATTCCAATCATCTTTTTTCAAAAAATTACGGTTGTAAAATGAAGCCAGTTGTTGGATAGAACCATTTTGCTTACTTTGACAAACAAAACCACTTGCGGCTTCTGTCAAAGGGTCATCAGCATGTTTAAAAACCCAATTAATTTCGGTATTTAAACCATTCTTTTTTAAGCTATTTAAGTCACCACAAGTGGCAGAAAAAGAGGTTAATTTCTTTGCTTCAATACGTTCAGTCGATGCTGTTGTAATGGCAAAGTTTGCTTTTCCTTGCGCAATCATTTTTAAAGCTGTGGCATTGTCTGCAACTGTCTTAAAATCTAATTGCACATTTAAATTTTGTGCATAGCTATGCGCTAAATCATAACCGAAACCATGTTTATATTGACCATCTTTAAACACGATTGTTGGCATTGATACGGCTACAACAGTCAATTTGTTGCTGTTGACAACACTATTGTATTGGTTAACTTTAGTGGCATTAATACTATGAAATGGAATAAATGCACTAGCCAGAACCAAGGCTTTTAATGGGAGAGTGGAAAAAAAAGAATCGAGCTTTAACCTCGATCCAGATGTTGAATTACTGTGCATGTTGTCTCCGCTACTAGTAATTTATGCCCTCAAAAGACAAAGCCAGTACGACTTAAGACTTTCTTAAGTTGATAAATTCAATAAGGGTGGGCAGGCATGGACGTCATTCAAAAAATGACATATGGGAAATTAGGATTATGTAGAAAAACTACATCGTATAAAAAATAGGCAACCTAAAACATGTGCGAATAATAAAGTTGAAAATTTAAAATGTCAAATTTTGTACTGAGATTATTTAATTTGTGTAACATAATGGATTGATTTAGTTAGTGAAAAAAATTTATATACTTATTTTGTGTGGAAAACGAGAATTTCCTATTTCAAAATGTAAAGTTATGCTGTTGAAGTAAAGGGATGACATCATGAAATCGAACTTAATTACCCGAACTGGACATGATCAATTAGTTGCTGAATTACAACGTTTATGGCATGAAGAACGTCCTGAAATTACCCAGAAAGTGAATTGGGCTGCGAGTCTCGGTGATCGTTCTGAAAATGCAGATTATCAATATAATAAACAAATACTTAGGAAAATTGATAGACGTGTTCGATATTTAGGAAAGCGTTTGGAAGAATTAAGGATAATTGATTTTTCTGTGGAACAAGAGGGCAAAGTTTATTTTGGAGCTTGGGTGGAAATAGAGAATGATGAAGGAGAGAAGAAAAAGCTTAGAATTGTTGGGGTCGATGAAATTTATGACCATCATCCTCAAAATATTTCTATAGATTCACCTATGGCAAGGGCACTACTTGCTAAACAAGTGGATGATGAAGTTGAAGTATTAACCCCATCAGGCAAAAAAAATTGGTATATCAACTCAATTGAATATGAAAAGCCTGAAAAATCATCTAAATAGTGGTATTTGATTTTATTTTGTACACTTGGTTCAATATTTTTATAAAAACATTTGCCAAATTGATTTTTTATTTATATGATAGCCGCCATTGGAAGCGTGGCAGAGCGGTTTAATGCACCGGTCTTGAAAACCGACGAGGGTGCGAGTCCTCCGTGAGTTCGAATCTCACCGCTTCCGCCAAATATTTAAAAGACCCTTGAGATCATTCAAGGGTCTTTTTTTATTGTGAAAATTTAATCAATAAAAATTTCTACAATTGAAGTTTTAATGTTAGAAACTTAATTTCCTTATTTTTTCCATGTTTTTTAAAAAGTAAAAATAACTCTGATGAGATAGAGCTAAAGTTGAAATAATTCATTTTATTAAGCTAAATCAGTATGATTGTAACGATAAAAAACAACACGATTTATCATAATTTTATAAAAATTACAGGTATTGCTTAAAATATTTTTTGGCAAAAAACATCATTTTTAATCAGTAGACTATGTTTATTACAATTGACGAATATTTGATCTCATTTTAAAAGTAGAAGATGAAGTTATATCTATATCTTAAAAACTCATAACTTCTTAACATGCTAGAAAAATAACGTTAAATTAAGGAAAGATCATGTCTGTTTTAAATATTCCACAAGCTATTCCTGCAATGATTCCGCGCACTTTATTCAATGCAGAGCATGAACAATTTCGTCAAACGGCACGTCGTTTTTTTGAAACTGAAATTGCACCACATCGTGAAAAATGGGAAGAACAACAGCACATTGATCGTCATCTTTGGAATAAAGCGGGTGAGTTAGGTCTTTTATGTTGCACTATGCCAGAAGAATATGGAGGTTCGGGTGTAGATCGCTTGTATTCGATGATTTTAATGGAAGAACAAGCTCGTGTAGGAGATTCTTCGTCAGGTTTTTCCTTACATTCAGACATTGTTGCAAACTATTTAAATAATTTTGGTAATGAAGAGCAAAAGCAACACTGGTTGCCAAAAATGGCAACAGGTGAAGCAGTAGGTGCAATCGCAATGACTGAACCGGGTACAGGTTCGGACTTACAAAGCATCCGCACCACAGCAGTGGAAGATGGTGACGATTATATTATTAATGGTTCCAAGATTTTTATTACGAATGGTTATCTATGTGATATTGCTGTCGTTGCAGTCAAAACAGGTAAAAGTGAAAATGCTGCTCAAAATGTTTCTTTAATCATTATTGAAGCTGATCGAGAGGGTTTTACTAAAGGTAAGCCGTTAAAAAAAGTCGGTATGCATGGTCAGGACACCTGTGAATTATTTTTTGACAATGTGCGTGTACCAAAAAGTAATTTGCTTGGTATGGAAGGTATGGGTTTTATCATGCTCATGAAAGAACTGGCTTGGGAACGCATGATGATTGGGATTATCTGTGCAGCAGGTGCTGAAAATGCTTTAGCAAACACAGTGGAATATACCAAACAGCGTAAGGCATTTGGTAAGCCTATTTCAGTGTTTCAAAATACACGTTTTAAACTGGCTGAAATGCGTGCTGAAGTGCAAATCGCTCGTACTTTTGTAGATCAGTGTATGCAACAGGTTTTGACCAATAGCTTATCTATTGAGGCGGCATGTACAGCGAAATATTGGGTGTCTGACTTGGCGTGTAAAGTTGTCGATGAATGTGTGCAATTGCATGGTGGCTATGGCTATATGTTGGAATATCCAATTGCGCGCGCATATTTGGATATGCGTCCGAACCGTATTTATGGTGGAACCAATGAGATCATGAAAGATTTGATTTCACGGACGATTTGATTTGAGTATCTAAAAAATCATTTTATGTACAAAATTAAACTCACAATGAAAATTCCCTCTCCTTTTTAAGGATACTTGCGCAGTGATCTGCTCAGGGTGAGGATTTTATTAATGAATCCCCTTATCCTCTTGCGGAGCATGCTCCCCATCCCAAAGGAAGAAGGAATTTTCAATATAATTGCACTCACTTTTTATTCATTTTTGATCATGCAATAAATTTAATGAGTCATGAGTTTAAAACTCAAATAAAACAACAAGATTTAGAAAAAGGATTGAAAATGTCAGAATTACGTTTTGATGGACGAGTTGCCATAGTCACAGGTGCAGGCGGTGGATTAGGTCGCCAACATGTGCTAACGCTTGCCGCACGAGGCTGTAAAGTGGTGGTCAATGACTTAGGTGGTGGTGCGCATGGCTCAGGACAATCGTCCTCAGCAGCCGATAAAGTCGTGGAAGAAATCCGTGCCGCTGGCGGTGAAGCGGTAGCTAACTATGACTCAGTGGAAAATGGTCAAGCCATTGTCCAAACCGCTTTAGATCATTTTGGTACGGTCGATATTGTCATTAATAATGCAGGCATTTTACGAGACGTCAGCTTTGCCAAAATGACCCAAGAAGATTGGGATTTGATCATGCGGGTGCATTTGAATGGTACGGAAAGCGTATCCCATGCGGCTTGGTCCATCATGCGTGAAAAAGGTTATGGACGCATTATCATGACCACGTCAGCGGCAGGGATTTACGGTAACTTCGGGCAAGCCAACTACTGTGCGGCAAAGTTGGGCATTCTTGGACTCGCCAATTGCTTGGCGGAAGAAGGACGCAGTAAAAACATTTTCGTCAATACCATTGCGCCTTTGGCTGCTTCACGACTGACTGAAACTGTGATGCCACCTGATTTATTGGCACTGCTCAAACCTGAAGCGGTCAGTCCACTTGTTGCTTGGCTTGCACATGAAGACTGTAAGGAAAATAAAGGCTTATTTGAAGTTGGCGCAGGCTTTATCGCCAAATTGCGTTGGGAGCGTACCGAAGGTTATATTTTCCCCAATAAACGCCCATTCAATATCGATGATGTCGCTCGTCATTGGGACAAAATCACTGATTTCACAGAATCCACCCATCCGACTTCGACTACAGAATCATTCACGCCAATTCTTGAAGGGATCAATCATCCTAACTTAGGTGGTAATGAATTTATCGATTTGGATGTGGCGTCAAAAGCTAAACTTGAAATTGAATCATCCTACGATGAGCGTGATTTATCCTTATATGCTTTGGGTATTGGCGCAGCGCAAAATCCACTCGACAGTTCAGAATTGGCGTATGTCTATGAATTAGGCAGTGAATTCCAAGCATTTCCGACCTATGGTGTGATGCCTCAAATGAATGCCATGCTGCAAATGGCGAAACAAGGTGTGACACTTCCGGGAATGAATTATGGTTTTGACCGTGTTTTGCATGGTGAGCAATATACTGAAATTAAACGACCTTTACCGCCACATGCCAAGTTACAACATACATTCACCTTAAAAAGTGCTTTTGACAAAGACCCAAATGCGGTGGTGACTTTCGCGATTTCGTCCAAAGATGAAAATGGGGAAGAGCTCATTTACAACGAAATGACGGCATTTGTACGTGGCGCAGGTGGTTGGGGCGGTGAGCGTGGTGATTCAACTGAAATGAATGTTGCACCTGACCGTGAACCTGATGCAGTGATTGAAGAAAAAACCGATGTCAATCAGACGCTTTTATATCGTTTGTCTGGTGATTGGAACCCACTGCATGCTGACCCTGCATTTGCTAAAGCCTTTGGCTTTGATCGTCCAATCTTACATGGTTTATGTACTTTTGGTTTTAGTGGTCGCCATGTAATTAAAGCATTTAGCAATAACGATGGTCGTTATTTCAAGAGCATTAAGGTGCGTTTTGCCAAGAGCGTCTATCCGGGCGATACCTTGGTCACCAAGATGTGGAAGGAATCCGACACTAAAATCATTTTTGAAACTTGGGTCAAAGAACGCAATGAGGTGGTGATTAAAAACGCTGCCATTGAATTGTATAAAGAAATTCCAACGGCAAAAGCCAAGCCGAAAGAAGCGCAGGATTCAGCACCATCTACGCAAGTTCAAGCGTCGAATGAACCTGATCGTCTCATTGCCAAAGATGTATTTAAAGTGATTGGCGAATATGTCGCACAACATCCTGAATTAGTGGATAAAACCAAGACTTCATTCTTATTTAAATTAAAAAATCCTGATTCAGTTTGGACTTTGGATTTGAAGAATGGTGCAGGCTCATGTACGCAAGGTGAAATTGCCAATGCCGATGTGACTTTAGAAATGGATGAAGAACATCTTGAAACGGTCGTGACCAGTTCACTTGCCGATGTGCAGAAATTGTTCTTTGGCGGTCAGCTCAAAATTGGTGGCAATGTCATGGCTTCCAATAAGTTGATCGTCCTGCAAGAGATTGATTCTAAATTATTTAGCGAAGCAAAAAATCAACGCCTTACGAGTGCAGGCAGTTTAGATTCAGCATCTGCCAATACTGATGCAACGCCATCGGTCAATACAGAAATCACCCTTGCGGATGTTTTTACTGCGGTGAATCAACATATTCAATCTAAAGCAGATCTTGTCGATAAAACCAAAACTTCATTCTTATTCAAGATTAAAAATCCTGACTCAGTCTGGTTTATTGACCTGAAAAATGGTGCGGGCAGTGCAGGTGCAGGCGACATTGCCAATCCTGATGTGACGCTTGAATTGGATGAAGAACATATTCCAACCGTGTTTGGAGGTGATCTTGCTTCTGTACAAAAGTTATTCTTCGGTGGTCAGTTGAAAATTGGTGGCAATGTTATGGCTTCCAACAAATTAACCGTGTTGCAGGATATGGATAAGAAGTTGGTTGATCAAGCGCGTGATGCACGTGTGGCTTCAGGTGAAACGACAACGACTGCCTCAACGAGCAATGCAACGCCTAAAGTGGCAAAAGCGCCTGAAATTTTCAATGCTTTGAAAAATCGTTTGCAGGGCGAAAGTAACAGCAGCCATTCTTATCAGTTCAATATCACTGAACCGAATGAGTCTTGGACGGTGAATTTAGCCAATGGCAGTGTCACGCAGGGCAATGATGCCAATGCCGATGTGACCTTAACATTGAGCGATCATCATTTGGCGGAGTTGGTGGCGAATCAGCGTGAGATTCGAGACTTGTATCAGCATGGTGAGGTCAAAGTGGATGGTGATATTCGATTGGTTCATCAGATGCAATTCCTACAAGGTTTAAGCAATTAATCCATCAAACTATCAATGAATAAAGTCATCGCATTTTCTTCAAAAGGACAATTTGGAAAATGCGATACATTGGAGAATAAGAAATGAAAAGACGTGTCAATGTCATCGGTGTTGGGATGACCAAGTTTGCCAAACCGGGTGCAAGTGCTGAATATTATGAAATGGCAAAAGAAGCAGGGCAAAATGCACTGAAAGATGCAGGCATCAACTATAACGAAATCGAGCAAGTATTTGCAGGTTATGTTTATGGAGACTCGACCTGTGGACAACGTGCTGCTTATGAATTGGGCTTAACAGGCGTACCCATTGTCAATGTCAATAACAACTGCTCAACAGGTTCGAGTGCTTTGTATTTAGCCCGTCAGGCAGTTGAAGGTGGTTTGGCTGAATGTGTCCTCGCATTGGGCTTTGAGAAAATGGAAAAGGGCGCGTTGGGTGCAAAATTCAATGACCGTGAACCGCCAATGGGACAACATGCTCAAGTCATGCTGGATGTACAAGGCTTCAATTCTGCACCGCCTGCTGCGCAAATGTTCGGTGGCGCAGGTCGTGAATATCGTTGGTTGCACGGCACCAAAAAAGAAACTTTTGGGCAAATCGCCGTGAAAGCACGTAAACATGCGAGTCAAAATCCGTATGCTTTATTTGGGCAAGTGTTGTCATTGGAAGAAATCATGGCTTCGGATGATGTATTTGATCCTTTAACCCGTTTCCAATGCTGTCCACCAACGTGTGGTGCAGGCGCAGCGATTCTTTGTTCAGATGAATTTGCCAAAAAACATGGTATTTCCAACCCTGTTTATATCGCAGCGCAGTCGATGACCACAGATTATGCCTCAAGTTTTGAAGAAAAAAGTATGATTAAAATGGTCGGTTATGACATGACCAAGCAAGCTGCGAAACAAGTCTATGAAGCAGCAGGCGTAGGTGTGGAAGATGTCGATATTATTGAATTACATGATTGTTTTACGGCAAATGAATTGCTGACTTACGAAGCTTTGGGTTTATGTCCTGAGGGTGAAGCGGAAAAATTCATTTGGGATGCTGACAATACTTATGGTGGAAAATATGTCACCAATCCATCTGGTGGCTTGCTGTCCAAAGGTCATCCACTTGGTGCAACAGGCTTGGCGCAATGCACCGAACTGGTTTGGCAACTCCGTGGCACAGCAGGTAACCGTCAGGTAGAAAATGCTCGAATTGCTTTACAGCATAATCTTGGCTTAGGTGGTGCCTGCGTCATCACCATGTATCGCCGTGACTGAAATGAGTTGATATGACATGGAATTGAGTTGAAATGATATAGAAGATTGTGCTCAAAAGAGTACAATTTTGTTTAGGACATCACACTTATTCAAATAAATAGATAGGATGAAGCTATGGGCATTTTACAGAAACTTATAAAATCCACCGTATATCATGAGCCATTACCCATTCGTCGTGATGTACGATTTGATTTACCAGCCGATCGTATTGCGGACTGGCATACTTCTGCGGGACCAATTTTTACCGCATTGTTAAATACGTTTTCAATTGTTCTACCTATCGGTGAACGTTTCTTTATTGATGCTGTGCGTGCGCATCGAGATCTAGTGCAAGACCCTGATTTGCAAAAAGCAGTGACTGCTTTTATTGGTCAGGAAGCGATGCATGGTCGTGAGCATGAAGACTATAATAGTGCCTTGTTTGACCGAAATACCATTGCACCAAAATTTGAAGCTTTTGTCTTGGATATTTTTGGTTTAATCAAAAAGCATACACCAGAATATTTTTGGCTGAGTGCGACAATTGCATTAGAACATTTTACTGCACTATTAGCAGATTCTGTGTTGCAAATTCCTGAACTCTTTGATGGTGCTGAAGAAAATTATGCCAATATTTGGCGTTGGCATGCCTTTGAAGAAACTGAACATAAAGCCGTTGCTTTCGATGTATGGAATACTGCTATGGGACATGGACCTTATGCCTACGCAGTCCGTAGTTTAGGTTTAGTACTTGCAACAATTGTATTCTGGGGGCTTGTACTACCTGTCTTTACCAAGATCGTGATGGATGAGAAAAAATTGACTGACCTTTCTAGTTGGCGTAAAGCGTACAAATATACGTTTGGTGAAGTGGGTGCTTTAAGAAAGCAATTGGGTAATTATATTGATTATTTCCGTCCGAATTTTCATCCTTGGGATCATGCTAATCGTGACAAAATGCTTGCAATGCAAGATCTGATTTATAAATTGGCTGATGAATCAGTGAAAAATAAAAAGGTCTAATGCGTTCAACACAAAGATCTTAAAGACATTCTAAGTCTTAAATCAAGTTTACTGAACTTTTGAATCCACAGATGTAAAAATGCATTAAAAAAGCCAGTCAGTTTGCACCGACTGGCTTTTTATCTACTTTATAAAAAAGTAAATTATTTCTCTACACCAGCTTCTTGACCAGCATATTTAGCATTTGCATAGTCCCAGTTCACTAAGCTTTCTAGGAAAGTAGAGATATATTTAGGACGTGCATTACGGAAGTCGATGTAATAAGCGTGTTCCCAAACGTCAATTGTGAGTACAGCAACTTTACCATGAGCAAGTGGAGTATCAGCATTTGAAGTTTTAAGGATAGAAAGGTCGCCATTTACTTTGTCAGCAACTAACCAAGCCCAACCTGAACCAAATTGAGTTGTTGCAGCAGCAGCAAATTCTTCAGCGAATTTTTCGTAAGAACCGAAAGCTTCATCAATTTTAGCAGCTAAAGCGCCAGTCGCTTTACCGCCACCATTTTTAGCCATACAGTTCCAGTAGAAAGTGTGGTTCCAAACTTGAGCCGCATTGTTGAAAACACCTGCTTTAGATGCATCGCCTGCAACAGCAGTGATGATTTCTTCTAAAGATTTACCTTCAAGGTCTGTACCAGCAATGAGGTTGTTTAAGTTAACAACATAAGTGTTGTGGTGTTTATCGTGGTGAAACTCTAAAGTTTCTTTGCTGATGTGCGGAGCGAGGTCATCATAACCGTATGGAAGCGCAGGTAAAGTAATGGTTGTCATGTTTTAAATTCCTTGCATTTTGCTGGGTTTTAACATTAAGTGGCTTTATTGTAATAGATTCTTCAAATAATTGCGCAGCTTGTTAAATAACAATACACAATTTATTTCGATTTAATACGTATAAAGAAAATGTTAAAAAACAGCCATTATTTTTGGCAAAAAAGCTTTCTATTTGAATGTTTTTATGTTCATTCAAATTTAACTTTTGAGCCGCCATTAAATCGGATTATTTAATTCGAAATAACTATACTCAATATTGAAGTGTTCTGAAATAGCTTTGCCTAATCGTTGTACGCCATAACGCTCAGTTGCATGATGTCCACAGGCAAAATAATGTACATTTAATTCTTGTGCTTCATAAAAAGTACGTTCACTCACTTCACCTGAAATATAAGCATCACAATTCATTGCCGCGGCTTTAGAGATAAAATCTTGCGCGCCACCTGTACAAAAGCCTATTTTTTGAATTTGGGTCTTTTCAGCAGGCAAATGAATCGCATCAAAACCCAATTTTTCAGAAACATAATTTTTAAATTGATCTGGTGACATTGCAGTTTTTAGATCACCAATATTACCTATTGGGTTGCGTTCAGTTGGGTCAAGTGCTTCTAAATTTTCTAAATCTAAAATTTCAGCAATTGCTGCGTTATTGCCAAGTGTTGGATGTGAATCTAAAGGAAGATGATAAGCCAATAAAGAAATATCATTTTTAATCAATGTTTTAATTCGTTTTCCACGCATACCCGTAATTGGGTAAGGTTCACCTTTCCAAAAATAGCCATGATGAACCAAGAGAAGATCAGCTTTTTGTTCAATTGCTGCATTGATGGCATCTTGTGATGCAGTAACCGCACAAAGAATTTTTTTGACTTCGATATTTCCTTCGATTTGTAAACCATTAGGAGCATAGTCTTTAAATTCATGCGTTTTTAAAGTTTGGTTACACCATTGGATTATTTCATTTAAATTTGCCATATGACTCTGATTAAATTGAGTGAAAATTAAAGTTTTTAACTTAGATGATATGGGAATGTACATTGCTGAGTTTGATTATATGAAATATAAATCATGACTAAACAAACATAAGGTTAAACCTAACTGTAAATTGTAACTAAAGCTGAACAAAACTCTTTGTGTTTTTTAGGTTTATTTATTGAATTAGATTACAATATTGAAAATACTTTCACATCAATGAATTAAAAAATTCTGAAGAGGAGCGAAAAAGTGCGCCGCACCTTTACATGGCTACCTTGGGTGTTACTCATCCTAGTAATTATTAGTTTTGCTGTATGGCAAAAATTACAACAACCAAAAGCACCAATTGCATCAGATGGTGTAAAAATGCCAGCTGAAAAGGTTGAACCATTAGTTGATACATCTCGTACGGGTGGTGTGGTTTCCTATAATGCTGCGGTAAAAGTCGCAGCGCCAGCAGTGGTTAATATTTTTACAACACAAAAAGTAAAACAAAATCATCCATTGTTAAATGATCCTGCATTCCGTGAGTTTTTTGGTAATCAAATTCCTGAACAGTCTCAAGGGCAAAATGAAAATAGTTTAGGTTCAGGCGTGATTGTTCGTCCTGATGGTTATATTTTGACGAATAATCATGTGATTGCACAAGCAGATCAAATTGTGGTTGCATTGCAAGATGGTCGTCGGGCTGAGGCTAAAGTCATTGGAACTGATCCTGATACAGATTTGGCTGTTATTAAAATTGAATTAGAGAGTTTGCCTGTATTACCGTTTAAACTCAGTGGTAATGAAGTTGGTGATGTTGTTCTTGCGATTGGTAATCCTTTTGGGGTGGGGCAAACCGTCACACAAGGTATTATTTCTGCAACAGGTCGTTCTGACTTAGGAATTAACACTTATGAAGACTTTATTCAAACAGATGCAGCTATTAACCCTGGAAACTCTGGTGGGGCATTGATTGATGTTGCAGGTAATTTGATTGGGGTAAATACTGCGATTTTCTCACAATCAGGTGGTTCTTTAGGCATTGGTTTTGCGATTCCTGCAAAAATTTGTCAACAAGTTTTAAATTCTATTTTAAAAGATGGTCGAGTAATTCGTGGTTGGTTAGGAATTAGTTTAGTTCCACCAGCGCAAGTCGATGTTCTTGCTCCACGTCAAACAGGTGTAGTGGTTGCAGACGTACTGAAACAAGGACCTGCTGCCGATGCTGGCTTAAAAATTGGCGATCGCATTGTTAAAGTCAATGATGAAGTGATTACTTCAACATCACATTTAATTAATTACGTTGCTTTACAAGCACCAAATTCACATATCAAAGTTGAAGTTGTACGTGGACAAGAAACACTTGATTTAAATGTGAAAGTGGGTGAACGTCAGATTGAGCAAACTGATTCACAATATATTCCTTTGCCTAAACGCTAACATGACATAGTCTAAAAAGCCCTGATTTTTCAGGGCTTTTTGTTGGCTTTTAAATTACTGTCTCACGATTTGTTTGGTCTTCTAAAGCATTTATGTTAAAAAATTAACCATAAAATGCGATGAATGAACTGAAAATGAAAACAATTGGTTTACTTGGTGGAATGAGTTGGGAATCTTCAGATATTTATTATCAACAACTCAATCGTAAAATTCAGCAGTCATATGGTGGTTTACATTCTGCAAAAGTGATTTTAAGTAGTGTTGATTTTCATGAAATTGAACAATTACAAAGAGAAAATCGTTGGGAGGAAGCAGGGCAATATCTTGCACAACTCGCAATGCAGTTGGAACTCGCTGGCGCAGAGGTGATTGCGCTATGTACCAATACGATGCATAAAGTTGCTGAACAAATCGAAAGTGCAGTTCAAGTCCCTTTTTTACATATTGTTGATGCAACCACTCAGGTCATCAAAAAACAAAATATTCAATGTGTGGGTTTATTGGGCACTGCATTCACTATGCAGCAAGATTTTTATAAGGCTAGATTCATTGCACAAGGCATTGAGGTTTTAACGCCAACACTTGCCGATCAAATGATTGTTCATGATGTCATTTATCAGGAATTATGTCGTGGCAAAATAAATGCATCATCTAAACATGAATATTTAAGGATCATTCAAACGATGTTACAGCAAGGTGCTGAAGGTATTATTTTGGGGTGTACAGAAATTGGTTTACTGATTCAACAACAAGATTTGCAAGTTCCTATTTTTGATACTACACATATTCATGTTGATGCTTTGGTTGAGTTTTCTTTATCGAATTAATTTTTATAAATGATTGTTTTAAAAATAAAAAACCAGTGGCGAGCACTGGTTTTTTGATTGGAAAATTAAAATTATGCTTGTTGAATACCACCAACGAGCCAGTCTTGTGTAGAACCTGCTGGTTTAACAAAATGCCAAATTTCAGTAAAAGGCACAGGTTGACTATTTAAGTCTTCACTCACTGTACCTGTAAAACGAACACTGACAATGTATTGTCCATTTTCAGTCGCAGAATCTGTCACCATTGCATTTAAATTAGAGAATTCAGCAACGTCTTGATCTTGATTTGCCATGATATCGCTATACATAGACTGATAAAGATCAGGTGTTAAATAACGTTGAATCTCACTAATATTACTTGCTGTATTCATAGACTGAATATGGTTGAAGCGTTGACGTGCGATACGTAAAAATGCCGCAGGTTCAGTACCATCTGGAAGTTGATTGCCACTTTGTGTTGATGCAGAACCAAACGGTGCTTGAGTTGCTGCACCACCTGCCACCGACTGACCAAAAATATTGGTATTGTCTTGGTGATTTGGTGCAGTTGATTTACCAAAAGGAGCGTTTGTTGAACCTGCATTATTTGGTGCGTATGGATTAGTTGCTGCTAATTTTTTTTTTGCACCAAATTTACGGAACAAGAAGAAAGCACCACCCGCAATGAGAATGAGCCAAATCCAACTTGGGATTCCACCTTTTTCCTCTTCTTGCTGAGCAGCAGCTTGTTGTTTTGCTAACTCGGCATCATTGGTTTGTGCTTGAGGATTTGTATTGTTGTCATCCGCCATTGCATTTGCGGCAATTGCACCGACTGCTGCACCTGCAACACCAGCAGCAACCATTTTACCTACACCAGAACCTGACTTCTGTTGAGTATTTTGAGCAGGCATCGGTTGTTGTACAGGCGTAGCTTGTCGCGGTTGTGAATAAGACTGACTTGGCGTAGCGGAACGGCTCATGCCATGACTTTTACCACCACCTGCTCGTTTAGCTTCTGCTAAAGGTGCAACCACCAATGCTGCCATTAATACACCAGCCATTAAACTACGCTGTCGAACTTCCATTGCGTTTTCCTATTCAATATAACGAGAAATATAACTTCTATATATGACGCCTTTTAGGAGAAATATCAAGAATGATCGACAGTTTTTTGCACAGTTATTCACATAAAAACAACGATTTCTTTAACTATGTTCATCACTTAATTGAATCGCTTCAGTTAAAGCTTCATGTAAACGAGCAACAGCAATAATCTGTACACCAGCAATAGGTTTTTGTGGTGCATTGGCACGTGGCACAATAATAAATTTAAAGCCATGTTTGATGGCTTCTTTTAAGCGTTCTTGACCATTCGGTACAGGACGGATTTCACCTGATAAGCCAACTTCTCCAAATACGGCTAATTGTTGGGGAAGTGCTTTGGAACGTAAACTAGAAGCGCATGCCAGTAATACAGCCAAGTCAGAGCCTGTTTCAGTGATTTTTAAGCCACCGACGACATTGACATAAACATCTTGTCCTGAAGTTTGTACACCACCATGTCTGTGCATCACAGCAAGTAACATATTTAAACGGTTTTGCTCTAAGCCTAAGGCGACACGACGGGGTTGACCGTGAGCATCATCTACTAGGGCTTGCACTTCAACCAAAAGTGGGCGTGTACCTTCACGACTGATCATGACTACAGAACCAGGAATGGCTTCATCATAACGACTAAGAAAAATTGCTGATGGATTGGCAACTTCTTTTAGCCCTTTGTCTGTCATACCAAACACACCGAGTTCATTCACCGCACCAAAACGGTTTTTCACGGCACGAATCATACGATAACGTGAGTCAGACTGACCTTCAAAATACAGGACACAGTCAACCATATGTTCAAGTACACGAGGACCTGCAAGAGAACCTTCTTTAGTGACATGACCCACAATAAATAAAGCAGTTCCACTATTTTTAGCAAAACGAGTGAGGAGTGCGGCAGATTCACGGATTTGTGAAACACCACCAGGTGCAGATTGTAGCGTTTCAGTATATAAAGTTTGGATTGAGTCTAAAATTGCAACGGATGGACGCAGTTGCGCCAAGGTTTCACAAATACGCTCTACACAGGTTTCTGCCATGACTTGTAATTTATCTGTAGGCAAATCTAAACGGTTTGCGCGCAGGGCAACCTGAGAGAGTGATTCTTCACCTGTGACATATAAAGCAGAGTTATTTACAGCCGCCATGTGGGTTGCTGTTTGTAATAAAATGGTGGACTTACCAATACCAGGATCACCACCAATTAATACCACTGAACCTGTGACCAGACCACCACCAAGAACACGATCAAATTCACTAATTCCCGTTGCTAAGCGTGTTTCATTAGATACTGTGATTTTATTGAGTAAAGTAACATTTGCCGCTTGTCCTGTATAACCACCGCCCATTGGTTTGGCACGATGTGTTACAGCAGGTTCAATACGTACTTCAGTTAAAGAATTCCATTCACCACAGTCTGAACATTGACCTGCCCATTTAGAATGGTCTGTACCACATTGTTCACAACGATAAACAGTTTTAACTTTAGCCATAAATAAGTTCAGTACACATGAAAATTATTTTGACTATACAATAGATTTTGTTGATTCCACAGTCAGCCAATCAAAAAGAACGACTATTTAAGTCGCTCTTATGTGGAAATAGGGGATTAAATTTTGAAGTATTTAATACAACTCACCCGATTTACGTTTAGCAATAAAATCTTTGGTTTCTTTGGCAATCACACCAGAAAGTAACAGTAATGCGATTAAGTTCGGTACAGCCATTAAACCGTTAAATGTATCTGCAAATAGCCAAACCAGATCGAGTGTAGCCACAGTTCCCACGAAAACACTGGCAATATAAATAATGCGATAAATCAGAACAAATTTTTCACCAAGTAAATAGGTCGCACATTTTTCACCATAATAGCACCAACCTAAAATAGTCGAATAAGCAAAGAAAATAATCCCAAATGTCACGATCCAACCACCAACACCCGGTAGAAGACGGTCAAAAATCTGTGTGGTGAGTACAGCACCTGTTTCAGCACCAAAACTGTTGCCTGCCATGATATAACCCATGACCAACACGATGCCTGTAATACTACATACAATGATGGTATCAATAAATGTACCTGTCATTGAAACTAGACCTTGACGTACAGGATGATCAGTTTTTGCCGCAGCAGCAGCAATAGGCGCAGAACCCATACCTGCTTCATTGGAAAAGACACCACGGGCAACACCATAACGAATCACAGCACCAATTGCACCACCAGCAACGGCTTCACCTGTAAATGCATCACGAAAAATCAGGCTTAAAGCAGGCATAACCAAATCAAGATTGGATAAAATAATTACTAAACCACCCAGTACATAGCCTATAGCCATGATAGGCACAATAAAAGATGCTGCTTTAGCAATGGATTTAATTCCTCCTAAAATCACAAGAGCAGAAAAAGCAGTGATGGCAATACCCGTGATCCATGTTTGGATACCTAAGCTATTTTCTACAGCTAAAGCGACAGTATTCGATTGCACTGAACTACCAATACCAAATGAAGCTAAAGTACCAAATAGTGCAAAAATTAAAGCCAACCATTTCCATTTTAAGCCACGTTCAATGTAGTACATTGGACCGCCTGATTTTTCGCCTTTTTCATTGCTGATTCGATATTTAACAGCTAAAACACCTTCTCCATATTTTGTTGCCATACCGACTAAAGCAGTGATCCACATCCAAAAAACCGCGCCTGGTCCACCAAGTACGCATGCAGTTGCAACCCCTGCAATATTACCTGTACCGATAGTGGCAGATAATGCGGTCATTAAGGCGGCGAATTGAGAAATGTCGCCATCTGCACTTTTCGCTTTGTCATGTTTGCCAAAAACTTGTTTGAATGCCAAAGGCAATAAACGAAATTGTAAAAACAGTAGCCGAAATGTCAGGAAAATACCTGTACCCACAATAAGAATGAGCATGTATGGACCCCATACCCAGCCGCTAAGTGTTTCCATCAGGGATTGTAAATTTTGCATAATACTTCTTCTTTGTTATTTCCATTCTGAATTTAGCTTAGCTCTAAAAAGCAAAAGCTATGCCATCCGTGTTTTGTTACTTATTATCTTTGAATTCATATCACTGAAATAATATGAACTTTATAAAACAAGCGCATAAGGACATATTGTTTTTTCCAATGATTTCTTTTTTGACATAGATTTATTTAAGTTACAAGTCATTTCAGATTTTAAATTTTGTAGAAATGCAGTCAGTTTTAATGGTTGATTTTTATAGTAATTCGTAAAGTGAAATAAAATCAGTAAATTATTGATTGGTAAAAAATGGAAAACACTTTAAAAACCAGATGTGCAATAAGTAATCAAGTCGAATATTTTTTTTTATTTTTTTGCAAAATTAAGCTAATTTGTGCGAGTTAACACGAAAGATGAATTAAAAATGTCAAACGGAAATTACACTTCCTCCAATGAAAATGGGGAGCTCGCACGGAGTTTATCCAACCGTCATTTGCAGTTGATTGCAATTGGTGGTGCGATTGGTACGGGGCTATTTATGGGCTCTGGTTCGACCATTAGTAAAGCGGGTCCTTCGATTTTATTTATTTATATGATCATTGGTTTGATGGTGTTTTTTGTCATGCGCGCGCTTGGCGAATTATTACTTTCTAACTTGAAATATAAGTCGTTTATTGATTTTGCCACTGATTTAATTGGTCCTTGGGCAGGTTATTTTGTTGGATGGACGTATTGGTTGTGCTGGATCACAATCGGAATCGCAGACTTATCAGCCATTATTTATTATTTACAATTTTTTAATGGTGGTGAAGCATTTTCACCTATTGAAGGGGCAATGATCAGTATTGCTGCAATTTTCTTCATTATGGGGCTGAATCTGGTGACAGTAAAACTTTTTGGTGAGTTAGAGTTTTGGTTTGCCTTAATCAAAATTATCGCCATTCTAGTTTTGATTGCTGTAGGTCTGTGGATGATTTTTACTGATTTTACATCTACAACAGGGCATGTCGCTTCATTTACACACTTATGGGATCATGGTGGAATGTTCCCTAAAGGTTTTGATGGTTTTCTTGCGGGTTTCCAAATTGCAATTTTTGCTTTTGTTGGTGTTGAATTAGTCGGGACTACAGCCGCAGAAACCAAAGATCCAGAGAAAAATTTACCAAAAGCAGTGAACTCAATTCCAGTCCGTATCATTATTTTTTATGTATTGGCGTTGGTTATTGTGATGTCAGTAACGCCATGGGATTTGATTGATCCGCAAGTCAGCCCGTTTGTTAATTTATTTAGTCAAGCTGGTATTGCCGCAGCCGCAATTATTATGAATTTAGTGGTGTTATCATCTGTGATGTCATCAATGAACAGCGGTGTCTTTTCTACAAGTCGAATGTTGTTTGGTTTATCTCGTGAAGAACAAGGTCCGAAAGCTTTTGGCAAGTTGAATGGTCGTGCTGTTCCTGCGAATGCTTTGTATTTCTCTGGTGTATGTTTATTGTTAGGTGCTGGATTACAGTATGTTGTACCTGATACTGTGAAAGCATTTACCTTAGCAACAACCTTATCTACAATTTTATTTATCTTGGTTTGGATTATTATTTTGTGGAGTTATTTGGTTTATTATAAAACTCGCCCAGAATTACATCAAAAATCTATTTTCAAATTACCCGGTGGTCCTCTAACGTGTTATGTGGTGATTTTATTCTTTATTGGAATGATTTATGTCCTATCAAAAGATGAAGTTACTGCACAAGCTCTACGTGTTAGTCCAATATGGTTGGTGATTTTAGCCATCGGTTATTTCTTTTTTTATAAGAAAAAATAGTGCTTATTCTTCGTAATGAAATTTTAAAATACCCTATGTTTTCATAGGGTATTTTTTATGCGATGAAGAATGTCGTTATACTATTTATGATTTATTTTTTGTTCTAGAAGGTAACAAATCTCTATATTAAAATATTGATTCAAAATAAAAAGGGGGAAAATAAACATGAGTCATGATCAAGAATATTTACAAAGACATTTGCAAGACATACAACGTGTGCATGGACTGGCACATAATCATGAAATTAGAGCAGGATATCAAACATGGTTAAGCTTAATTCAGGAAAAATATCAGCAGCAGCCTTCAGCATTGTTGGCATTGTGTGTTGACTATATCGAAAGTTTAGAAGCAGTTTTGCCGATTTCTGAATATAAAATTCATTATGTACCAAGAGCACAAGCGATTGCGAATTTTTATCGAGATCATCCTGAGCAAAGGCAACAACTCATTGCATTATTGAATGAATTATATGATTTGGGTAAACCCTATTTTGTAAGGCAGCATACCTATCATGAATATTTGGTAAAAGGTCTGTTAAATCTCAAAGAGATTTTAGAAAAAACACAAGAATTATGGGATTTACAACAGCTTTATCATCAGGGGGATTTTCATTTTCCAGCAGGCTTACTTGATTTATTGGATGCATATATTGACCTTTTAGGTCCTTATCAGGCTTTGAATTATGATGAGCGTGAGCCTTTAATCAAAGACTTACAATTGCAGATCGTGAAAACATATCCTGAAGAAATTTTAAATTTATTTTTATTTGCGATTGAAAAAGAAGCGTATTTTCACTATTGGGTCAGTAAGCAGTTATTTTTTGTGTTAATGGAGCAAAAAGACAAACGTTTAAATCAAGCTGAAATTTTAGAAAAATTAGTGCAAAATTTTGATTTAATTATTCAAAAAATGATTTATGCCAAACCTTTTATTTTACATTTAGCATTTTCAATTGAAAAAGTTGCCAAAGCGCAACAATTGAATCGTGTCATTGTAGATGCGATGGTACAGATTCAGTTTACCAAACATAGTACCCAATCTATAGCTATGCGCCGTTTGGAACAAATTCAACACAAAGTCAGTGAGTTGGCAGTAGCATTTACGCAGCAAAATACACTCAGTTCTGCGCAAAATGCAGATATCGAATATCAATTACCGTTATCTGCGGTGACGCCAAGCAGGGCATTTTATAGTGAGATGCCTTTGGTTTGGGTGGATATTTTACAACAAGAATTTTCAGCTTTTGATACACACAAAAAAGCAGATTGGCAGATATTTTGGCAGCATGTAGACAATGTAGGTGCGAAAAAACCCAGTCAAAAATGGTTAAAAAAAGCCGAAGAAATTTTACAGTCATCCATTCAGGATGCTTATGTACAGCGTGTGTCAGGATGGATGACATTGATTGAGCAAAATTCACCGCGAAATATGCGTATATTTGACAGTAAAAATGAAAATACCTTGAAAGGCGTGTTGTGGTTTTTATTGTTATTGCCTACACAACCAGAAGTGATTGCATTATTAAGTCGTGTTGTACAGATTGGTTATCGTAAAATTGCGGGGATCGGTGCAAATAGCACCAATTTAGCAAATACAGCCATCTATATATTATTACAGCATGGTGAAAGTGGCAGACAAGCCTTACATGATTTATACGGGCATTTATCTTATGACATTGCTAAAAATGCGATTCAAAAAGCATTAGACAGTGTTGGAGAGCATACAGAATAATTTAGCAAATTTATCAATTTCACTTATGTTAAAAGCCGATGAGTAAATCATAGGCTTTGACTTTTATCATCTGAATGATCACGCTATACTTTGGTCAAACATTGTATTGGATATACAGATGCGCGCTATTTCAAACAAAATCGCTTTGTTGTCAATAAGTCTCTTATTAACAGCGTGTGGTCAATCAGGCGCTTTACAACTTCCAAATGACCCAAATTACGATCAACGTGCAAAATATTTGCTTTATCCAAATGCAGCGCCTAAGGCATCTCATTCAGATCGTAAGGTGACAGATTCAGTCGATGTTGCTGCTGCATCAGAAGTCACCACTAACTAAAGCTTTTATAGTTTTTTATTGAAAGGATACATTCATGAGTTTTTCCCGCATTAATGGGGTATTGCATGCAGAGCAATGTTCTTTAGATCAGCTTGCACAGCAATTTGGCACACCGCTTTATGTCTACTCTAAAGCAACGTTTGAAAAACATTATTTAGATATGGATAAAGCTTTTGAATTTATCGATCATCAAATTTGTTTTGCGGTGAAGTCAAACTCAAATCTTGCGGTATTGAATGTACTGGCAAAACTAGGTTCAGGTTTTGATATTGTGACAGGTGGCGAGCTTGCACGTGTGTTAGCCGCAGGTGGCGATGCTTCAAAAATCGTATTTTCTGGTTTAGGTAAACAAGAAGCAGACATTCAAAAAGCCTTAGAAGTGGGCATTGCTTGTTTTAATGTTGAATCTTATGCTGAACTTGATCGTATTCAAAAAGTTGCAGCACAACTTGGCAAAAAAGCGCCGATTTCTTTACGTGTAAACCCAGATGTAGATGCGAAAACACATCCGTATATTTCAACAGGGTTAAAAGAAAATAAATTTGGTATTCCTTCAGATGTCGTTTTTGAAACCTATCAATATGCAGCGTCTTTACCAAATCTTGATGTTGTGGGCATCGACTGTCATATTGGTTCACAGTTGACAGAAACGCAGCCTTTTGTCGATGCACTTGATCGTGTGATTGCCATGATTGAACAGTTAAAAGAACTTGGCATCAATCTAAAACACATCGACATTGGTGGTGGTTTAGGTGTGACCTATAAAGATGAAACACCGCCTACAGTGACTGAATATGCCAATGCAATGCGTCCTGCTTTAGAAAAACTTGGCTTAAAAGTGTATATGGAGCCAGGTCGTAGTATCTCTGCCAATGCAGGTGTATTGCTGACCAAAGTTGATTTGTTGAAACCGACCAATCATCGTAATTTTGCAATTATTGATGCAGCAATGAATGACTTAATTCGTCCGTCTTTATATCAAGCATGGATGGACATTCAAGCGGTTACACCTCATACCGATGTTGAAACAAAAACATGGGATCTTGTCGGTGCAATTTGTGAAACGGGTGATTTCTTAGGAAAAGAGCGCGATTTAGCATTACAAGAAAATGATATTTTGGCAGTTATGGGTGCAGGGGCTTATGGCTTTGTGATGAGCTCAAACTACAACAGTCGTGGACGTGCTGCTGAAATCATGGTGGATGGCGATCAAGCACATGTGATTCGTCAGCGTGAAACCATTGAATCACTTTGGGAAAATGAACAGTTATTGCCTTAAGGAGTAAATGAAGATGTTATTAGAATTTACTAAAATGCATGGCTTGGGCAATGACTTTATGGTGGTTGACCTGATCAGCCAACGTGCTTTTTTTGATACCGCTACAATTCGTCGTTTGGCTGACCGTCATTTTGGTGTGGGCTTTGACCAACTATTGATCGTTGAACCACCTGATTTTCCAAATGTCGATTTTAAATATCGTATTTTCAATGCAGATGGTTCTGAAGTCGAACAGTGTGGTAATGGTGTACGTTGTTTTGCGCGTTTTGTACATGAGCGTCAGTTAACCAATAAAACCAAATTTAAGGTGCAAACCTGTGCAGGAATTGTAGAGCCTGAGATTGGTGCAAATGGTTGGGTACGTGTCAATATGGGCTATCCGAAGTTTTTACCTGTGGAAATCCCATTTGTTGCGGAAGAAGCAGATGCTTTATATGACATCGATTTAGCCAATGAACAAAAGTTGACGATTGATGTTGTCAACATGGGAAATCCGCACGCAGTCACCGTGGTTTCTGATGTTTTAACGGCTGATGTTGAAAATATTGGTCGTCAAGTTGAGTCACATGCGCGTTTTCCTCAGCGTGTAAATGCAGGCTTTATGCAAATCATTGATGAAAAACATGCGCGTTTGCGTGTCTTTGAACGTGGTGTAGGTGAAACTATGGCATGTGGCACAGGTGCTTGTGCTGCAGCAGTGTCGGGCATACGTCGCGGTTTATTGTCTAATCAAGTGGAAATTGAGCTTGCAGGCGGTACATTACACATTGAATGGAAAGAAGGCGATGTGGTTTGGATGACAGGTCCAACTGCAAATGTTTATGAAGGTCGTTTAGATTTACGTTATTTCCAAGGTTAAGTTTTATCTATTTTTCTTTAGGTTAAAGATCATTTAACCCTACAAAACTGTGTTATTGCCTAGATTTTTTATGAGAATCGGGCAATAACAACACAGCTTGTCACCATCTTGATATACTTTATAAAAATTGACATTATTTTGTGATTATTCTAAATGATGCTTTTCTTTATTTAACATTTCAAGGAAATGACATTGATTGCTTCCTGTCCCAAACAGATTTCTGATATTCCTGAACATTTAAAAAAATGGCTTTATGCTGAAGGTTCGCTTACACAACAACTGACTGAATTTGCAGGTGGTGTATTTAAGGTTGTGCCTACTCAGGAACATTTTCAACGTTTAACATTTATTGATAGTCAATGGATGCAGATGCCGTATCAACATACAGCATGGGTACGTGAAAGCCTTTTATATGGTTGTGATGCAGATGCTTGGGTGAAAGCAAAAAGTATTTTCCCGATTTTAAGCTTACAAAAACGTGCTCGTTTATTTCAGCATATTGGGCGACAACCTATAGGTCGATTTTTATTTCAACGTACACAACCAGCGTGTGAACGTCGAGTGTTATTTTTGGAAGATGGCTGGACACGTCAAAGTTGTTATATTTGGCATGGCTGTAAATTTATTGTGCAAGAAACTTTTTTACCTACTTTTGAGCAGTTTATTGAAAGTAAGTCATTGAAATAAGGTGTTATATTTTCATGAGAACTCTGCAACAAACCTCATGGCGTGATCGTTTAGAAGCTTATTATTATTTGTGCCGTTTTGATAAACCAATTGGTACAGAGTTGGTTTTTTGGCCAACGATGTGGGCGTTATGGATTGCAGCAGGGGGAATTCCTGATCTTGTGACATTAACTGCTATGGTATTAGGTACGATTTTCATGCGTGCAGCAGGTTGTGCAATTAATGATTTTGCAGATCGCAAGGTGGATGCGCATGTAGAACGAACCAAAAATAGACCTTTAGCCACAGGTGTAATCTCAGCCAAAGAAGCAATTTGGGTTTTTATTGCTTTGGTGGTTGCAAGTGCTTGTACATTGTTTTTCTTACCGATTGCAACGTTCTATTGTGCATTGGCAGGTTTGGTATTGGCATTTATTTATCCATTTATGAAACGCTATACGCATTTACCACAAGTGGTTTTAGGCATGGCATTTTCATGGGGTATTCCAATGTCTTTTACAGCGATGGGCAAGCCTTTGGATTGGTCATGTTGGTTACTTTATTTTGGTAATTTGGCTTGGACAGTGGCTTATGATACACAATATGCGATTACTGACCGTGAATATGATTTAAAAATTGGTGTGAAGTCAACAGCCATTTTATTTGGTAAATATGACATCGAAATTATTTCACTATTACAAGCAATCAGCGTACTTTTAATTGGTGCAACTTTATATTTAGAAAATTTATTATTTCCTTATGGCTTGATTGCTTTAATTATTGTTGTTGCAGATTTTATTTATCAATGGACAAAAACCAATGACCGCGACCCACAACGCTGTTTTTGGGCATTTCGTCATAATCGTTGGGTGGGTTTTATTATCTTTGTCGGTATATTTATTGCTTTATATTTTAAAAATTAAAAATTTAAAGACAAACGATGAAAACATTACATTTTCATGGAAAGTACCCTAGTAAGGTACTTTTTTTTGTGTTTTATTAGGTAAGTGCTCATGAAGGGCGAAAAAACAACAATGAGGATGTAACTATGCAACACTTACTTAAAAAATCACTTATCGCACTGAGTTGTAGTTCGGTTCTCTTTTTTGCGGGGTGTAATGACGATGATGACGATGATTATTCATGGTCAAGTAATAAAACATATGTTTCAGAAAAGACATATAACTTAGATAAAATTTCAAATGCGGCTTCTGTGAAGGTTATGTCTTATAAAATGCCAACAGCCTCAGGACAAACAAAAGAAGCTACAGCAATGGTCTTTGTGCCTAATACAGCACAACCAAAAGATGGTTGGCGTGTCGTTGTTTGGGAGCATGGTACAGTAGGTATTGGAGACAGTTGTGCACCAAGTAATAATGCTTTTAATCCACGTTTTAAAACAATGGCTGAAAGTTTATTAAAAGAAGGCTATGTAATCGTTGCACCTGATTATGAAGGTCTTGGTACAGCAGGTATACATCCATATCTTAATTTAAAGAGTGCAGCTAATTCAGCAATTTATGCAGTTAAGGCATATAAAGAACAGTATACAAATCGTATAAATGGTCAATGGATGTCTGTTGGTCAATCTCAAGGAGGGCATGCTTCTTTAGGTACGGCTGAATTTGCTGCTGATGATGTTAATTATAAAGGTGCAGTCGCAGGTGCACCTGCTTCAAGTCTTGGCTATATTATTTCGGAAGTTGCACCAAAAGCAATTCAACAAGTATTACTAGGTGAAGCTGTAGGTGCAGTTCCTAAAGGCACAGCGATTGATATTCAAGCAGAGTTATTAGCATATGCGGCGTATACAACGGTAGGTATTACTGCATATGAGCCTAAGTTTAATTATCGTGAATTATTCCAAGAACGCTCACGTACAGTAGCAGAATTTGCAGAAGGAACAACTGGTGAAAATGGCTTATGTTTGATAGATTTACATAATAAATTTGCAGATGATATTAAAGCTTATTTATCAAGTAATCCGACAAAAACTGTGCTTGATTATCCAAGCTTAGTAAAAGATTTTCAAAATAATGCTACTGTTAAACAGTTTTTAGCAGATAACCAACCAGCCACCAAAAAAATTAATACGCCTGTCATGATTATCCAAGGAACACAGGATAGGGCGGTACCTTATGCAGTTACAGATCAATTGCAAAAAAATCTAAAAGCATTAGGGACAGATGTTACTTTCTTGCCTGTAGAAGGTGCGAGCCACACAGAAGCGATTGTAAAAATGAATCCTGAACTTGTAAAATTTATTAAAGAAAAAATGCCTGCAAAATAATCATTTAAGGGCGTTAGGGCTTAAAAATTTTATTTTAAGCCCTTTTAAAAACTACTTCTGTAGAGCTTTTAAATCTTCTAAAACAATTTCAGCATGTCCTGCTGCTTTGACTTTGCGATATTCTTTAACCAATTGACCTTTATGGAAAATAAAAGTAGAGCGTTCGATACCCATGACTTTTTTACCATACATATTTTTTTCTTTAATGACATCAAAATGCTGACATAACACTTCATCTTTGTCACTAATCAAGTCAATCGTTAAAGCCTGTTTTTCAGTAAAGTTCTGATGCGTTTTTACTGAGTCACGAGAAACCCCAATAATTGTAGTATTTAAAGCATCAAATTGATCTTTTAAACAAGAAAATCCAACGGCTTGTGTCGTACAACCTGGCGTATTATCTTTTGGATAAAAATAAATGATTAACCAATCCGTTGATTGTTCAGAAAGGTTAATTTCGCCTGTTGTACTTAAAAAATTTTGTGTTGGGAGTTGAATCGTTTCAGTCATGCTCATTCCTTAAAATGTTGTTCATGCTCTAGTTTCAATGTTAAAAAAGCATAATTTTCATGATACAGAATATCACCTTTAACCACAGAAAGTGGTTGTTTGAAAATAGGTGCATCAATCATAGTCGTATGAAATTCACCTGCTTCACCACACGGGTCGATATGACGTGCTAATAACTCATCAACAAAGCTTTGATCTAAAACACGCCCAAGGTCTTCAACTTTCATACCTAGATTTAAGTTAATAGTAACCACAATGCATTTAAAATTTAATGAAATAAGTTCCTTTACAACCTCAAGACGTGGTTTTTGCCATAAAGGCATACATAACTCGATATCTTGACGGTCACAAATAGATTGATTCCATTGTGCATGTCCAAGTAAATCAATATCTCCTGTTACTAAAATCTCAGCGCCATATTGTTTTGCTTCATCTAGCATGTGTAAAAATTCATGCTCATAATTTTCCCATGTGGCAGCTGCTTTTAAAATAGGCAAACCTAATGCTGCAGCTTGCGCATCAATAATCTCAAGAGGCATTGCATGGGAGCGTGAACGTAGACCTTGTTCTTCTAGCATGATCATTAAGGCAACAGGCGTACCTGTTTGCATTGCATGATAAAGCGCAAGGCTGCTGTCTTTACCACCACTATAAGAAGCAACAAATTTACGCTGTTGCAAGGGTTTTGGAATAAATTTGTGCATAATATGATCTAATTGATTGACTCCAAATGATAAAAAAGCCTGCATAAAGCAGGCTTTTACACATACCAAATTTTATTTTTGTGCTTGAGCAGCTTTCATTGCAGCTTCAGTTAAAGTTTTTAATTTACCTGTTAACTGAGGACCAAAGCATGATTGAAGTTCTTGATTTTGTTTTTGAACAAAAGCTAAAGTTGATGGGCTTTTCTTTTGATTGATGGCACTTTGAATTTGCCATTTTTGGTCATTGGTTAATTTACCATCGGACTCAATTGCACAAGAACAATATTTGCTGACTTCAGCACTGGTTAACTTACCGCCTTTTGCAGTTTCAGTTTTACATACACCAATCAATGCAGACTTTACGTTGCTGCTTTTATATGCTTGTTGTAATGCATTATTGTCTGCCTGAGCCGTAGTACCAAACAATGCTACTGTAGAAAATAAAGTTGAAAGAATGAGACCCGATTTTAAGTTTTTCATAAACTGTACCTTGTTATTACTGTATATAACGTGTTGGGTCGGTAACACCTGCATCATTAAAACCTTGTTTTCTAAGGCGGCAGCTATCACATATTCCACAAGCACGTCCTTGGTCATCTGCTTGATAACATGAGACCGTTTGACTATAGTCTACGCCATGTTCTATGCCTAAGCGTATTATATTCGCTTTGGATAAATGTAACAGAGGTGTTTCAAATTTAAGTGGTTTTCCTTCAACACCCACTTTAGTTGCAAGACGTGCCATGTTAGCAAAAGCGTCAATAAATTCAGGGCGACAGTCAGGATATCCTGAATAATCAACAGCATTAATTCCAATGACAATGGCTTGAGCGTCGAAAACTTCTGCGGCAGCGAGTGCATATGAAAGGAAAATAGTGTTACGTGCTGGAACATAAGTTACAGGAATACCATCGGTTTCATGATCTGGAATGTCAATGTTATGGTCTGTAAGGGCTGAGCCACCTAAGTTACCTAAATCTATGTTAATCACACGATGTTCAACACCCGCTTGTTGAGCGATGGCACGAGCCGCATCTAACTCGGTTGTTGAACGTTGACCATACATAAAGCTTAGCGCAATACAGTCATAATTTGCTTGCGCCCAAGCTAAGCAGGTTGTTGAGTCTAAGCCACCAGATAATAAGACTACGGCACGAGAGCGCATATTTTAACTCCAAATATTGAACTTTTTCAAAAAGATAGATTATTACTTCAAAATGAAATTACACATTTATTGAAAAATAACAATCATCAGAAAAAGTAATGCATCAAAAAATAAAGGTATTAACGACCAGTTTCATCATTCCAAAGCAGTTTATGCAATTGTAATTGGAAACGTACAGGGAGATGGTCTTCTAAAATCCATTGTGCCAAGTCACGTGCCAATTGAGGTAAACGGACAGCACCTTTTTCTACAGCGAAAGCGGGCGAGAACCAAACAGTACTCACTTTTTGGTTTAAAGCAAAATCTGCCACTTGCTGTTTTGCCCATTCATAATCTTCACGATTACAAATAACAAATTTAATTTGGTCGAGTTGGGTTAAATGATCAAGATTGCTGATTAAATTACGCTGCATTTCACCTGATGTTGGTGTTTTTAGATCAAGCACTTTAGATACACGAGCATCTACTTTAGATACATCTAAGGCGCCACTGGTTTCTAGCGATACATGACAGCCTAAGTCAGCAAGACGAGTCATTAAGGGAAGTGCATTGGGTTGAGCAAGTGGCTCGCCCCCAGTAACACAAATATAAGGTGTTTTAAAATCTAAAGTGGTTTGAATAATGTGGTCTAAAGATTGACGTTCGCCACCTTCAAAAGAATACGTTGTATCACAATACGTGCAACGTAATGGGCAACCTGTGAGGCGAATAAATACCGTAGGCAAACCAGCAGCATTGGCTTCACCTTGTAAAGAATAAAAAATCTCCGTGATACGTAGCCCCGCAGACGGATCAGAAACAGGAATAGTTGAAGAACGTAGAGAATTCATGACTTTTACCACAGATTACAAAGAGTACCACAGCTTACAAAATAAAAATCTCCACGCTCATCACTGAGCGTAGAGATGAGGAAGGACTAAATTTTATTTAAAAATGAATAGAAACTTAGTCTTCGCGAAGTAAGTCGTTCAAGCTGGTTTTAGAACGAGTTTGAGCATCAACTTTCTTCACAATAATAGCAGCATATAAACTATAAGTACCGCATTTAGAAGGTAGGCTACCTGCAACAACAACTGAACCTGCTGGTACGCGACCATAATGGATTTCACCAGTTGCACGGTCATAGATTTTCGTTGATTGACCAATGAAGACACCCATTGAAATCACAGAACCTTCTTCAACAATAACACCTTCAACAATTTCAGAACGTGCACCAATAAAACAGTTATCTTCAATAATTGTTGGGTTTGCTTGAAGTGGCTCTAATACACCACCAATACCTACACCACCAGAAAGATGAACATTTTTACCAATTTGAGCGCATGAACCTACAGTTGCCCATGTATCAACCATTGTGCCTTCATCTACATAAGCACCAATGTTGACATAAGAAGGCATCAAGACCACATTTTTTGCTTGGAAAGAGCCTTTACGTGCAACAGCAGGAGGAACAACACGAACACCCGCTTCTTGGAATTGTGTTTCAGTCCAGCCTTTAAATTTAGTATCAACTTTGTCGTAAAAACGCAGATCACAAGATTCAATTGGCTTATTGTCATTGATTTTAAATGACAATAAAACAGCTTTTTTAAGCCATTGGTGAACAACCCATTCACCATCAATTTTTTCTGCTACACGAAGTGAGCCATTATCTAAACCTGCAATTGCTTCCTCAACTGCTTGGCGAATTTCTGCTGGACATGTTGCAGCAGTGAAATTAGCACGGTCTTCAAATGCTTGCTCAATAAGAGTGGAAAGCTGAGACATGATCTTTTTCCAAAAAAGTTTGTCGAAGATTCTACACCAAAAGTGATTAAATGAGATAAAAAAACAGCTTTTTATAGAAAAATATCATACTGGAAAAAGGTTGTATTGCATAAGCATAAAAATACTAGTTTTGTATAGATGTAAAGCACCTAAAAACAAATAATTATGCATAATTGTATCAAAAGTTAACAAAAGTTAATCAATATGCATATTTTTTGATAGGTAATTTTTACATATTATAAATTTGAGTCAAAAATATACGAATGATTAAAGAAGAAATGCTTTCTGAGGAGACATCTATGAAAATGTTAAAAGTATTAGCGGTAGCAACAGCATTATCTGCATCTTGTTTTGCTATGGCTGATGACCAAGTTGTACATAGTGGTTATACATTTGATAAAAGCCAACTCATTCCAACAGGTGTACGTGCTGAAGTTGGTACAACAGGTTATGGTGGTGCCTTACTTTGGACTGCTAATCCATACGTAGGTTTGGCTTTAGGTTATAATGGCGGTGATATTTCATGGTCAGATGATGTTAAAGTAAATGGCTCAACATATGATATGGATATGGATAACAGCCTTGCTTATTTAAATGCTGAATTCCGCCCTTGGGGTGCAAGTCAAAATGTATGGGCTCAAGGTTTATATGTAGCAGCGGGTGTAGGCTATGTTGATAATGATTATGATCTAAACCGTAATGTAAACGCTGGTCGTAATTTTACTGTGAATCATAAAGACTTCCAAGCAGGTCCTAATGGTACACAAATTAAAGGTAATTTATCATATGATAATGATATAGCACCTTATGTTGGTCTTGGTTTTGCGCCAAAAATTACTAAAAACATTGGCGTTTTTGGTGAAGTAGGTGCTTACTATACAGGTAATCCAAAAGTAAACCTTCAAGCAGTATCTGGTTCAGCTAGCTCAACTGTAGGTCATAATTTAGATCAAGAACTTGCAAATGAATCTAATAAAATTGCAAATGATGATAAATATGAATGGATGCCTGTAGGTAAAGTTGGTGTGAGTTACCACTGGTAAAACAAGCCTTCTTTCATACATAAAAAACGAGCTTCGGCTCGTTTTTTGATTTTTACGCATTCAATCTTAAATATTCGATAATTAAAAAAAATGTCCTATACGTAAACCATAGGCAATAGCATCATTGTTATTGACAGTGTTTAGGTTGGTATTTTGATTACCTGTAATTAAGGTCGATTGATTCATTACATCAGCTTTTTGTAGTTTAAAATATTTAACACCTGTTGCGATGAAACTCTTAGGTCGTGGGTAATACATAACACCTAAAGCAAAAGCATAATAACCATCTGATGGGTTTAAGGTTCCTGCGGGATTTCCTGTCCCTGAATCCCATGAAGCATCTGTAGACATGACCCATTGTTCAGTAAAACGATGCGCAATACCTAACTTCGCAGACCATTGATCATCTTGATAATCAATTAAGTTAAAATGTTGTACTAAATCTGGATATTGTTCTACCACTGTATTTAAAATGGCGTCAAATTGAGTGGGTTGGATTTCAAAATTTTTCCAATTAACCCAACGTAATGAACTATAGAGCAAGTTATTTTTATTAAGTGCTGACCTAAAATCAATATTAATAGATTGTGGTGTTTTAATTGTTGTTGATTGCTCTGGAGTATAGAGCAAAGTTTGCCCCTGAATACTTTCATTAATATGTGATTGATGTTTGATTTCAGAACGATAAGTAATCGCTGCTTGTAAGGCATATTCTGGTCGCTGATAACTTAAGCCTGTAATCCAACCTAAGGCTGTATCAGGTTTAAATTGAGCCTCATAACCACTCATCACCGAATAGGATAAGCCATTTAGATTTAAATAACCTTTAAAATCTTGAATTGCAAAGCCTGAATAAATATTCCAATTCGGTGTGGGTTGATAGCCAAAAATACTGGAAAGGTTATGACTATTAACATCGAATTGAGCGGATTCTAAAGACTGTTTTCCAAGTGTTGTATGTGGTGAATAATCATATTTTAAGTTTGCTGCGTAAGGTTGGTCATAAATAAAAGCCAAGGATAATTTAGGTTGATATTGAATTTTGATTGCGGCATTGAGCATAGAATAAGGTTGAATTAAGTCACCTGTTGAAAAATCTTGTACGCCAATTTTTTGTAATTCTTCTTGATGACTGACTTGACCTGATACATTGGCATGCAGTTGTGCGTAAGATAATTCTAAATAGTTACCACCTTCTAAAAAGGCATGAATAGATTGGTCTGATTTTTCCAATCCAGCAGCCATGCAAAATACAGGTAGCATTCCTAACGAAGCTGTCCCTAACCACTGAATATTCATGTAATGACCTTGACCTTATCTTAAAAAGTAAATTGGTTTTTTTTTATACAAATATTTTAGGTCTATTTTTTATAATGCGCAATAATTAGAATGAATAATTGTATGATTTTGAATGTGAAAATTAAAAAGAGAGCAATAGTGCTCTCTTTTATATAAATCTGTTTACTATGCGTCTATTTAGTCTTCAGGGTAGGCGATTTTCTTGAGTGCTTTAATATCAGCTTCAGGTGAGCATAGAGAAATAAACTCATAACCATAACCACGTAGCAAATGCCCTTTACGTACAGCAATCCATGTCGTATTGATTCCAAAAATATCGGTATCAATTTGTTTTAAACGATGGTCGCGTTCTGGGTCATAAGCGACATCATTGACAATACCGACACCCATACCTAGTTCAACATAGGTTTTGATGACATCAGCATCTAGTGCGGACATCACAATATCAACATCTAACTCGGCATCTTGAAAGGCTTTGTCGATTTTAGAACGACCTGTAAACCCACCGTGATAGGTAATAATTGGATATTCTGCCAATTTTTCTAGTGTGATTTCTTTCGCGTCAAGTTTACTCAGAGGATGATCTTGTGGCGTAATAATACTGTGTTTCCATTCATAAAATGGAACGCTACCTAAATTATCTTCGGTGGTGAGAGACTCAGTTGCAATACCAATATCAGCTAAACCAAGAAGTAACATTTCAGAGATTTCAACAGGGCTCGCTTGTTGTAAAATCAGATGAACCTTAGGAAAAGCTTTTTTAAATAAATTAACGATTGGAGGTAACACATAACGTGCTTGTGTATGTGTTGTTGCAATAGTTAATGTGCCTTCATCCACTTTATTAAAATCATCAGCAAGACGTTTAATATTATCTGCATCGATGAGCATGCGTTCAACAATACTCAGTAAAGCTTGTCCAGGTTCAGTTAAACCTAATAAACGTTTACCTTTGCGTACAAATAATTGCACACCGAGTTCATCTTCTAAATCTTTAATGTGTTTACTTACACCTGACTGTGAGGTGTATAAAGCAGCAGAAGCTTCAGTTAAATTATAATTTTGTCGAACCGTTTCTCGAATAATTCGTAATTGTTGAAAGTTCATTGTGTGGATACCTCAATCATGGATGAGTGTAGATCACTCACCCGTATAGCGCATTATGCAACTTGATTTTCAAATAAGTGTAAAGTAGACGGACTGACCCAAACAGTTTGATTTGGTCGAAATTTGTGTAATTTAGCTTCTTCAGAATTTAGAGAAATTTCAATGAGATTACCTTGACGATCATGTAACTCAGCCATAATTTTTCCTGCAATCCAAACCTCACGTAAAAATGTTGCTTGGATGGCATTTTCTGTAGGTTGAGTATGAATGATGAGTTCATCAGGGCGAGCGAAAGCAATAATCTTGCCATTTGCTGTATTTTGCGCTGCTGCAAGTCGAATCGTATCTTCACCTAAATGAATAACACCTTGACGATTTTCACCTTCAAAGCGGTTTGCTTGACCTAAGAAGTCAAAAACAAATGGCGTTGCAGGTCTTTCATAAACTTCACGAGGTGAACCGATTTGTTCAATATCACCTTTATTCATCACAACAATTTGGTCAGCAACCTCTAACGCTTCTTCTTGGTCATGTGTGACAAAAATAGAGGTAATATGTAATTCATCATGTAAAGTACGCAACCAACGACGTAATTCTTTACGTACTTTAGCATCTAATGCGCCAAAGGGTTCATCAAGTAATAATACACGAGGCTCTACAGCTAAGGCACGTGCCAAAGCAATACGTTGGCGTTGACCACCTGAAAGCTGTGCAGGATAACGATCAGCTAAAAAACCAAGTTGAACTAAATCTAATAAACGCGTGACACGTTTTTTAATTTCTGCTTCGCTAGGACGCGTTGCGCGTGGACGAACACGTAAACCAAAAGCGACATTATCGTACACAGTCATATGACGAAATAGCGCATAGTGCTGAAATACAAAACCGACTTGACGTTCACGAACATGAACATTGGTGGCATCTTGTCCTTCAAGAACAATTTGCCCACGATCTGCGGACTCTAAGCCAGCAATGATACGTAATAAAGTGGTTTTACCGCAGCCAGAAGGACCAAGTAATGCGACCAATTGACCATCTGGAAAATCTAAAGTGATATCTTTTAGTGCATGGAATGCACCAAAATGTTTTTCAATATTTTTAACTTGAATACTCATGAGGTCATTCCTTAAGAAACTGTTGAATCATCTTTACTTTGGTTGAGTCTTTCTTGGCGGAACTCGACCCATGTTTTAAGAATAAGGGTAATAATTGCCAATAAAGCCAATAATGATGACACGGCAAATGCGGCACTAAAGGTATATTCGTTATATAAAATCTCTACATGAAGCGGTAGCGTATTGGTTTCACCACGAATATGCCCAGAAACAACTGAAACTGCACCAAATTCACCCATTGCACGAGCATTACATAGAATCACACCGTAGATTAGACCCCACTTAATATTTGGCAAAGTGACTTTCCAGAAAGTTTGCCAACCTGAAGCACCTAAAACAATAGCGGCTTCTTCTTCTTCTGTTCCTTGTGCTTCCATGAGTGGAATGAGCTCACGTGCAACAAAAGGAACGGTAATAAATACAGTAGCTAAAACAATGGCAGGTGTTGCATATAAAATTTTAATATCATTATCCATGAGCCAGCCACCTAACCAACCTTGCGAACCAAAGATCAAGACTAGCATTAAACCTGCAATCACAGGAGAAACTGAAAAGGGTGTATCAATGATCGTGGTTAAAATGGCTTTGCCACGGAAGTTAAACTTCGCAACACACCATGCAGCAGCAACACCAAAAATGACGTTAAGAGGTACTGCAATTGCAGCAGTTAATAAGGTTAATTTAACGGCTGATAATGTATCTGGATTTACCAAAGCTTCAAAATAAACCGTGAGACCTTGTTTAAACGCCTCAACAAAAACCAAAATTAATGGCAAAATAAGACAGCTTAAGAAGAAAACCAAGGCAATTGTTAAAAGCGTATAACGTACCCATTTTGGTTCACGTGTTGCGTCTCGTGACTGCAGTTTTTCAGCTAAAGCCTGACTATTTGTTGTTAAGCTCATCGTGCAGTTCTCCCTGTACGGCGACTTGCCCAAGCTTGAATCAAGTTAATTAAGAACAAGATAAAAAATGAGATGACTAACATGACCACAGCAATTGTTGTTGCACCTGCATAGTCATATTCTTCTAAACGAGAAATAATCATTAATGGTGCAATTTCAGTTTCAAAGGGTTGATTACCCGCAATGAAAATAACAGAGCCATATTCACCAACACCACGAGCAAATGCTAAAGCAAAGCCTGTTAATAGTGCAGGAAAGAGCACAGGTAAAATCACTTTAGTAATAATTTGAAAACGGTTTGCACCTAAAGCAGAAGCTGCTTCTTCTAATTCTGTTTCAAAATCACTTAAAACAGGTTGTACTGTACGTACTACAAATGGAATTCCAATAAAAATCAATGCTAAAGTAATACCTAATGGAGTATACGCAACTTTTATTCCTAAAGGCTCTAGATATTGACCAATCCATCCTGTAGGTGCATAAAGAGAAGTTAAGGCAATCCCTGCAACAGCAGTGGGTAATGCAAACGGTAAATCAACGAGAGCATCAACAATGCGTTTACCAGGAAAGGTGTAACGAACCAAACACCAAGCCAGTAACAAGCCAAATACAACATTAATTAAGGCTGCAATAATTGCTGTACTAAAGCTGAGTTGTAGAGATTTTAAAATACGTTCAGAACTTAGGATTTCCCAAAGTCCGTCCCAACCTACACCTAATGATTTTATAAATACAGCAGATAATGGTATCAGTACTATTAAAGACAAATACGCAAGGGTGAAGCCTAGTGAAAGACCAAATCCTGGCAGCACTCGGGATCGCTGCGACATGACTACTCCTCAAAGAGAGAAAGCTTGTTGAAGTCAACAAGCCAATAAACTAAACAACTTTTGCCAAGCTTAAAAGGCAATACTCAAATTGCAAATTTAAAAAACAACTTGCTGTCATCAAAATTATTGATATAAGGTATTGATGGTGTTGCAATTAAATGATCAAAAATTTCAGGAAAAGTATTAAAACCAGAAGCAACATTGATATGACCTGCTTGCCCCAGATTATAAGCTTGAATGTTCCAAGCTTTTGCCAAAGCCTGTGCATCTTCAAAATTTAACCAAGGATCATTTTCAGAAATAATCATATCAACAGGCACATGAATGCTTAGATTGTGAAAATACTCAGCATAATTGCCAATGCTATCTCGTGCAAAACCAGCTTCACCAAAACGAGCAGGGTTGGCAGGTGCAACCAAAACAAGTTTTTTAACTTTTTTAGTTAATTCAGGATGTTGAGCTAATGCTGCAACACTGGTTAAACAACCAAAGCTATGTGCAACAATTTGGACAGGACGATTTGTTTTATTTAAGGTATCAACAAATTTTTCAATCCAATGTGCTAACACAGGAAGGTTCCAATTCTCTTGTTGCACACGAGAGCAAGACATGAGTTGGCGCTGTAACCAAGATTGCCAATGATCATAATCACTGCCACCTACACCTGGAACAATTACGGTATGAATCATGTCGATGCTCCTGCTTAAGCGTATTATTTCGCTGTGTTTGCTTTTACAATTTGATCAAAAACACCATTATTTTCAAAATGTTGCTTTTGAACTTTAGTCCAACCACCAAACTCTTTATCAATCGTGACTAATTTGAGTGGTTTAAATGTTGTACTATACTTTTGTAAAGTTGCAGCATTACGTGGACGGTAGTAATTTTTTGCTGCAATTTCTTGTCCTGCTGGTGAATATAAATAGTTCAAATAAGCTTTAGCTAGGTTCAGGTTGCCATCTTTTTGAGCATTTTTTTCCACAATTGCAACAGGTGGTTCAGCTAAAATAGAGAGTGAAGGTGTAATAATTTCAAATTTACCAGGCTGTTCACGTTGCGCTAAAAATGCTTCATTTTCCCAAGCCAATAGCACATCACCAATACCACGCTCAGCAAATGTTGTCGTTGCACCACGTGCGCCTGAGTCTAAAACTTTGGTTTGTTTATAAATTTGGCGTACAAAATCTTGTGCTTTAGCATCTGTACCATATTTATGTTTTGCCCATGCCCAAGCTGCTAAATAGTTCCAACGCGCACCACCTGACGTTTTTGGATTTGGGGTAATAATTTCTACACCTGGTTTTACTAAATCTGCCCAGTCTTTAATGGCTTTAGGGTTGCCTTTACGTACTAAGAAGACAATGGTTGATGTATAAGGTGTAGAGTTTTGTGGAAATTTCTTTTGCCAATCTTTTGGTAATAAATCTGTCTTTTCTGCAATTGCATCAATATCAGCCGCTAAAGCAAGCGTTACTACATCCGCCCCTAAGCCATCAATCACAGAACGAGCTTGTTTTCCTGAACCACCATGTGATTGTTTAAAATCAATATCTTGTCCTGTTTTTGACTTCCAATATACTGCAAACTGTTTATTGAAATTGTCATAAAGTTCACGTGTTGGGTCATAAGAAACGTTTAGAAAATCTTTTGCACTTGCGCTCAAAGATGTCACTGAAATGAGTGCAGCAACAACACCTAATTTTAATTTTGAAAATTGCATCTGATATGCCCCAAACAATTTGTAATTTCGTTAATATGCGTGCAGCATAACGCCAGTCTTTATCCATAAAAAATAATAAAAAATGAATTTTATATGAATAAAAACGCATAAGATGAGTTGGTAAATATGTATGTTTTTGGTGTTTTTTTAGGAAAATGAGTATGGTTTTTTGTTATAAAAATGGTCAAATTATTGATAATATTTCAATTTTTGATCGCGCGTTTCAGTATGGAGATGGTTGTTTTACCACTGCCCGTATTCATCAAAATGTCATCGAATTAGACTATTTACATCGTCAACGTTTGCAACAATCTGCTGAACGGTTATTTTTGACAGTAGATTTTTCCCTTTTAGATAAAATGCTCAAACAGCTTACACAAAAATTTGATGTATTAAATGGGACTTTAAAAATCGTAATCAGTCGTGGTGAAGGGCAACGAGGCTACCTGATGCCTGATCATCCCGCAGATTTATATGTATTTTATTATCCACAAAACACCCAAAACTTTCAGCCCGAATTGATTCAAAGTGGAGTATTAACCCAAAAAATTGGTTTAACCATGCCTAAACTTGTGGGATTAAAAAGTTTGAATCGACTTGAACAAGTGATGTTAAAAAAAGAAGCACATGAAAAAGGATGGCTTGAAGCTTTGGTGGTCGATATACAAGATCAAATTGTTGAAGGAGTGAGCAGTAATTGTTTTATTCAAATAAACAATACATGGATTACGCCTGAACTCCGCTATAATGGTGTGCATGGTGTTATGCGTGCTGAGATTTTGCAGCGTATGCAACGCCACAAGATTTCATGTGAACAACGTATCGTTGATTTTAATGAAATTCCACATATTCAAAGTCTATTTTTTTGTAATGCGTTAAGCCCGATGAAAATAGTACATACTTTGAATACACGTGCTTTAGAGATTCAACCTTGTGTTGAATTATTTGAAAATTTGCAATTACAACTGTTTAAATCTCATGCCGAATACTCCTGTAAAAACCAATAACAAATTTTATAAAGGCATTGCGCTTGTACTGATTGGACTTTTAGTCTTAGGTGCAGTCGTGTTGAAAATGAGTTTATTTAAAACCTATCCAGTCAATGGTCAGAAGCAAAAACTGGTGATTGATAATGGTGAAACTTATACTAGATTTATTGATCAATTAGCCAAAGATGACAAAGTCAGTTTTCCAATTATTTTGAAGTTATATCGCAAAGCATTTATTCAGGAAACCATGAAAGCAGGTGTCTATGAAGTGACGCAAGGCATGAGTGTACGTGAAGTGTTGTTAATGGTCTCTGATGCTGATAATGCACAAATGAACCGTATTCTGGTGATTGAAGGAACGACAACAAAGCAGCTTTTAAAGACCTTGAAAAAAGATCAATATGTGAAAACTGAGGTTGCAAATCTACCTACCGCTGAGATGCTTAAAGCTTTAAATATTCCTTTTGAGCATGCTGAAGGTCTATTTGCACCTGATACCTATTTCTTTGATAAAGGCGCAACTGATCAAAAGATTCTGACCGATTTATATCAGCGTCAAATGAAAATTTTAGATGCTGCTTGGGAAAAACGTGATCAAGGTTTACCGTATCAAAATAAATATGAAGCCTTGATTATGGCATCCATTATTGAACGTGAAACCAGTGTAGACAGTGAGTTAGAGCAAGTATCAGGGGTATTTGTCCGCCGTTTGAAATTAGGAATGCGTCTGCAAACTGACCCAACTGTGATTTATGGTATGGGTGACAACTATAAAGGTAATATCAGCAAACAAGATTTGCGTACACCTACACCGTATAACACCTATACGATCAATGGTTTACCACCTACACCGATTGCTTTGCCAAGTAAAAAAGCCATTGAGGCAGCCATGCATCCTGACAACTCAGACAATATTTACTTTGTGGCAACAGGCAATGGTGGGCATAAATTTTCAAGTAATCTGGCAGATCATAACAAAGCAGTTCAGGAATACCTTGCTGTCATGCGTGCTAAAAATTAAGGAGTAGTTATGTTTATTAGTTTTGAAGGCACAGAAGGCGTAGGTAAAACCACACTGATTGGAAAATTATTTGAGCATTTTCAGACGCAAGGTAAAGATGTTGTACTGACCCGTGAGCCAGGTGGAACACCGTTGGCTGAGCAAATTCGTGGGTTATTGCTGTCAGTCAATCATGATGAACAAATGAGTCATGATACTGAATTATTGTTGATGTATGCCGCACGGGCGCAGCATTTGGATCGGGTTATTTTACCTGCCTTGGCAGAGGGTAAAATTGTATTATGTGATCGTTTTACGGACAGCAGTTTTGCTTATCAATGTGCAGGGCGTGGGCTGAGTCGGGAAAAACTACAACTTCTGAATGAAAACTTTGTCAGTCGAATGCCTGATCTTACTTTTTGGTTGGATGCACCAATTGAATTGGGCATGACACGTGCACGAGAGCGAGGTGCTTTAGACCGTTTCGAACAAGAAAAAGTTGCTTTTTTTGCATCTGTCCGTTCAGGATTTGCAGAAATTCATACACGTGAGCCTGAGCGTATGAAGCGTTTAGATGCAACACAAAGTCCTGAACAGGTGTTTGCTGAGGCTTTAAGCTATTTGGCTGAATGTGTTTAATCATCGCTTTAGTCACAATTTTTCCAGATTAAAATTGCTTTGCCATAAGGGGAAATGACAGGAACCCAAGCTTCTGTGATTTCCTCCAGTCGGCTCAGGTCTAAATATAAATGCTGACGTTGATCATCTTCTGGTTCATTGCTCGTGAACCAAATGGTGATATTTTCTATGCAGCTTCGCAGTTGATCTAATTGTTGTTGATTGAGTTTGGTTGCACTGCGACAATATTGTCCTTGATGAAATATTTGTCTTAACTTGTGTGAATATTCATCTAATAAAACATCTGTATCAAATGTCAGTCCAATCAACGGAATTAAATAGCCTTCAGTGCTGCGTATTTGATTCTCTAAACCTGCGCACTGACTTGCATAAAATACTTGCGTTGATTTTTCAACAATTAAGTATAACCATGCGCTTTGTGTACCATCGGCATCTATAAAAATGTAAGGGGTTTGCATCGTATTTGATGAAAATTTATGGTTTGAGTGACTTTTAAAATAGAACAAAATGAAAGCATTGGCAAAAAGCTTCTTTTTGATTGAAAATGTGAACCCAAGCGTTCTCAAGTCTTTACAGAAAAAGCTTTATATTGAAAATACAGTGTCATAAAGAAATAATTCAAGGGATGAATGAAAAATGAAAAGCACTAAAAAGGAAATTATTGATTTTTTAACAGTCCATTTTCCTCCGAGTTTAGAAAAATGTGAAATTGAGGAAGTCACCGAGTGTGGCGCAAGCTTGATTTGGCATGTGAGTGGCACAGACATTCGCCCTGGGGGGACGATTTCAGGACCGACCATGATGACTTTGGCTGATTTTGCTTTATATGTCGCGATTTTAGGTGAAATTGGCATTGTCGGTTTGGCAGTCACAACCAATTTAAATATTAATTTTTTACGTAAACCCTCTGGTGGCGTAGATTTGCGTGGGGTATGTAAACTCATGAAAGTTGGACAGGCGTTGATTGTTGGTGAAGTCTGGATTTACTCGATTGATCAGGATGAGCCTGTCGCGCATGTCACGGGTACGTATTCGATTCCACCGAAAAGATAAAACCATCTAGACTGTTTTAGTTAAAAAAAGAGATTCAAAAGAATCTCTTTTTTAATGTATTAATCAAGTATTAACCAAAGGTGTATCGACTTTGAAGTCAGGTGGCGTGAGTACAGTTTTACGTAGTTCTGGCGCCAGTTCAGGGTAGTCCAATGTATAGTGCAAACCACGTGATTCCTTGCGTTCCATCGCACAGCGCACAATCATTTCTGAGACCAAAACCAAATTACGCAGTTCGATCAGATTTTTACTGACATGGTAATCCTGATAGTACTCAGTAATTTCTTTTTTAAGCATTTCAATACGATGTAATGCACGTTGTAAACGCTTCGTGGTTCGGACAATACCAACATAGTTCCACATGGTGGCACGTAGTTCATCCCAATTTTGTAAAATCACCACATCTTCATCTGGATTTGAAGCTTGTGAGGCATCCCATTCAGGAACTTGTGGGACTTCAAAATGCTGCTGATATTTTTCTTCAATATCTTTGGCAGCACTCATACCATAAACAAAACATTCTAGTAATGAATTACTTGCCATACGGTTTGCACCATGTAAGCCTGTGTAGGATGTTTCTCCAATGGCATACAAACCTGCAATATCAGTTTCACTGTTTTCATCGACCACGACACCGCCACAGGTATAATGTGCAGCAGGGACAACTGGAATCATTTCCTTGGTAATATCAATGCCTAGTTCAAGTAAACGTGCATAGAGGGTTGGAAAATGTTCTTTGATAAAATCAGCAGGTTTGTGACTGATATCAAGCCATACATGTCGAATACCTAAGCGTTTGATTTCATAATCAATGGCACGTGCCACAATATCTCGTGGTGCCAGTTCTGCGCGTTCATCAAAGCGCAGCATAAAACGTTCACCATCTGGTAAACGCAGATAAGCACCTTCACCACGCATGGCTTCTGTGATTAAGAAAGAACGCGCCTGAGGATGATATAAACAGGTTGGATGGAATTGATTAAACTCCATATTGGCAACACGACAACCTGCACGATATGCCATAGCGATCCCATCACCTGTGGCAATATCAGGATTTGATGTATATAAATAGGCTTTCATAGCACCACCACAAGCAAGTGCAGTAAATGGTGCTAAAAAGGTATGAACATTTTCATTACGTTCATCCAGTGCATATAAGCCCACAGCATGATTTGCTTCGTGAGTATGCCCAAGTTTATGCGTGGTAATGAGGTCAATGGCAATATAATTTTCAAAAATTGTAATATTTTCTTTTTCTTGGGCGCGTTCAACCAAAGTGGTAGAAATGGCTTTGCCTGTTGCATCTGCAGCATGAATAATACGACGCTGAGAATGTCCACCTTCACGGGTCAAATGTAATTGTTCATCATCATCTAAAGTAAATTGCACACCATGACCAAGCAGGAAATCAACCGAAGGGCGTCCACCTTCAACGGTATGTTTAACAGCATCTAATTCACAAAGTTGGGCACCTGCAATCATGGTGTCATCTATATGTTGTTGAATAGAGTCTGTTTCATCAAGTACCGCAGCAACGCCACCTTGTGCAAAATAAGTACTTGCATCCGTTAGATTTGATTTGGCTAAAACCGCAATCTTAAAATGTGCTGGCAAAGATAAAGCAAGGCTTAAACCTGCGCCACCACTTCCCACAATAATCACGTCAAATTGATGCGTGGTTTTTAAATTAGGCATGTCCATCAGCTAATTTGAAAAAAGTCTGATAATGACACTCTTTTTTTAAACAAATTTCAAGCGTTATAGCGCTCATATTTTGGTTTATATGACGAATTTGTCATATTTTAAGTAATTTTTAAGTAAAGTATTGTTTTTTAATAATATAGAAACATAATATTACGTAAAAAAGTAAAATTTTATGCTAAAAACAAATGTTTCAACAAAAAACAAAATTTGTAGGTTGATTATTCATGAAAAGTGGCTTTATACAAAAAGGAATGTACGCTGCAGTTTTTACTGTTGCAGCAACACAAGCACAAGCGTCAGCTCCTGTAGATTTTTCAAATTTAGTTGAGCAGGTGAGCCCTGCTGTTGTGAGTGTGAATGTTGTAAAAAAACTGTCTCAAGAAGAGTTATTACAACAACAAGTTCCTGAGATATTGAAACGTTTTTTTGGTAATCAAATCATCATTCCACAACAGCAAATACCACAAGAAAAAACAGGCTATGGCAGCGCTTTTTTTATCAGTAAAGATGGTTATTTGCTAACAAATCATCATGTGGTTGAAGATGCTTCAAAAGTGACCATTGTATTAAATGATCGCCGTGAAATTGATGCTAAAGTTGTGGGTAGTGATGAACGTACTGATATTGCATTACTTAAAGTTGACGGCACAAATTTTCCATCTTTAAGTACAGGCAATATAGATCAGCTCAAAGTGGGGCAACCTGTTTTAGCGATTGGTTCTCCTTTTGGCTTTGACTATTCGGCATCAGCGGGTATCGTGAGTGCTAAGTCTCGAAATATGATGGGTGAAACCTCGGTTCCTTTTATTCAAACAGATGTTGCTCTAAATCCTGGAAACTCAGGTGGACCATTATTTAATCAGCAAGGTCAAGTTGTGGGTGTAAATTCACGGATCTTTAGCGGTACAGGTGGTTATATGGGTTTATCATTTTCGATACCCATTGATGTTGCGATGGATGTTGTAGATCAGTTGAAAAAGAATGGTAAAGTGACACGTTCTTATCTAGGTGTCATGTTGCAAGATATTGATCGTAACTTAGCAGAAGCTTATAAACTGGATAAACCTGAAGGTTCACTCATTACACAAGTTGCACCTGATTCACCCGCAGAAAAAGCAGGCTTTAAATCAGGCGATGTCATTATGAAATATAATGGTTCACCTATTTCACGTACAAGCGAGTTGTTGAACTATTTGAATCGTACTCAACCTGCACAAACTGTTCAGTTAGAAGTATTACGTGATGATAAGCCAAAAGTCATTTCTGCAACGTTGACCATTGCACCAGATGATACACCTGCAAAAGATGATAATGCAGCGGACGTAAAAAGCAAAAAAGGTCCAATTTTAGGTGTGGCAATTCGTTCTTTAAATGAAGTGGAAAAGTCACGTTTGGGCATTAAAGGTGGAGTTTTGATTCAGGATGTGACACGAGGTGGTTTAGCTGCTCAGTCACGTATCATGGCTGGTGATATTATTACGCAAATCAATTCAAAAACGATTCAAAATTCAAATGATTTTGTTGCAGCAGTTTCAGAGTTAAAGGCAAATTCTGTGGCACGTGTTGCCATTATTCGTGAAGGGCAACATGCAATGATTGGCTTGCGTATTCAATAAGTCAATTCCTTAATTTTTAAATCATATTAGCCACTTATTTAGTGGCTTTTTTATGACAAAATAAGTGCAATATTTAAGATGAAAGACAAAGGACGAACATGAGTTCAATATTTGATTTACAAATCAAGGTAAAGCCAGAACATATTGATATATTGGGTCATGTGAATAATGTTGTATATGTACAATGGATGCAAGATGTCGCTACTGCACATATTGAAACGCTAGGTGTAGGGCTTAAAGAATATTTAGAAATGAAACATGCGATGGTCGCTGTTGAACATCATGTGCAATATCGTAAAGCAGCAATGTTGGACGATGAGATTATTTTACGTACATGGTTTAATGATATTAATGCCCTATATTCGTTTCGTCAGTATGCTTTTTTTAGAGCAAGTGATAAAAGCTTATTATTTACAGGAAGTACCAAATGGGCATGTATTGAAATTGCATCAGGTCGTCCAAAACGTATGTCACCGACATTTATTCAGGCTTATCAACCGCTTGATATAGATACAGATCCTTACGCTTTTACAATATTATAAGTATTCTGATTTTCAGCTATATTTTTCATATAGCTGAAAATTTTTATATGTGGAGAATTATTTCTTTACATACTTTGCACAGTCTTGATCTAAACGTGCGATGGCTTTATTTAAACCTTCAATGCGATGGGTATTATTGTATTTTTTAGCATATTGTAATTGCTCTACAAGTTTCTCTTTTTTGATTTGGCATGATTTTGCATCATAAGCAAATGATTGTACTGAAATTAGAGCAACTGTAACTGTTAATAGCGTCCGTTTTAACATGATAAATATATCTTAAGTAATAAAAACTGTATGATAAGTTGAGCTGATGTATATAAAGTGGAAAAGTTGTTAATTACAGTATTATTCACGTTTTTAAATATTAAAATAATGGATGAATTAAGAATAAATATCTATTTTATTTATCTTTTTTTTGAAAATTTGAACATATATTTTTGACTATTTGTATATTGATTCTCGTTTTTTGAAATTATTATAGGGTCTATTTTTTCATTAATTTACTTTTTTGATGCTGAGTTTTTGTTTTCAACTCACATTTATAGGCTCTACATAAATTAATATGAATACTTTAAAAAAACCATCTGCTATAATCCTTCGCAATTTCTATTCAGCTTTTGTTATGTATATTTTTTCAGTACATAGCGCGTTTTTCTTCAAGGTAGCCCATGGCGCAAGCTAAAAAATCCGTCGATATTAAAAATATTCGTAATTTCAGTATCATCGCGCATATCGACCACGGAAAGTCGACACTCGCGGATCGTTTCATTCAAACTTGCGGTGGTTTACAAGATCGTGAAATGCAGGCTCAAGTCCTCGACTCTATGGAGTTAGAGCGTGAGCGTGGTATTACGATTAAAGCGACTTCGGTCACCTTGTATTATACGCATCCGAATGGTCAAGAATATCAATTAAACTTCATTGATACCCCAGGACACGTAGACTTCTCTTATGAAGTATCACGTTCTTTGGCGGCATGTGAAGGTGCACTTTTGGTTGTTGATGCAGCTCAAGGTGTGGAAGCTCAATCGGTTGCAAACTGCTATACAGCAATTGAACAGGGCTTAGAAGTACTTCCTGTTCTAAATAAAATTGATTTGCCGCAGGCTGAACCTGAACGTGTCATTCAAGAAATTGAAGATATTATCGGGATTGAAGCCACTGAAGCTCCAACATGTTCAGCAAAAACAGGTTTAGGCATTGAAGGTGTGCTTGAAACATTGGTCAATGTGATCCCTGCACCTGAAGGTGATCGTGATGCACCTTTACAAGCTTTGATTGTAGACTCATGGTTTGACAACTATTTAGGTGTTGTTTCTTTAGTTCGTGTGAAACAAGGTCGTGTGCGTAAAGGTGACAAAATGTTGATGAAATCAACAGGTCAAACGCACATCATCACTTCAGTGGGTATTTTTAATCCAAAGCATACTGAAACAGGTATTTTGGAAGCAGGTGAAGTTGGTTTCGTCATTGCGGGAATTAAAGATATTTTTGGTGCACCTGTAGGTGATACCATTACATTATCGACGACACCAGACGTTGAAACATTACCAGGGTTTAAAAAGGTTAAACCGCAGGTTTATGCAGGTTTATTCCCAATTGATGCCAGCGATTTTGAACCTTTCCGTGATGCTTTGCAGAAACTACAAATCAATGACTCTGCATTATTCTTTGAACCTGAAAGCTCAGATGCATTAGGCTTTGGTTTCCGTTGTGGTTTCCTCGGTATGTTGCATATGGAAATCGTACAAGAACGTTTAGAACGTGAATACGATTTAGATCTAATTTCTTCTGCACCGACTGTAATTTATGAAGCGGTGATGAAAAATGGTCAAACAATCTATATTGATAGCCCTTCTAAAATGCCAGATGGTTCAACTGTAGAAGATTTACGTGAACCAATTGCAGAATGTCATATTCTTGTTCCACAAGACTATTTGGGTAATGTCATGACTTTATGTGTTGAGCGCCGTGGTGTGCAAAAAGACATGAAATTTATGGCAAATCAAGTGTCTATCACATTTGAAATCCCAATGGCTGAAGTGGTAATGGACTTCTTTGATAAGTTAAAATCATGTTCTCGTGGTTTTGCGTCATTAGACTATACTTTTGTGCGTTTTGAAAGTTCATCTTTGGTTAAGGTTGATGTGCTAATTAATGGTGATAAGGTAGATGCCTTAGCCATGATTTGTCACCGTCAAGATGCGCGTCATCGTGGTATTGCACTCGTTGAAAAAATGAAAGACTTGATTCCACGTCAAATGTTTGATGTTGCGATTCAGGCGGCTATTGGTGCACAAATCATTGCACGTTCAACTGTAAAAGCGATGCGTAAAAACGTATTAGCGAAATGTTACGGTGGTGACGTTTCACGTAAGAAGAAATTACTTTCGAAACAAAAAGAAGGTAAGAAACGTATGAAGCAAGTGGGTAGCGTTGAAATCCCACAAGAAGCGTTCCTTGCTGTATTAAAAGTCGATAGATAAAAACTAGAGGTTTGATTGCTCATGGATTTTGATTTTAATTTAATTCTCGTACCTGCAACGCTGATATTTTTTGGCTTATGGTTGCTCGACAAGTTTGTGCTTAAACAGCGTGCGACCAAAGGAAAGGGAAATGAAAATTTCATCATTACATGGGCATACGACTTCTGGCCAGTATTGGCTGTAGTTTTAGTTTTACGCTCTTTCTTCTTTGAACCTTTTAATATTCCTTCAGATTCTATGGTGCCAACTTTAGAAACAGGTGATTATATTTTGGTGAATAAATACCAATATGGTGTACGTTTGCCGATTACCAACACTAAAGTTTTAGATATTGGCGAACCGCAACGTGGTGATGTTGCTGTGTTTCGTTATCCTGAAAATCCAAAAATTAGTTATATCAAACGTATTATTGGTTTACCAGGTGATCATATTGAATTTGATAATGGGCAGTTGATCATTAATGGTCAAAAAATTTCCCAAGTTACAACTGAGTTCAGTCGTGAAAAAGACATTTTGGATACACCAAAATCAATCTATTATACTGAAACTATGGGTGAGCATCAGCATTTAGTCCGTATTCTTGAAGGTCAAAATACGTTAGTTGGTGCATTTAACTATGCTCAGAAAAAAGAAGATCTACCTTTTGTTGCACGTGATAATGATCGTTTTATAAAAAGCAATGGTCAGAGTTGGGAAGTGACTGTACCAAAAGGAAAGTACTTTGCAATGGGTGATAACCGTGATCAAAGTGCTGATAGTCGTTTTTGGGGTTTTGTACCTGAAGAGAACTTAACAGGTCATGCGATTTATGTGTGGATGCATAAAGAGCCTGGTTTGAATTTTCCATCATTTAGCCGTAATGGAAAAATTAACTAGTTAAAAGATAGAGTGTAATGAAAAAGACCAAGTTGATTGGTCTTTTTTTATGGCTTAAAAAGTATATTTAGTTTACTCAGATGAAATAAAGTAAGTAAAAATGTGCGCTTTAATCTAGCAAGTCTATAGGGTTTGCAAGATAATAGAATGATTAAATATGTGTACATGGTCTCAATTAACAAGAATAGATCTGTACTGTCGATATTTAGTTTTTTAATTTGGGGAATTTGGTGCTGTAAACTCAGTGGGATTTGATCATCTACACTTATGTTCATAGTGCCAAAATGGTATAATTATTTCGCCTAGTGGATAATAACAATGCGTAAATCTCAACAAGGTGCGTCGTATATTACGATTTTATTGGTAATCATGGTCTTTGCTTTTGTTGCAAAAGCAGCAGTGGCAATCTGGCCATCATACTGGGACGATCGTGTGATTGATAATCAGATAGAGCAATTGATGCAAGAGAGCTCTTCTGAAATCACACCATCTAAATTTGAAAGTCAAATGAGCCAACGCTTAGATATGAACAATATCCGTGATTTGAAATTTAAGGATATTGCAACTGTATCTACAGAAAACGGTTTAACAGTGACTAAGAAATATGAAGTAAGAACACCGTTTTTTATGAATATTGACTTAGTCCAAACATTCGAGAAGAGTTTTGATCAAAGGTCAGTTCAAAGTAAGTGATCCACGCTTACAGAGTCGTATCGGTTATGTGTTTAAACAACCAGAGTTATTACAACTTGCACTGACACATCGTTCGGTAAGCCATAAATATAACTATGAGCGCCTAGAATTTCTAGGCGATTCACTGTTAGGTATGATTATCGCAAACTATTTGTACCACGCTTATCCTACAGAGAATGAAGGGCGTTTAACACGTATGCGTGCAACATTAGTGCGTCAGGAAGCATTAGGTAAAATTGCCAATGATTTAAAATTAAGCACCAGTTTAATTTTAAGTACAGGTGAATTGAAATCTGGTGGTCATCATCGTGAGTCTATATTAGCAGATACAGTCGAAGCGCTTATTGGTGCAATTTATACAGAGAGTCAGGATTTACCTTTATTACGTTCGATTGTTTTAAAATGGTATGAACCTTATCTGGAAAATATTGAACCAACAGATCAGTTAAAAGATCCAAAATCGCGTTTACAAGAATATCTACAAGCTCGTAAAAAGCATTTACCTGTTTATGAGGTTGTAGATATTCAGGGTGATGCACCGAATCAACATTTTAAAGTAGAATGTACTGTAGATGGCTTACCTAAAATGATGGGTGAGGGATCAAGTCGCCGCTTTGCAGAACAGGCAGTTGCGGCGGAATTTTTAAAGTTATTGGAGCAGTAAACTGCATGAGTACACATTCCGATCACAATGATGCTGATCACGAGCCAAATGAAAACGGCAATGATTTAATTAATCAATTTTTTAGTTCGCAAGGGACAGAAATTCCTTCGGATTATCGTAGTGGCTTTGTTGCAATTGTTGGTCGCCCAAATGTAGGCAAATCAACATTGATGAACCATTTATTGGGTCAAAAACTTTCAATTACTTCACGTAAGCCACAAACAACTCGACATAAAATTGTTGGGATTGATAGTCGTGAAAAATCTCAGGCAGTATTTGTCGATACACCAGGGATGCACAAGAAAGAAGTACGTGCCATCAATAAAATGATGAATAAAGCTGCAAATTCAGCCTTACGTGATGTCAATCTTGTATTGTTTGTTTTGGATGCACAAAAGTGGACGCAAAATGACGATTTAGTCTTGGAAAAACTGCAAAATGCAGAGATGCCAGTGATCTTGATCATCAATAAAATTGATACCTTAGAAAATAAGCGTATGGTTTTACCCTTGATTCAAGAACGCGCTAAGCTTATGAATTTTGCTGAAATTGTCCCTGTATCGGCATTGCGTGGTGCAAACTTAGATCATTTGCGTGATGCGATTGAAAAATATTTGCCATTCCAACCGCCGCTATATTCATTAGAACAAGTGACAGATCGTTCTGAACGTTTCCTTGCGAGTGAAATTATTCGTGAGAAAATCATGCGTCAGTTGGGTGAGGAACTTCCTTATGATTTAACGGTTCAAATTGAGTCATTTAAAACTGAGGAAGCGACCATTAATGAAAAAACAGGTCGTCCTAAAGCAGCGTGTACTTATATTGATGCAACGATTTTTGTGGATCGCCCTGGTCAAAAAGCCATTGTGATTGGTGAAAAAGGTGCCAAACTGAAAAAAATCGGGATGGACGCACGTGTTGATATGGAAAAAATGTTCGAACAAAAAATTATGCTGACACTTTGGGTGAAAGTCAAAGGTGGCTGGTCTGATGATGAACGTGCATTGAAGAGTTTAGGCTATAGCGATATTTAATTGTTATTAAAGCGTTTTAATTGTTAAATAAGGAACTGTCATGATTCGAGTTTTCACTATATTGACATGTATTTTCATGTTGCAGGGGTGTATTACCAAAATTGTCACAGTTCCTGTTAAAGCTGCTTATGGCGTAACCAAAGGTGTTGTTAAAGGCACTGCGGCGGTTGTTGGTGCAGTCATTCCAGATGGGGATGATGAAGATAAGAAAAAAGATTGATCATGCTTAGGAACTTCCTCAGTGTGAGTGAAATACTGAATAATGCGTAATGAAGTTTTACATGGATATTTAATTCATCATCGTAAATATCGTGAGCGAAGTCATATTGTGCATTTGTTTACGCAAGAGCATGGACGTGTCGATGGTATTTTAAGACAGACACCACCACCACAATATCAACCGATTACATTACAAGCTTCGGGTAAGTCAGAGTTAAAAAACTTTTCCAAATTAGAAATTTTGAACCAACCCATTTTTTTTTATGGTGATGCTTTTTTCTCAGGCTTTTATCTCAATGAAGTTATTCTTCGTTTATGCCCACTTGAAGAAGCAATGCCTGAAACTTTTGCACAATATCATATTACATTGCAGCATCTACAAAATTTGGCTGAGCATTCACAAGCAGATTTATTTTTAAGACAGATTTTACGTCAGTTTGAACACGCATTATTAGAAGAGCTTGGTTATCCTTTAGATTATCAGCATGATGCTCATCAGCATGAAATTAGTGCAAATCAAAGTTATCAGTTTCAGTTATCAGATGGTTTTATTCCTGTGGCACATCACTCGCCTGCAACTTTGTTGGGAAAGCAAATTTTGAGTATGGCTCATTATGAAAAGGGTATGGATTTTAGTTCAGAACAGTTACAATTATTAGCGAAGCTTTATCGGCAAATGATTAGCTCATTACTCGGTGATCGACCTTTGAAAAGTCGTCAGCTTTGGATTCAAAATTCTCAATCGAAAATGGCGAAACATTAATTTTTAAAATTTATTCTTATTAGGAAAATGGTATGGCTGCATTGCTTGGTGTAAACATTGATCATGTTGCGACTTTGAGACAAGCACGTGGAACGATTTATCCTGATCCTGTAAAAGCAGCATTAATTTGTGAAGAAGCAGGGGCAGAAGGGATTACTCTACATTTACGTGAAGATCGTCGTCATATTCAAGATGATGATGTACGTCGTATGCGTCCTGTTTTAAAAACAAGAATGAACTTAGAAATCGCAGTTACAGATGAAATGGTGGCATTTGCCAAAGAAATTCAGCCACATCATGTATGTTTTGTACCTGAAAAGCGTCAAGAAATCACGACCGAAGGTGGTTTAGATGTCGTTGGGCATTTTGAAGATGTTCAGGCTGCTACTCAGGCGCTCACTGCCATTGGTTGTGATGTTTCCTTGTTTATTGATCCTGATTTTGCTCAGATTGATGCAGCAATTGCTTGTGGTGCCCCAACGATTGAGCTTCATACAGGTGCGTATGCAGATGCAGAAACAGCAGAAGCTCAACAGGTAGAATTACAACGTATTATCAAAGGTACGGAGTATGCCGCATCTAAAGGTTTGGTTGTTAATGCTGGACATGGTTTGAACCTTGAAAATGTTGCTCCAATAGCAGCAATTCCTCAAATTCATGAATTGAATATTGGACATTCAATTATTGCAGAAAGCGTATTTGTCGGTTTAACGCAAGCTGTGAAGGATATGAAAGCAGCGATTCAAGCCGCAGGCTAATTTTCTTTTACTCTCTTAATTGTTGTTGAATATTTCATGTCTAATATTAATTATGATGAACTCATGCAACCTGTCATTGCTTTTTTAGGTTGCGAAACGCCTAAAGCATGGTTAGATGAGGCATTAAATAATTTACCCTTGCTGATGCAAGATCATGCCAATTGTGAAAAAAAAGCAGCAGGAACAGCCATGAATTTGATGTTCCGTTATAGCTTTTTTACCGATTTACAAGTGAAATTAGCACAGCTTGTACGTGAAGAAATGTTGCATTATGAGCAAGTGCTTGAGTTTATGACCAAACGAGGTTATGAGTGGAAAGGTTTAAGTGCAGGACGTTATGCGGGTGGTTTACGCAAAGAAATCCGTACCTATGAGCCTGAAGCTTTGATTGATGTTTTAGTCATAGGCGCATTTGTTGAAGCACGCTCTTGCGAGCGATTTCATGCACTTGCACCAATTGTAGATGATGAATTAGGGCGCTATTATCGCTATCTGTTAAAGTCTGAATCACGCCATTATGAAGACTATTTGGCTTTAGCTTTAGATGTTGCAAAAACGGCAAAGCTGAAAGATCCAGAAGAAACGATTCAGCAACGAATTGAGTTTATTCGAGAAGTTGAAAAAAACTTAATTTTAAGCCCCGATGAGAGCTTCCGTTTTCATAGTGGTGTACCCGTTAAGGTTGCTGCATAAGTCATTAAGAAAAAGAAGCGATAAGTTCGCTTCTTTTTTATTTCGCCTAGAACATATTTTATCTATCAAATTATTAAATGATCGAAGTCTTTGCTTGAGTATTTTATTTATATGAAAGGTTTAGATTTTGAGAAAAAGTAAATTTATTTTATATAAAAAAAGCCCACTTCGTAATGAGTGGGCTTTTAAAATTTGGCTCTCCAACCTGGGCTCGAACCAGGGACCTGCGGATTAACAGTCCGTCGCTCTACCGACTGAGCTATTGGAGAATCTGCATGCGATTATAAGGACATTTCCCACAGGGTCAAGCTTTAAATGTCATGTTTTCTTCATTTTTATCTTGTATGTTCTATATTTGAACAAAAAAGACAATTCTAAGAAAAAAACTTGCATGTCTAGGCTGAGCTTGTTAGTTTAATTGCATAGATCGTTTAAATGAAAATTTAAACAGTGTGGATTTAACTCACTTGCCAGCACAAAAATGGCTAAACAGGAGAAAGCGAATGAATACGCTCACTATCTCAAATATATTTTCAAATTTTTCTTTTTATAAGGAAAATTATCTTTCATTGATTCATGATCCAACCCATTATTTTACACCTGTTGAGGATGCCTATATCGAGGCTTGGCCTGCTGCAAAAAAAAGTCTAGTTTTGGGAGATTTATTGCAATTATGGTTCAGTGAAAAGTGGCTGTTGAATGATTCCATCCAAAATTTATTTGATGTACAGAGCAAAAAACGTATTTCAGTTTTGTCTCAAGATGTCTATGTTTATCAAATTACAGGTAATCTTTTGACTGGATCTAATCAATCAAAAGCTTGGTCATTAAAAAAACAGCAAGGCTCAGACGTTTCTTTAGATCGTGTTGTTAAATTTTATGCTGAATGTTGGGCTTTGAATCGACCACATTTTAATTTTTTAGTTCAAAATAAAACAGCATAGAGCTATGCGTTAAGATTAAATGCTATTTCATTGTAAAATGAGCAATCATTTATATCAGTCTTTAAGCCTTTAAAAAGTATATTTGTGATTTGGATGATGTTATATCACAAAGAGATAAGAATTTTTGATATAAAAAAAGGCAAAGTAAAACTTTGCCTTTTTAGATCTCAATAGACCTTAGTGGTGATGACCACCTACACCATGAACATGACCATGTTCTAATTCTTCAGCTGAAGCTTCACGAATTTCAACGATTTCTACTTCAAAAGTAAGATCTTGACCTGCTAATGGGAAGTTAGCATCAACGACAACATTGTCACCTTCAACCGCTTTAACAGTAACGATTTGAACGCCATCATCAGTTTGAGCTTGGAACTGCATACCAGCTTCGATGTTTTCAACACCTTGGAACATTTGAGCAGGAACTTCTTGAACTAGATCAGGATTATATTCGCCATAACCTTCAGCAGCAGGAACGTTTACTGTAAATTTTTCACCTACAGTTTTACCTTCTAAAGCTTTTTCTAAACCAGGAATGATGTTACCTGCGCCATGCAAATATGCTAGTGGCTCACCTTGTGATTTATCGAGAGTTTCACCCTCAGCGTTAGTCAACGTATAGTGGAAAGAAACCACTTGGTTATTTGCAATAGCAGTCATGTTATTGATCCATTCGATAACGATAGTTTTAAGTGTACATCATAAAGTGAAATGCAATTTTTGTAGACTAAATTTACGAAAAAAAAGCATTTTTACCACTTTTTTGATGGTTTTTTCATTAATATGGGCGAATTTTTAAATTTCAATGCAATTTTATTCTTGGCGTAATTTTCCGTGTAACAAAATCTTTTGCTGTGAGTAAGCCTGCATGTGTATAACCATAAATTGTGGCTTGATGCATTCGATATAGAGAAACATACATAGATTTCGCAACAAAGCCTTGTACATTGACTTGACCCAATAATTCACCTACAGCTTTGTTTTTACTCAGCGAAACTAAAGAGCCTTTATCTGAAAATTGGAACATTGGCTGTTGGCTGCCATGAATTCTTGCTTTGAGTGCATCAAGCATAAAGCTTGCTTGTTGACTTGCAACTTGTGCGCGAGGTCCTAAAGCACCTTCACGTGCATCTAAAATACAGTTGGCACAATCACCAATCGCAAAAATATTTGGATCGGTTTTGGTTTGTAATGTTGCGTAGACTTCTAAACGACCCATACGATCTTTTTTAAAGTCTGGTAATTCTGCAATCACTTTTGGTGTTTTAATGCCTGCAGCCCATACTTTAAGCTCAGCTTGAATACTGCTACCGTCGTTAAAATAAACGCGTTCAGCATCAACTTTTTCTACACGTTTTGCGGTTAATACATCAATTTTCATTCGTTGCAGTTGTTTGTCAGCATGCTCTGCAATTTTTTCTGAAAGGGCAGGTAAAATACGCTCTGCTCCTTCAATCAGCGAAATTTTAACTTGATTTGGATTAATTTTGTTTAAGCCATATTTATAAAAATTTTGTTTTGCTTCAACAAGCTCTGCTGATAGTTCAACTCCCGTTGCACCTGCACCAATCACAGCGATATTTAGATGACGTTCAGTATTGGTATTTTGTGCATCGAGATATAAATGCAGAAGATCTTGCTGGAAAATTTCAGCCTGTTGTAAGCTGTCAAGATAATGACAATATTCCTTTACACCTGGGGTATTAAAGTCATTTGAAACAGAACCAACCGCGAGTACTAAAGTGTCATAAGCAAGCGTTTGTTTTTCACTGGCTGCTTCGTATTTTGTGGTTTGAGGTTTACTGAGGGTAATTTCCTGTTTTTCACGGTCTAAACTTTCAAAACGTCCTTGTACAAACTCATAATGATGCTTTGCTGCATGTGCATAATAATTGGTGCCTTCATCATTTGGGTTCATGGTACCTGCTGCAATTTCATGCAATAAAGGTTTCCAGATATGAGTGAGTTTCTGGTCTACAAGTGTAATTTTGGCTTTATTCGCTTTACCAAGTGTATCACCAAGTTGTGTAACCAACTCAAGACCGCCAGCACCACCGCCAACGATCACAATATGATGAAGTTTAGACATAATTTACCTAATAGTTGTTATAAAAGATGACATTAATATGCCACCAGATACACAATTATTCGGCTTTTTTGTTTTACAATTTACATATTTACAATAAAACAAAGTAAAAGCGTTGGATTTTTTTATTGTTTAAAATCCAAACAGGTTTTTTAGCCAATCAAGAAGGCGTTCAAACCAAGATGCTTGTTCAATGTATACGTCATCTTCTATATCAAAAGATTGTAATAAAGCATCATTTTGGTAAACATTGACTTTCGCTAAGTGCATCATTTTTGCCAATGGCGCGGTTAATGATGCTTCATTGAGTTCTACATTTAAATGCGTTTCTGTATGTTGTAGCGGTTCAATGGCTGTTAACAAACCTGTTGCATCATTTTGCATGATCTTAGAGTTTAGGTTGTCAAAAAGCATTAAATCAATAGGTTGCGGATTGTTATATAAACTTGTGGTCACGATTTGCGGTTTTTTGGCTTCAACTTTAAAAATTTTTAAGGTTGATTTGACCACTGGAAGTTCCGCAATCAGTTGTTTATCTTCAATGACGACTTCATCACGCGTATAAGCATAAGCAAGGTTGAGTAATTTATGGGCAACTTCTGCACGTTTTGCGGCATTTTTTGTTCCCATAACCACAACAATTAGGCGTCGCTCTGGTGCAATACTGAGTCCTGAAGGACGGTGTGCGCTTAAAGCTAAATTATAACCTGCTGCTTTAGTAAAGCCTGTTTTTAAGCCATCAACACTTGGATCTGTTTTTAAAATCAAATTTGTTGCATGGTGAAAACGCTGATTATAACTAAAACTTGGTAGCACTGAGTAATGCAAGTAGTCTGGAGTCTGCACTGCGACAGCTTCACCAAGCAAAGCCATATCATGTGCAGTTGATAAATGGTCAGGCATTGTCACACCAGGCGCATTTGAAAAATGAGTATTTTTCATGCCCAAAGCCTGAGCTTCCTGATTCATTCGTGCGACAAAAGTTGGCACATCACCTGAAATACGTTCAGCTAAAGTCACAGCCGCGTCATTTGCAGACATGACGATCAGACCTGCGATCAATTGGTCAACCGTAATCTGTTCACCTTCTTTAAGATACATTTGGGACTCATCCCATTGCACCATTTTAACGACTGGTGTTGCAGTAAGAATTTCATTTTTCTTTAAATGACCTGCTTTTATTTCTTTTAAAGCAATATAAGCCACCATCATTTTTGTCATTGAGGCTGGGGCACGTTGTAGATGACTATTATGCTCAGCAATCGTTTGACCTGTTTGTGTGTCTAAGATTGTCCAAGCTTCAGCTTCAACAGAAAGGGGATTAATATTTAGTAAAGCAGCATTCACTAGCGTGGAGCAAACGAGGCTCATTAACGCAATGAAGAAAGTGAAAATTCTCAACGGGGTTACCTTTAAAGCCGATGAATACATGAGAAAGCAGAGCAGCATGCTATGCCTTTTTTTCTGTGCTGGCTAGTGAATATGATCAAGAAATCGCGCGAATAAAGCACGACTTTGTAAAAAATGTTAATCTTGGAAGTAATTACCTTAATATTTTTTTTGAATACGGCTTATGTTGCATTATCAAATTGAATTTGACGAATATCGTCAGCATCTTATTCATGTTACTTTGCGCTTTCTTGCTCAGCCAACGCAAATTTTGTCTTTACCTACGTGGATTCCTGGTAGTTACCTAATTCGTGAATTTGCGAAGCATATCGAATCTATGAAAGCCTATGATGAAGCAGGTCGCCAGCTTAAAATTACCAAATTTGAAAAAAATCAGTGGCGTTTATATAACACCGATTATGAGCTTATTACTGTTGAATATGACGTCTATGCTTATGATTTGTCTGTACGAGGTGCCTATGTTGACCAAACTCGACTCTATGTAAATCCTGCTTGTGTCTGCTTAGGGTTGCAAGATCAAGAGCATTCACCTATCGAACTGGAAATATTTTTACCTGAAGAATTAAAACATTTCCAAATCGCGACAGGTTTGTCTGCAAAAAGTTTGGTTAAAGGACGTTATACGCTCAAAGCAGACAATTATGCTCAATTGATTGATGCACCGTTTGAGTTGGCTGATCAAACACGTTTTAGCTTTGAGGCGCATGGAATTGCTCATGAATTTGTGGTTTCTGGTCAGCATGCAATGAATGCTGAACGTATGAAACAAGACATTGAAAAAATTTGTAGTACTGAAATCGAAATGTTTGGTTCAGCACCATTTGAAAACTACACATTTATGACAATGGCAACAGGCAATAGTTATGGTGGACTAGAGCATCCAAATAGTACAAGTTTAATCACACCACGTGATGATTTACCCAAAGCTGATGAACCTGCTGAACCTTCGGCAGATTATCAACGCTTTTTAGGCTTATGTAGTCATGAATATTTTCATTCATGGTTAGTTAAATTTATTCGTCCTGAAAATTTAGCAACTTATGATTTAAATAAAGAAAGTCTGACATCTTTATTATGGATTTTTGAAGGATTTACATCTTATTATGATGACTTAATTTTGTATCGTAGTGGTGTGATTTCTCAAGCATCTTATTTAAAATTGCTCAAAACACAGATTGATCGTTATTTGCAAAATCCAGGACGTTTTATTCAGACTGTTTCTGAGTCGAGTTTTGATGCGTGGATTAAATTCTATCGTCAAGATGAAAACTCAAATAATGCAGGCACAAGCTACTATAATAAAGGATGTTTGGTGGCATTATGCTTAGATTTAGGTTTAAGAATCAAAGGTTCAAGTCTAGATTTAGTCATGCGTAAATTGTATGAAAATACACAAAAAGGCATTCAGGTGAATGAACGTACAATTTTTGACATTTGTCAGGAATTAACAGGAGATCATTGGGGTGAGCAGATTAACCATTTGATTAATACAACTGAAGAATTGCCATTAGATCAGCTATTCCCAGAGTTTGGTATTCAGTTTGAACTGAAAAATGAAAAGACTTTGGCTTTTGGTTTGAAAGTCGCTGAAAAACCTGAAGGTGTATTGATTCAGCAGGTACGCCGTGATGGTGCTGGTGCAAATGCAGGTCTATCAGCCAATGATGTCATTATTGCCATTGATGGGCTGAAGGCATCAGAAAAACTGTTAAATAAATATGCAAAACAGCAAGGTACATTTACTGTTTATGCTTTCCGTCGTGACGAATTACTACAATTTGAGTTGCAAGGCGGTGAAGTTTATCTCAGCACTGTTGAATTGGTGGTTACAGATCAAAGTAAAGCCGAAAAATGGTTAAAATCTTAATCTAAATGATTGAAATTAAGCACTTTTCGGAGTGCTTTTTTTATGCATAAACTTTGTGCTTTTTCGCTTCGAGTTCATTCTTTTTAAAATGCCCATGATGATAAAATGGAGCCAGTTGTTGAATCAATGTTTGAGTTAGTTCTGTTCTGTTAAATGAACTGTAATGTTCAGAAATTTGTCCTAAATGTTGAATAGATTTTCGCTGAATATATTTTTTATCCAAATATTTTTCAATTAAATCAGTTGTTTCTAATTCATTTAAGTAAATAGATGTGACAATCGCACCTGTATGGATTGCTTCCGATAACATGGTAATACTATCTTCTGTCACGAAAATAAATTTACTCTGTATCATTTGTTCATAAATTTCGATATTTTGCTGAGCATCAATAATTTTGATGTTTTGAGCCAAAACTAGAGATCGTACTTTTTCACTCAACTCAGGTGTTCGTCGTGAACAAATAATCGTGCCTTCAAGCTGTTTTGTTTGAGTAAAATGAACAAAATGTGTGATTATTTCTGTGAATTGTTGTTTTGAGAATGGATATTCTTTAGTACTTCCACCTAAGAGTAAGACTGCCTGATGGTTTGGTTGTATGGTTGCTGAACTAAATTTTGCTGAAACAGGAGGAGTATTTAAAATAATTTGTTTACAATTCACATTTTGTGGAAGTGCAGTAATACTAAAATCAATCAATTGATCATTAAAACCTCTTAAGTTTCCAACGTATAAAAGTAAAATATTATATCGATGTGCTAAATAAGCTGCATAAATTAAATTAGGCATTCCAGAACAAATGATGACTTCAATATCTTTTATATTTTGTGGTTCAACTTTAAAAATAAGTTTTCCTAACAATTTGAATAAATAAGGAAAATGAGAAATTTTTTTAAATAAGCTAATTAATTTTTTATTTAAATGCTGCGAGAATAAATATTTTTGAAACTGACAAGAATATTTTTCTTGAATAATTTCAGCCACAGCTAATGACGGATTAAGATGACCTTTTCGATCATCATGAATCACTAATACAGATTGATGAAGAGAAGATGCAACCATGAGTAGACCTATGTTTTAGCTTTGTGCTAAATAGCCTAAAGAGCTTTTATTAAACTCTGCTGAAGTCTAGATTAAAAATTGTTTACATCATTTTAATCAATCTAGGAAATCACTTATTTATAAGAAGAAGATTTATGTGAATATTACTTTCACAATAAATAACAACAAGATTAAGATTTTGTCATATTGATCAAAAGAAAAAATTGAATAATAAATAGACAAATTAAGAAGTGTGAATCATGGAGTGAAATATGAACAAAATCGTGACACTATTATCAGTGACCACTTTATGGATATTTTCAAATACTGGTTTTGCTGCGGAGTGTACAAAAACACTCAACAATACAGCCGTCAATGATTTGAATGTACCTGTTGGCGCAGTTTGTAAGTTAAATGCCACGGCTGTTGAAGGAAATATTCATGTACAAAAAGGAGCGAGTTTAATTTTAAATAATGCCTCAGTCAGTGGAAATGTTCAGGCAAGTAGTGCTAAAGCAGTTCAATTGATAAACTCAAGCATTGAGGGTGATTTAAATGCTGCCCAAGTTTCTACTGCTTTAAGTCTTGATAAATCTATGATTTCAGGAAAACTATATTGCTCATCTTTGGTCAAACTAAAATCTAATATGAGTAGTGTGGAAGGGCAAACGATAGGAAAATGTAAGTAACTTTTATAGAACAGGTTGCAAATCACGTTAAACATCTTGGTGATATTTAATTATGTTGAAAGCAACCTGATCATTTTAACTCTAAATTATTGGATTACTCAGTTTTTGCTTTTAAACTTTGAGTTAAACCATTGATGTCACCACCTTGTATGCCTAATTCGTTCATTAAGCTATCAATCAAAGGTGCTTGAGTACGATAACGTAAAGCACTATTGACAACTTGATCTGACAAAGCAACTTGTCCTTGTTCAGCGCCACCTTCAGTCGTGTTAGATGATGAACCAATTCCACCTAAGCCATTGACTTGTAATATTTTAATATCATCAATATTTTCCATTGGTTTAACACTTTCACGAATAATTTCAGGCAAATACTTAAGTAAAGCTAAGCGAATTTGCATTTCAACTTGTTCAGTCGATAAAATATTATTGGCTTCGTTTACTGCGCGCGTACCTTCAGCATCAACTTGATACTGTTTCTCTTGTGCTTGAGCCAAAAGAACTTTTGCATCAGCTTCACCTTTTGCTTTGAGGCGAATTTTTTCAGCTTCAGCTTGTGCGGCTATACGTACTGCTTCAGCATCATCTGCTGCCGCTTTTTTTGCAGCTTCTGCTGCAACTGTAATGGCAATTGCATCTGTTTCAGCAATTTGTTTTGCAGCAACAAGTTCAACAGCCTTAACACGTTCAGCACGTTGCGTTTCACGTACAGTTAAAACTTCTTCTTCCGCTTTTACTGCTTGAGCACGTGCTTGGTCAGCGAGTGCTTTTGCTTCAGATTCAGCACGAGATTTTTCAGCAATCGCAATTGCACGGTCTTGTTCTGCTAATTCAATGGTTTTCTTTTGTTCAACTTGTGCTTTTTGAATCAATTGTGCTTTGACAATATTTTCATTTTCAACATCGCGAGCAGATGCAATACGTTTTAATTCAACCTCACGATCTGCTGCAATGCGAGCTTCTTCCGCTTCACGTTTTTTTGATGCTTCTTGAGAGGCTATTTCAGCCAATTGTTCAGCTTTACGAATTGAAATTTCACGTTCTTGTTGCATTTTTGCATATTCTTCTTCACGTAAAATTTGCAATTGTGCTTGTTGGGTTTCTAAATTTTTAGCTTTAATTGCGAGGTCAGCATCTTGTTCAATGTCATTACGTTTTTTACGACGATCTTCAATCGTTTCAGTGAGTTTAGTTAAGCCTTCTGCATCAAAAGCATTTTGAGGCAATGTATACTTATAAATATGGAATATCAATGTAAACTAGATGAATTATGGAATTGAGGAAATTACTTGAAATGGATAAGTTTGATAATGAATGTAAAAAAGAAAATAAAATTGAATGTAAGAAGATTAGAGAATACCGATCTACTGAATATGATGTAGAGAGAAATGAACATATTGAGACAGGAGAATATTGTTCCAGTTATCCAATCGTTCTTAAGAGTGATGGTACTGTCTGGGATAAAGCTTCTTTATATATTGATTTTTTGCGCTCTGATAGAAATAGATCCTCGGCCTTACTAAGAACTGCTGGAAACGATTTATTAGACTTTTTAAGATTTATGGAAGCTAATAATCTTAATATGCTGCATTTACCTATTAAAAAGGCACAAAGGGTTACTTTTAGATATAGACATGATCTATTAGAAAGAGAAAAGGAATTTAAGCTAAATGGGCATAAAAAAATTGGTAGAAATACTATTAGTCAAAGAATAAATAGAATAGTTGATTTCTATGAGTTTTGCATTGAAAACAAAATCTTCACTTTTACTGAACTAGATAATAGACCATATACTCTATTGAAAAAAAGAATATATTTCGAGGATGAAAAAGGATTTACTCAAAAAAAAGTAGTACGTTCATCCGATTTAAGTATTCCAAGGGCACCACGTGCTATTCAAACTTCTGATTCTATTAAAGATGGTAGAAAACTACATCCTTTAACAGAGCAGGAGCAAAGTATTTTTATAAGTTATTTGAAAGCATCTAATAATAGAGTACTTCAATTAATATGTCTCATAGCATTGACTACAGGAGCAAGAATTCAGTCAATTTGTACATTAAGAGTAAATGATATTAAGAATATGATGATTAGTAAAAAAGTAAAAGGGAGTTTTAAAAAAATAGAGATTGGTGGTGGTGAGTCTATAGATAATAAAAATGATAAAAAATATATAATTTTTTTTCATACTGAATTATTAGAGATGTTGAATAACTATATAAATTCAGAAGAGTGGAAGGAACGGTCAACTCAAAGTTATTATAAGAATAAAAATAACTATGTATTTTTAACTAAGTTTGGAGAGCCATTTTATACAAGTAGAAAAGAGCTAGAGGATAGAAAAAATAGACTAT
>NZ_PYIX02000030.1 GCF_003024515.2 Acinetobacter sichuanensis
CTTGGTCAAACTAAATTTCGAGCTTGACCAAACTTTATGAAATTTATAATCCATTGTATTTATTGATTTTAGTATTTTTAGTGTGGTGGCATAATATTACAGAAAAAGCCCTTAACCAAGGGCTTTTATCGACAGAATTATTTTCAACTTTTTATAACCAATTTGATTAAAAAAATAGTCAGTAATAACTTTGGAATAAAAAAAGCTAAAATGTAATGACAATTTTGCAAAAACAATAATAAAAATTTCGTATCATGTATATAAAATCAGTTTTTAATTCACTCCTTCCAGCTATCAACAATATTTGCCCAATCTTGCATCATTTTTCTACGATCATTTAACCATTTTGCATGATCGTAAGTTGCTTTGACCTTATCACCCTTCACATGTGCAAGCTGCAACTCAATCCAGTTAGAGTTGTAGTTTGCTTCATTTAGATCAGTGGAGGCGGTGGCTCTAAAGTCATGCATCGTGATATGACCTAGATTCATATTCCGAAATGCCTGATTCAGCGTTGTTGGACCAATCATTGTATTATTGTTAATGCCTGGGAAAATATAGGGACTATCTGGGTAGGCGGCAAATTGTGCCTTAAGAATATCAACAACTTGATCTGACAGTGGCACAATGTGAATACGGTTTTTCTTCATGTTGCGTTTGCCTGCAAGAATATCGGATTTCGATGCAACTGGGATTGTCCATGTACGGGCTTCAAAATCTATATACTCTTTTAAACCTCTGCGAATCTCGATTGTGCGTAACATTGTATAGATAAGTGCTTTGAGAGCATTTTTAGTACTAATAGAGCCCGTATACTTATCAATACTCGGCATGATCAACTTTCGATCTTTACTATTAACTGGTTGAGCGTTTTCTACTTCTGGTTTGTGAATATATCCTCGCAATGCATAAGTTGGATTATTATTAAGTTTATCTGAAATAATAGCATACTGCATAACCTCGGCTATATGTTGCCTAACTAGTATTGATTTATTTTCACCAGTCCCTTTTCCTGATTTTTCTACACGCTTAAGAGCATTATCCATAATATTTTTTATATCGACAGAAGTAACATCCTTAATTGGTTTATTGCCAATCAAAGGGAATATATCAACTGCATAAGACAACTCGCGAACATACAACCAAGTTTCTGATTTAGAGTTTTTTTTATGATTGCAATATTCTTTGGCAATGGCACTAAAGGTATCATTCTGAGATTGTAAGGCTTCTAGCCGTTCATTTTTTTTAAACGCAGCTGGGTCAATATCCTTAGCTAATTGTTCTCGCATTTCAATTGCTTTGGATCTAGCGTAAGACAAGCTTATTTCAGGATATTGCCCAATCGTTAACATTTGAGGTTTATTCAAGAATCTATAGCGATAGCGCCAGAACTTTTTTCCAGTTGGTCGAATTTCTATACACAAACCAGAGTGATCAGCAACACGATACACTTTTTCTTTGGCTTTTAATTGCTTGATTTTTAAGTCGTTTAACATGCTGTGAGTAACAACCATTATGGTTTAAATTAATTTACTCACCATCTTACTCACAAAGGAAAGACATGTCATCTCATACAAGGTTATATGTAGTAATAACATCAAATCAATAAAATCATGTAGATATAAACAAAAGTAATAAAAGGTTATACAAGGTTTCTTTAGTGTTTGGTATGGATGCTATAGATCATGCAATGATGAAAGAGTTTCATGAACCAGGTAATATTAAGCGTTCAGTCGTTGTCATTCCGCATGAAAGAATCGAGCAATGGCTCGCATGGAAAAACCCAAATATTATGACATTTATGCAGGGTTTTCCTGTGGAGGAGTTTGAGTGCTTTTATTGTCCCCAACAACGTCAAGCAAAAAACTCTCCACAGTTAAACATGTTTGATGATTTATAAAGCAGAGCGCTTTATAAATTAACGTGATAAATTTTTAAAAATATGTTTCAAACTTTCCATCATTTTTTCAATTTGAAGTGGGGTTAAACCTTCAAAAGATTGCTCTAAAACAACACTCATTAAATCATTGATTTTAATTGTCATTTGTCGACCAGAGTCGGTTAAGTTTACTCGTGTAATACGTGCATCTTGACTGCAAGAATAGGTATTAACTAAGCCTTCATCTTTTAATCGATAGACAATTTTAGTTGTGGTCGACATTTTTGAAACAATCATGTCTGATAGTTCAGAAACACTTGCGTCTGGTTTAGACTCAAGTGCTAATAATAAACGACGTCTAGAATTATCTACACCATACTTTTTTAAAGCATGGTCGACATTAAGTACATACTGAGAATGAACTTGTGTAATCCAGTAATATGGAAAATTTTCCAAATTAAAATTATCAGTTGTTGGTAAAAATTTTGAATATTTTTTGGTCATCAAAAAGATTCCTTGTTTTTTCTAATTATTAACCAGATGTAATAACAATTGTAATAGTATTGTAAATTGATACCTAAAATCAATACAAAAATAAACAAATAATGCTAAAAATAAAGAAATACTATGAAGATTTACTTTATAATTGTTTAAACTCTGTTACTTAGTGTAAGTGTAAATTTATCATTTTTGAGTTTAATCATTTGTCATTTGAGCTTAATTTTAAGTAGCATATTGCATGATGCTTACTTTCTGGACTAAATAACTCAGCACAAGAATTTCAATAGTTTTGCTATTGTTTGATCTTTCAAGTCCAGTTTTTAGTGTACTGTTCTTGTTTTGCTTTTTGGCTATTTATCTAATTTTAATGAGGGGTATTTATTAAAATTAATCCCATTCATAAGCTATTTTAATATTTCTATATAGGGTTTAGGTTTGTTTCAACCTAGATACCGTACACTTACGCTATTTAAAAAATTATTCATATAATAGAGTGATTTACTTCACTTATACATGAATACTTCATTAAAATAATGTAGATGAAATATCAATCATGTTCGTGTGATATTTTAATTAAAAAAAGGTACTCTTAGACTTGGCTTTACAAACAAAAGTTTCTGTCTAAAATGTCATAAAAAATAAAAACGCATACATTTATTAAATTTATAGAATTAGAATACAAAGGCTTGAAATAAAATACTAGATGATTCTAAATCAATTTTACTGATTTATTTAAATGGAACTATTTATTTTTTGAATTTTAATTTGGTGATAAAACACGAAATTTATTTTTATTTGTAAAATAATAAAAAAAATAATTACAAAATATCTAGATTGTGCATAATTAAGAGCAATATAGTTGAAAAGGTCTCATTCATGGATCCGTCGCCGTGTAGGTTAAAATTTAAGTTTTGTATAATGAATAAGAATAAAGAGCAGGAGATCTAATAATGGAATTTTTATTAGATCCTGGTATTTGGGTAGGTCTACTCACTCTAATTGTTTTAGAAATTGTTTTAGGTATTGATAACCTCGTATTTATTGCCATTCTAGCTGAAAAATTACCGCCTGAAAAACGTGATAAAGCACGTGTTATTGGTCTTTCTCTCGCTTTAATCATGCGTTTAGGATTGTTATTTGCAATCTCATGGTTAGTTACGCTAACTCAACCTCTTATTACAGTTTTCGATAAGACCTTCTCAGGTCGTGATTTAATTCTTTTATTTGGCGGGCTTTTCTTAGTCTATAAAGCCGTAACAGAATTACATGAAAAAATGGAAGGCAAGCCTGAAGTTCATGTCACCAGTAATGTTGTCTATGCAAGTTTTACGGCTGTTGTTGCTCAAATCGTTATTTTAGATGCGGTGTTCTCTTTAGACTCTGTAATTACTGCCATTGGTATGGTAGATAATATTTATGTGATGATGGTTGCTATGGTTGTTGCTATGGCTGTCATGTTGTTGGCTTCAAAGTCATTAACTGCATTTGTAAATAGACATCCAACTGTTGTCATTCTATGTTTAAGTTTCTTATTGTTAATTGGTATTAGTCTAATTGCAGAAGGTTTTGGCTTCCATATTCCAAAAGGCTATATCTATTCAGGTATTGGTGTTGCGATTTTAATCGAAGCATTTAACCAATTTAGTAACCGAAATGCTGAAAAACATAAAGCAAAAATTCCTTTACGCCACCGTACAGCGGATTCTATTTTAAAGCTTATGGGGAGTAAGTTAGATACAGATGTGTCAGCATCACCTGAAACCATAGAAGCGAAAAAAGCCTTTGTAGATGAAGAACGTTATATGGTAGGAGGGGTTTTAACACTTGCTGAACGTAGTGTTGCCTCTATTATGACACCTCGAAATCAAATTTCTTGGGTAAATTTAGAGGATGATGCTGAGTGTATTCGAAATCAAATTTTGTCTGTACCACATAGTTTATTTCCTGTATGTCGTGGTCAGTTGGATAAAGTCGTAACGATTGTACGTGCAAAAGAGCTAATAGATGCTTTGGATGAGCCTGAACAATTACAAGCGTTATTGAAGCGTCAGCGCCCAATTTTTATTTTTGAAAAAATGAAGGTGATTGATGCAATTCATACTTTGCGTACTTCAAAAGGTTCACTGGTTTTAGTCACGAATGAGTTTGGTAATATTCAAGGTTTGATTTCACCATTAGATGTGTTTGAAGCCATTGCGGGTGAGTTTCCTGATGCAGATGAACAGCTTGAACTGGTGAAAGTTGATGACACAACATGGAGAGCATCGGGAATGCTTGACTTGTATCAACTTGAATTAGAGCTAGAAACAGTCGATTTAGTTCAAGAAGATTCAGACTATTTTAGTGTGGCGGGTTTAATTTTTGATAAAACTCAGGGTAATGTCAAAGTTGGAACGCATATTGTCCAAGAAGGTGTTGATTTTGAAGTTTTAGAAATGGATGAAAATCGCATTAAAACCGTTAAAATTACTCGACCTGATTGATTAGGTTAAATAAAATAAAAATGCCTCAATAATGAGGCATTTTTTGTAAGAATAAAAAGACACTGAACGAGGATTACAGCATTCAGTGTTGAAACTGGTTTAAGCGGCTATTTCTTTTTCAATCATTGACCAAATATTTTGATGTGATTTTTTGAACATCAGCATATGTCCGATAGATTTATGCCCTAAATCTTGTGGAACGAGTTCATGCATTGTTGTTTTAGCATTTGGATAAAGGCGCAGGAGATCTTTAACATTGGCTTCAGTTGCGATTTCATCATCTGATGACCAATAGACCGAAATAGGGCAGGTAATATTTTGATGATAATCTTCAAAAATTGTTTTACCTAAAGCATTCTCTACATAACCTGGACGGCTACAAAATTGTGCCCATTGTTTTGCAACATTTTTCGGTAAATTTTCACCCATTCCCATCATTTTTGTTGCGCCGTAGCCTTTAAAAAAGCTCGAAATTGGAAAAATAATATTAAACATAACAGGTGCAAGTTGTTTGGTGCGACCTTTCAAGCCTTTGACATGTCCAGTTGAGCCTGAAATTGCAATGACTTTTGCTACTTTTGCATAATTAGGGGCGATTCCAAGGAGTTGACCACCTGCACTATGCCCAACAAGAATGACTTGTTCTTTTTGTGTTTTGACCAAAAGCGCATCAATGGCAGCGGGAATATCAAGCTGTCCCCAATCTTGAATACTTGCTTGAGATTTTTTTAATGGACCATGTAATGAAGCACCAATACCACGAAAATCAAAGACCATAACTTGATAGCCTTGTTCTGCTAGCCATTCAGCAAAAGAGCGATAAAAGCTTTGCACAATCCCTGTAGCGGGGCAAATTAAAATAGGTAAATTTTGATTTTTTTGCGTATTTTCGTAAAAGGTTGCACTTAAAGTATAACCATCTTTACAGGTAATATTGAGTTTTTCAGAATTTTGCATGATTGATTCAAAAATGATTATGAACTTGTTTCTACAATATACAAGTTCTAAAAAGAAACTTGATTAAATTATGACTAGAGAGTCAAAAAATAAATGAGAACATGGGTACACTACAAGAAAATGGAATAGGGTAGTTAATTCAATAATGGATGTAATGCAATTTTCAAATGCGGTTAAGTTCGCAATTATTTTTAGTGGTTTATATCTTTGGGTGGGCATGCTGACAGGCGTATGGAAGTATGCACAAATCCGTAATTCTGAACAATCACGTGCGCACTATTATGTGGATATTGCACATCGAAGTAGCTTGCTTTATGCACCAGCAACGTTGATTTTAGCTGTGCTTGCATACTTTTCGATTTGGTCAGACCTGATAAATTTACTTTGTGTACTGATTAATTTGATTTTTTTTACTTTTTCGATTGCAAGTTATGTCGTACATGGTTGGTTAAAAGATACGACAAACCAATTTAAACAACCGCATAAAATGGGGAATAAAAGTTTACCTAATTGGTTGATGACAAGTGCGATGGTACTTTTGGTTTTGGGGGAGGTATTGGCGACTGGTATTTTAGTTTTGGGTGTAATCTTCGGTTTTTATTTTTAAAATTAGATGCAATTTGTAGAGTACTTTTACTTCAAAAAAGATGGATGCTAAGCATCCATCTTTTATTTAATACTTGCTGCTTTGGCTGATTTACGGGTTTTGTGGTCGATCAATTCCCATAGACAAAATGCGGCAGAAACGAATAAAGCATATACAAAAAACTCAGGTTTTAAGTTGCCTTGAACGAGACCATGTAAAAATAGAATAGTCATCAAAGCTAAAGTTGTGCTTAAGTAAATGACCAGTTTTTTGTTAGCCTTCAAAGAATTAATGAAGACTTGCTTATTTGAATGTAATGATAACATCCTCATCCCTCCTGTCTGCTCGACAAAAACCCCATTGTTTTAGTCTGAATTGCTTGGTTGATCCTTACCATAGCAAATTATTATTTCGAATGCAAATATCTCTATTATCCTAAATAAATGTGACATATTTATGACAATATTACATTAGGTCATTTATTTTTAAAATAGGTTAAATTTTAACCATAAATATCATTGCTGAGATTAATAGTCTGCTGAACTTATATAAAAGTACAACATAATAAAGAGAATGAAAAGTGCTAATTAGACAAAAGACGAATGTTGTATTATTAGGTAATATTTATAAAAATCATGATATTGTATTGCATTTTTTGTTTAATCTTGTTGCAAACAATAAAAGCTCATTGGGTAAATGTAACGTTTATTGTGTACTGTTAAAATCTCTATTTGGGTAAAATAAGATTTTAAGAACAAACATTAAAAGATCTATTTTTTAAGTCTGTCGATTGCAACAAAGATAATTAAAATGGCACAAGAAGGTAGTAACCAAGCCAGATTTTGCTGATTTAAAGGTAGATGTTGAATTGCATCAGGTAAAATATTGGCAAAAGAAGTCACTTTGATTCCTTCAATAATACCAAAGACAAAAGCAACAGCAGTTACAGGCGCAATCACTAAACTTGGACGATTAAAATATTTCCAAAAAAAGCTCAACATGATCACCACAATTGCAGGTGGATAAATTGCACTGAGTACAGGGACAGACACAGCGATCAGTTTTGTTAAACCAAGATTAGAGATAATTAAAGAGAATAAAACGAGGATAAATACTAAAACTTTATAAGGAATTTTAGTAAGTTGTGCGAAATATTCAGCACATGCACAAGTCAAGCCAATTGCAGTCACCATACAAGCCAGAAAAATCAAAGCTGTCAGGAATAAAGCACCAAGATCACCAAAAGCATGTTGTACATAAGCATGTAAAATAACGGCACCATTGGTTGCATTTGGTGCAACTTCATGGCTTCCTAAGCCTAGCTTAAATAAACTTAAGTAAACTAATGTAAGTCCTACGCCTGAAATTAAACTTGCAATGATCGCATATTTAGTCACCAGTTTTTTATCAGTCACACCACGTGAATGAATGGCATGAATAATGACAATACCAAAAACCAAAGCGCCTAATGTATCCATCGTAAGATAACCATTCACAAAGCCTTCAGAAACAGGACTTGCGATATAGCCATCAATAGCAGGGGGGATAAAGCCCGCAGGAATCATTACTGCTGCAATCCCTAAGATTGCTAAAGAAATAATTTTTAACGGTGCAAGGACGTGACCTACTGTATCTAGCAGTTTATTTGGATATAGTGAAACTAAAGTCACAACTGCAAAATAGATGATACTGTAAATCATCAAACTATAGCTTGAGTTACCAAAATAGGATGAAAATCCGATTTCATAGGAAACTGTTGCAGTACGTGGTGTTGCAAAGAGTGGTCCAACAGATAAATAGCAAACTACAGTTAAAATTAAACTTGCAACTTTTCCTAAAGGTGAACTTAAAAGTGCAATTGAACCTTCAGTTTTAGAAAGTGCCATGATGGTAATCACGGGTAAACCAACAGCAGTGATTAAGAAACCAAATGCTGCTAACCAAACATGTTCACCCGCTTGTTGCGCAACAATAGGTGGAAAGATAATATTGCCCGCCCCAATAAATAAGGCGAAAGTCATAAACCCTAAAGCAATAATATCCTTAGTACGAAGACTTGTCATAGGAGAGTTAGGATTACAAAAACCGTAGATTTTAGGGGAAAAGTCGAGCTTTTTGTATTTTATTTTATGAACCTTATTAAAAAAAATTATATAAGGGCGGGAAATTCAGGAAAAAGGTTAAGTTATCTTAATGAAAATAATGTGCTTTTTAATAAAATTCAAAAAAAATAATATTTTAAATATTTGAATTATTTTGTTTTTAATGGCAATTCACTTCGATATTTTAAGTGATTTATTTGCATAATTGACCCAATACAATGATTTAATTTCATCGTTCTATTTGTCCATTTTTTTTCTATAGCGCCTATAATGATGGCTTACATTTGAGGGCGGATGACATGAAAGCTTCTACTATCACGATTAAAACCGAACAGGATATTGAAAAACTAAGAGTGTCTGGACGTTTGGCTGCTCAGGTTTTAGAAATGATAGGTCAATATGTTAAACCAGGTGTAAGTACCGAATATTTAGATAATATTTGCAATGATTTTATTGTGAATACTTTGAAGGTCATTCCTGCGAATGTTGGCTACTATGGTTATACAAAAACCACATGCATTTCTCCAAATGAAGTGGTTTGTCATGGGATTCCATCCGCAACAACCATTTTAAATGATGGTGATATTATCAATATTGATGTTGCGATTATTAAAGATGGTTATTTTGGTGATACCAGTCGTATGTACTACGTTGGAAATGTCAGTTCTGCTGCAAAAAAGCTAGTCGAAACGACTTATGAGGCGATGGTAGCGGGTATTCATGCTGTAAAACCAGGGGCAACTTTAGGTGATGTCGGCTATGCAATCCAAAGCGTTGCACATCGTGAAGGTTATAGTATTGTTCGTGAATATTGTGGTCATGGAATTGGTAAAGTTTATCATGAGCAACCAAACGTGTTGCACTATGGTCAACCGGGACAAGGTTTAAAGCTGAAAACTGGAATGGTTTTTACCATTGAACCTATGGTTAATGCAGGTAAAGCGCGCGTAAAAGAGTTAAAAGATGGTTGGACTGTGATCACAATGGATCGTTCATTATCTGCGCAATGGGAACATATGGTTTATGTGACAGAGACTGGTTTTGAGCTACTTTCACCGTGGCCAGAAGGTACAGGTCAATATCCTGAAATTTAAAACTAAAGTCGAATATAAGCCATCAAATGACTGAAAAATGAATTTTATGTCTTAGTCTTTATTGCTTTTTAAGATTCGACATCGTGCTACTCTACATTGTCACAATAATTTAAGAAAACTGAGGTTTTTTATTATTGTTTTAATGTATTTGTTTAAATCATGTTCGAAAATTAAAATAGTGATCAGTTTCTCGTTGTTGTTTCTTTGTTCAATTTTTCCAGCTTATCCATCCTAGGATAAGCTTTTTTTTTTGTTTATAATCTTGCTGAGAATTTTTAAATAAACTTAGAAAGCGATGAAAAAAATATCAAATGCAGTTTTTACTGATCTAATAGATCAGATTTGGCTTAACTTTTTACAACAGGCGACACCTGAAGATATTTATCAATCTGTGATTAGTTCTAATTGGGATGGAAACCAATATTTACTGAACTGGATTTTAAATCATGCTGAGGTTGATCAAGCGGTGATTTTAGCGATTTATTGGATGAGTGGAATACGTTATTTAAAGCAATATAAAAATCGTGAAGAAGTATTAGAAAAAGCAAGCTGGTCAATTGAAAGTTATGATTATTTACAGCAGTTAGAACAAAAATATCTAAACGGTTTTTGGAAAAATCAAAACTTTGCTTATGACCCAAGTCATGATCATGATGAATATAATTGGGTCACTGAATATGCTGAGATTGAAATACAACAGGAAATACCTGAAAAAATGTTGCAAGTGTTAGAAGGAAAGCATTTAACACGCAGTTCAAAATTTGAGGATGGTTTGCCAGAACCTTTTTTATCACAAGTTTGGGCATTATTTGATGAGTATGAAATTGAAGATGAGCTAGGTTAAACATAAAACATTCAGGTGTTGTATTGATGTAATATAACACCTTGATAAAATTATGCTTTAGTTCTAAATTTTAAAATCATAGAAACAGCTAAGCCAAACAGTAAGCCCCAAAATGCTGAGCCTATACCAAAGAATTGTACACCTGAGGCACTAAATAAAAAGGTGAGTAATGCTGCTTCACGGTCTTCAATATTGGTAAAAGCAATTGAAATGTTATGTCCGATAGTACCAAATAATGCAATGCCTGCTAATGCGGTAATAAATAAATGTGGAAATGACATTAAAATACTGGTGAGTGTGGCTGCAAATAAGCCCATAATGATATAGAAAATACCACAGCTCATGCCTGCGATATAACGTTTTTTAGGATCGGGATGTACTTGATCATCTAAACTAATCGCAGCACTAATCGCAGCAATATTGACACTAAAACAGCCAAAAGGTGCAAGAATGGTTTGGACGAAACCTGTCCAACCAATCAAGTGTTTTACGTGAGGTTCATAGCCGTAACTTTTAATCATGGCAAGCCCAGGAAGATATTGCGATGCCATATTAATGACAAACAAAGGTAAGGCTAAACCAAATAAAGCAGACCAAGTAAACTCAGGTTTCATCCAAATTGGTTGTGCTAAAGCGAGGTGAATATTTGCGCTTTTAAACTGCATAAACAATGGGCAAATCATGACACCTAAAATAACGGTAATAACAATACAGTAGCGTGGAAATAGACGTTTACTAATGATGTAAATCGCTAAAATGGAAAGAATAAATCCCCAATTTGCTTCCATACTGGCAAATATTTCTATACCAAATTTAAGTAATACACCTGCAAGCATAGCGCTGGTTAAGCTTTGAGGAATATAAGTCAGTACTTTTTCAAAAATGCCTAAAAAACCTAAAATTGCAGTCAGTAGCCCACACACTAAAAAAGCACCAATGGCTTCATAGAGTGTATAGCCACTGCCTGAAGCAAGAATAAGTGCTAAACCCGCAGTAGACCATGACGTAGCAACAGGATATTTAAATTTCCAAGATAAAAATAATCCACATGAACCAATTGCTAAGCCTAAAGCCCAAAACCATGAAGTGATTTGTGCTTGTGTTGCACCAAGTAGTTGAGCAGCTTGAATAACCAAGACTGAAGAAACACTAATACCAACCAGAAAGGTAATAAAGCCTGCGAAGACAGCGGGGATCGAGAAATCTTGAAGAAGTTTTTGCATAATCCGTTGCGAAGATTTGAGTTGAGCGAAAAAGTGTGTAAATCATACACCTTTGGGAGAGTTGCAAAAACAGGCTTTACATGAAAAATTCTCACATTGTGAATATTTATTATTTTTTAGGCACTTACATTGTTGAAAAAGCCAGTTTTAAGCCAAAGCCACAAAACAGTAACCCAACTGCGGCAACGCCAATGGCTGCAATTTTATAACGACGATTAAAAAAGTGTGCCAATTTAACGCCAGAAAAAATGAGAATACTTAAATATGCCATACTGGTGATTTGCACCACAATCGAAAGAATCGAAAAACTAAGTGCAGGATGAGTATAGTCAGGGTCTACAAACTGAATAAAAAAAGACAAATAAAAGAAAATTGCTTTAGGATTCAGTAAGCTAATGGTCAATGCACTTCTAAAGGGATGAATATTCTTTTGTGTTGTAGAGGTTGAAGCTTCAATGTTTTGAGCGTGGGTATTTAACCATGTATGGTAACTCGCAATAATTAAGCGAATACCTAAATAAGATAAATAAGCTGCACCAATGATTTTTAATAAAATAAATAACCAAGGGAAATTATGTAGTAAAGATGCTGCGCCTAGAACAGTACATAAAATTAAAATTAAATCGCCAGTAAAAACACCCAGTGCTGCCACATAACCAATTTTAATTCCAAAGCGCGATGCAATCGACATAACATAAAGTGAATTTGGACCAGGTAAAATCACAATAAAAATTGTGCCGATAACAAACGTTACAATATCTGTAATACCAAACACCAGATGCTCACTTTATGTCTAAAGGTAAAAAAACCGAGTCAGATTATAAGCCTAAACTCGGTTTTGAGCATAAAAATGAAGAAATTAATTTAGCTTTATTTAAGCCTGAATTTCAGCATCTAAACCAAAAGACTGACGCAATAAACTTTGTAATTGTTCACGTGCTTTGATAAAACCATCAATTCCAGATTGTAATAATTGAAATGCCATAAGGTCATTTTCAAGTTCTTGTTTAAATTGTGCTTTTTCTAGTGCAATATAAGTATGCTCTTGGTGTGCATGTGCATGATTTTCAGAAATTTGTGCAGTGACTGTACGAGTATCTTGTTCAAGTTGTTGTAATAAACTCGGTGCAACAGTTAATAAGTCACAACCTGCTAACCCGAGTACTTGATCAATACTACGGAAACTTGCTCCCATGACTTCTGTTTGAATATCATGCTGTTTATAGAAATGATAAATTTGTTTCACTGACAATACGCCGGGATCTTTATCAATAGTGTAGTGATCCACATTTTCAGCTTTTTTATACCAATCTAAAATACGACCCACAAATGGTGAAATAAGAGTGACATTTGCATCAGCACATGCTTTTGCTTGGTGTAAACCAAAGAGTAAAGTCAAATTACAATGGATTCCTTCAGCTTCAAGTACTTTGGCTGCTTGAATACCTTCCCAAGTCGAAGCGATTTTGATCAAAATACGATTTTGATCTACGCCATAGTCTTTGTACAATGCTAACAATTCTTTGGCTTTAGCAATCGTTGCTTCTGTGTCATAAGAAAGGGCAGCATCAACTTCGGTAGACACGCGACCTTCCACAATTTTTAAAATTTCAACACCTAATTTGACTGTTAAAATATCAATCGTGCGCTCAATGAGTAAATCTGCTTGATAACCTTCTTGTTTTGCTTGTAGATAAGCCGACTCGATTAATTCTTTACTTTCAGGCTGCTGTGCTGCTGCTGTAATTAAAGATGGATTGGTCGTTGCATCTAAAGGGCGAAATTGTTGAATGGCAGTTAAATCACCTGTGTCGGCAACAATAGTGGTGAGTTGTTTTAATTGCTCTAATGCAGATTGTGTCATTGCTGTTTAATTCTTAGAAAAAATACATGTAACTTTATTTATAACACAATGAGATTTCATCGAAAGTGGTTTTGGTGTTTTAGTATGCATTATTTTGTATGAATTCTTTGATTTCTGATGTGATTAATCAAAAAACGAGCAGCTTGTCCTAAATGACTTTCACGATTCCAAACCAAATCGACGTAATATTCAAACTTGGGCGTAAAATCTGCCAAATTTAAAATTTTGAGATTTTTTTTGTACTGACTATTTTCCTCAAAAATTTGTAAAGGTAAAACGCCCCAACCTAAGCCTTGTAAAATCATTGAACATGCCAAATGATGATTATCGGTTCGCCAGTAATTTTTTGAATACAGTAGTTCGGGTTTTATGGTTTTATCTCGACTTGCCACCACGATTTGCCGACTTTGTAAAATTTCCTCGAAAGTCACCACATCATTTTGTGCAAGTGGGAAATGCTGTGCAGCAACAGGCACTAAAGCTTCACGTTTAACTTCAACAAATTGTTCACGACGTTCTAAGATTTCACGTTCAAACATTAGAGCGAGTTGTGCGGTTTGGTTAATCAGCATTTTTAAAGCATCTTCTTGCGGTGCAGAAAAAATATTGATTTGTAAAGTTGGGAAATGCTCAGCGAGTAAAGAGATATATTCTGTCCAATCGGTATGTAAAAGCTCAGTGACAACGACAATATTCAATGATGTTTCTAAGCCATTGGCTAGAGCCAAAGCTTGCTGTTTCCATTGATTTATTTCAATCAGAAGTTGTTCTGTTTTTTCATATAAAACATGTGCTTGAGGGGTTGGAATAGGTTCACGTCCAATGCGCTCAAAAAGTTTTAAATTTAAATCTATTTCTAAATTTGCAATGGACATGCTGATGGCAGAGGGAACTTTTGCAAGTTTACGTGCAGCCGCAGAAAAAGAGCCACATTCCATAACGGTTTTAAAAACAATCAGTTGTTCTTGGTTGATATTCATACTTTAGGGTCTATCTATCAATTTTATTGAGAGAATCTAACTTTATTATTCACTATTATAAAAATAAAATTGCATTTGTCGAATAAATTTGAGTATTGAAAAATGTTGATTTCCAAAAGAAGGATTATTCATGCGCTCAGCTATGAAATCATCTTATTGGTGATCATTGCGATTGCATTGAGTTTTATTTTTGAAGTTCCTATGGAAGTGACGGGAACTTTAGGTGTAGCGATGGCAGTTACATCTGTGGTCTGGAATATGATTTTCAACCATTTTTTTGAAAAATTGGAAAAGAAACATCAGTTTAAAAGAACAATTGGTGTGCGTATTTTGCATGCAATTGGCTTTGAAGGTGGTTTGATGTTGGCGACCATTCCAATGGTGGCATATGCGATGGATATGAGTATTTGGCAAGCGATTTTGCTTGATTTGGGCATGACCTCGTGTATTTTGGTGTATACCTTTATTTTCCAATGGTGTTATGACACGATTGAAGCGCGTTTAGGTTTTCAGCCTGCACATTGATGATGTGTTATGGTGTAAAGAGAAGGTATGCGTATTGCATGCCTTTTTTAATTTTAAAAAAATAATAGGATATAAAAAATGATTCAAGAATTTTTAAATATTGAAGAAAAGTATAAAGTTAAATTCCCAACGCACTATTTACAGATTTTAACGCAGTTTGAGTATTATTGTTTATATATTAAAAATGCGCATGATATTGATTTGTATCCTATTCAGAAATTATTTTCTAAAGTAAAACAAGAGCTATGTACTTATGAATATTTACAAATTTGGCAGAGTTATCAATCAGATCAATTTATAAAAACTTTTGTATTTGCTCGTTCAGGAGATGGTACTCGGCTTTATTTTAATTTAGTGGATATGAGTATTTGGGAATATTGGTTGGATGAAGAGAGTGTTAGACAATTGTACAAAAATTTTGAAGATCTGATGTTAAATGCAGAATTGATTGATCAAGAGTGATAATGATTGTGTTAGAAATAAAACGCTTAGCAGTAGATGATGAAGAGTTGGCTTATTTAAAATCTCATCCAACGAAGAAAAATAACAAGTTTTTAAAATATCAACTTTATTTGTTAGCGCATGCTCAGGTAACAGATGAAGAAATTCAAACATTTCAAACAGAGTATGCAATTGATTTACCTATAGAATATCAGTTGTTTCTAAAGCAACATAATGGTGGTCGACCGACACTAGACTGTTTTGGTGATGAGGTCATTAATTATTTTTATGGTTTGTTAGATTGGAAGGATTCATTTGATAGCGTACAACATGCAATGAGTGATCGTTATCCTAAAAGTATGTTGCCAATCGCTTCAACAGGTGGAGGTGATCATTTGCTATTGGGTTGGAGAGATGAATTTAAATCTAAAATTTACTATTGGGATCATGAGTTAGCGCATGAGGAAAGTGGTGAAAATTACTTTGAAAATATCAAGTTTGTTGCGAATGGATTGCATGAGTTTTTAGAAATGCTCTACGATCTTGATGAAGAATAGAAAACCCGAAAGTTTTCTATTCTTAAATTTAATGGTCTAAAGCTAAAAATTATTCATTTACTGCTTTATTGCTTTCATCTTCTTCATCATCGTCAGCAGAGTCCATACCTAACTCTTTGAGTTTACGCGTTAAGGTATTACGTCCCCAACCTAATAATTCTGCTGCATGACGCTTACGACCGCGTGTTTGTTGCAGTGCAGCATTAATCAATGTGCGTTCAAACATCGGTGTGGCAATATCAAGTAATTTCATCTCGCCATTTTTTAACTTTTGTACCGCCCATTGCCCAAGTAATTCATCCCAATGATGTACTGCAATTCGATCAATACCACCTTGCGTTTTGTTTTGCTCATCGGCTTTATTGAGCGGGATTTGTTTTAACTCAGAAGGCAAGTCCTCAGGATAAACTTCACGCCCCGTGATCATCACTGTGAGCCAACGGCACGTATTTTCCAGTTGACGGACATTTCCCGGCCAAGGCAATTGCTTAATATAATCTTGAGTTTCTTGGCGTAAGATTTTTGGGCTAACACCGAGTTCTTTGCCTGCGCTTGCCAAGAAATGTTGAGCAAGCATTGGAATATCTTCAGAGCGATGAGAGAGTTTTGGAATATGAATGCGAATAACATTGAGGCGATGATATAAGTCCTCACGGAAACGTCCATCATGGACAAGTTTTTCTAGATCTTGATGTGTTGCTGCAACAATACGTACATCCACACGCACAGGAATATGTCCACCAACTCGATAAAACTCACCATCTGCTAAAACACGAAGTAAGCGTGTTTGAGTTTCAAATGGCATATCGCCGATTTCATCTAAAAATAATGTACCGCCATTGGCTTGTTCAAAACGTCCTTGACGTTGAGTATTTGCCCCTGTAAAAGCACCTTTTTCGTGACCAAATAACTCAGTTTCAATCAAGTCTTTAGGAATTGCTGCCATATTGAGCGCAATAAATGGTTTGCTGCTACGCGGTGAGTGACGATGTAGCGCATGCGCAACTAACTCTTTACCTGTGCCAGATTCACCATTGATTAATACTGTAATATGCGATTGAGATAAACGTCCAATGGCACGGAAAACTTCCTGCATGGCAGGAGATTCACCAATAATTTCAGTCGATTGGATGGGTGTTGCTTTTGCTGATTCTTGTTGTTGTAGTTTATTGATATGTAAAATAGCACGATTTACCAATGCTAAGGCTTCATCAATATCAAAAGGTTTAGGTAAGTACTCAAAAGCACCTGTTTGATAACTTGATACAGCAGACTCTAAATCTGAATGTGCTGTCATAATGATAACAGGCAAGTCGGGGTAGCTACCTTTAACTTTGCCAAGAAAAGTGAGCCCATCAATACCCGGCATGCGAATATCTGTGAGAATCACATCAGGTGCATTTGTTGGAAGTTGCTCTAAAGCAGATTGAGCTTCCTCAAAACTCGTCACATCAAAACCTTCTTCTTTGAAGGTTTTTTCTAAGACCCAACGCATTGCGCGGTCATCATCAATCACCCAGATTTTATTATGTGACATGGTTAGACTCCCAAGGTAAATATAAGCTAAAGACTGTTTTTTTAGGAATCGATTGACATTCAATCATTCCATTATGTTGGTGCATGATATTTTGGGCAATGCTGAGTCCTAAACCTGTTCCTTTCGCACGCGTGGTTACTAAAGGATAGAAAATTGACTCAACAACTTCTTGTGGAATACCTATACCATTGTCTTCAATATCAATGCGAATCGTTGAGCGATGAAGTACACCATTGATTGTGACAAGACGTTGAATACGAGTACGTAAAATGAGTTCAGGTTGATGATCTACAAAAAATTCTTTATTTTCAGTAATTGCTTGTACTGCATTAACACAAATATTGAGCATGACTTGAATAAGCTGATCACGATCTGCTTTCACTTCGGGCAGAGAAAGATCATAGTCACGAATAATTTTGATTTTTTTCTTGGTTTGGTTGGCAACCAATGAACGCACGCGTTCCAAAGGTTCATGAACATTCACCAACTCATAACTTGGAAGCTGACGAGAACCTAACATCGTATCTGCAAGATTTCTTAAACGATCGACTTCACTAATAATAATATCCGTAAACTCGGTATATTGCGGGTCGTTTAAACTACGAGCAAGAAGTTGAGTCGCACCACGAATACCGCCCAAAGGGTTCTTAATTTCATGTGCAACGCCCCGAATCAGTTGGCGGGTGATTTGATGCTGCTGCGTTAAACTTTCTTCTTTAGAAATTTTTAACATGCGATCAATCGGATTGAGTTCAATGAGCAATAAAGGGTGATAAGGTTTGTCAGTATTAATTTGTGAAACTGAATAATCCACATGAATATCTTTAAAGTTGACATTAATCGTCGCTTCACGGCGAGTATAAGCTTGACCTGTTTTGAGTGAGTTGGTTAAAGCGTCTAAAGTGTTAAAACCATCATTGGGTGCATGTAAAATATTCATGACAGGTTGACCTGCCGCCCGCAGTAAACTGATGTCAAAAAGTGCTTCGCAAGATGAGTTTAAATAAAAAATATTTAAATCTGAGTCGATCAAAAGAATTGCGGTGGTTAAATTATCCACAAGTAGTCGATAGTCAATGCTTGGGTATTGATCCATTAGCTGAACTTTCCTGTTTTAAAATAGCGCAATGGCATCTGCACCTCATTTTATTTTCCCATAAATTGGGTGACTAATTTAAGATAAATCGTCCTGATATAAAGCAAAATGCACGCCAACTTTATTGAGTTGCACAATTTTTTTACATGGGTCTTGAAAATTGTGCAAAAACTCACTTTTATTTTCTATTCTGTTCGTCATAAAGTGATAAATAATTATATCAGTGTTCCAAAATGGTGCATTGTAAAAAAATGATAAAAAGTTTGGTTATATTTTGGTGCAAGTTGTAAAGAGTGTGGTTTTCACCTGTTTTTATGCTCGGAAAAGACATACAATACGCGGATTCTAGTGGAGCGCAGATTCATGAAGTCCCCCAAAGTCGGTTTTGTTTCTTTAGGTTGTCCTAAGGCATTGGTAGATTCCGAACGAATTCTAACTCAGTTAAAGACTGAAGGTTATGATGTTGCATCAGATTATGATGGTGCAGATTTAGTTGTTGTAAATACCTGTGGTTTTATTGAATCTGCAGTACAAGAGTCTTTAGACGCGATTGGCGAAGCCATGAGCGCAAATGGTCGTGTCATTGTGACAGGCTGTTTGGGTAAAGATGAAGACAAAATTCGTGCGATGCATCCAAATGTCTTGAAAGTGACAGGTGCAGCGGCATATCAGGAAGTGATGGAAGCGGTACATCAGTACGTTCCTGAGCCACCAAAACATAATCCATTTATTGACCTTGTTCCAGAACAAGGGATTCGTTTAACACCGAAACATTATGCTTATTTGAAAATATCAGAAGGTTGTAACCACCGTTGCACATTCTGCATTATTCCAAGCATGCGTGGTGATTTAGTTTCACGTCCAGTGGGTTCAGTTTTAACTGAAGCACAGGCGTTGAAAAAAGCAGGTGTGAAAGAAGTTTTAGTCATTTCCCAAGATACTTCAGCTTATGGTTTAGACACCAAATACAAGTTGGATTTCTGGAATGGTCAGCCAGTAAAAACTAAATTTTATGACATGTGCGAAGCATTAGGTCAATTGGGTATTTGGGTGCGTTTGCACTATGTATATCCATACCCACATGTGGATGCTGTTATTGATTTGATGGCTCAAGGAAAAATCCTGCCGTATTTGGATATTCCATTTCAGCATGCAAGTCCACGTATCTTAAAGTTAATGAAGCGTCCAGCGCACAGTGAAAATACACTAGAGCGTTTAAAATTATGGCGTGAAAAATGCCCTGATTTGGTGATTCGTTCAACTTTTGTGGTAGGTTTTCCAGGTGAAACTGAAGAAGACTTTGTGATGTTGCTTGACTGGTTGAAAGAAGCACAACTTGATCGTGTAGGTTGCTTCACTTACTCACCAGTTGAGGGTGCAACAGCAAATGACTTACCAGATCATGTACCAGAAGAGATTAAACAAGAGCGTTATGAACGCTTTATGGAAGTACAGCAAGCAATTTCTGCAGCAAAACTGCAAAAACGTATTGGTCAAACCATGACAGTGCTTGTTGATGATTTGGAAGAAGAGTTTCCTGTTGCAGTAGCACGCTCTTATGCTGATGCGCCTGAAATTGATGGTAATGTTTTTGTTGAAGATATTGATAAGTCTCTAATTAAAGCAGGTGACTTACTTGAAGTCGAAATTACGGATGCAGATGAATATGATTTATTTGCAAAACTAATTCGCATTCAAACTGCTTAAAAATTTGAAACTTAAAAAGAATTGAAAGTATAGAGGTTGGAGTTTTACGATGTTAGATTCAAAAAAACCACGTTTTGAACGTATTTTGTTGAAATTATCAGGCGAAGCACTTGCTGGCAACAAAGACATGGGGATTGATGCTCAAGTCTTAGATCAAATGTCTTTAGCAATTGCACATTTAGTTGGTCTAGGTGTGCAAGTTGGTATCGTTGTAGGTGGTGGTAACTTATATCGTGGTAGCCAATTGCAAAAAGATGGTTTAGTTGGACGTGTAACTGGCGACCAAATGGGGATGTTAGCGACTGTAATGAACGGTTTGGCATTACGTGATGCATTAGTACGTCGTAATATTAAAACACGTTTAATGTCTGCTTTACCAATTGGTGCAGTAGTTGAGTCTTATTCAAGTCGTGATGCGATTCGTCATCTTACTCAAGGTGAAGTTTGTGTATTTGTTGCGGGTACAGGTAATCCATTCTTTACTACAGATACGGCAGCATGTTTACGTGGTATTGAAATCGAAGCAAACTTAATTTTAAAAGCAACGAAAGTAGATGGCGTTTATAACAAAGATCCAAGTAAATATGACGATGCAGTTAAATACGATACTTTAACATTTGATCAAGTTTTAGATGAAAAGTTAGGTGTAATGGATTTAACAGCGATTTGTTTATGTCGTGATCATAATGTGCCACTTCAAGTTTTTGATATGAATAAAGCAGGCTCATTGCTTTCAGTTGTTATGGGTGAAAAAGAAGGAACTCACGTTACAAACTAATGTACGTGAGTGAATAAGCTCTTTATACTACTGCAATTTTACGTTATAGATATTTGATAAATAAGGAAGATCATATGATTAACGATCTTAAGAAAGATGCTGAAGACCGTATGAACAAGTCACTTGACTCGTTAGAACACGGTTTTGCAAAAGTTCGTACGGGGCGTGCGCATCCATCAATCCTCAATGGTGTTATGGTTCCTTATTATGGTTCTGATGTTCCATTAAACCAAGTTGCAAACATTGGTGTGGAAGATTCACGTACTTTATTGGTACAACCATTTGAACGTACAATGGTCAATGCAATTGATAAAGCGATTCGTGAGTCAGACTTAGGTTTGAACCCTGTAACTGCTGATGCAATTCGTGTTCCAATGGCAGCATTGACAGAAGAAACACGTAAAGACATGTTGAAAGTTGCACGTAATGAAGCTGAAAACGCTAAAGTTGCGATTCGTAACATTCGCCGTGACGTCTTAGGTGATATTAAATCATTATTAAAAGATAAAGAAATTTCTGAAGATGATGAGCGTCGTGCAGGTGATGATATTCAAAAAATTACTGATAAATATGTTGCTGAAGTTGATAAACGCTTAGCTGCAAAAGAAGCAGATTTGATGAAGGTCTAAGACGTATAATGACCACATCTGAAGACAACCATCTTCCAAAACATGTTGCTATCATCATGGATGGCAACAATCGTTTTGCAAAAAAGAAACAATTGCAAAAAGGCGATGGGCATCGTGAAGGCAAAAGTGTCCTAGATCCGATTGTTGAGCATTGTCGCAAAGTGGGTGTGCAAGCACTGACTGTCTTTGCTTTTTCAAGTGAAAACTGGAATCGTCCACAATATGAAGTGGATTTATTAATGAAATTGTTAGAAGAGACAATTCATGAGCAGATTCCACGCATGGAAAAGTTTGAAATTGCTTTAAGATTTATTGGTGACCGTAGTCGGCTTTCTCCAGAATTATGTGAATTAATGTTGCATGCTGAACAAAGGACTGCTAAGTTCGCTCACATGACTTTAACAATTGCAGTGAGTTATGGTGGAATGTGGGATATCGCACATACAGCCCAACAAATTGCACAATTGGTAAAAGATGAAAAAATTGATGTGAATCAAATTAATGCTGATTTATTTGGTCAAATGATCAGTTTGGGAGATTTAGCTCCTGTTGATTTGTTGATCAGAACAGGTGGTGATTTCCGCTTATCCAATTTTTTACTTTGGCAGGCTGCTTATGCTGAGTTGTATTTTACTCAAACTTTATGGCCTGAATTTACCGTCCAAGAATTAGAAGATGCGTTTAATGTTTTTTCAGGTCGTGAACGACGTTTTGGAAAAACCTCTGAACAAATTGAACAAGAGCATATAGAGAATTTATAATGTTAGAGCGGATAATTACCGCATTGGTTTTGGTTGCAGTTGTACTCATTTGTATGTTTGCCACAACTTCTCAATACCCAATGTTAGTGTTAATGATTATCGCAGCAGGAGCAGCAGGTTATGAGTGGTTTAAACTTATGCCTCATCAATCTGAGACTGTGCGTAAATTAAAGGCAGCTGCTTTTGGGGTATTTACCGCTTTAATTTCTGGTTTGGCTTTATACTTTAATGATTTAGCACTCATTTTATGGAGTGCATCAGTTTTAACATGGTTATGCAGTTTATTTTGGGTTAAATCTTATCCTGAATATGATGGTTGGTATAACACCACGCTCAATATTGTTGGTTTGGTCTTGATCAGTGCTGCGGTTACAGCCATTTTTAGTGTGTGGAATAGCTCGCCTTGGTGGCTCATGTATTTGTTCCTCTTGGTTTGGGGGGCAGACAGTGGTGCCTATTTCGTAGGGCGTAAGTTTGGTAAACATAAACTTGCTCCTGATGTGAGTCCAAACAAGTCTATTGAAGGCTTGGTAGGTGGTATCGTTACCGTCGCTATCATTATCATTTTTGTGCAATATCGATACTTAGAACTCACGCTTCCTCAACATATTCTTTTCCTTATTCTCTCTATTATTACTGTATTTAGTTCAGTGCTTGGCGATTTATTTGAGTCTATGATTAAACGTCGTGCTGGAATTAAAGATTCGGGACGTATTTTGCCTGGACATGGTGGTGTACTAGATCGAATAGACTCCTTGCTTGCCGCGGCGCCGATTTTTGCAGCAGGGTTGTATGTATTAAAACTTATTGGTGTAAATTTGTAGATGTCACAATCTGTTAGTATCTTGGGTGTTACGGGGTCTATTGGTCGTAGCACTTTAAAAGTTATAGAACAACATCCTGAAAATTATTCAGTTTTTGCAGTATCAGCACATAGCCGTATTCAAGAATTGAGTGAAATTTGTAAACTATATCAACCAAAAATTGTTGTTGTACCTTCAGGGCGTGTAGATGAGTTACAGCAGCTTTTAAAGCAGGCTGATTTACCAGAAATTGAAATACTAACGGATGAAGCAGGTTTAATCGCTATTTCAGCACATGCTGAGGTAGATGTTGTTATGGCTGCAATCGTTGGGGCTGCGGGTTTGATGCCAACCTTAGCAGCAGTAAAAGCAGGTAAGCGTGTTTTACTGGCAAATAAAGAAGCTTTGGTGATGTCGGGTGATCTGATGTTACAAGCTGCTCATGAAAATCAAGCTTTATTATTGCCTGTAGACTCAGAACATAATGCAATTTTTCAATGTCTGCCTCAACATTATTTACAAATAGAGCGTAATGGTGAGCCGAAGTTAGGTGTAAAGCAAATTCTCCTTACTGCTTCAGGTGGTCCATTTTTAAATCATAGTTTTGAGCAACTTCAGCATGTTACCCCTGCTCAAGCGGTTAAACATCCCAACTGGTCTATGGGGCAAAAAATTTCGGTAGATTCAGCAACTTTAATGAATAAAGGGCTAGAGCTTATCGAAGCGTGTCATTTATTTTCAATTCAAGAACAATTTGTTACAGTTGTCGTCCATCCACAAAGTATTATTCATTCAATGGTTCAATATGTAGATGGTTCAACTTTGGCTCAAATGGGTAATCCTGATATGTGTACGCCAATCGCTCATGCGCTTGCATGGCCTGAGCGTATTCAAACACATGTTCCTCCTTTAGATCTATTTGTACATTCGCAATTGAATTTTCAAGAGCCTGACTTAGAACGATTTCCTGCGTTAAAATTGGCACGTCAAGCCATGAAAGCGGGTGGATTGGCACCTGCGATTTTAAATGCTGCGAATGAAATTGCGGTTGCAGCATTTTTGTCTGAAAAAATTCAATTTTTACAGATCGCACAAGTTGTTGAGCAGACATTGAATGCTATGGAAAATAGTTCAGCAGAATCAATTGAAAAGATTTTACTGACCGACCAAGTTGCTCGAAATATTGCAACTGAATATATTTCGAAATTGGAAAGCTAATTTATGAATGTCCTTTTTATCATTGTTGCTGCCATTTTTCTTTTAGGTCCGCTTATTGCAATACATGAGTTTGGGCATTATTGGGTTGCACGAAAACTGGGTGTAAAAGTTTTAGTGTACTCAATTGGTTTTGGTCCAACATTGTTTAAATGGACATCAAAAAAGTCAGGTATTCAGTATCAACTTTCGGCATTACCATTAGGTGGTTATGTCAAAATGTTGGATGAGCGTGAAGGTAATGTCAGTGCGGAAGATTTACCCTATGCATTTAATCGTCAGTCGCCTTGGAAACGTATTGCCATTGTCGCTGCTGGTCCTTTGATTAATTTGATTTTTGCAATTTTATTGTTTTGGATTTTATTTTTACCTGCACAAGAGCAGTTAAGTACACGTGTAGGTAAAATTTTACCCAATACACCTGCTGCAATGGCTCAAATGCAACAAGGTGATAAAATTTTAGCAATTGATGGAACTGCAACAACAACATGGGAAAAGCTAAATTATGCTTTGGTTGATCGTGTTGGGGAAACAGGTCATATTGAGGTTCAGGCTGAGCGCCAAGGTCAAATTAAAACTTTTGAGTTGCCAATCCAAGGTTTTTTAAAAGATCAAAGTCAGTCACCTTTTGATGTTTTAGGCTTTACACCTTATCGTCCTCAAATTCCTGCAACGATCTATAAGCTAAGTGAAGATGGCGCTGCAATTCGTCAAGGAATGAAAGAGGGTGATCAGGTTATCGCAATTAATCAAGTCAAAATGAAAGACTGGTTTGATGTGGTTGATGTGGTGCAAAAGTCGCCTGAAAAGTTACTTAAGGTTGATGTATTACGCCAAGGTCAAGTGGTTCATTTAGAAGTGATGCCACAAGGCAAGCGTGATAATATGGGAAATGTCACAGGAATGCTTGGTGTACAAGCTCAATCTGGTCAGGCAAATATTCCTGCTGAATATAAACAAACCATACAATATAATCCTGCTGAAGCTTTTATTGTTGCTGTTGAAAAAACAGGTCAGATTTCTGGCATGATTTTAAATTCGATGGTGAAAATGGTACGTGGTTTAATTGGTTTAGATAATTTATCTGGTCCAATTACAATTGCTAAAGTTGCAGGTCAAAGTGCGGAAATGGGATGGCAGACTTTTATCTCGTTTATGGCGCTGATGAGTGTGAGTTTGGGGATTTTAAATCTCTTACCTATTCCTATGTTAGATGGCGGTCATTTGGTGTATTACTTTATTGAAGTTTTACGCGGAAAACCTGTTTCTGAACAAATACAATTGGTTGGGTTGAAAATTGGTATGGTACTGCTTGGAAGCATGATGCTTTTAGCAATATTTAATGATTTTATGCGTTTGTAAACGCGATAGTGAAAAATTAACTTACTGGAAAATAATAGGCATGCAGCACTCACATTTATTTATGCCCTTGGCACTCGTTAGTGCGATGGCAGCAGTACAGCAAGTACATGCAGCAGATGAATTCATTGCGCGTGACATTCGTGTAGATGGTTTAGTTCGTTTAACTCAAAGTAATGTGCTTGCTTTGTTGCCCATCAATAGTGGGGATCGTATTAATGATCCTGCAATTGCGGACGCAATTCGTGCATTGTATGCCTCAAATTCCTTTGATGATATTCAAGCGACTAAGGAAAATGATGTTTTAGTTTTCAAAGTGGTTGAACGTCCAATTATTTCTAAAATTGAATTAAAAGGCAATAAACTCATTCCAAAAGAAGCTTTAGAAGAAGGCTTAAAAAAGATGGGATTGTCTGAAGGTGAAGTGCTTAAAAAGTCATCTTTGCAAACTTTAGAAACTGAGCTTGAACAGCAGTATTCACAGCAAGGTCGTTATGACTCAGATATTACGGTTGAAACAGTTGCACGTCCAAATAATCGTGTTGATTTAAATATTAATTTCAACGAAGGTAAGCCTGCAAAAGTTTTTGATATTAATATTATCGGTAATACTGTATTTAAAGATGATGATATTAAACGTGCTTTTGCTGTAAAAGAAAGTGGTTGGGCATCTGTTATTACACGTAATGATCGCTATGCTCGTGAAAAAATGTCAGCAAGTTTGGAAGCTTTGCGTGCATTGTACTTAAATAAAGGCTATATCAATTTTGATATTAATAGCTCAAATTTAAATATTAGTGAAGATAAGAAAAACATTTTCATTGAAGTTTCTGTTGATGAAGGTGAGCAGTATAAATTTGGTCAGTCAAAATTTTTAGGTGATGCTTTATATAAGCCAGATGAATTAAAGGCATTACAAATTTATAAAGACGGTACAACATATTCACAAGAAAAAGTAAATGCTGTAAAACAGTTGCTGCTGCGTAAATATGGTAATGCTGGTTATTATTATACTGAAGTGAATGTTGTACCTGAAATTAATAGTGAAACACATACTGTTGACTTGAACTATTATGTTAATCCAGGTCAGCAAGTGACTGTACGTCGTATCAATTTTACAGGTAACACTAAAACAGCAGATGAAGTTTTACGTCGTGAAATGCGTCAAATGGAAGGTGCTTTAGCAAGCAATGAAAAAATTGAATTGTCTAAAGTACGTTTAGAGCGCACAGGCTTTTTCAGTAAAGTTGATGTAAAACCTGTACGTTTGCCTAACCAACCAGACCAAGTTGACTTAAATATTGAAGTGGAAGAGCAGCATTCAGGTACAAGTACTTTAGCTGTGGGTTACTCACAAAATGGTGGTATGACATTCCAAGCAGGTTTAAGCCAAACCAACTTCTTAGGTACAGGTAATCGTGTTTCTATCGATTTATCTCGTTCTGAAACTCAAGACTATTATAACTTAAGTGTGACTGACCCGTATTTTACGATTGATGGTGTCAGTCGTGGTTATAATATGTACTACCGCAAGACAAAGTTAGATAATGACTATAACGTTAATAACTATGTCACAGACAGTTTTGGTGGTGGTATTAACTTTGGCTATCCAATTGATGAAAATCAGAATATTAGTGCTGGTTTAAATATTGATAGTACCAAAGTCACAACAGGTCCATATGTTTCTACCTATGTGCGTGATTATTTATTATCAAATGGTGGTAAGGCAACAGGTAGTTCAAGCTATTGTCCTTTGGATGAAAAGGGTGATTCTCAAATGGAAGACATTACTGAGAAAGATCCTGAAACAGGTAAAGATGTTATTACAGGGATGAAATGTAAGGTTGAGGAAATCACTTATAATAATGCCTTTGAAGGTGATTTCTTAACGTATAGTCTTAACGTTGGTTGGTCTTATAACACATTAAACCGTCCGATTTTCCCAACTAGTGGTATGTCACATCGTATTAACGCAGAAGTTGCTTTACCAGGCAGTGATGTTGAATATCAAAAAATTGTTTATGATGCGCAAGCTTTCTTGCCTTTAGGTAAAGACTTTGTACTGCGTGGCTATGGTAAGTTAGGTTATGGTAATGATTTACCATTCTATAAAAACTTCTATGCAGGTGGTTATGGTTCGGTACGTGGTTATGACAATAGTACTTTAGGTCCTAATTATCCTGGTGTTGCTTATAACGAAACCAAGACCAAGGATTATAACTATGAAGAAGTCGGCGGTAATGCTTTAGTACAATTTGGTACTGAGTTGGCTTTACCTTTACCATTTAAAGGGGATTGGGCACGTCAGGTTCGTCCTGTAATCTTTGCTGAAGGTGCGCAAGTGTTTGACACCCAATGTAATATTAAATCAGATTCAACTTTGTACTTCGGTCCAAATAGTACAGGTGTGAATGCTAAAAAATATTGTGAAGACAATTTTGGTTTTGAACCTGACAATATGCGTTATAGCGTTGGTGTAGGCTTTACTTGGATCACAATGATTGGACCATTATCATTGAGTTATGCATTCCCATTGAATGATAAACCAGGTGATGAAACTAAAGAGCTGCAATTTGAAATTGGTCGAACTTTCTAAGTTCGATCAGTTCTTGATATGATGAAATCAGAAATTTACCAAGGGAACATTATGAAAAAAATAGTCGGTGCTATTGTTGGTTTGGGTTTTGCTGGCTTAGTAAATGCAGCAGGTTACGGTGTTGTTGATATTGAAAAAGTTGTTGAAGGTAGTACATATTTAAAACAACAAAATGCCAGTTTAGAGCAGACAATTAAGCCACAAACAGCAAAACTTGAGCAGATTTCTAAAGATATTCAGTCTTTACAGCAGCAAGCACAAGCAAAAGGTGCGAACCCAGAGCAAATTCAGAAACAATATCAAGCAAAAGTGACTGAATATCAAACGATTCAGCAAAGTGTACAAAGTAAAGCGCAAGCAACAATACAGGCAACGAATACTGTTTTTGAAGCACGTGTGAAGCAAGCTGCTGAACAATTGCGCCAAGAGAACGGTTTAGATATGGTTTTGAATAAAAACTCTGCTTTGGCTTATGACGCAAAGAATGATTTAACTGCTAAAATGATCCAAAAGGTTAATGCTATTAAATAATCAATGACATCTCATCAATTTTATCTCGATGAATTAGCTCAACTTGTTCAAGGTGAGCTAATTGGTCAATCTAAATTCAAAGTCGCTGCTTTAGCAAGTTTAGAGCAAGCTCAGGCTCAAGATATTTCCTTTGTAAATGGCGAGAAATACTTGCAAGAAGCACAAGCTTCGAAAGCTGGAGTATTAATTGTCACTGCTGCATTAAAAGACCAGCTCAGCCATCATCAAAACTTTATTGTTGTCGATCATCCTTATTTAGCCTTTGCAATTTTAACGCATCATTTTGAAGATAAGGTGTTAAAACGCGGTATTGAAGTGACTGCGCAGATAGCTGATTCAGCTATTATTGCTGAAAATGCTTATATTGGTCATTATGTGGTGATTGGTGAAAATTGCGTGGTTGGCGATAATACCGTCATTCAATCACATGTTCATTTAGATCATGATGTTGAAGTTGGGAAAGACTGCTTTATTGATTCTCATGTGATGATTACAGGTAAATCTAAACTTGCAAACCGTGTGCGTATTCACTCGAATACTGTGATTGGTGGCGAAGGTTTTGGTTTTGCACCTTATCAAGGAAAATGGAATCGAATTGTTCAATTGGGTTCTGTTCAAATTGGTAATGATGTTCGTATTGGTTCAAATTGTAGTATAGACCGTGGTGCTTTGGACGATACGATCATCCATGATGGTGTTATTATTGATAACCTTGTGCAAATCGCACATAACGTGCAAATTGGCGAAAATACAGCTATTGCTGCGAAGTGTGGTATTGCGGGAAGTACGGTGATTGGCAAAAACTGTGTATTTGCAGGGGCAGTAGGTGTTGTAGGTCACATAAATATCGCTGATAATGTGACAATTACAGGAATGTCAATGGTCTCAAAGAGTATTTCTGAGGCTGGTTCTTATTCTTCAGGGACTGGGCAATTTGAAACAAATAAGTGGAAAAGAACGGTTGTACGTTTAAGACAATTAGCAGATGTGCCATTGACCAAGTTAGTTAAACAAATAGATCATATGCAGGCTCAAATTGAGTCCATTGAATCAACTTTAAAGTCGCGTAAATAATTATGACTGAGTCTAAACCTCTACCTTTTACGGTTCCTGAATTACCTATGCAAACCCAAACGATTCGTGAGTATTTACCACATCGTTATCCGTTTTTGCTTGTAGACCGTGTAACTGAAGTAACGGAAAATGGCATTGTTGGGTACAAAAATGTATCGATCAATGAGGAATTTATGCAAGGTCACTTCCCTGGTTATCCAATTATGCCAGGTGTTCTGATCGTGGAAGCGATGGCACAAGTGTCTGGTGTTCTTGGTTTTATTATGAATAATGAGAAGCCAAAACCTGGTTCATTATTTTTGTTTGCTGGAGCAGAGAAAGTACGTTTCAAAAAACAAGTCGTTCCAGGCGACCAACTCGTGTTAAAATCTGAATTACTTATGCAAAAACGTGGCATTTACAAATATTTATGTACTGCTAGTGTAGACGGCATGGTAGCAGCAACCGCTGAAATTATCATCTCTCATCAAAAATTAGAGCAGGCATGAGCAACACAGATCTAATCCATTCTACCGCTATTATTGATTCTTCTGCACAGATTGCATCTGATGTGGAAATAGGACCATATTGTATTATTGGACCCAATGTAACCATTGATGCAGGAACTAAACTGCATTCTCATGTGGTGGTAGGAGGGTTCACTCGTATTGGTAAAGACAATGAAATCTTTCAATTTGCGAGTGTTGGTGAAGCTTGCCAAGATCTTAAGTATCAAGGTGAAGAAACTTGGTTAGAGATCGGTGACTCAAATAAAATTCGAGAACACTGTAGTTTGCATCGAGGAACTGTTCAAGATCATGGGCTTACTAAAATAGGTAGCCATAATCTCTTGATGGTTAATACCCATGTTGCACATGACTGCCAAATTGGTGATCACAATATTTTTGCGAATAATGTCGGTATCGCAGGACATGTTCATATTGGTAATTATGTGATTGTTGGTGGTAACTCAGGTATTCATCAATTTTGTAAAATTGACTCGTATAGCATGATTGGCGGTGCTTCACTCATTTTAAAAGATGTGCCTGCTTATGTGATGGTTTCAGGCAATCCAGCACATGCCTTTGGAATGAATGTCGAAGGTATGCGTCGTAAAGGTTGGTCGAAAAATGTGATTCAGGGTTTACGTGAATCATTTAAATTGATTTATAAAGAAAATTTAACGACTGAACAAGCGATTGCTAAAATTACAGAAGAAATTCTTCCTGAAGTACCCGAAGCTCAGCTTTTATTAGATTCTTTAATTCAATCAAAACGTGGTATTGTGCGTTGAGTTATTGATAATTTGAAATGCTATAAAAAAAGACATCTTAGGATGTCTTTTTTATTTTTAGAGATTTATGCCCATTTTTTAACTATTTTTTAAAAAATTAGCTTCTTCTGAATCAGGGAAAGCAGAGAGTAATTTGTTTTTATAGACATTTGCTGTTTGTGGGTTTTTATTTACTTCTGTTGCAATACTATAAAGACGATAGAGGGCACGTGGGGCTTTTGATGAGTTCCCATATTTTGCTGCTACAACTTCATAATTTTTTTTAGCTTCTTCATAGTTAGGTGGGTCAATCGCAAGATTGAATTCGGCTAACCAAAAATAAGCATTTCCTGTGTAAATACTGTTTGGGTTGTTTTTAATAAAACTTTGCATCGGTTCAATTGCTTTTTTTGCTCCCCCTTGCTTATAAGCTTCTAATGCAATGGAGTAAGCTGCTTTTTCTAAATCCTGAGCACTGCTAGTATTTGTTCCATTTTGTACGGGAGGCTCTGTCGGGGTTTGAGTCTTGGGCGTGGTTGCTATAGGTGCGGCTTCATTGGATTGGTTTTCTGTAGGCTTTTGCTCTTCTGGAGTAGTCTCATCAGAAGGGGTTTCATCCGTTGACTCTGTATCCGCTTCTAGTTTCTGTGCCATTAACTCAAGACGTTGGTCTAAATCTGTATAACGATTGGAAAGTTCTTTATTGAGTTGTTCAATGGCATTGTCTTGTTCTTCAAGTTTGCCACGTAATTCTCGAATTTGATTTTCTAATTGTTGGTTCTTTTGCATCAAATCCCAATTCATATTGCCTGTAATTGGGGCTGCTGGACCAATTACATCACTTGCATTTTGACCACTTAACCCTCTGGATTCGATTGGGACGGCATATAAAGTCGCAGAAGTTAAAAGTGCGATAGAAAAGAGAGCCTGCTTTTTTAGCATAATTTAGAATCCATAAAAGTCACTTTATTGACTTTATTTCTAGTGTAGAAATAGTCATATCATTAGAGAATGGGTTTTATTTAAAACGGCTCAGCGGGGAAAAGCAAGATACTTTTACAATGTTCTAGCATTTCTTTGAAAAAGGGCTTTATTTTGCTGAAATATGAAGAAAATACTGCAAAAACTAAATTTATAATACTGTTTTTATTCATATTGCTGATGAATTAATCAAACAGTCATAAAAAAGAAGAAAAATAGAAATGTTCACTTGCAAGATGTTAAAAAATCTCTATACTCTGTTCTTGCAATGGTAGCCCTGCTGGTGGCTTCGCAATTGTACTCTGAAAACCCCGCCAGGACCGGAAGGTAGCAACGGTATCAGAAATACGATGTGCCGAGGTTTTGCTAGTAGGGCTGCCACCATATTCTAAAATAATTATTACTTTTTTTTATCATTTTTAATTTCAAGTTCATCATTGTATTTTTAATCCTCCGATACCTTTCTGCGAATCGCCTTCATAATTGCATCCATTTCAAAGCCTCGATATTGTAAAAAACGAATTTGTTTTGCTTTGATTTTGGCATCTTGTGCAACTTCAGTTCCATATTTTTTAACTTTGAGCTGATAGGCTTGTTCGTACCAGTCAATTTCAGTTAAGTCCTCTGTCACTAAGTCTTTATCTAATTGTTTATGACGTAAAGCCATTTTAATGCGATTTGGACCTTTGCCTTGTCGTACTTGACTGCGTACCGTCATTTCTGCAACACGTTGATCACTCTGATAATTTTCTTGAGCTAACTCATCGACTAATTCAATCACTTCATCTCTGTTTGCTGCATATAAACATAATTTTTCAATGAGATCAGCTTTGGAATATTCTTTACGTGTGAGTGTTGCAAAAGCATAAGAACGTAGTCGAGTTCCTGTTAAGCCTTCTTGTGTTTTCGTTTGCTTTTCTGCGGAAAAATTTAAATGTGTTTCTGATGGAGGGGAGAGAACAAGATTTTCTTCTTCAGAAAACTGCTGTTTTAATGCGGTGTAATTGAGCATTTTTGGAAATTTAGGTGCAGTCATAATAAAAAATAAAATCCTCAGATTAGGAACATAAATTGTAGTGCAATTACCGCTTAAGAAAAAACGCCCGTTGTGGGCGTTTCATCTTTTTGATTTCATGAATCAGTATTAAGCATCTAAAAACTCAGCTTCTTCGTCTAGCTCTTCTGTTACAGGTGCTGCATTCGAAGTGGTGAGTAGTTTTTCACGGATGAGCTTCTCGATCTCATTTGCCATTTCTGGATTTTCTTCCATATGGCGAATCGCGTTATTTTTACCTTGACCGATTTTATTGCCATTATAAGAATACCAAGCACCTGCTTTATTGATGATATCTTGTGCAACAGCAAGGTCAATCAGCTCACCTAGATGGTTCACACCTTTACCATATAGAATTTGGAACAGTGCTTCACGGAAAGGAGGCGCCATTTTGTTTTTCACCACTTTCACACGCGTTTCTGAACCAATGATTTCATCACCTTCTTTGACTTGACCAATACGGCGAATATCAAGGCGTACAGAAGCGTAGAATTTTAGTGCATTACCACCAGTTGTTGTTTCTGGGCTACCAAACATTACGCCAATTTTCATACGAATTTGGTTAATGAAAATTACCATGCAGTTTGAACGTTTTGCATTACCTGTGATTTTACGTAATGCTTGGCTCATTAAACGCGCTTGTAAGCCCATATGTGAGTCACCCATTTCACCTTCAATTTCGGCTTTAGGTGTTAATGCAGCAACTGAGTCGACTACGATCATATCAATTGCACCTGAGCGTACAAGCATATCTGCAATTTCAAGTGCTTGCTCACCGTTATCAGGCTGAGACACAAGTAAATTGTCAATATCTACGCCAAGTTTACGTGCATATTGTGGATCAAGTGCATGTTCAGCATCAATAAAAGCACAAGTTCCACCTGCTTTTTGGCATTGGGCAATCGCTTGTAAAGTCATGGTTGTTTTACCTGAAGATTCAGGACCATAAATCTCAACGATACGACCTTTTGGCAAGCCGCCAATACCTAATGCAATATCAAGCGTTAATGAGCCTGTAGAAACAGATTCAACGGCTTGTACGGTATTTTCGCCTAAGCGCATAACTGTGTTTTTACCAAATTGTTTTTCAATTTGACTTAATGCAGCATTTAGCGCTTTACTTTTGTTATCATCCATCTTGAAACCTCAAAACTATGTCTATATCACTACTATCTTAAGTGGATGTCTTTAAATTTGATCTTCGTCCACAGAAGCAATAGTGACAGAAAATTATCTATGAATCTATGCAAAATCGCTTATCTACGACATAAGGTGTCGCGCAGGCAATTTTGGATTTTATTCATCATGATATGACCAAGATTGCTCATAACCTGAATCATTTTCTTGTTTAAATTTGCTGATTTCTCGGCGGTCTTTTTTACTTGGTCGATGCTCAGGTCGAGCAAGATTATGCAATTTTCTTTGGGTTGAAATCAATTCCCGACGTGCAATACTCAGCTCAGTTTCTTCATAAAGTTGTTGAGCAATGGGCGCAGCACCACGTACATTCGATAATGCTTTGACAAGAACCGTTTTTTTATCAAAACCTTGTTGAATGGTCAGTTCCATACCAACTCGAATTTCTTTGGATACTTTGATACGTTCACCATTATGATGAACTTTGCCACCTTCTATTGCATCTTTTGCGATAGAACGAGTTTTGAAAAAGCGCGCAGCCCAAAGCCATTTATCTGCACGAGTTGCTTCATTTTGATTATTTTCAGTTTGCTGATTTTTAGGCTGTTTTGACATCGACATCCTTCAATTGGTCTTGCGTTAATAAAGGTAAAAGTTCAGTTAAGTCATTAATAGATGGATATTCAAGTTCTAAGACATGGCGTGCTGCTTTTAAACTTGAGGGCTGACGAATTGTGACGAGCTGTTGAATGCCAAATTTTTCAGCACCCTGTAATACAGGCGTAGTATCATCAATCAGCATCGCATGTTGAGAGTCAAAAGGATGTTGCTGTTGTAAAATTTGCCAAAATTCTACAAACTCTTTGGCATAACCAATATCTTCACTACTCACCATCACTTCAAAATAAGGGCTTAAATCAACATTTTCAAGTTTTAACTGAAGTCCTGCGCGGTCTGCATTGGTCACTAACCAACAACGATAGCCTTGTGCTTTTAATTGTTTAAGTAATTCAAAGCAACCTTGACGAGGTGCGATTTTATGTTGAAAGTCAGCTTGTAGTTGAAGTACATCAACACCAACTTTTGCAGTCCAATACTTTGAGGAATACCATAATAAGGTATGCTTATGCTGCTGATAAAATTCGTGTAAAGTGTGATGGCTTTGTTCGAGTGAGCATTGATGCGTGGCTGCGTGACGTTCTGGAAGTTGATGATTCCAGATCAGATCATCAAAAGCCAAATCAAGAAGCGTACCGTCCATATCAAACATGATAATCGGTTTTATACAATCAGACATAAAAATAGGTTTAATCCATGTTTATTAAAACTCAAGCACCGCAAGATGAGCAAATTTTAAAATTAGTTCCAATCTTGGCACAGGCAACTCAAATACTGTTAGAAGAATACCAAAATTATTGTGCAGGGCGCGAGTTTAATATTCATGAAAAAGATGATCATTCACCTGTGACACAAGCAGATTTAAGAGTAAATGCATTTTTACTACAACAATTGGCGATTTTAACACCTCATATTCCTGTACTCTCAGAAGAAAATGATCATTCTGAACGTCATCATTGGACAGAATGCTGGTTGCTTGATCCATTAGATGGAACCAAAGAATTTATTCATGAACGAGATGAATTTACAATTAATCTGAGTCTTATTCAAAATCATCAAACGGTTTTCTCTCTGATTGCTGTGCCAACTGAGCAAGTCATGTACGTTGGCTATTTGACTGAACTTCCTTATAAATATTCATTTTCACAACAGACATGGTTGCGTTATAGCAAATTTAAAGATATCGCAAATGATGCAATTCAAGTGGGGTTAAGTCATAGCAGTAAAAATCCTAAATATCAGCAATATATTGATTATATTGAGCAAGAAACGCCAGTCATTAAGCGTGAAGCGGGTAGTGCTTATAAATTTTGTATGATGCTTGAAGGTGAAATCGATATTTACCCACGTTTTCATCCAACCTCAGAATGGGATACAAGTGCAGGACAGGGCTTGTTAGAAAGTATCGGTGGAGGATTGGTAAGTCTAAAAGCTCAGGCATTTACCTATAATCAACGAGCAACAGTGCTTAATGATGGTTTTATTGCATACCGAGATCAGGAAAACCAAAAAATTGCATTAGCGGCGCTTACAAACGTGACAGGCTAAGATTGAGTGTTTTGTATCTCATGGTATAGTGAGGCATGATGAAAAGATAAATATTGAGTCTGTATGGCACTTGAGCTATTGCCTAAAAGCATGTTGAAAGCGATTGATTTATTGCCTGATACAAAAACACCTGTCACTTTATTTACACGACATTCGATTCGTGAAATTGTAGATGGGCAGGGCTTAGCAGGCTATGATTTGCAATTGACTACCCAAGGACGAGATCTGGCGCAATCATGGGGTGCTTATTTGACAGAGCAGACAGATCGTATTATTCAGCATTGTATTTCAAGCCCAATTCAACGTTGTGTTGATACAGCAGCACTGATGATAGAGGGTGCTGATTTAATTAACCAACCCCATAATACGCATCGTATCGAGATTGTGGAGCAAGGCTTACTAGTAGAGCCGGGAAGTTTTGTTTTAGATATTAAGCAAGCAGCCCCTTATTTTCAAAAACAAGGTGCTTTAGGTTTTATTAATAGCTTTGTGAATAATGCTTTACCTGGCATGAAGCATCCTATCTCAGGGGTGGTTGATGTTTTAGAGTTGATTTATAACACGCATCCACAAAATGCGCAGGGTTTAAGCCTTGCTGTGAGCCATGATACGATTTTAGCGGCTATTATTGCGGTAATTTCAGGTCGTCATCATGTTACTAAAGTCGATTGGCCGCAAATGATGGAAGGTCTATTTGTCTGGTTTGAGGGTGATACATTTGAGGATTGTCTTTTAAAATGGATTTGGCGTGGTGAGATAAATCAATTATCTATTCGAGATTTTCAAAAGTTGGAAAATTAGATTATTTTTTAAGTGAGTGTTGTAATCTATCTATTTATATCTTTATGAAAGATTAATTCTATAAGTTGTTATTTTAGATATTGAAAATTTTATAAATGTAAATAGTTTATATAGAATTACTATGCAATGTATTGAGTGGATGACAAGATTTGCTCATTTTTGAAAAGTGCTAACGGATATGATTTAAAAATGAGATGAAAATATTTAAAAATAAAACCATACAATATTTAGGCTGTTTTCTTTTGTTTATTATTGGATGGCAGGTTTGGCGAGTTTATCCTCAGTCTGTTATTCAATTACAACAAGTGCAACAGGATCCACAGAAAATAATCATTCATCTACAATCTTCCAAGGATTTTGGAACACGTGGTTTTTTTGAAATAAATAGCCGTTTATTTTGTACAAATGATAAAAAATTAAATTTAACAGCATGGTCATATACGCCAACAGGAGCAGAATATATCGGGTTGATTGAAAAAACACCTGCACTATTTGATGCAAAACATCAAAAATATATTTATCAAATAGAGCTTGAGTTAGATCATTGGCAAAATAAAGAACGATTAAATCAACCATTACAATGCCGTGTAATGACGGGACATTATTTAAGGGGTTTTATACGTTCAAATGTTATTCAAGTTCAATAGTAAATTAGCAAATTTCAGACACAAAAAAAGCCCTAAAAAGGGCTCTTTTCTATGCAACAACTTAGTTAGCTAACGCTTTAACTTGTGCATTCAAACGGCTCTTATGACGAGCTGCTTTGTTTTTATGGATGATGCCTTTATCAGCCATACGGTCGATTACTGGAACTGCAGCTTTATAAGCTTCAGTTGCAGCAGCATATTCACCAGCTGAGATAGCTGCGATAGTACGCTTGATGTAAGTACGAACCATAGAACGTAAGCTTGCGTTGTGTTTACGCGCTTTTACGTTTTGCTTAGCACGTTTTTTTGCTTGAGCAGAGTTTGCCACTCGTGCACTCCTTGAATTAGATTGGTCTGGGCGGGCTGAAACCACATCTGAAAACCAACATCAGAGGATTATCACCAGCCCGTAAACAAGTGCCATATTGTGATTAAAGCACAGCCTAAAGTCAAGTCTTGACTTGCTTTGGCAACATTATAGATGCAGAAACTTTTTAAATAAAACGTTAGATTAGTAATAAATTCAGGAGATTGATTAAAAAATGGCTTATTCGATTAAAAATGCAATTATTATTGGTGCAACAGGTTTAGTTGGACGTTGTCTGGTTGAACAACTCAACCAAGTAACTTGCTGTGAAAAAATAACAGTTGTTGTGCGTCGAAAAGATGATGCCTTTGCAAAACACCCTAAAGTAGATCAGTTACTTTTAGATGACTTTTTATTGCTGAATGATCAAGATGTAAATGGTTATAGTCATGCATTTAGTTGTTTAGGTACAACCATTAAAAAAGCAGGATCAAAACAAGCATTTTATAATATTGATTTTGAGATCAATGCACATTTTGCTGATTTATTGGAAAGCACTGAAACTCATTTGCTGCTCGTGAGTGCTTTGGGCGCAAATCCATCTTCTCCAATTTTTTATAATCGTGTTAAAGGAGAATTGGAACAGTATATTGAGAAACTTGGTTTAATGCGTGTTTCGATTATTCGCCCATCATTATTATTGGGCGAGCGCAACGAAAAACGGTTTTTAGAAGATATCTCTCAAAAGACCTATCAAAAATTTTCACATTTAATACCAAATACGTTTAAATATAAACCTGTGACAGCCGAGCAAGTGGCTCATACTATGGTCGAGGCTGCACAAAATCAAACTCATCAATTTGAAATATATGATAATTTAAGCATACAAAATGCCAAATAATGGAGAATTAAAGTGACTTCAGTACCCTTTGTAACTTGTGATTTATTGGATGATAACCCTGAAAAAGCCATTCAAACTTTAATTCCATCTTTAGATGGAAAATTCTTTAAAAGTTATGGCGCACGTAAAACATTTGGTGGTCAGATTGTGACTGTAAAATGTTTTGAAGATAATTCACGTGTTAAGGAATTATTGGCTACAGATGGAACTGGAAAAGTTTTGGTGGTTGATGGAGGTGCTTCTATGCGCTGTGCATTGATGGGCGATATGATTGCTGAGTCTGCTGTTAAAAATCACTGGAATGGTGTTGTAATTTATGGCTGTGTGCGTGATGTTGATGCTTTAGCAGAGCTTGACTTAGGTGTACATGCATTGGCTTCAATTCCACAAAAAAGTAATCGTAAAGGCATTGGAGAGGTTGATATTACGCTGTATTTTGGTAATGTAAGCTTTAATTCTGAAGAATATATCTATGTAGATAACAACGGAATTATTGTTTCAAAAGAAAAATTAGTTGATTTATAAAATAGGGTCATCCCAAAGGATCGCAAAATGGTACATCATCAAATTAAAGTTGTACAAGCTTTAGCTTCAGCCATTACAGAAGGTGGTCGTGGTGCAAATGGAACAGCATTTCCAAATCAGCCAGAAAAGGCATTAAAGCTCTATGAATTTGAAGGTTCACCATTTTGTCGTCGGGTTCGTGAAGTGATGACACTACTGAATCTAGACTATGAGGTCTATCCTTGTCCTAAGGGTGGCACAAAATATCGTAAAATTGTAAAAGAATTGGGTGGAAAAGCACAATTTCCATTTTTTGTAGATGAAAATACAGGCGAAAAACTGTATGAATCACAAGATATTATCCAATATTTGTTTAAAAATTACGGTAAATCAGGAAAAACACCAAAAAAATATACACATTATCCAAAACTTCCATTGGTTGCATTTGCAGGTACTTTGATTAATGGCGCGCGTGGCGTTTGGATCAATAAAAAAATTATTAATCGTAGTGCACCTGAGCAGTTGGTTCAGCTCTGGGGATTTGAAGCAAGCCCATATACACGTGTAGTACGTGGTGTTTTAACAGAGCTTGAGATTCCATTTGTATTTCATAATGTGGCAAAAGAGCGCTGGCAAGATCAAGGTCCTTCGATTTTACGTTTGAAACCAGGTAAATACGAAGCACTAAAAGGCGGAAAGCGTGAAAAGATTGTCTCTGTTATGGGGCGTGTGAAAAAAGATATTCAAGTGCCTTATTTTGAAGATCCAAATACAGGGGCAAAAATATTTGAATCTGAAGCAATTATAAATTATTTACAACGAAAATATGGTGCTTAATCATATTGATATTATAGTTGAAAATGGGAGTAAATTTACTCCCATTTTTCATAGCATATAATTTTAAGAAATATTTAAATGTCTTTTGAGCGAGGCACTCACAGGATAAATCCGCTCTTTTGGCAATAATTTTTCCGCATGTTTATATTGACCCTTACGACGAAACTGAGCCATTTTTTGCACCTTTGGACTGATATCCTCTATGCTTAGGATTGCATCATTAAATGAATGGATTAAAAAACGACTGATGCCAATCTGAATACTGCGATGCTCTAATTTTGCACCTTTCAAATTATGTTCAGGATCCCATTGGATATGCACCTGTGCTTGCTCAAATAGGTCTAGCCATGGTTGATCGTGTTGGGGGTGAAATAAACTTGGATCGGTATGTACACTTTGACTCAACAACATTTCCCAAAAATCACGTGGGATACGAATCGCAAGAATATGTTCCTGACTCGATTTATTTGCCCAATTGCTGCGTCCCATCAACCATAAAAGTGACGGTTTAATCCATGTCATTCTTTGAAATGAAAATGGAGAAACAAATTTTTGCTGTTGAATGGCAAGTTGCGCGATCTGTTTGTTATAGGCTTGATAGACCGTAATGCTGTCACGGTCATATACTGCACGAATTTCATGATATGCAGGCATAATGAATCTCACTTAAAAATTTAACCAAGTTTTTGAAAATTAAAAAACTGAGTTAAACAAGTGGAAAATGATTTACCGCTTGGCAAACAATTAGATTCATCATGATAAAAATGTGAAATAGAGAAATTTTGTGTGTATTTTATTCAGATATAAAATTTTAGCAAGTATGAATAGACGGGATGTTGATGATAAATTCTAAAGAAAATTTACTTTTACTTGCCCAATATAATGTATGGGCAACACAACGTTTGGTGGAAGCCTTAGAATCTGTTTCAGATCAACATTTTTATCAGGATACAGGATTATTTTTTAACAGTATTTTTGGCACGCTCAATCATTTGCTTTTGGGTGAACATCGCTTGTGGTACGCAAGATTTGCCTTGAACCAATCTCCAGTTTCAGCGTTGAATCAAATCGTTCATTCTGATAGAAACCTTTTGCTGAATGATTTAAGGCAGAAGTCAAATCATTGGATGATATGGTTAAATCAATTGGATCAATCGGTATTGCAGGGCAATTTAAATTATAAAACAGCGTTAGGACAGGCGATGTGTTTGCCATTTGCTGCAACATTGCTGCATGTGTTTAATCATGGCACCCATCATCGTGGGCAGATCACGGCTGCCATGACTGCATTGGGTTATGGCTGTCCCGAGCTTGATTTGGTTTATATGTTGGTGGAGTTACAAGCAGAATAATCAAGAGGTAAATATAAAGTATAGCTGATATTTTAAGCTATATTTTTAGATTTTCTCAGTAAAATACCCATCCATATATGGAGTGGCAACCAAAAAATGCAGATTAAACCAAGCCAAATATGTGTCCATTTGATATTTTCATGCCATTCTTCAGGACTATAGTATAGACCTGTTCCTGTCAGCGCTAAAATGCTCATCAATACAAGCATGCTTAAGCCAGTCAGCATGTTCCGCTTTAAATTCAGTGCAATACGGATATGTACAGCAATGACTGAGCCGAAAATCACTAAAAAAATGGCTGCCGAAATACCATGTGTTTTTAGTACATTGACCGTAAAATCGCTAGGATCTTGCATTTTCCAGTCCTGCGTATATGCGAAATAGAGTCCGCTTAGCGCAAGAATCAGCCAGATAAAAAAGAGCAAGTAGCGTTGCAGAAACGGAATTTTTAAGCTAAATGTCATGGCAATACCAACTCAATTTATAGAATGAATGCCTGTGCCGAAAATAAAGGCAAACAGGGGTGTTGTAGATTTTGAGTGATCGCAACAACTTTGGTCAGTGCATCGGCAATACAGGCATTTGGTGCGATCACACTAAAACTGTGGTCGGTATCCAATGCATGGCGTGTATATGGGTTGACCAAAGCATTGATCCATTGCCCTTGATTTTTGGCTTTGGAAAAATAGCAGGCAGAGGTGGCAATCGCACCATTTGCCAATTCTCCACAGGCATATAATTGCTGAGGAGCCTGAGGATCTCGAATAAAGATTTGTTCAGCAATATTCCCTAAAACACGTAAATCTCCACCTGCATTGACCACTGCATTTTTCACGCCATGTTTACGTAGGGAGTAAATAGCTACATCAATCGCAAAGCCTTTGGCGATGCCGCCCAGATCGAGCACAATTGGAGCTGTAAACCGTATCTTATTGGCAGAAAGACAATGTAAATGTGCCTGTGACAAATTCATTTTTTCAGGGTTTACGATAGGGAGATGCGTAGGCAACAATTCCCAGTCCATCAAAGTATTGGCAACAGTACAGTCAAATACGCCTGAAGAGGCTGTAAATACCCGTTGAGCACGTTGTAAAACAGCATAAGTCCATGGATGAACCCGCACCGCTTGTTGAAAAGCACTGCGGTTGATCTGTGATAACTCACTTGCAGGATCATGAAAGCTCATCAATTGTTGAACTTTTTCAATACAGGCAAATGCTTGATCCATGATTGAATGTGCCGCATGAGGTATGAAGTCATCATACAGTTTGATTTCAACCATGGTGCCCAATAAAGGTTTGGCTCTTATACTGTTAATGTTGCTAATACCAAATGATGAAATTGAAGAATACGCTTGACCCCATCTGTGACATGTTTGGAAGATAGGGTGGCACCACTGATATTTTTAATGTCTTTATTCAAGGCAACAGGTAAGGACAGCGTTTTACCCACAAATTGTTGACGCCATGCTGCATCACGAACCTGTCCACCATAAGATTCATTATATTCCAGAATTTCAACTTGTTTGACCGCACCTTTGGCGGTCAACGCAACAGCATAGGTTATCATTTCATGTTTACCCAATACCTGATCAATGACCAACCAACCTCCATCACTGCTTTTATAAACCTGATCAGCTTTGAAGGGATAAAAAATTCCAGAGGATTTTTTGAGGCTTTTGAGTTGATCTTCACTGAGATGGATAGGTATTTTTTTTAGTGCAAGGTTTGGGAACATCAGTTTCTGTGCTTGTTCTGCACTCAGATAAACTGCAGAATGTGCAACGATCGGGCTAATACTCAGCAGCGCTGTTGCATAAGGCATCCATTTCATATTGATATCTCGACTGTTAAATCAAAAGTTATAACCAAACTTTAAGCGGAACTCATTTTTTGTTTTTTCAATCAAGTGCAGATCTCGATCATCCTGTTCATCAAATTTTTCACGCCCGCCCCGTAATTGTGGAAACCATGTTGCAGTCAGCCAATAATCCTTAGAGCCATAGTGTAGAGAAGGTCCCATAAACCATGACCAACGCTCTTGCCCAACTTCGGTTTCAAACTCTGTTTCATACTGTGTTTCAGCACCTGCATACCAGTTTGGGGCGAAACGATAACTCAAACCTGTTCCAAGCTGTAGCTCAAGCTCCATTTCAGGTTTGGTTGGCCATTCAAAATTTTCAGGTAAATTATTGATTGGACTACGTTTCGCATAGGTACCTTCAAACATAAGATTACCAACCCAAACCAGACTTGCGTCCATAAAGTATTTTTGTAAAATTAAATTATTTTCAAAGCTGAGTGTATCTTTGTCCTGACCTGAATGTGGGTCAATCGTGGAATAGCTGAGTTCAAACTGATTGGAAAGTCCCACGGTTTCACTTGCAGGGCTCAGGAAATTATATTTTCCACCCAATTCCACACCACTTATTTTGAATGCAAATTTTTTGTCTTCAGGCATATAACCATCAATGACAATGCCAGAGGTGTCCAATGACATGGCTTTTAAGGCAACGGAAGCATTAAATTTATCAGTGATTCCGCGTTCATATTCCGTTTTATAATCAAAAGCAGAGTAGTGTCCCGCACCTTTATCACTGCGATTGGTCACCCATTGATAAAGCTCTTGTCCACCTTTAGGTAAAGTTTCAGCACCTTTTACATAACCAAAAAGGTTTTCATCTGCCCAACTGTTTTGGAACAGTCCAAGTATGATGATGCTCAAGCCAATTCGTTTCATATCTTCCCCAGAAGGCTTCGTCTACATTTTTGATAGACGTAAGATTGTTAATAATCATTATCATTTCAATTGTGAGCGGATTTTATTTTTCAGTTGAATGATGGTCAATATCTGTTCGGCATAATTCAGGTCTAAAAATAGTTCTTTGCGCTATTTTTATTGTTAAATATTTGATAATTAAAATTAAACAATTACATTGATAATTCTTGTTATTTTGGCGAAATTAAGATGTAAATATTGTGATTGATTTTAAGCTAGGCTTAATAATTGTGGTTTAAATGCAGATTGAATCGAGTGATCAACTGAGACATAAGTGCGGTTAAATTGACAGGCGAAGTGATTGATTATTTTGTTTAAAAAAAGAGAAGGGAATAATTTTACATTGTAAAAAATGAAAATAAATTCCCTCCTGTGTAATGCTCAGAAGCACAAATGATTCAGGTAATGGCAGCAACATAATGAATCATTTTGTGTCGATTGATCGTGACAGATTCATTTAATATGATTAATTTTAGCCTAAGCATTAAGCGTGATTGATTTCCACGACCAACTGATTAATTAAATCCTGAGCTTCCAATGCACGGATTTGCGCAACATTTGTACCAGCCCAAAATGCACCATAACCAAAATCACCTTGTTTACTTGCCAATGCATTAAGTTGTTTGGCAAGATCATAAGCATAAGGGTAGGGTGCAAGGTCAGCCCGATCAGGAACATCAATTTGCTCATGCCAATGATTAATTAAACCACGGGCAGGACGTCCTGAAATGGTGGCTGTAATTTGAGTCAAAGGCTGATTAAACAAGGCTTGACGATAAGCTGCATTGGCATTGGATGATTTACACTGTACAAATGCTGTCCCAAGTTGTACTGCATCCGCACCGAGCGCCAGCATGGCTTTGGCTTGTTGACCATTCATGATGCCACCTGCCGCAATGATCGGCAGGCTACAATGTTTTTTAATCAACTGCACCAGATCCGAAGTTTTGATGGCAGCATCAATGGATGGGTTGAAAATACCACGATGCCCACCAGCTTCTACACCCTGAGCAATAATTACATCGATTCCTGCCGCTTCGATGGCTTGAGCCTCAACCAGATTGGTGGCTGAAACCATGGTCACAATACCTGCATCCTTAAGCTTTTGAATCTGATGTGGATGTGGAATACCAAAATGAAAACTGACTGCTTTAGGCCTAGTCTCCAGACACAAATTCAGAAAATCATCATTGTCTTTAAAACTTGGATAAATGCATTGTAATTCTGTTGGCGGTTCAGCATTCAGTTGTGCAAATTGAGGGCTTAAGTAATCAATCCAAGCTTGATTGGCTGCGCTGTCATTTTCAACATTGTCATGACAGAAAAAATTTACCTGAAATGATTTTGGAGTTAAAGCTTGTGTTTGCAAAATCTGCTGACGTGCTGTTTCAACCGTATTTGCACCAAGACCTAAGGAACCCAATACATTCTGTTCAGAAACTTCAGCAGCGAGTTGAGGCGTGGAAACCCCTGCCATTGGAGCAAGTAAAATAGGATGCTGAATCCCCAATTGTTCCAATAATGTCATATCCATGTGCTCCGTATATTTTATTTTACTTTGCCCAAGCTGAAGAAAATTAGCAAATTATACTCAGTATTTTTTATGAAAATATATATTAAATACATCTTATAATATGTTGTTTTAGACCGCTGTAAAATGCATGACATTTTTTGAGCTTTTCTTGAGAGCTATATCAAATGTATAAGCTGAAATAGATGAGCTGTACTGATTTAAGAATGGATATAAAAAAAGCCCCTTGATGTAAATCAAGAGGACTTAAAGTTTTAACATTTGGACTGAATATTTAAGTTTTTAATATCAGCCTATACAACAGTTAGCAACCTGTAAGTGTAGTTGCTTGAGGTTTTTCATTCGGAAAGAAAAATGGACGAATTTTTACCCCAATAGCATTGCCCAAAAAGGCAAAAACAAGCCATAACCAACCATGCAAACTGCCTGAAGCAATACCACTGAAGTAAGCGCCGATGTTACATCCATACGCCAAACGTGCGCCATAACCCAATAATAAACCACCAACAACAGCAGCAATGATTGAACGTTTCGGAATATTCAGGTTCGGTGCAAATTTACCTGCAAGACTTGCTGCCAATAAAGCACCGAGCATGATGCCAAAATTCATCATTGAGGTAATATCAAACCATAAAGATTGAGAAAGTGCTTTGGCATTGGCAGGTATTTGCCAATATGCCCACGAAGCAACATCAACCCCAAGCAGACTTGCAGATTTGGCTGCCCAGACCGCCAGAGCAGAGGTCACGCCCCATGGACGACCTGCCAAAGCAAGTGTGGCAAAATTTAATAAAGTTAAGATGATGCCACCCCAAATCAAAGGCCATGGACCACGCAAAAAACGTGACCAACCTTGATGAGTGCTTGCTTTTTCAACTTCAAGTGAGCCATGACGCTTTTTCTCAAAGTAAACGGTCAGACATGCGATCACTGCGAAAATCACGAAATTGAGCAGTAATGCAGGCACAACACCTAAACTTGTCACCAGTGAAACAGGTGCGAAATGTGGTAAATCAAACCACCATTGTAAATGTGTTGTCGCAATCAATGAACCCAGACAAAAGAAGATCAGGGTAATCACCATGCGGGCACTACCACCACCAACAGTGTATAAGGTACCCGAAGCACAACCACCACCGAGTTGCATGCCAATCCCAAAGATAAAAGCACCAATCATGACAGACATGGAGACAGGGCTAACATTACCTTGTACAGATTGACCAAACAATTCACCAGCGCCTAAAGCAGGGAAAAACAGCAACACTGCAAGCGCCAACATGATCATTTGAGCACGGAGTCCACGACCACGACGCTCATTTAAAAACACACGCCAACTTGAGGTAAAACCAAAAGAAGCGTGATAGAGCGTCATGCCCAAAGCACCGCCAATAAGAAATAATAAGGCTTGATTCAGCCCAACCACGGAATAAGCACCGAAAGTACCTAGAATTAAAAGAACAAGAGCGACCCAAACCGAGGCATTCGATCGGTCAGATTTTGCAGCAACAATAGACATAGGAGAAGTATAAAAAGCTGAGTAAGTGAGAGAATTTAAGTGACTAATTACGAGATCATAGATTTATAATACATATATTATTGAGCAATATATTGAGAATAATTGATGAGTGAAATCAGTAATTTTGATTAAATTATTTTTATAATAAATGAGATGAATGTGATAGCTGTACAAATATTATAAAAAACTCCCGTGGGAGTTTTTTATATAGTATGAAAATATTAGTTTTTAGCAGCATCTTTTACATTAGCAGCGCCTTGTTCAACAGCACCAGCAGTTGCAGCAGTGGCATCTTTAGCAGCATCTACAGTCGCATCAGCAGCATGTGCAGTTGCATTAGCAGCATCATGAGCAGCATCTACAGTTGCACTTGCAGCGTTATCTACAGCAGTCGCAGTTGCATTAGCTGCATTTTCAGTTGCATTTGCAACATCATGTCCAGCTTGCTCAGCAGCATTTTCTAAATGTTCACCAGTAGAGGCACCAGTTTCAGGAGCTTTGTCTTTATTACAACCCACAAGTGCAACGGTAGCAGCAAGACCTAAAGCAACAAGTAATTTATTCATTTGTTTTACCTTCTTAACCTATTATTTTTTAAATCCATAACAATGGATATTGGCAATATAAACAAAATCATGAGAAAAAAATATTTAAAATTGTTAATGAAAAAATGATCATTAAAAAAGCCTCTTATCAGTAAAGATAAAAGGCTTTTTTAATAGAGAATTTAAGTGAAATATCTTATTGTCCAGAACGAATAATATAATCAAAGGCAGATAAAGAGGCTTTAGCACCTTCACCCGCAGCAATGATGATTTGCTTATATGGCACAGTGGTACAGTCACCTGCGGCAAATACACCTTTGACATTGGTTTCGTTGCGGTCATTAACTACAATTTCGTTGCGGTTAGAAAGTTCTACAGCTGTTTCTTTCAAGAAATCTGTATTTGGCAATAAACCAATTTGCACAAAGATTCCTGCAAGTTCAACAATATGCTCTTCATTGGTCGCACGATCTTTATATTTCAAAGCAGTCACTTGTGAACCATCACCGATCACTTCAGTTGAAAGTGCATTCATGATTACTGTGGTATTTGGCAAGCTGTTTAATTTATCTTGTAAAACTTGGTCAGCACGCAGTTTGGTATCAAACTCAACCACGGTTACATGCTCTACAATACCTGCAAGATCAATCGCCGCTTCGATTCCTGAGTTACCGCCACCAATCACAGCAACACGTTTACCTTTGAACAATGGACCATCACAGTGCGGACAGTATGCAACACCACGTGTTTTATACTCTTTCTCACCCGGTACATTCATTTCTCTCCAGCGTGCACCAGTAGATAGGATTACGGTTTTCGATTCAAGTTTTGCGCCATTTTCAAGTTCAATTTCAACTAAGCCGTTGCTTGTTTGGTCAGCACCAACTATGTTTTTGACTTTCTGTAGATTCATAATGTCTACACCGTACTCACGTACATGCGCTTCCATATCTGCACCGAACTTAGGACCTTGGGTTTTTTGCACTGAAATAAAGTTTTCGATGTCCATAGTATCCATGACCTGACCACCAAAGCGTTCAGAAACAATACCTGTACGGATGCCTTTACGTGCAGCATAGACCGCAGAAGTTGCGCCAGCAGGTCCACCACCAATCACCAAAACATCAAAAGCATCTTTGGCATTGAGTTTTTCAGCATCTTTAGCTGCCGATCCTGTATCTAATTTGGCAACAATTTCTTCCAACGTCATACGACCCTGACCGATATGCTCACCATTTTGAAATACCATTGGTACAGCAAGGATTTTGCGTTCTTCAACTTCATCTTGGAAGAATGCACCATCAATCATGGTTGCAGTGGTATTTGGATTATTAATCGCAATCAAGTTTAATGCTTGAACCACATCTGGACAGTTGTGACAGCTTAAAGAGACAAATACATCAAAATTTGCAGTTAAATTTAAACTTTTAATTTGTGCTAAAACTTCATCAGAAACTTTTGGTGCATAACCAGAAACTTGTAAAAGTGCAAGAATCAATGAAGTGAACTCATGCCCCATAGGTAAGCCAGCGAAGAATACACGCGGTTGTTCACCAACTTTTGCGATCCCAAAGCTTGGTTTACGGTCATTTTGACCATCAAAACGAGCAGTTACTTGATCTGAAAGAGCAGCAACTTCAGTCACAAGTTCTTTGATTTTGTCAGATTTATCAGAATCATTTAAAGAAGCAACAATTTCAATCGGGCTTTCAAGGCGTTCTAAAAGTGTTTTTAATTGAGCAGAAGTATTTGCATCTAACATGCTAACAATCTCCAAGGGAGTAAATTTATTCATTGAGCTTATAGTAAGATAATTTTAAACATAGGTAAAACAGTTTGTTTTTATTTTGGTGATCTATTTTTTCGATTTTATTAAATAATCACTTTGTACATATATTAAAGCATAAATCAAGATGATTTTAATTTAGCTCATCTTAAGTATAATTTTATTTAAGTTGAAAAGTTAATTAAATAAACGTTTTAGGAGTGCAGAAAAGGCAAAAAATAATCTGAAAATAACAAAAAATATTGCGTTGTATGTATATTAAACTTAAAAATGTGTGATATATTTCACTATAATTTGGGGCGAATATAAAATTAATAACTTTTTAATTAGAGTCATATCTATGAAAAGTAAATTAATTTAAATCTATTTATAGGTGGGGTTATGTTAGATGTGAATCTATCAAGAAAAATTCCAGATGAGTTTGTAGCATATGGCGAACTAAAAATTAGAAATTTGCTCAACAGCGTTTCTGGTATTGATTTTGTGATGTTATGTTCTTCAGATGGTTTTGAAATTGCATTAGCAAATAAAAAGAATGTCAATAATTCAGGAAAAATTGCGGCTGTAAGTAGCTCAATTCTTGCAATGGTGACAGCCTTTATTTCAGAAATTAATTTAGTGGGATGCCAAACCATTACCCTTGATGCGGAAAATGGTAAGGCATTATTAACGGCGGTGCCTCACCCTCAGTATCCAATGGTTTTAGTGGCTTTAACATCTAAAGATATTTTAATTGGACAAATGCTTTACGAAACGAAGTCAACGGTTGAAAATTTATCTAAATATTCAACTTAATGAAAGACGTACAAAAAAATAAAAATATTTCAAAATAAACTGTATACATACCGTTATATATTGATATATTAGTGCAAAGTTAGGTAGAGATAAAAAGTCGAATATGGGAGTAAATACTTTGAAATTACTTCATATTGATTTTTGAAAAGAACTCGATTTAAACCATCGAGGGGAATATTGTTTTAGTTGTAGTTCATAATATAACTAGAACAGAATAACACGTTAAACAAGAAAACAATGGGGAATCCTATGGCTCGTATTACTTTAGAACCTTTATCAGATATTGATGGTTTTGTTTGTGCTGCATTAGTAGATAGCGAAAGTGGTTTATCACTTGCTACTGCTGGTACAGGTATTGATTTAGAATTAGCTGCTGCTGGTAATACAGAAGTTGTTCGTGCTAAACGTAAAGTTGCAAAAGCATTAAAACTAGATGACCAAATTGAAGATATTCTAATTACTTTAGGTAAACAGTATCATTTAATTCGTCCTTTAGAATCAAATGAAAACTTGTTCCTTTATTTAGTATTAGATCGTGCTAAATCAAACTTAGCAATGGCTCGTCATGAGTTAAAAGGCTTTGAAAAAGAATTAGATTTTTCTTAATTGAAAATATAAAAAAATCCGCTCTTGAAGCGGATTTTTTTATATTTAAATATTTGTATAAGAGAAAATTTAATTTTATACTCAATTTTTAATTTAAAAGTTTAAATGAATGAAACAAGGTATCTATCGACATTATAAAGGAAAGTTATATCAAGTTTTACATGTGGCACAGCATAGCGAAACCCAAGAAAAACTTGTTGTTTATCAGTGTTTATATGGTGATTTTTCTATATGGGTGAGACCATTTGACATGTTTAATGAATCTATAGAGTTGGAAAATGGCACAGTTCAACCACGTTTTGAGTTTATTAATGAATTCGAATCGATTTTATAAATACAATAGTGATATAGTCGTACTTGTTCAAAGGGAATAGAATAGATTGTAATTTATTTTAAATGTCATATGTTTGACGTAAATAAGTGCAATATTAAAACTAAATAGAAAAAATGGATTATTGTGATGAGTATGAGTTTAAACTTTGTTGAAAAAATAAATCATTTATACCAATCTTTTATTAAATATGATGCCACTCAATGTGATCGAATAAAGCGTTATAGAAATATTGAACCCGATTCTGCTCAATATTTAGCAATGCAAATCCGTATTCAACAATCTAAAAAAGTATTAGAAATAGGTACTTCGACGGGTTATTCTACATTGTGGCTTGCTGATGCAGTACAGGTTACAGAAGGCAGGATTACCACATTAGAAATTGATGAAGAGCGTACGATTAAAGCAAAAGCTTATGCTCAAGATTTTAAGTTGGATCATTTAGTTGATTTTTGGGTAGGTGATGCTTTTGATTTTTTAGCGCAAACACAAGAAAAATATGACTTTATTTTACTTGATGCTGAACGTGATCAATATCTTAAATATTGGCCTTATTTAAGTGAAATAATGAATAAGCAAGGTGGTGTATTATTTGTAGATAATGTCATTTCCCATACTGCTGAAGTAAAAACTTTTCTACAAGCAGTTAAAAATGATCAAAGGTTTTTAACTACGACATTATCTTTAGGTGCAGGTTTATTTATGATTACGTTTAAAGATTATATACGATAAAAAATCAGGACTAGCCTGATTTTTTTGATTTAAAGTATAGTAAGCCGAGTAAAATGTAGATCATACTCTAAATATTTTTGTACAAAAGCTGTTTTATCATTACACCGCAATAAGTTATTATAAATAAACTCAGGTACAGGATAATAAAGTTCACCACTGCCATTATTATAAAATATTTTTAAGTATTTTGAAGTTGTATTGTATTTCCATGAGGTTACAATAATTGTTTTTAACATAAGTAAATACCCCCATAACATTAAAATTAGTGAATAGAAGTAGGATGTTCCTTATTTGAAGTTAAGATAAATATTAAAATAAAAGTATTGTAGAATTGTAATATAAATGATTTATGTTAAATAAGTTTATCTTTAAAAATACTTTACATTTCTTATGAAGAATAAATGTAAAGTATTTTAATAAAATAGAAAATTTTAATTTAATTTCAAGATCATTAGGCACTCATAGCAGCAGTCCATTTTTGATTCATTTTACTCAAATCAAACTCCATCGTACGATACAATTCTTGTAAGTTAAATAGACTACGGTCTTCAGGTAGTTGCACGAGTATAGGTAAACGAGTTAACCAGTTTTTGCCTGTTGGAAAAGCATAATGTCGTTCTTTATCATTAATAGAAATCAGTGACTCAAATTCTAAATATACGGTAAAAGTCGGAT
>NZ_PYIX02000031.1 GCF_003024515.2 Acinetobacter sichuanensis
TATCTCTTTTGAAAGCTCATTTCATGGTCGCACATTATTTACAGTAAGTGCAGGTGGTCAACCGAAGTATTCTAAAGATTTTGCACCACTTCCAGCAGGTATTCGTCATATTCCATTTAATGATCTAGAAGCAGCAAAAGCAGCCATCAATGCCAATACCTGTGCAGTCATTGTCGAACCTATTCAGGGTGAAGGTGGGGTTATTCCTGCAGATCCAGAGTTCTTAAAAGTATTACGTCAATGCTGTGATGAAGTCGGTGCGGTATTAATTTTTGATGAAGTACAAACAGGTGTGGGGCGTACAGGTGCGTTATATGCCTATATGAATACTGATGTAACCCCTGATATTTTAACCACAGCAAAAGCGCTCGGTGGTGGTTACCCAATTGGTGCAATGCTAACCACAAATCGTTATGCCAATCAATTTTCAGTGGGTGACCACGGCACAACTTATGGAGGTAATCCATTAGCTTGTGCAGTTGCAAATGCTGTTTTTAGCTTTATTAATCAGCCTGAAGTTTTATCGGGTGTAGAAGAACGTCATCAATATTTTGTACAACGTCTTGCTGAAATTAATCAAAAATATCCGATTTTCAAAGAATTCCGTGGTGAAGGTTTACTTTTAGGTTGTGTATTAAAAGATGAGTTTAAAGGTCAAGCCAAAAAAATCGTCAATTTAGCAGGTGATGAAGGTTTACTTGCATTGGTTGCAGGTGCTGACGTTGTACGCTTCACACCATCATTAGTTATTCCATTTGCTGATATTGATGCGGGTTTACTCCGTTTTGAACACGCATTAGCAAAATTTCAGTAATATCATCGGGAAGCATATATGATGTTAATTCGTTACATCCAAACAACTGATTTAGAAGATATTTACCAGTTAGCTGAAAAAGCAGGTTTTGGTCTGACTTCATTACAACCGCATAGAGAAAAGTTGATGGCACGTATTCAACGTGCTTGTGACACTGTGCAAGGGATCACCCAAAAAGCAGATCAAGTCTATTTATTTGTACTTGAAGATACTCAAATGAATAAAGTCATTGGTTTATGCGGTATTGAAGTTGCATTAGGTTTAAGTGAGCCTTGGTATAACTTCCATGTGGGCACACAAGTACATACATCCAATGCTTTAGGGGTATATAAATCATTACCTACCCTCTTTTTGAGTAATGACCATACCAATTGCAGTGAACTTTGTACGTTATTTTTAGATCCAGACTATCGTCAAAATGACAATGGAAGATTTTTATCAAAAGTACGTTTCTTATTTATTGCAGCTTTTCAGTCGCTGTTTGAAAAGAAAATAGTAGCAGAAATGCGTGGCTATTCGGATGAAAATGGTCATTCTCCATTTTGGGATTCAGTCGGTTATAAATTTTTTAATATTGAATTTACACAAGCAGATTATTTAAGTGGCACAGGTCAAAAAGCGTTTATTGCTGAGTTAATGCCACGTTATCCGATTTATATCGACATGCTTCCTGTAGAAGCACAAAAAGTGATTGGTTTGGTACATCCCAATACTGTTCCTGCAAGTAAGTTATTGCATGAAGAAGGTTTACGCTTTCAAGGCTATGTTGATATTTTTGATGGTGGCGCAACCTTAGAAGCAGATGTTGAAAACTTACGTGCTTTAAAACAAAGCCAAAGTGCAACTGTAGAAATTGTCTCTGAAATTAGCCAAGCGCAAACAACGAGCCCGCTCATGATTGCCAATGATCATTATGCAGACTATAAAGCGATTTTAGTTTTTCATGCACCTGTTGATGGTGTATTACAACTCACTGAGCAACAAGCAGCTCAACTCAATGTACAAGAACATGATGTTGTACGTCTCCTTTCGATCAGAGTATCTGAACAGGATGCCGTTAAACAACTCTCACATCATACGCTAGGAGAGGCTGCATAATGTCTTTAGGCTCTGTATTTATTGCTGGACAATGGTCAAATGCAATGGGTTCTGACTTTGTCAAAACCAATCCCGTTGGTGAAGCGATCATTTGGTCTGGTCAAGAAGCAACGGTGGATGATGTACAACGTGCATGTTTAGCTGCTCGTCAACAATTTTTAAGTTGGTCACAAACATCACTGAGTTCTCGTATTGAAATTGTTGAGAAATTTGTTGCTCTATTGAAAGAAAATCAAGAGCATTTAGCAAATGTCATCAGTCAAGAAACCAGCAAACCTCGTTGGGAAACATTAACTGAAGTGCAATCGATGATTGCTAAAGCTGCTATTTCTATTCGCGCATATCAACAACGTACAGGTGATACAGCAACAGATTTACCTGATGGTAAAGCCACATTACGACATCGTCCACATGGTGTTTTGGCTGTCTTTGGTCCGTATAATTTTCCTGGGCACTTGCCTAATGGACATATTATTCCTGCTTTAATTGCAGGGAACTGTATTGTTTTCAAACCAAGTGAGTTAACCCCGTGGACAGCAGAAGAAACCGTCAAAATTTGGCAACAAGCTGGCTTACCTAATGGCGTGTTAAATTTAATTCAAGGTGGGCGTAGTACGGGTGAAGCTTTAGCCGAAGCACATGAATTAGATGGTATTTTATTTACAGGTAGTGCAAATACTGGCTATCACTTGCATAAATTAATCGCGGGTCAACCTGAGAAAATACTGGCGCTTGAAATGGGTGGAAATAACGCACTCATTATTGATGATAATACTGATTTAGATGCGGCTGTCCATCTGGCAATCCAATCTGCATTTATTTCGGCAGGTCAACGATGTACTTGTGCACGCCGAATTTTAGTCAAAAATTCTGAGTTTGGTGATCGATTCATTCAACGTTTTGTTGAAGTGGCAAAAAACTTAAAAATTGATACTTGGAATGCGACTGAACAACCTTTTATGGGTGGTGTAATTTCAGCCCAAGCCGCAGCAGGATTATTAACCGCTCAAGAACAGTTAATACAGCTAGGTGCCAAACCTTTAGCTCAAATGCGTTTATTGCAAGAACATTCATCATTGCTGAGTGCAGGTATTTTGGATGTAACGGGTATTGAAAATATTCCCGATGAGGAGTATTTTGGACCGCTCACTAAAATCTATCGTTATCATGACTTTAGTGATGCTTTAAAATTAGCCAATCAAACTAAATTTGGTTTAGCTGTTGGCTTAATCTCTCCAAATCGCGAATTGTATGAACAACTACTCTCTTCAGCACGTGCTGGCATTGTTAACTGGAATAAACCCTTGACTGGGGCATCAAGCGCAGCCCCTTTTGGTGGTATTGGTGCATCAGGCAATCATCGCCCAAGTGCATTCTATGCTGCTGATTATTGTGCATGGCCAATGGCATCACTAGAAAGTGATCATATTGCATTGCCACAAACATTATCGCCTGGTTTAGTCTTTTAATTTGGAGTGATTCATAATGTCAGGATTTGAAATAAATTTTGATGGGCTAGTAGGACCAACGCATCATTATGCAGGTCTAGCTTTTGGTAATGAAGCCTCATTTAAACATCGTCATTTAATTTCAAATCCTCGACTAGCTGCGCAACAAGGTCTAGAGAAAATGAAGGCTTTGGCAGATTTAGGATTAAAACAAGCGGTATTACCGCCCCATCATCGTCCTATTTTGCCTGAATTACATCGACTCGGGTTTCAAGGTTCAGACCATCATTGTCTAGAACAAGCGTATCAAGATGCACCACAAATTTTATCTGCGCTTTATTCAGCATCTTCAATGTGGACTGCAAATGCAGCCACAGTAAGTCCATCGGCAGATACGCAGGATCAGAAAATTCATTTTACGCCTGCAAATTTATGTTTGAATTATCATCGTCATTTAGAACAATACAGCACAGAAAAAATCTTTAAACGTATTTTTCAGGATGAAAATTATTTTGTACATCATCATGCTTTACCAAATGTTCCTCTGTTTGGTGATGAGGGTGCTGCAAATCATTTACGGTTTTGTCAGGATTACGATCAAGCTGGTGTCGAGGTTTTTGTCTATGGCAAAAGTTTTTCGCAAAAACAGCAGCATACACCGACACAATATCCTGCCCGACAAAGTTTAGAAGCCAGTCAAGCGATTGCGCGTTTACATGGTTTGAATGCAAAAAATGTATGTTTTTTACAGCAAAACCCCGAGGTTATTGATCAAGGGGTCTTTCATAATGATGTGATTTCTGTAAATAATAAAAATGTGCTTTTTACCCATGAAAAAGCCTTTTTAAATCAAGATCAAGTTTTAAAGCAACTGACTGAACAATTACAACAACAGTCTATTTCACTCAATATTATCCAAGTACCCGAGCAACTAGTCAGCGTACAAGATGCGGTCAATTCTTATTTATTTAATAGTCAAATCATCAGTCATCCAAATGGCACAATGACTTTAGTTTTGCCAGAAGAAGCACGTCAAAATCAGGCTGTTTGGAATTATTTACAACAACATTTATTAGCAGAAAAAACCATTGATAACATTCAGTTTTTTAACCTAAGAGAAAGTATGCAAAATGGCGGTGGACCTGCTTGCTTGCGTTTACGGGTTGCTGTTAATGCACAAGAATATGCTGCTATTCATCCTCATATTTTTTTGAATGATCATTTGTTTATCCAACTTCATGCTTGGATTGAACGACATTATCGTGATCGTTTATCTATACATGATCTCATCGACCCTCAATTGATGAGCGAAACTCAAACTGCCTTAGATGAATTAACTCAGATTTTGGCACTAGGAGCTATTTATTCTTTTCAAACCTAACTTATGGAGCTGTAAAAATTATGGAAGATTTTCTAAAATTGACATTGAGCGGTGAGCAACCATCGCAAAAATCTGGAGAAAACCAGATCTTACTGTGGGAATGGATTGCCGAAGGGATTATTCAATTTACCCCACGCCAATCCTATCAAAAAGCCATTGTATTATCCGCAGGTATTCATGGCAATGAAACTGCACCTATTGAAATTTTAAATCAAATTTGTACTGATTTAATTACAGGAAAATTACATTTAAAAGAACAGGTTCTTATGATATTGGGGCATCCTGAAGCGATGCGTCAAGGTGTTCGTTATCTAAATAATGATCTCAACCGTATGTTTTGCGGAGGCAGAGTACATTTAGATGAAGACCAAGAAACACAAAGAGCCTTTCAGCTTGAAAATACTGTTTCTGACTTTTTTAGTCATCAAAATCATGATGTAGATTTTTATCATTATGACTTACATACCGCAATTCGTGCTTCATTACTCCCGACTTTTGCACTCTTGCCCTTAAAGAAAGTGCCTTATAACACCACTTTATTAGAAAGCTTAAATGCTGCCCAATTAGATGCGATTGTGAGCCATAATTGTGCTGGGAAAACCTTTACGAGCTATACCAGTGAGCAATTTAATGCTCAAAGTTGTACACTTGAATTAGGTAAAGCACAGCCTTTTTCACACAATAATCTAGAAGATTTTGAAGCAACAAATGTCATGCTTCGTGCGCTTTTGAGCCAAACTAACCTATGTCCTACTGAAAACAATAAAACTAAATATTTTAGTGTCATTGAAAATATCATTAAAAATAATCATAGCTTTAAGCTAAATATCCCTGCTAATGCTCCAAATTTCACCTCTTTTTCACAGGGCGAAATTCTATATTCTCAAGATAAACAAGATTATATTGTTGAAAATGAAAAAATATGGATTTTATTTCCTAACCCTGATGTAAAGGTTGGATTAAGAGCAGGATTAATATTAAAAGAATCCTAAACCAAAGCCGTACCCGTTATACAGCAATGTAATAAACTAAATTTATATGTTTATTTATATTGATCCTTTTTAATATTTTACCAAAACAGTAAATGTTTAAAAACCACTTAGATGAAGTTGAAAAATATTGTCATAAAAATTTTATTTATTCATTATATTTTAAATAAAATGAGTGTAAAAATTTATATTCAATCATGACAAATATATTTAATTTCAATTTTTTAATATTATATCAAGCTAAAATTTATTTTAGTCAAAATAATATCTGGTTTAAAAAGCATTTATTGCCAAAACATTTATAACCCTTGTTATAAATTGGAGTGATCATTGATGCAAAAAAATGATAGTAAGCCATTTTTAGAAGGAGATCTTCTAGGAGGCAATCATATTAGCCCTGAAGAAGAAGATAAACTTCAACGTTCATTAACCAATCGTCATATTCAAATGATTGCAATTGGTGGTGCAATTGGTACAGGATTATTCATGGGTTCAGGAAAAACACTGAGTGTTTCTGGAACTTCTGTTTTATTTACTTACCTGATTATTGGTTTCTTTTTATTTTTTGTTATGCGGGCGATGGGTGAAATTCTCCTTTCTAACCTGAACCACAAAACTTTCGCAGACTTTGTTACCGCCTATGTTGGACCTGGAGCAGGTTATTTTATTGGTTGGTCATATTGGTTAAACTGGGTTGTCACTGCGATTGCAGATGTCATTATCATTGGTGGCTATATGCAATTTTGGTATCCAGACTTACCTGTTTGGATTCCTGCATTTACTTCAATTATCATTTTAACTTTACTGAATTTTATTGTAGTAAAAACTTTTGGTGAAGTTGAATTTTGGCTGTCTCTCATCAAAATTTTTGCCATTATTGCCTTTTTAGTTGTCGGGCTTTACTTGGTCAGTACGAGTTTTGTTTCACCAAGTGGCGTAACAGCGTCAGTTTCACATTTATTTGAAAAAGAGTCATTTTTACCGCATGGCTTGGCAGGCTTTTTAGCAGGATTTCAAATTGCCGTCTTTGCTTTTACGGGTATTGAGCTTGTTGGAACAACAGCTGCTGAAACGAAAAACCCACATCAAGCTTTACCTCGAGCAATTAACTCAATTCCATTACGTATTGTCTTATTTTATATTTGCGCGCTTGCTTTTATTATCTGTGTAACTTCTTGGTCTAAAATTGCACCTGATAAAAGTCCATTTGTTGAAATGTTTACATTAATTGGACTGCCGATTGCCGCAGGTTTAGTCAATTTTGTTGTAGCAACTTCTGCATTATCTTCTGCAAATAGTGGTATTTTTGCAACTAGCCGTATGCTTTACGGTTTATCTCTAGAAAAAGATGCACCAACAATATTTAGTAAACTTTCTAAAAGTAAAGTTCCATTAAATAGTCTAATGTTTTCGATGATTTGTGTTGTGATTGGAACTTCTATTTTATTTCTTGTTCCAAATGTAATGACTGCTTTTACGATAGTCACCGCTTTTATTTCTATTTTATGTATCTTTACTTTTGCCATGATTATTGTGGCATATATCGCGTATCGTAAAAAATCCCCTGAATTACATGCTGCATCTTTATATAAAATGCCAGGTGGATTATTTATGGCTTGGTCTACTTTAATCTTTCTTATATTTGTAGTCGTCGTTTTAGCATTTGATCATGACACCATGATTTCATTAGTTGCTTCTCCTATTTGGTTTATTGGACTTTATTTTGGGTATAAATTTAAACTCAAAAAAATAAGAAAAAACCAAGAGAAAGAATCTCCTGTTAGTGAAGTTGAAACATTAAGCTCTAATTAGTTTTTATACCCCAAGGACAGAATATATTTATTTTACACACATAAATATATTCAACATTATTTTAAGGATTTAACCCATGAAACCTCTATATAAAGCATTATCTTTTGCAATCGGTAGTATTATTTTCCCATCCGCTTATGCAGCGACAGATTTAGTACTGATCAATGGTAAGATTTTTACTGCAAATGCTCAACAAGAGCATGTGCAAGCTTTAGCAATTGAGGGTGATCACATTCAAGCTGTTGGTACAAATCAAACAATTAAAAAACTAATTAATAAAAACACACAAGTTATCGACTTAAAAGGGAAAAGCGTTTTTCCTGGAATGATTGATTCACATAGTCATGCTGTATTAGGTGGGATTCAATTAGGTTCTGCCGATTTGCTTGATGAAATTTTATCTACCGATGAGATTGAAAAAAAGGTCAATGATTTTCATACAAAAGGACTCACGCTCAGTGATGGTACACTAAAAGTACTTGGCGTGAATGGCGCTGCATGGGTACATGCTGATGAACTCAATCAACGTTTTAATCAAGGACAATGGCATGAAGCACCATTGGCTTTAATGGGCAGCGATTATCATACTGGCTGGGCAAATGATGTCGTGCTTAAAAAAGCAGGCATTAATAAGCAAATGATTGAAAACTTGCCAAAAGCGGAGCAACACAATTATGGACGTCTTAAAAATGGCGAACCAAATGGCTTATTAGTAGATGCAGCTTGGGATAAAGTCTCTTCTAGTTTACCAAAATATACTGAACAAGAAGTTGATCAGGCAACTGAACGTGCTGTTGCCTATAATAACCGCTATGGTATTACTGCATGGATGGATCCTGCTGCAAATGTCACTCCGAGTGATTCCATTTTTTCTATTGTACCCACTGAAAAAACGGTAGGCATTTTACCGGGTTATAAAAATTTATCGCAACAAGGTAAATTGAACGCTCATGTAGTCGCACTTTTGGTTATGAATTCAAAAAGTACACCAAAAGATATTGAAGTGATTAATAAAGTCCGCCAACAGTTTCAAAATGTTGACCATTTATATATGTCTGGCGTAAAAATTTTTGCAGATGGTATTTTAAGATATCCAATGCAAAGTGCTGCCGTTTTACAGCCTTATAAAAACTCAAACAAACGTGGTGATTTACTGGTCGATGAAAATCATTTCGGTGAATTGGTCACAGCACTCGACAAACAAGGCTTAATCGTTCATGTCCATGCTATTGGTGATCGTGCAGTGCGAGAAACTTTAAATGCCGTTGAACAAGCACGTCAAAAGCAACAAAGTAATATTGGTCATTCAATCACTCATATGCAACTGGTCAGTGCAGAAGATATTCCTCGATTCAAAGCTTTAAATGTTTATCCATCGATGCAATTGGCATGGGCTGCTGCAGATGAATATCGCATTCCGCCTGTAAAACCTTATATTGATGAAAAAGCATTTGAGCTAATGTATCCCGTACAATCGTTGAAAAAAGCAGGAGCAATTATCGCTGGCGCAAGTGATTGGCCTGATTCTCCTCCAAATCCGTGGTTATCTATTCAGCAAGGGATTACTCGTGAAGGCTCCTACGGTGTGTTAAATGCCAATGAACGTTTAGAGCGTAAAGATATGTTTTATGCCTACACTTTAAATGCAGCCAAACTCATTGGATTGTCTAATATGATTGGCTCACTTGAAAATGGTAAAAAGGCTGACTTTATTATTTTAGATCGAGATGTATTTAATACACCAACCCACCAATTAAAAGATACTGAAGTTTTACAAACTTATTTTGGAGGAAAATTAGTCTACTCTAAATAATAACGCATTAAAAATACTTCAAATCTTTTCAGTAAAGGTTCATTTCAAGCACAACTTAAAATAAATGAACCTTTACCCTAAATTACTCATTTTACAAGGAATACTTAAAAAAGGCGGTCATGGATGATATTGACGCTTTAGCCCTACTTTTTTTTATTTTTTGTTCAACGTGATTTGAAAGATAAATTATGTGAAAAGCATATGAATCATTTATTTATAAAATCAAATGATTTTTATATTTTCAAACTCAAGTTTTTCACGCTATTTTTTTCAATATGAGTCATTGAATGGGTGGTTAAAAAGTTAATTTTTACATCTCACCACCTAACCATTTTGACATGAATGCGTCATTATAAGTGATTAAATTAAATGAATTTACATTTTCATTATTTAACAATTTCTGGACTATTGATCTCATCGATTGCCTATGCCCAAGTCAATATCATTGACCAAGAGCATGTATTTAACAATCAAGATCATTTTCAACTCAACACTTCAGGCAGTATTCGCTTACAAGCACTTAATTTTGAAGAATATAATGACAGTAATAGCTCACAAAAAGCTCGACGTAATGGCTACAGTGCTGCAAGTCGTATTTATGTGAATGCTGACTATCAAATGAATGCAAAAACACATTTGATTGCTGGATATCAAACTTATATTAACCCTGCTAAAATTTTGGATTGGGATGGGCATTATCAAAAATCTGATCAAAGTTTAGATACAGCTCAACTCTATTTTGGTATTCAAGATGCTGATTTAGGTACCTTAAAATATGGGCAAATGAATAGCCTTTATTATGATGTCGTCGGTATTAAAACTGATCTATGGAATTATTCTCCTTTGGCGCAACCTGCGACTTGGAGTACACAAAGTTTTTATGATGGTACAGAAGCATCACGTAAAACTTTACGCTATGAGAAAATAAATGATCACTTCAATTGGTATGCTGCCTATATGTTTAAGGATCAGACCTATCCCGCAGCAAACGAAAATCTGCAATATAAACGTCAGCATGGTTTTGCTCTAGCAACAGATTTGAAAATTACCTCATATTTAACTTGGTCAATGGCATGGCAACGTACTCAAAGTGATTTAATTTCTCTTTTAAATGATACAGAAAAAAGCTATACACAAGATATTATGGGCACTTCTCTGTTTTTTTTAAAAGATTCTTGGATGATTGGTATCGGTGCTGGTCTTTATAAAAACATTCATCCTAATCGTCAACTCAGTCTGAACAATAATCAAGATGTTGATCATTTTTTAAATACCGAATCTTATGGTTTAGAATATTATGTCGGCTATAAACTTCCTATTGATCAACACATTATCCAATCAATACGACCCTATTTTATGGGAAATCATTTTTCTTATACCAGTGGAGGTGATTTTTATCGTAAAGACAATGGTTTAGGTGTAGCAGTACGTTTTAACAAAGGTATTGGCTTTGATTATGAGCATCTCTTTACTCAAGATTCATTTAATACACCATATATGGATTTATTTCGTTTACGTTATGAATTTTAATTTTTAAAATCAATATAAGCAATCAATAGTATTTATTTATACCATTGATTGCTTTTTCAAAGCATTAAAATAAAAATTATTACTCAATAAAACTCATTATTAAAGAAAATTAATCACATAAACAGATTAACTTTTCATTTTATATGATTAATTATTTATTAAAAATTTCGTTAGAATACAATCTTTAATATTTTTTGGTCTATATTATGTTAGGTTTATCTATTGGGCATATCGTATTATTCTTATTGGTTTTAGTTTTATTATTTGGAACATCAAAATTAAAAAATTTAGGAAAAGATCTTGGTGGTGCTTTAAAAGATTTTCGTAAATCTATCAATGATGATGACCTTGAAAGTTCATCCACAAAACCAAAGGATAAAAATTAATATACCCTATTCTATAAAAGCACTATTTTATGTTCAATATCGGTTTATTTGAATTATTATTTTTTCTTGGTTTTGCACTTATTTTTTTAGGACCAGAAAAATTAATTGAATTATTCAAAGCATCTTATCAATTTTATCACCAATTTAAATCATTATTTCGACACCTTCAGACTGATTTAGAACGTGAATTAAAATTAGATCAATTACAGCGAACACTTGAAACTGAAATCAGTAAAATTCATGCTTTAGAACTTCGCTTACATGAAAAAATAAACGCTCAATCACATGACTCTTTACCTTACCAACTTCTTCCCTATTTTTATCATCAAGAAATTTTAGCTTTAAAACCCTTACCTAATACAATGATTTATCATCATTTCCTCCCCCATAGTTATAGTTTTTTAAACTTCAAATTTGGTCAGTTTTATGAATCCAAGCAAAAATATTAATCATGCAACATCAGAAAAATTACAGAATATTTTTTCTCACCTGACTGAATTAAGAAAAGCTTTAATTTATATGAGTATTTGTATAAGTGTGGTCTTTATCTCACTCTTACCATTTTCTAAACAACTTTATACGGTATTTTCAACGCCATTAATTGCGCAAATGCCAATAAATAGCCAGATGATTGCCACAGATATTACTACAATATTTTTAGCACCTTTTAAATTAAGCTTATTTTTAGCATTTTTGATTTCTTTACCCTTTTTGTTATATTGCTTATGGAAATTTATACGTCCTGCCTTATATAAATTAGAAAAAAGTTTGATTCAATATTTATTAATTACAAGTTTATTTCTTTTTTATATTGGAATTTCATTTGCATATTTTATTGTTTTACCTTCTATTTTATACTTTTTTATGCATGCCGCTCCTGAAGTCATTCAACCTATGACCGATATTAATAGTTATCTTAGTTTTTGTTTGAAATTATTTTTTATTTTTGGATTGTGTTTTGAAATCCCAATTATCATCATCACACTGATTATAGGTAATATCGTTGACCGAAAAACGATGATTGAAAAGCGTAAATTTATTATTGTTTTCTGTTTTTTTATTGCTATGCTTATTACTCCACCTGATATTTTTAGTATGTTATTTTTAGCAATTCCGATGTGGTTTTTATTTGAAATTGGGCTATATTCTGCTCAATATATCGAACTTAAAAAATTGAATTAAAATCATTTGAATTTAATTCAATCTATGTAAGATTAACTTAAATTCAAAATCAATTTTATACAGCAGCAAATCTTTTTTGTAAAAAGATGACCGCACGATCCAAAATAAAACCTATTAATCCAATAATTAAGATAATAGATAACAACTCTGTATAATCTAAACGATCACGTGCATCTAAAATAAAATAACCTAATCCCGAGCTGACGCCTAACATTTCACTTGGGACAAGCACAATCCAGACGATTCCAATCGCAAGACGTAAACCAACTAAAATTTGCCCAAGAACACTTGGCCAAATAATATGCCGCAATACTTCTAGTGGCGTTGCATCTAAACTTTGTGCAAGTTTTAAAAATTGAGGATTAACGTTTTTTACACCAGTTGCTGTATTTAAAATAATAGGCCAAACAGCAGCAAATGCGAGTAAAAAGTAAATTGGTTTATCTCCAACCCCTAAGATCATAACAGCGATTGGCATCCAAGATAGAGGAGAAATCATTCTTAAAAATTGAAAAATTTGTGAACTAAATGCATCTGCTTTTTGATTTTGCCCAATCAATAACCCTATGGGAATTCCTATAAGTAAAGCATAAAATAATCCAATAAAAATACGTTTTAAACTCATAGCAATATGTGTATAAGTTTCAGGATCTTGAACCAATCCTATAAGCTTTAATAAAGTTGAATTTAAAGTAAATTGTTGAAAAAAACCTTCTGGTATTTGCAAACCTAAAACCCACCACATCATGAAAAATGCAATAAGCCCAGTTAACCCATAAATATGATAGAGCCAATTTGGTAATTTTTTATTGTTCATAACTGAAAAATCTCCTGACGATTAAACTGCTCAGGTAAACCAAAAACCTTCATTCCGCCCAAACGTAAAATCGCTTTTTTGACAAATCGATCATCAACAATATCTCTGGCGGCTAAAGTTGGATTCAATTGTTTTAAAAATAAAGTATTACCCTCAACTTGCGTGTTTCTCATTCTTTTAATCAGTTCAATCATATAACTTTCAAAAGGATAAGGTTGAAAATCAATACGTTGCTCTTTCCATTTCACATGTTTTATCGCACCTGAACGTTGATAAACCAACGCTTGTTCTGGTTTAGGATTGATCACTTTTTCAATTACAGCATGGATATGGGGAGTAAGCCGAGGTTTATGCTCCCTCGAAATTAATTGTGCTGTTTCAGCGCGATGATTTCGACACCAGTGTTGGGCTTCAACAATGCTATTCACAACCTTTTGCGTCCATTCAGGATATTGTTTTAAATCTTTTTCATGCATATATACAACACAACACGCATGTTTATCCCAAATATCGCCTGTAAAACGCAAAATTTTTCCAATTTTTAAATGTTCTGCAATCGCATTAAAAGGTTCAGCAACCAAATAACCTGCTATTTGTTTACTCAGTAACGCAGGTGGCATATCAGAAGGGGCTAAAACAATAATACCGACTTCATCTGCTGCCAGTTTTTCTGTTTGCTTTGTGACAACCTTCAATCCTTCTGCACGTAACATTTCTTGTAACACGACATTGTGAATTGAGTACCAAAAAGGAATAGCAACTTTTTTACCCGCTAAATCTTTTAGTTGATTAATTTTGGGTGAAACAGTTAATGCTGAACCACCGATATGATTCCAAGCGACAATTTTTGCAGGAAAGCGACTGCTAAAGCGTGTCCAAATCGCCATGGGTGATAATAAATGAATAACATTGACGTTGCCTGATAAAAAGGCTTCAATCAATTGCGCCCAACTTCTAAATAAAATCGGAGGATCAACTTTTAGACCTTGTTGTTCAAAAAGTTTTTTTTGATAAGCAACCAATAACGGCGTTGCATCTGTGATCGGAATATAACCAATACGAACTGTTTTATTTTGCATGGTTTCTTGAGGTTTTTGTGCAAAACTTTGCTGTATAGGCAAAGCAAGCGTACCTGCAAATAATCCCATAAGTTTTAAAAAATCACGCCGCGAGGAATTAAAATCATCATCACACATAACGGTTTCTCTTTAAGCACTCTGTTGAGTTTTAAGTTGATGCTGATGTAAACTTTTTAAAATACAATTTCGAATATTTGAAAATTCATCTGCCCATAAATCACGGTCTTTATTTAAGCCTAAAGTCCAAATTTGATTAATTTTTGCAGGTTGCCCTGATAAGAAAAATATACGATCTGAAATCAGTAAAGCTTCATCAATATCGTGTGTAACCATAACCGCAGCGCCTATTTCTTCACGATGAACAAGTTCAATTAATAACTGCTGGAGTTGGCTACGGTTTAATTCATCTAAAGCACTAAAAGGTTCATCTAAGAGTAAAAGTTTTGGCATTTTTGCCAATGCTCTAGCCAAAGCGACCCTTTGCGCCATTCCACCAGATAAAATGTTTGGTTTTGCATGCGATACATGATCAAGTTTGACTCGAACTAAAGCATTTTCTACACGCTGTTTAATATATGCAGGAGGATGAGATGCTTGATGTTTGAAGTTTTGCCCAAATGCAACATTTTCATAAATACTGAGCCAAGGTAATAGCACAGCTTGTTGAAACATAAATGCCAATTCAGATTTTTGAGTTTCAATTGCCTGACCCAATAACTGTATTTGCCCTTTTTGTGTTGAATGTAAGCCAGCCAAAGCAGATAAAAGTGTTGATTTCCCAACTCCACTGGGTCCTAATATACTAATAATTTCACCTTGCCTAATCTCAAACTCGACTTGATCTAATACCGCTTGAGATTGTCCAGCATGGCAAATTTGTAGCTGTTCCACCGTTAAAATTGGCTGACTCATTTCGACTATACCCTTGTTTTTGAAAGCTCAGTTTGTAATTGCAAAACACTAGGCGTAACTATGGGTATAAATGCAGCCTCTTTAAGACGTCGAGTAAATCCTGCTTCATAGGGAGATAAATAGCATTTCCCACCCGTACTACACAATTCCAACTGGATTGCTTGTTGTGTTAACTGACTGAGGCTAATTCTAATTTGAAATAAAGCTTGTGCATTTTCAACAAATACACCCGAATCCAATCCAGTAAAGAGCTGCGTACATAAATCCGTTAAATTACTTTGAATTTCATGGATCTGTTGTTCAACTAATGCAGAATGCTTTTTAGCAATCACTTGTTTTAGACTACGTCGAATTAAACCTATCGCTAAAGCGCACTGTAAGCCTAAAAATGCTGGACGTATTTGAGGTAAATAGCTTTGTGCCTGTAAACTCAATACTTCATCTGTACGCACAAAAACATCTTGTAACTCAGCCGCTGCTGTTGAACTACCTCGTAATGCTATTAGCTCTAGATTTGGTAAACGTTGAAAACCTTTTCTATTTGACGGCACTAAAAGCAAAATAGCGCCTTGATTGGTTTGTGCTGCAACTGCCACACTAAACCCATGAGGATGAAAATTAGTTACCCATGGTAATTTACCATTAAGTTTCCATCCCCCTTCAACAGCTTCGGCTTCAATCTGTAATGCTTCTAAGCCTGATAAAAATTTCATGGCATTAGACAGACCTGTAGCACCTGCATATTTTCCAGCTAATAAATCTGAAAATTGTAATTGATCAAATAAAGCTGAATCCAAAGTCATTAAATATTCAATATATGTACGCTGGCTCCAACTCACAAAAGCAGCAGTAAGTGAATATTCCGCAATTTCTGCAATGCTAAGAATGGCATCTTTAAGGTGAGTACCTGTCCCACCTAAAGTTTCTGGTACACCCTGACGAAAAATATCAGCTTGTCCCAGTTGATGAAGCAAAGCAAGACTTGCACTTGCTTCGCCTTCATTTAATTCCTCAGCATGCTTTTCTAACCACGCAAGCAGATTGGAATTAAGCATTTTTGGGTTCCCATCGATGTGCAGCAAGTTGACTATTTAATTCTGTTCGAGCCAAACTATTTGCATAGTTGCATAAGGTTGCCAAACTTAATCCTAAGATCACATCTAATGCCTGCTGTTGTGTATAACCTGCTGCAAAAAAAGCTTGAATCTCAGCCTCATCAACAGCACCTTTATTTAAAAGTACTTGACGAGAAAAAGTTGATAATGCATTTAATTTTGTATCAGATAATGTAGCTTGGTCACGTAATTCTTCTACAATTTCAGGTGATAACTTGGCTTTATTTTTTGCTAAAGCAGTGTGTCCAGCAACACAAAAAGTACAGCCATTGTCTGTTGCTGCAACCAATTGCACAACTTCACGTTCTTGAACATTTAAACTTGAACGAGAGTTAATTTCAGATACCGTTTGGTAAGTTTCTAAAGCGGTTGGGGCATACGCTAAAACACCCAATAAATTTGAACTAAAACCATTCGCTTTTTCAGCATTGCTTAAACGTTGTTTTGCTTGTTCAGGGGCTTGTTCAATGGTTAAAGGTTGAAAATTTGTCATCTGATTTACTCCAAGTAGAGTACATAGTGTTAGAGATTTGCTATATTCACTCAATACTGTTTCTTCTATAAAAATGCTTTTTCGTCTAAACAATTGGAAGTTTTTATGCTTAATAATTCTGAAAAAATGCTAAGCTGGTTTATGGAGAGTTTAGAAATTGAAACCTCTTTACAGCATCTAAGTCGTTATCATGAACAATGGTCAACATCTATTCAGGGCAGTGGTTATGCAAGTTTTCATTTAGTTTTAGAAGAAGATTGTCATTTTCATTTTTTAGAACAACAAGATTATATTCATTTATATCAAGGTGATGCAGTTTTTCTATTGCGTGACTTACCTTTTATTATTACCGATGCATCTCAACGTACAGCACCCTCTCTGCAACAGCTTAACCGAAATTTAGCGAATACAAAATCTGGTACTGTACTGAACTGTTCAACCCATTTAGCATGTGGTTTTTTTAGTTTTCGTTCAAAACTCTCTGAACTCTTCTTAGAAGCCTTACCTTCATATATTGTATTACGTCAAAATGATCATACATTAATTGAATGTTTTCATATTTTTGAACTCATTCGTAATGAAGTAAAACAAGCCAAGCAGCCTGAGAAAAATACAGCCTCAGAAATCTTAATCGAACGTTTAACCAGTATTTTATTTTTTTATTTAATGCGCCATATTTTAAATAATCCGAACAACAAACAAATTAAGTTATGGCAATTATTTAATGATGCTGTACTTTACCCGCTCATTTTAGAAATTATTTCACGACCTGAGCATGATTGGTCACTCACTGAAATGGCTGAACGTTGTAATATTTCACGTGCTACTTTTTCAAAATATTTTACTGATGTTGCTGGTTTTTCTGCTACAAAATTCTTGTTGTACTACCGAATACAAATTGCACAAAAGTTGCTAAATCAGGGAGTACCTTTACAAAATTGTGCTGAGCAAGTGGGCTACCAATCTATTTCAGCTTTTACACGTGCTTTTCAACGTGTAACAGAAAAAAATCCAAGCGCATTTATGCAAAAAGTATAATGAATGAAAAAATAAAAAAATTGGTAGCATTTTCAGATGAATATTTTTTTAAATATTATCATTTAAATGCTACCTTTAAATTCTATATTAGAAGTCTATCAAGCTAAATTTTAAAGGATTTATATTTTATTTTTAAGCTCATGTTTTCTGTCAAAAGTAGTATATTCCAAACGATGATCTAAGCGATCTAAAGGTTGAACTTCCTGCAAAGTATTTAAACAACGGGCTGTTAAATCAATATATTCTTCAGTTCCTCTGCGTTTCCATGCAATTTCTTTAGGCTCTAAATGACGTAGCACTTTTGCAGGACTCCCTAACGCTAAAACATGAGCAGGAATGATCGCTTTTGCTTTTACAGTACTATTTGCACCAATAATTGTATTTTCACCAATTTCAGCTTCATCCAAAATCACACTGTTCATTCCAACTAAAACATTTTTGCCAATCGTACAACCATGCAAAATAGCAGCATGACCAATATGCCCATACTCCTCAACCAAAGTAACGCTATTTGGAAAACCATGAATTACACAATTATCTTGGACATTGGCATTTTTTTTGATATGAATACGTCCAAAATCAGCTCTTAATGAAGCAAACGGTCCAATGTAGACCCCTTCCTCAATAATCACATCACCAATTAATACAGCAGTTGGATGCACAAATGCTTGAGGACTCACGACAGGAATCACATTATCTATTGCATAACAAGGCATATAAATATTCCATTATCTATAAAAATTTTTTAATTAAAAATCTATTTAACTATATGACTCTTCAACTTTTAATCCCCCAAAACGTTTATAAAACTGAGGATGTACAGGCGGCATTGAACCTTCTGAAGTACGTGCATATTCCATAAAATATTCTTCACCTGCCGTAATCACCAATTGATACAAATTACTACTTAAATTACGAGCATTTAAAGACAACCAATTTGAAGGTAACAGCTCAAATGGTAGATCTGGATCTTTAAGTAAAATACGGCGAAATTGATGAATCAATAAGGTACGAATTTGAAAAGCTTGCATACTATCAAGATCATCAGCACTTTCAACCAAATTTAAAAATTCACGAAAATCTTGGATAAACTTCTCATATCGTGCATGTAGTTCGATAATCGCCCAATTTGTTTCAACCATTCGTTTAATCGTAGGATAGGACTCTTGCCATAATTGTAAAGTTTCTGCTTTAAAAATCACAACTTGATCAGTCATATTTAAATTAAGCAGTAAATTCTGTAATTTCAAATGATCACAACCTGGATAAGCCATGACATTGCTTGCAATATTTGCAAAACCCAACCATTCCAGTTCTTTCTTTAAAACTTGCTTCGCTTCAATTTCGACTGAACTGAGTAAAACCAAATCCCATTTTTGATCCCATTCGATATGATTAAAATTATAAATTTTTGCATCGGCTAAAATAAAACGTTGTCGACTACTTTCAGTCACTCGATAATAACTTGTACGCCCTATTTTTTCTGATACCAACCAACCATTTTGTACAAGTCGAAAAACTGCGGTTCGCACAGATCGTTCATTGAGTCCAAAAACATCCATTAATTGAATGAGACTCGCAAGGCTAATGATTCCACCATGATGATAAATGCTGTCACCAAATACCGTCATGATGAGTGATGTACCACTTAATGCTTCAGTTGCAATGAATTCATCAATTGCTTGCTTTAATTTTAGATTCATAACGTCCTAAATCCTGTCATCCATTGCAACTTAATAATCAGCTTAACATCTTAAGCTGATTTGTAATTTTCTGAAATAGGTTGACGAATATCAAAAATTCGCTGAGCCTTACCTTCAGAACGTGGCAAACTTCCTTCCATTAATAATTCTACACTTACCGTAATTCCGACCATGGTCTTAATCTTATTTTTTAATTGAGTACAAAGTTGGTTCATCAGTTCATGTTCAGTATCTCTACGCATTTCAGCACGGACATGTAATCCATCTAAATGACCTTGTTTACAAATTTGAATTTCGTAATTTGGCAATAATTGTGGAATATGTAAAATTTGCTCTTCAATTTGTGATGGAAAAACGTTGACGCCACGGATAATCATCATATCATCACTACGCCCGACAATTTTATCCATTCTACGCATTGTTCTTGCTGTACCTGCTAATAAGCGCGTTAAATCACGTGTTCTATAACGAATTACAGGCATACCTTCTTTGGTAATAGTTGTGAAAACAAGTTCACCGAGTTCACCATCAGCCAAAACTTCACCCGTTTCAGGATGAATAATTTCAGGATAAAAGTGATCTTCCCAAATGGTTAAACCATCTTTAGTTTCTAAACACTCCATTGCAACACCAGGTCCCATAACTTCAGAAAGACCATAAATATCAAGCGCATCTATCCCTAAACGATCCTCAATTTCTTTACGCATTTCATTGGTCCACGGTTCTGCACCAAATACGCCAGTTTTAATTGAACAATCTCGTGCTGTGCCATATTTACGTTCTAAAGCTTCTATAATGTTTAAGCAATAAGATGGTGTGACCATTAAAGCAGTAGGTTTAAAGTCATGAATCAATTGTGCCTGTTTTTCTGTTTGACCACCTGACATTGGGATCACGGTAGCACCTAAGCGTTCTACGCCATAATGTGCGCCTAAACCACCAGTAAATAAACCATAGCCATAAGATACTTGAATAATATCTTTGTTCGTTAAACCTGCTGCACGTAATGAACGTGCCACGACATCAGACCAAATTTGAATATCATTTTGCGTATAACCGACCACCGTTGGTTGCCCTGTCGTACCTGATGAGGCATGTACACGCACAATTTGTTCTTGTGGTACAGCAAACATACCAAAAGGATAATTATCACGTAAATCTTTTTTAGTGGTAAAAGGAAATTTTGCTAAATCTGCCAATGTTTTAAAATCATCAGGATGTACACCTGCCTCATCAAACTTTTTACGATACACTGCGCTATTGTTATACGCATGTTCCAAAGTTTTTTTCATACGGACAAATTGAACATGACGTAATTCATCAATCGAAGCAGTTTCAATATGTTCCAAAGCATTATTATTCATCTTTTATCTCCCTGAACAGCCATCCATTGGCTGTTACTTATATCCTTGTCTGTAATGTCTCAGCGTTTATCGCTGCACTCATTTACATTTTCTAAAATCAATGCCACACCTTGTCCTACACCCACACACATGGTGCAAAGTGCGTATTTTCCATTACGGCGTTTTAACTCTTTCATTGCTGTGATGACCAAACGTGTGCCACTCATCCCTAAAGGATGTCCCAGCGCAATTGCACCACCATTAGGATTCACTCGGGCATCGTCATCTTTTAAACCTAGCTCTCGCATTACTGCCAAAGATTGTGCAGCAAAAGCTTCATTTAACTCAATAACATCCATTTGCTCTAGTGTTAAACCTGCGAGTTTTAAAACTTTTTCTACAGCAGGCACTGGACCAATACCCATGTATTTCGCTTCTACACCTGCGCTTGCTGTCGCAATAATTTTTGCTAGCGGAATGAGTTGATGTGTTTGAGCAAAACTTGCGCTCGTTAATAACACACAAGCAGCACCATCATTGACACCAGAAGCATTGCCTGCTGTGACTGAACCACCTGTTTTACGAAATGGTGCTTTCAGTTTGGCTAATGCATCTAATGCTGTATCAGCACGAGGATGTTCATCTTGTGTCACTAAAATACTATTTTTTTTACGATCAAAAATTTCGACAGACATGATTTCTTCTGCAAAAATACCTTTTTGCTGAGCTTGTGCTGTTTTTTGCTGACTGTTATAAGCAAATAAATCTTGATCCTCACGGCTAATTTGATATTTTTCAGCCACATTTTCAGCCGTTTCAGGCATGCTATCGACCCCAAAACTCGCTTTAAATTTTGGATTAATAAAACGCCAACCGATGGTTGTATCATAAATAGTTGGTGTGCGGCTAAAAGCTGTTTCAGGTTTAGACTGTACAAAAGGTGCTCGGCTCATCGACTCAACACCACCAGCTAATACAAAGTGTACTTCACCTGATTTAATTGAACGTGCTGCAAAACCTATCGCATCTAAGCCCGAAGCACATAAACGATTGACTGTAATTGCAGGAACAGTTTCAGGTAGACCTGCCAACAAACTTGCCATACGCGCCACATTACGGTTGTCTTCACCCGCTTGATTGGCACAACCTAAAATCACTTCATCTACCTGCTGCCAAGGTAAATCAGGATGTTGTTGTTTTAAGTATTGGATCGGTAAAGCTGCTAAATCATCTGTACGAATACTGCTTAAAGCACCAGCATAACGCCCTATTGGAGTACGAATCGCATCACAAATAAAGACTTGTTCCATCATGTACTCCTTAACCTGCTTGTTTTAATGTTTGTGTTTCAACATCTTGTGATTTTTTCACAGATTGAAGCGCCACTTTTTTACGTAAATACAGACTTGGACGATAACGTTCTTCGCCATAAAGACGGTATAGATTTTCAAGCGTTGTTAAAATCTGAGTCGCCCCGATTTGTGCTGCCCATTGAAATGGACCTTGCGGATAATTCACACCATATTTCATTGCAGCATCAATATCTTGTTCAGTCGCAATACCATGTAATACAGCTTCACATGCTTCATTGACCAACATTGCGATGCTACGCATTACAAATAATGCAGGATGATCTTTCACCCAGATACTTGTCACCCCCAATGCTGCAAATAATTGGCTGACTTTGTCACAATCAGCAGTTGTACAGCGCGGAGATGCGGTTAGCACCACTGCTTTTGCTGTCGTGGCATTTGCTAACCAATCCATCAAAACCACTTTTTCTTGTGGATATTCAATCATCACTGATTGACCTTGCGTCAACATCACTGCCATGTCATCAATCAGAATTTTGTCTATTTCTGATTGGATCTGCACAGAATTGACACTTGAAGTATTTTTGAGTCGCTGAATAAGTCCTGTATCGTGTAACCATTGTCCTGAAATTTGCACTTTAACGCTCGTGCTGAGTTCAGGTTTTAATGCAGGTAAAATATATTCAGGTCTACGTTTTTCTTGACGATAATCATAAAAGCCTTGACTGCTTTTACGACCATAACAACCTGCATCAACCAATTCTTTTTGAACTAAAGATGGACGATAACGTGGTTCATAGAAAAATTCCTGATATACGCTTTGTGTCACAGAGAAGTTTACATCTTGCCCAATTAAATCGGTTAATTCACAAGCGCCCATGGCAAAACCACCACACTCACGTAAGATAAAATCAAGTTGTTCAGGTGAGCTCACATTTTCCTGTAATGCTCGAAAAGCTTCAGCATAGTAGGGGCGTGCAACACGGTTGACAATAAATCCTGGTGTAGACTTCGCCATGACAGGAACTTTATGCCAGCTTTGCATCAAGACAGCGAGCGCTTCTGCAATCTCAGGTAAAGTCTTTAATCCTTTTACGATTTCAACTAACTTCATGACTGGTGCTGGATTAAAAAAATGTAATCCAACAACACGTTCAGACTGAGAAATACCAGATGCAATTGCTGTGATTGAGATCGAAGAGGTATTTGAAGCAAAAATGGTAGTTTTCGAACAAATTTCAGCAAGTTGTTGAAATAAACTTTGTTTGACTTCTTTCTTTTCCACCACAGCTTCAATAATCAAATCGGCATTTGCTAACTGCTGTAAATCTGCAACGACCTGAATATTACCCAATGTTGTATCAACGGATGCTTGAGTCATTTTTCCCAATTGCACGCGTTTTTCAAGCTGGATTCTGAGTTGTGAAAATGCAGTTTTGGTTTTTTCAATGTCCAAATCAAATATATAAGTAGTATGACCATTCATTGCTGCTAATTGTGCTATTCCGATTCCCATCGTTCCTGCACCAATCACAGCAACTTTTGCCTGCTGTAAATTGAATATTTTCATTTTTAGCATCCTTTAAATTCAGGGGTACGTTTTTGCATAAATGCTTGTACACCTTCTTTATAATCACTTGAACGACCTGCTAAACGTTGTAAATCACGTTCTAAAATCAGTTGATCATCTAAGTTATTATCTGCGGCTGCATGAATCGCTTTTTTAATTAATGACAAGCCAAAAGTGGGTTGTTTAGCAAGATGTTCTGCCATTTTTTCAGCTTCAGCTTTTAACTGATCATCTTCAACACACTGCCAAATCATGCCCAACTCTACTGCTTGCTCTGCTGCAATTTTATCGCCAAGCATTGCCAAACCCATCGCTTGAGCACGACCCACCAAACGCGGTAAAAACCACGTGCCGCCAGAATCAGGAACTAAGCCTAAACGACAAAATGCCTGAATAAATGATGCAGATTTTGCAGCAATTACAATGTCACATGCTAAAGCAATATTGGCACCTGCACCTGCCGCAACACCATTCACTGCACAGATCACAGGTTTTGGCATTTCAGTAATCAATTTAATCAAAGGGTTATAGTAAGTTTCTATCGAAAGTCCTAAATCAGGTGCATCTGCATGAGGGTCTACAACACGATCACCTAAGTCTTGCCCTGCACAAAATCCTCGTCCTTCAGCCGAAATCACCACTGTACGGATATTTGAATCTTTTGCCCAAGTTTTAAGTACACTTGATACTTCTTTATGCATCATTTCGTTAAAACTGTTGAGCTGTTTTGGGCGATTAAATGTTAAATAACCCACTGCATTTTTTTCTTCAGCAATAATTGTTTGGTAATCCATCACACACCTCTAAATTCGGGTTGTCTTTTTTCAAAAAATGCTTTGATGCCTTCTTGGCGATCTTGAGTTGCTGCAAGCCAGACAAAATGTTGACGTTCTTGCTTTAAACCTTGGCTTAACGTTACTTCATGAATTGATTTTAAAGATTGCTTAATGACTGCAATCGCAAGGGGTGCTTGGCGAGCAATTTTTTCTGCAAGTTCAATCGCGTACTCTACCGTCAAAGCAGTGGGACAAACTTGACTGCTAATGCCATATTGCAACGCAGTTTGTGCAGTCACTCGCTCGCCTGTCATTGCCCAACGCATGGCTAACTGTTGCCCTACCAAACGCGCTAAACGTTGCGTGCCACCTGCACCAGGTAACATCCCTAAACCAATTTCAGGCAGTGCAAATTGTGCATTTTCACCTGTTAACACAATGTCACCATGCAATGCCAACTCGAAACCTGCACCAAAGGCAAAACCATTGACTGCCATAATCAGAGGTTTTGAAAATTCGTCTATTTTCTTCCACAATTTAGGACGTGGATCTTGTTGAATGGATACCACATCCAACGCAGCGAGTTCATTTAAGTCTGCTCCTGCCGCGAAGCATTGCAAATTTCCTGTAATGACAACGCTGCGAACATGGGGATCTATATCCAATTTTTGCAATAATTCTGATAATTCTATTAAAGTTGCATTATTCAATGCATTACGCTTTTCAGGTCGATTCAGCTCTATCAGCATCACCCCTGATTTTACGACTGTGCTTTTTAATAACGCCATCTCATGCCTCCCATTGATTCAATTATTTTCAAGTTATTCATCAAAACTTAATCGAACATTGGGTGTTGTTGGACGTGCCTGACAACTTAAAACATAACCTTTTTCAACTTCTTCAGGTTCAAGGCTATAGTTAATTGCCATTTCGACTTGACCTTCAAGTACCTTACATTTACACGTTGCACATACGCCACCTTTACAGGCATAAGGCAAATCTGCACCTGCACGTAAAGCTGCATCCAAAATGCTGTCATCTTCTTTTGACACATCAATGATCAACTCACGACCATCAAGAATAATATTGACCCTTTCTTCCTGACGACGATCAATTTGTTCAGCACTTATTCTTTTGGTGCTACCAGTGTTAAAACGTTCAGTGTGAATTTTGCTACGTTCAATACCAAGCTTAGGCAATACTTTTTCGATAGCATCCATCATTTCATCAGGACCACAAGCAAAACAGTGATCGAAATTTGCATGAATTAAATCAGCTTTAAATAACAACTGTAATTTCTCAGCATCAATACGACCATTAAATAACGCACTGTCATTCATTTCACGTGAAAATATATTAACCAATTGAAAACGTTCTTTAAAACGATCTTTTAAGTCCATAATCTGTTCAGAAAACATGGTTTGTTTCCATGAACGGTTGCCATAAATTAAGGTAAAACTCGAGTCTGGTTGTTGTGCAAGTACAGTTTTTACAATGGATAAAATCGGCGTAATACCGCTTCCCGCAGCAAAACCAAGATAATTTTTCCCGCCAACTTTGGCTGCTTTTTGGAAGAACACGCCTTGTGGTGGCATCACTTCAAGCTGATCACCTGCTTTTAGATTGTCATTTGCCCATGTTGAAAACTCACCTTGATCAATTTTTTTAATGGCAATACTGATATCTTCTTGCATATCACTACAAATTGAGTAACAACGGCGTAATTCACCATGTTCTGTCATATGACGAATGGTTAAATGCTGTCCTGCCTGATATTTAAAACGGTCTTGCTGTTCAGGTGCGAGATCAAATGCAATACAAATCGCCTGCTCAGTTTGAGGCGTAATTGATTTTATGGTTAATGGTATAAATTGACTCATTTGAAAATCCCTCTTTCTGTTTAGATGTTGATGCATTCAGTATTTTTAAATCCACCCCAACCCTCCTTTTTTAAAGGAGGGAGTTTTCCATGACTAAAGTTATTTTAGTTTCGGTACTCCCCCTCTTTTTAAAAGAGGGGTTAGGGGAGATTTTTAGTATTTGTTCAATCATTGACTGAACTCACCACCATCAATATTTGGCTTTAACCTATAAATGCCTTAAATACATTTAAAATAGTCAAATGGTTCTAAGCAGTCTTGGCATTTGTATAAGGCTTTGCATGCAGTCGAACTAAATTCGCTTAATAATTTGGTCTGTAGGCTATGGCAATGTGGACATTCAATGCCATCAATCAGCGCAACATGTGTTCCACAGCTATGTGCTTCACCCTGAGGTGGTGCAATGCCATACTGTTTCAATTTATCTTTACCGTTTTGGCTCATCCAATCGGTTGTCCATGCTTCAGATAAATCCACAACAACTTGGACAGGTGTTAATCCTTTTTGAGTAAATGCTTGTTCAATTTCATCTTTAAGAACATCTGTTGCAGGACAACCGCTATAAGTTGGCGTCAAGCGAACCACAAGTTCATTTTGTGTATTCAATTCCACGCCACGAATCATGCCTAAATCAACAACAGATAACACTGGAATTTCGGGATCAGAAATATGCTGCAAAACGTCCCAACATTCATCAGTACAATGTCGAATTAAATTCATGTGGTTCACTCCTTGTGAAATACCTTTACCAAGCCATATTTGGATAAGCCCGTTGCATATATTGAATTTCAGCTAAAACAAAACCCAAGTGTTCTGTGTGTAAACCTTGTTTAGCACCTGAACGATAAGCCCCTGTTTCAGGTAAACTTAATTCAAAGCGCTTTAATTCAGCATTTACATCGATTAACCATTGCTCTTTCAATGTTTCTAAATCTGTAATAATGTGGCTCTCAATTAATTGTTTTTCATCTGTCGTTAATACGAATAATTCTTGGGTAAAACGCCATAATTCATTTAAGGCTTGTTGTGTTTTTTGATGTGCTTCTTCAGTCCCTAAACTTAAACGTTCCATCCAAGCCGTTGAAAAACGTAAGTGATATTTCACTTCACGCAAAGACTTAACTGCAAATGCACGAAGTTGATTATGGCTACTTGTCGTTAAAGCAGTAAATAATAAATTATGGTAATGATCCATTAACCATTGTCGTACCATGGTTTGTGCAAAGTCGCCATTCGGTTGTTCACACAACAATAAATTGCGATATTCACGCTCTGTACGTAAAAATGCCAATTGGTCTTCATCACGCCCTAGACCTTCAACTTCACCAGCTAAACTGAGTAAAGTACGGGCTTGACCCAATAAATCCAAACCGATATTGGCAAGTGCAATATCCAACTCTAGTTCAGGTGCATGACCGCACCACTCAGCCAAACGATGCGACAAAATCAGTTGGCTATCCGCTAAATGCAATAGAAATTGAGAAAATACAGAATGATTCATTGATCTAACTCCTTACATATGCTCAATGCCATCAGGGATATGGTAAAAAGTTGGATGACGATAAACCTTGTCTAATGCAGGGTCAAAAAATTGATCTTTTTCATCAGGTTGTGAAGAAGTAATTAACTCAGATTTCACTACCCAAATACTGATCCCTTCATTACGACGTGTATAAACATCACGCGCGTTTTGCAAAGCAATCTCAGCATCTGGTGCACGTAAACTACCCACATGACGATGGCTTAAACCTTGTTTACTACGTACAAATACTTCAAATAACGACCAGTTATTTTTATTGTTCATGAGAGAATCCTTCCTGAAAATTAAACCTGTATAAAAGCTAAAATTAACCAATACGCTTTAAATTAAGCGACTTTTTCGGTTTGTTCAGCCTGCTGTTTTTGTGCATAAACTGCTGCTGTATCACGCACCCATTTTCCACCTTCCCATGCTTTACGACGAGCTTCTATGCGTTCGTGGTTGCATGGACCTTTACCTGCAAGGATGTCATTGAACTCATCCCAATTAATTGCTCCAGACTCGTAATGCCCTGTTTCTTCATTAAAACGTAAGTCAGGATCAGGCACTGTCAGACCGAGCATGTGTACTTGTGGCACAGTGTTATCAACAAATTTTTGGCGTAGTGCATCGTTACTAAATAATTTGATTTTCCATTGCATGCTTTGTGCACTGTTTGGTGAATTGTCATCACTTGGACCAAACATCATTTGCACAGGCCACCAAAAACGATTCACAGCATCTTGCGCCAACTGTTTTTGTTCAGGTGTACCGTTGGCGAGTTGCATCATGGCTTCAAAGCCTTGACGCTGATGGAAACTTTCTTCTTTACAAACTCGCACCATAGCGCGTGCATAAGGTCCATATGAAGTACGGCATAAAGCAACCTGATTGACAATCGCAGCACCATCAACCAACCAACCAATCGCAGCGACATCTGCCCAAGTTAAGGTTGGATAATTGAAAATAGATGAATATTTCATACGCCCAGAAATAAGCTTATCCATCATGTCATCACGATCTGCGCCTAGCGTTTCAGCAGCACTATACAAATACAATCCATGCCCTGCTTCATCTTGAACTTTAGCCAACAACACCGCTTTACGTTTTAAGCTTGGTGCACGAGTGATCCAATTTCCTTCTGGCAACATTCCTATTACTTCTGAATGTGCATGTTGTCCAATTTGACGAATTAAGGTTTTACGATATGCATCTGGCATCCAGTCTTTTGGTTCTATCGAAATATCCTTTTCGATGGATTGGTCAAACTGTTGTTGATGATTATTCATTGTGTCCTCACTTATCCCAAGTGTTTATGCATTTAAGTTAAAACGATACAATATAAAAATCAAGATTAATTTTTCGTATCATAATTATTTTATTGTTAAAATTTTATAAATTATTGTTTTTTATATTTATTTATTTTAATAAAAATCATTAAATTATTTTTTATCATAAAAATATTTGACAATTTTAAAATTTAAGAACAAATTATGAATCATTAAAAGCAAAATATTTCACAAAGCGTATCATAAAAGGAGTTTTTCAATGCTTGAGTTAGATACGGGAATAAATCCTACAGAACATGAATCAGTCAACGTTGCAGCACAAACATTGTCCATAAAGTCATTAAGCTCATTGGTCTATGGTCAGGAATATACGGCTGCTCAAGATTTTCGCACGGTTTATCATGCTATTTCGGGTCAGGCAATTTATCAGGTCAGTAGCCACGGTATTGATACCAAAGCCATTATTCAGTATGCCAAAACCAAAGGTTCAGCGATTGCTCATTTAACTTTTCATGAACGTGCAAATGCTTTAAAACAGGTGGCACAATATTTGCTCGAACGCAAAGAACACTATTATGCCTTAGCCAAAGCAACGGGTTGTACGCGTAAAGATGCATGGATTGATGTGGAAGGTGGAATTGGAACATTGTTCGCTTATTCTAGCCTTGTTCGCCGTGAACTCAGCGATGAAACAGCTTTAGTCGAAGACAGTTGGATTCCATTGTCTAAAAATGGCACATTTGGTGCAAAGCATATTCTTAGTCCTAAAGCAGGTGTTGCTGTACATATTGATGCATTCAATTTTCCAATTTGGGGAATGCTAGAAAAAATTGCACCAACACTTTTGGCAGGCGTACCGTGTATTGTCAAACCTGCCACTGAAGGTGCAGAGATGACGCATGCTGTTGTCAAAGACATTTTAGCAAGTGGTTTTTTACCTGAGGGTGCTTTACAACTGATTTGTGGTCAGACTTATGATTTGTTTGAACACCTTAATCCACAAGATACCGTGACGTTTACAGGCTCAGCCACTACAGGGCAAAAACTTCGCGCACATCCTCATCTCAACCAATATTCAATTCCATTTAGTATGGAAGCAGATTCTGTCAATAGCGCAATTTTAACTGAACATGCTTCTGATGAAACTATTGATTTGTTTGTTCGTGAAATATTCCGTGAAATGACCACCAAAGCAGGACAAAAATGTACAGCCATTCGCCGTGCCTTTGTACCACATAGTTTATTGGATACAGTACAAACGCGCTTAATTGCTAAATTACAAAAAGTCGTTGTCGGAAATCCTGAACTTGAAAATGTTACGATGGGTGCGTTGGCAAGCATTAAGCAAAAACATGATGTCGCTGAAAAAGTTGAACAATTAAGCCAAAATGCTGAGATTGTATTTGGTAGTCATTTGCGTGATGATTTTAAAATTGAGGCTGAATACCCTGAAAAAGGTGCATTTTATCCACCGACTGTTTTGGTCTGCAAATCACCTAATACAGCCCAAGCCATTCACCAAATTGAAGCATTTGGTCCTGTTGTCACACTCATGCCTTATGACACACTGAACGAGCTAGCAACATTAGTTGCCAAAGGTGAAGGGAGCCTTGTCGCATCTATTGTACGTAATGCTGACGAAAATATTGAAAAAATCATTGCCAAAATTGCGCCATGGCATGGTCGTGTGCATGTATTAGACAGTGAAAATGCGAAAGAAAGTACAGGACATGGTTCACCACTTCCTCTGCTTGTACATGGTGGACCTGGTCGTGCAGGTGGTGGAGAAGAATTAGGTGGTTTACGTGCAGTGAAACATTATATGCAACGTACTGCGATTCAGGGTTCACCTAAAGCCATGACCCAAATTGGACATAGTTGGACCATTGGTTCAGAAGTTTTTGAAGATCGTGTCCACCCTTTTAAAAAATCATTTGATGAACTTCGTATCGGAGAACGCTTATTAACAGCACGTCGTACCGTAACTGAGGCTGACATTGTTAATTTTGCCTGTTTAAGTGGCGATCATTTTTACGCACATATGGATAAAATTGCTGCTGCCAACTCTTTATTTGGTGATCGTGTTGCACATGGTTATTTCATTGTGTCTGCTGCTGCTGGTTTATTTGTTGATGCAGCCCCTGGCCCTGTCATTGCCAACTACGGTATGGATAATCTTCGCTTTGTTGAACCTGTAAAAATTGGTGACACCATTCAAGTTGAGTTGACTTGTAAGCAAAAGACCCCAAAACCATTGCGTGATCCTGAACAAAAACCGCATGGTGTAGTGGTTTGGGACATTAAAGTCAAAAATCAACGTAATGAGTTGGTTGCAACCTATGACATCTTAACCCTCGTCAATCGTGACTAAAATATAAATATTGGTTAGCCCTTCTCCCACTGGGAGAAGGGCTAGCATGAGGGTGCTTTGATATAAATTCATTCCTTTTTATGAAACTTAGTGCTCTATCCTGAAAAGGAAAAGAGTATTGAGTTCAAAGCAACTTTGAGAAAAACATCCTTCCAAATATGGATTTTGGAGCAGCACAGAAGGATTTAAAAATGAATAAAGTCTACCCAGACAGCCAGACCGCTTTGTTTGATATTGTACAAGACAACATGCTCATTGCAGTGGGTGGTTTTGGGCTGTGTGGCATCCCTGAAATGCTCATTGAAACATTAAGAGATACACAAGCTCAGCAACTGACTTGTATTAGTAACAATGCAGGAATTGATGGTATTGGATTAAGTTTACTTCTTGAATCACATCAGGTTAAAAAAATGATTTCCTCTTATATTGGCGGAAATAAAGAATTTGAACGTCAATATTTAAGTGGTGAACTAGAGGTCGAACTCACCCCTCAAGGCACATTAGCTGAAAAATTACGTGCAGCAGGTGCAGGTATTCCAGCTTTTTACACCAAAACAGGAGTAGGCACGGCTGTTCAAGAAGGTAAAGAAGTCAGAAATTTTAATGGTCAAAACTATCTTTTAGAAACAGCTTTACATGCTGATCTTGCTTTAATTAAAGCTTACAAAGCAGATAAGGCAGGCAATTTAGTCTTTCGTAAAACGGCACGAAATATTAATCCCGACTGTGCGATGTCAGCTAAATTTACCGTTGTTGAAGTAGAAGAATTGGTTGAAATTGGTGAAATTGATCCAGATGATATTCACCTTGCAGGCATTTATGTAGATCGTATTGTGGTCAATGCACAGCCAAATAAACATATAGAGATTCGCACGGTAAAACCCGCAGCCTAAAGGAGTACAACCATGGCTTGGACACAAGAACAAATGGCACAACGTGCAGCATTAGAACTCAAAGATGGTGACTATGTTAATTTAGGCATCGGTTTGCCCACCTTAGTTGCAAATTACATTCCTAATGATTTGTATGTATGGCTTCAATCGGAAAATGGTTTATTGGGCATTGGAGAATATCCTATTGAAGAAGAAGTAGATGCTGATTTAATCAATGCTGGTAAACAAACCATTACAACTCGAGCAGGCGCTTCATTTTTTTCAAGCTCAGACTCCTTTGCTATGATTCGTGGCGGACATGTCGATATTGCAATTTTAGGTGCAATGGAAGTTTCTAAAACTGGTGATATTGCAAATTGGATGATCCCAGGTCAAAAAGTCAAAGGAATGGGAGGTGCAATGGATTTAGTTGCAGGAGTAAAAAAGATCGTTGTACTGATGCAACATTGTAATAAGCTTGGTATGCCTAAAATTTTAGATCAATGTACTCTCCCATTAACAGGCGTAGGCGTAGTCAGCCGTATCATTAGTAATTATGGTGTTTTTGATGTTAAACCTGATGGTATACATCTGGTGGAACTCGCAGATGGCATAACACTGGAACACGTGTTGCAATCTACTGGGAGTCATGTCATCACAACATCTTTACAGCATACAGCCGCTTAACAATACGCTAGATTCTTGTTATTTATTTTGTAGCAGACAAAGATGATCAATACAGCGAAGCGAGTGAGTCTAATCACCTGCTCGCTTTTTCTCACCCATTAAAAACCCTCAAAATATGATACATTTTAAAATATTTTTAATTATTTTAAAATATTTTTAATTATTTTAAAATCATTTAATATATAAAAATTAAAACCCAAAACACGAAAAATTCTATAAAATCATAAATTTTAACAATTATTTAAATAAAAAATAGCAGTTAAACATTACATTGAAATAATAAAAAGATACTCTTTATTAAAAAATAAAAAATTAATGTATCTCTTTTTAAAAAAATAATTCATACTCATTGATATAGTTAACGTACAAACTATGTAAAGGAAACGATCACGACAAAACAATCATTCAATATCGTCGTGATAATGAACAAAAAATTGTAAAAGGAAATACGATGGAAAAGGCACACATAGGGACAGTGTCCCCTGAACTATTAAGAGATGTATCACAAACATCTCGCACCAAAAAAATCGCAATGGCAACCATCATTGGCACGACTATTGAGTGGTATGATTATTTTATTTACGCAGCAGTCGCAGGCTTAGTATTTAACCAATTATTTTTCAAACCTGCAGGTCCTGCATTTGCAACTTTGCTTGTATTTGCATCCATTGGTATTAGTTTTATTTTTAGACCATTTGGAGCATTTATTGCTGGATATTTTGGAGATAAATTTGGCCGTAAAATGGTACTTGCAATTACGCTCATCATGATGGGAGGTACCACAACGGTGATCGGCTTACTGCCAACTTATGACAGTATCGGAATAGCAGCTCCAATTTTATTGATTTTATTACGTATCTTACAAGGAATATCAGCAGGTGGAGAATGGGGCGGTGCTGTACTCATGGCAGTAGAACATGCTCCTACAAAAAAACGCGGTTTATTTAGTTCATTTCCTCAATTAGGCGTACCTCTTGGTTTACTACTTGCATCATTGGTTTTAGTCATCATGACAGGATTTGTTTCTCCTGGAGATGAATTTATGCAATGGGGCTGGCGCGTTCCATTTTTAATGAGTATTGTACTGTTTGGTCTTGGTTATTGGATTCGTCGCTCTGTAGAAGAAAGCCCGATTTTTGAGGAGCTCAAACAAAAAGGAACAAATCAAAAACCGATCCGTGAACTTTTTAGTCAATACAAAAAAGTGGTTTTTAGTTCAGCTTTACTAATCGCAGGCACTACAGCGCTTGGCTATATGACTGCTGGTGGTTTTGTACAAAGCTTTACTACAAATCCTACAGGTTTAAACTTAGATCGCCCAACCATCATGGCTTTAGTGAGTGTTTCCGCAATTATTTGGACATTCTTTACTTGGCTATCTGCAGTTCTTTCTGATAAATATGGACGTAAACCTATCTATATCTTTGGTTCGATCGTTCAAGTACTGACTGCACTGCTATTATTCCCTCTCATCAGCACGGGTAGCTATATTTACATTATGCTTGGATTGGCATTATTGTCGATGGGCATAGGCATTACCTACGGTGTACAGGCAGTTTTCTATTCAGAATTATTTCCTGCGTCTATTCGCTTTTCTGGTATTTCAATTACTTATGCAATAGGATCAATTCTTGGAGGGGCTTTTGCACCGTTAATTGCAGCGACATTAATTACTAAATCCAATGGCGTATTACTGGTCAGTGCTTATTTAACTATTGTTTCACTGATTGCATTGATCTCAATTTGTATGTTTAAAGATCGGACAGCGATTTCTTTAGATCCATCAGATGAGGAAGAACAGAAAAAATCACCTTTTATTTGGAATAAATAAGTTTATTTTTGTGTATATCTTTAAGCAGATTTTAAATCTTACTCACTGATGTTACGCATTGGATTCAAATTAAATAACTGAAAAAAGCAAAAGCTAAATTTACACGACGCGGGATCTTACATCTAAAGTTGAAATTTGGGATTAGCCTTCGGCTCGACCTACTTTTGTTTCGGCAAAAGTAGGCAAAACCATTGTCATCCGCAAAACTCGTCGACCACCGCAAATTGATAAATACATCGCAGAAACATTTCTACCCAAAGTAGTCCTGCCTCAAACACGTTGCGGATGACGTTTCCGTGTATCCACATTTTTCTAGTTCCAAAGTTTAATTTTAGAGTTACTGCGTAACATCAGTTACTCAGTTAAAATCTGCTTAAACCAAATGAATATTAGACGAAGTATTTAACAAATTTAAAGCTAAAATATAGTCATCTAAAGAAAAAATTTATGCCTTTTATCATTTACAGCAAGCTTTTAATCAGGAAAAAACTTCCTATACACAATAATAAAACTGCAAAACATTTTTTCAATACTGCTGGTGATAAAGCATGTGCAGCTTTGGCGCCAAATTTTGCTGTAAAAAAGCTCATCAAGCTAATACCAATAAAAGCATAAACATGAATAAAGCCTATTGTATTTGGTACATCAATTTGTTCTTTCATACCAAAGAACATAAAGCCTAGTGCGCCTGCAATTGCAATGGGTAAACCACATGCTGCTGAAGTCCCCACAGCCTTTTGCATCACCACACCATAATGCGTCAAGTAAGGTACTGTTAAGCTGCCGCCACCAATACCAAAAATAGCTGAAGCGATTCCAATACCAGAACCTGCCATAATTTGCTTACTTGTTGATGGCAATGCTTTACTCGGATCAACCTGTTTTTTTGCTCCAGTAAACATGGTATAGGCAACCCAAAGTAAAAAAATTCCAACGATTAACTGAAGATGAATACCTGAAAGCCATCCTGCTATCCCTGCTCCTGCAAAACATCCGATTGCCATAGGTGGCGCAAGATTTTTAAATACAGACCAAATCACTGCACCATTTTTATGATGTGCCATCAATGAGCTAATGGAGGTCACCACAATCGTTGCCAATGATGTGCCTAATGCAAGATGCATAATCACATCTGGGCTATAACCCATTTGCGTAAAAACAATATATAGGAGTGGTACAATAATCGTTCCACCACCCACACCAAATAGACCCGCAGCAAATCCAGCGAACGCGCCAATGACTAAAAAAATAATTAATTCCACAACACACTTACTTTAAAATTTAATATTAAAAATAAAAAGCAAAAACAAAAAGCTTAGGCAATTTCTACTTGCCCAACAGTATGATAAGCACGATTAAAATATACTAAGCTTTCATCCTGCTGACTTTGTTGAATAGCCACCACACGACACATGAAAATACTATGTGTTCCTACTGCCTGAATTTGTTCAATCTCACAATCAAAGCTGACTAAGGCATCTTCCAAAACAGGAGAACCTGTTTCTAACTCAGTCCATTTCGCATGTTTAAAACGCTCTTCAGTCGTCATTTTCGTTGAAAATGCTGTAGAAAGATGTTCATGCTGTGCAGCCAGTACATTTACCGTTAAAACTTTGTTTTCAATAAAGTGTGCATGTGAACTTGATGCTTGATTCATACATACCAACAAAGTTGGTGGTGTATCTGTCACGCTACATACTGCAGATGCCGTAAAGCCATAACGACCAGACATTCCTGATGTCGTCACCACATTGACTGCACTGGTGAGTAAAGACATTGCATTTTTAAAGTCTGTTGATTGAATCATGATTTGGTTCCAAAATTAAATCGTCGTTTTATCTTGTGATTTAGATATCAATAAAAATCATCACAAGGGCATTCATCTGAATATGTACGAACAAGAGAATGAGTTTGCCACAATATAAAAGGCAGAGTTACAGTCCAATATATTTGATCTAAACACATGCGAACCGTAACTCTTTTACCTTACAAAATCAGAGATTATGCAGATAACTCTTTACGCACAATTTCTGCACCTGCACTTAGAGCATTTAATTTACCACGTGCAACTTCACGTGAAAGTGGTGCCATACCACAGTTTGTTGACGGATAAAGTTTATCTGCATCAACAAATTGCAATGCTTTTCTTAATGTATCCGCAACTTCTTCAGCAGTTTCTACTGTATTTGTTGCAACATCAATTGCACCCACCATGACTTTTTTGCCACGAATCAGTTCAATCAAGTCCATAGGTACACGCGAATTTTGACATTCTAATGAAATAATATCGAGTTTAGACTTTTGTAGCTTTGGAAATGCCTCTTCATATTGGCGCCATTCTGAACCTAAAGTCTTTTTCCAATCTGTATTGGCTTTGATGCCATAGCCATAACAAATATGTACAGCCGTTTCACATGTTAAACCTTCAAGTGCGCGCTCTAAAGTTGCTACGCCCCAATCATTCACTTCATCAAAGAACACATTAAACGCTGGCTCATCAAACTGAATAATATCAACACCTGCGGCTTGTAGCTCTAAAGCTTCTTGATTAAGAATTTTGGCAAATTCCCATGCAAGTTTTTCACGACTTTTATAATGACCATCATATAAGGTATCAATCATAGTCATTGGACCAGGTAAAGCCCATTTAATTGGTTGATTGGTTTGGCTGCGTAAAAATTTTGCATCTTCAACAAATACAGGTTTTTTACGTGCTACTGCTCCAACAACTGATGGAACACTTGCGTCATAACGATTTCGGATACGTACTGTTTCACGCTTTTCAAAATCCACACCTTCAAGATGTTCAATAAACGTCGTCACAAAATGTTGACGTGTTTGCTCGCCATCGCTCACAATGTCAATACCTGCAAGTAATTGCTCATGTAATGACAAACTTAAAGCATCTTGTTTTGCTTCGAGTAGTTGTTCACCTTCTAGCTTCCAAGGTGACCAAAGTTTTTCTGGCTCTGCAAGCCAAGAAGGTTTAGGTAAGCTGCCTGCTGTTGATGTTGGTAATAAAATTGCCATGTCTAATCTTCTATCTTGATATCTATTAAATTAAGTATTCAGTGCTTAATGAGTCATTAAGCTGCGTGTGTTGAGCGAGTATCAATGTCTACAGCATAGTTTTCAGCCCACTGTTCAAGCACTTTTTGATATGGCTTAATGAAATTCTCTTCTGTCCATTTACCTTGTTTAACTGCCAATTGGCTACGCTCTTCACGGTCATAAACAATTCGTGTCAATGAGTAATCTTGGTATTTCAAGCTTGGTTGATACTGTGCGGCTGCTGTTGAATTTGCATTGTAAATTTCTGGACGATAAATCTTTTGGAATGTTTCCATCGTACTAATCGCACTGATTAACTCAAAATCTGTGTAATCACGTAGTAAATCACCACTAAAATAAAATGCTAAAGGTGCAACAGCATTTTTAGGCATAAAGTAACGAACCGTTAAACCCATTTTGTTAAAATAATCATCGGTACGTGAAGCATCATCATTTTTATATTCCACACCTAAGACAGGATGTACATTTGTTGTACGGTAATAGGTTTTACTGGTTGAAACACTGAGACAAATCACAGGCTTTTTATTAAATTCAGCTTGGAATACTTCAGAATTTACAAGATGCTGATACAATTTTCCGTGTAAATCGCCAAATTTTTCTGGCTTTTCACCTGTTGTGAAGCCTTTTTCTAATAACACGACACTAAAGTCATAATCACGTACATAAGATGAAAAACTATTACCAATCATGCCATCAATACGTTGGTTAGTATGATGGTCTACAATTGTACTCTTCAACGTTTCAATAAATGGGAATGTATTTCCATTTCCTTCAATATCAATTTCTGCAGAAATAATATCAATTTCAAGTGAATAACGATCACCTTTAGGATTATCCCAATTCGCCAATGCATTAAAACGGTTATTAATCATATTCAGCGTATTACGCAAATTTTCTTGACGATGCGCTCCACGTGCTAAATTAGCAAAATTAGTTGTTAAACGTGTGTTATCCGCTGGTTCATAATTTTCATCAAAACGTATGCGTTTAATCGAACATGCAAATGTATTACTCATGGTATCCGCCAACTTAATTTCTAAAAAGACTAAATTTTTTCAATGAAGCTAAGATAACCGAACACAAAGATGAATAAAAATGATTTAATTTAATCACAAACTGAGCTAAATTCATGTTTAGTGATTTTTCCCTTATCATTTGTCTAATATTGCAAAAAAATAATTGAAATAAGCATTTAGAGAAAAACACTTTTAAATGATTAAAAATATATTATTATCATATATTTAATAAATTTTTATTTTTTTAAAAGAGCTATAAACAAGCAAAAAAAAAATCGAATATCAAAAATATAAAAATAGCCAATCAAGCTATGATGATGAAAAAACAAATTTTAACCAATCGTGAATTTAACTCATCATAAGCTGAAAAAACATCAAGCTTCTCATCTTTTAAAAATTAAATATCTTCAAAATAACATTTTATTTCTTATGCGATTTATCACTTATATCGAAAATTTCGGGCTAAAGACAGAAGTCAAAAGCCCTGACAATGCACTCAATCAATACAACTCAGCTTCTGTTGCCAAATACCAATTTTTCCAAGAACTTGTTCCACGTCTATCTAAGGGCACAGTTGGAATTAATTTATCTTTTAAAACTTGGGTCTGTTGCACCGCCTTTGCTAATCTGGCTTTAATTGAATGGATACATTCACGATCACCAAACTCACAACGATCTAAATTCGTTCCTCCACAAGGTCCATTGGCTAGACCTTTTGGACAAGTTTCAGGGCAAATATACAAGGTATCCCCTAAACGACACTGACCACAACTTTCACATCCAACGACACGATGTTTACTGAGAAATTCCGTTTTTAATAATGCTTTAGATATGGGTTTATTTTCCCAAAATGAGGCTTTAAAAATAAATTTTCCAACGCCTTTAGCCAGTTTAGAATCAAATAAAGCATCATGCATTAAGTGTAATTGTTGATATTTAATCATTTGACTTGATGTTGGCTGACGAGAAAAATAAGCTAACTTGGGAATAAACTCTTGACCTGTTTTGATTTGCCAAAGTGAATTCCACAGTCGCTCTAACTCATCTAATGCTAAATGACGATATTGTTCTATATAACTTTCAAGCAATATTTGTTCTTCTGCTTTATGACACGCAGACAAATGAACACCTGCAAAACCCAAATGCTTACACATTAAAATCTGTAAAGCACAGCGTAAATACATTCTTTCACTCTGTCCTGTTTGTTTTTCATCTGCTAAGATTTTCAACATATGAGGTGTAATGACAATACCTGCAACATTATTTTTCAGCATAAATTGAGCACGTGCCAAATTAAGAGGCATTACACATGCCAGTATTTTTTGTGTGTAATGACAATGCTTTAAAAAATTCTTACTTTGTTTTAATGCTGTAATATCGTAGCCTAACTGCGTAATAATAAAATCAGCACCAGCTTTAATCTTTTTATGTAGTTTTAAATATTGTGCATCACGTTCAGCTTCAGCATATTTAAAGGGATTAAAAGCGACTCCTATTGTAAAACCACCATATTTTTTAGCCGCCATGATGCTATTGACTGACTCTAGATATCGGGTACGTTCACTTTCATCTTGCCCATCATGATGATTTTTTAATTTATCACCTGTTAATAATAATAAATTTTGGATATTGGCTGCTTGAGCATGCTGAAGAAACTGCTCAAAGTCCTGAATATCTCGTCCCTTTCCTGCAAAATGTAGCACTTTATCTATCGTATCAGGATAATGCTGACTTGCTTCAAGTGGCGCAATATCATGATCCGAATGTACACGGTCAGCGAATGTCATCAGACTCGGATAACCCGCAAATGATGTTTTCACAGAAAATTTTTCATTGAAAGACGTTAAGTATTCAACCAAAACACAAAACTGGTTCTGTTGAAAATGGAGAGAAAGTTGCGACATAAAAAAGGCTTATCGAAATACGATATCAATCGAATTGATATGATAAATCATAATCGAGTTATTTTTACAAAATTAATAAGAGAGATTTTTAAAATTTCTATTGCAATAAAATTTGTAGAAAATCTTAGCTAAACAATAAAAAACCCAAAGAAAATACAATGGAATAAAATTTTACGAATGTTTATTAGTGGCAGAAGCACGTCTATATTCTCTATGATTAAAAAGTTTATAGACCGCTTTCTTATGTAGAAAATCATCTTCCACCACAAAAACTAAAAAATCTGAGTATTTAAAATATTTCAGATGATTAATCAAAAAACTGTACAAAGTTATTAATAGGCTCTCTAGGTGTTCTTAAGCGATTAATCTCACTGCTTAAATCAGCATAACCTAAAGACATGCCACAAATAAAAACTTCCTCATCACTTGCACCTAAAATTGGCATGATGATTTGGTGATAATCATTCCAAGAGGCTTGCGGACACGTATCTAAACCTTGTGCTTTTGCTATCAACATTATGTTTTGCATCAGCATTGCGATTGCCATTTTTGCACCCGCTTCTAGCGCTTTGTGTGTAGTAAAAAATAGCCCTACAGGTGCATCAAAAAATTTAAAATTTCGCAGTTGTTGTTCATGCATTGCACTTTTGTCTCCTTTGGCAATTCCGAGGAGTTTATACATTGACCAACCATTCTCACGGCGCCGACTTAAATAGGGTTCAAACCATTGTTCTGAATAATACAAATAAGGGGCTTGAAAAGACTTTTTATCCACCTGTCCTTGATATACTGAATTTACAGAAGCTACAACCTGCGCTGTGATTTGACACTTTTTATTTCCTTGTACAACATAAACTTTCCAAGGTTGAGTATTCGTGCCAGAAGGTGCAAATGATGCTTTACTTAAGATATCTTGGATCGTGTCTCGACTCACGTCTTGAGTTGTAAATGCTCTCACAGAATGACGATCTAAAATAATCTTTTCGACATCATTATTTGGCTGTAGTTCCATAAATTCGATCCTTAAATTTTAAAAATTGTAGCCGATGTTAATATTCCATCTGAACTTCCACTCATCACTATAATCAGAGTTGGCAGAGGTATAGCCCGTTGAATTTTTTGCACCACCAAGCACATTGACATTTTTACCCACACTCCCATCAACCCAAATTAAAAATGGCATTGCATTAAACTGTATGCCAAAAGTGTCCATTTGTGAATCTGACCAATCCGAACGATCTTTCCATAAGATACTATAATCATTATAAAATTTTACAGATTTTAAATTTGGGAAGAACTTAGTCGTTACAGGTTGCGTATAGCCAATATTAAAAATACCAATCGTTCCTTCGGAAGCAACAAAGTAAGCTGGTGTTAATCCATTAGACTGCATCAGAATTTTATCGCCATCTACGCCATCTGGATTTTTAGCATCATATTGATAGTGAATCGCTGAAGTCTGAAAATCCCATTTGCCATAGTTATTCAACGCATGCAAACCCAATGCATAATAATGCCCGTCTTTATCCGTTTCTTTATTATGTAATTGAGAATATGCGCTACTAAATCCGAACTCTTGCTTTCCAAACTCATAATCAAATTTCTTAGCAACTCGGATGTTCACTTGGTTACGTTTTTCATTTAAATACTGCTGTTGATTCGGTAGTACAAAATCCAACTCATCTGCCGAACCTGCTTCAGGGGCATAACGAATGCTACCGTTGCTCATGATTGGCATATAGGCAAGTGTTAAATCATACGCATCACTATAATTTTTCCAACTAATGCCTGGTGCTACACTATCGGCAAAACCTAAGAAAAATGGAATTTGAAATGTCCATGCATGCTCAGGAAATGGATAAATTGCAAAAGGCTTATAAATAATCCCTGCTTGGATATCATTATTCTGATTGGGTTTATAGCCAACAAAAGCATGTTCAATTGATCGCTTATGATCATCCTGAAATGCATAACTCGTATCTAAGTAGAATTGATTATATTTGGCTTTTACATTTAAGCGCGCATTATCAAATAGTACTTTTCCATTATTTTGGCTTTCCCAATGCTCATCACGATAATTTGCTCGTACAAACCCGCCTAATTCTAATGACTGAGCTCCATCTTCTGTTTGCCACTTAAATGGTGAACCCTGTACCTCAGCATATACAGAAACTGAGATCAAACATCCAATCGACAAAGCCAAATAACTTTTTTTAGACATAAACTTCCCCTCAACAAATAACCTAAATGGCTTATTTGTTTAATAAAATATTTAAATTATTTATTGACCAATGACTTAGGTAAGGACAAAACAATCAAACAACTGAGCAATAAGAACCCAGCAAAAACCATCAACGCACCTTCAGGTTTTCCTGTAATCTGGATTGCATAACCCACCAATGTGTTACTCACTAGACCCGCAAGATTGGCGATCGAACATGCTAATGCAAATCCAGTTGCTGCTGCTGTTCCAGACAAAAAAGTTGCTGGGAGACTAAAAAACACAGGAATTGTTCCCGTTGTTGCTATTGCTGCGATCGAAAACAACACAACGGTCATGGTGATATTTCCACTAAACATATGCGTTAAAAACAGTGCAATAGAACCAAATACAAAAGGAATAATTAAGTGCCAACGGCGTTCTCTATATTTGTCTGAACTACGCCCAATCAGTAACATTGCAATTAAACCAATCACACTTGGAATAGCGACAACAAAACCAATGTGAAGTAAATTATCCATGCCCGCACTTTTGATAAAGGTCGGTAACCAGAACCCCATAGAATATGTGCAAAGCAACATTGAAAAATTAATAACACCTAACTTCAGAACATTAAGATTAAAAAATCCATCTTTAAAACTATGCTTTTCTTTTGCAGAAGTATTTCCTTCCAAATCCTTTTTTAAATTATTTTCAATAATTGATTTTTCTTGTTCATTCAGCCATTTTGCCTTTGAAAAATGGTTAGGTAAAACTTTGAGTGTTAATATGCCTAACAAAACACTTGGAATTGCCTCTAAAAAGAAAAGCCATTGCCAACCTGCCAACCCATGTACTGAGTCAAAAGTTTGCATAATCCAACCAGATAATGGGCTACCAATAATGACCGCTAAAGGTAAACCGATCAGAAAAAGTGCAATAATTTTCCCACGATAATATGTTGGAAACCATGTTGTTAAGTAATACAAAACTCCTGGTAAAAACCCTGCTTCTGCCGCCCCAAGCAAAAATCGTAAAATATAAAATTGCATCGGTGTAGTTACAAACATCGTTAAACCAGACAAAATCCCCCATGTAATCATAATTCGAGCAATCCAGACCTTTGCTCCAACTTTTTCCATGACTAAATTACTAGGTACTTCAAAAATAATATATCCAACAAAAAATAAACCTGCACCTAACCCAAATGCAGCTTCACTTAAATGCACATCACTGAGCATATGTAATTTAGCTAAACCGACATTAATACGGTCTAAATATGCAGCGATATAGCAAAAACATAAAAAAGGGATTAATTTCCAAATCACTTTTTTATAAACCTGAACTTCTTCTTCTGTATAAGTTACTTTTCCAATTTCTTTGGAAACAATCACATTGGTAGACATATCTAACTCCTTTTAGACAACAAACCAAACCCCACCTAGCTACAAGGCGGCTGATCATAGATCGAGTCTTAAAACTCACTTTTTCAACTCCATCCTGACCAGTTTTTAATTCCGCATTGCATTATTCCTTAGGTTTGAAATCTCAATAAAAATACTTTTTTTGACAATCCATCTATTTCACAACATCAATTTTTTCAAAATAATTGAGGACTTCATCCTTAAGTACGACATCCCCATACTTACTATCAATATCGAATAAATTGGCTTCATGTGGCGCTTGATGACGATCACCTACACACTCTCGGATCACGATCGCCCTAAAACCATGTTGTACCGCATCAACAGCCGAAGCTCTGACACAACCACTGGTTGAACAACCAACCATAACAACCGTATCTATCCCTTGTGCTGTTAAAACCGATGCTAAACTTGTGCCAAAAAAAGCACTGGCATAGTTTTTAGTGATCACCAATTCACTCTCTAGTGGTGCAACTTCAGGACAAAACTGAGTTGCAGGATTCGTTGCTACCATTGCTGCCATCACAGGTGACTTTTTAACCCACATCCCACCATCTAATTGATTGCTGTGATATAAAATATTGGTATGGATTACAGTGACACCTTTTTCCCGTGCAATTTTTAAAACATCTTGTGTTTCTTTCACGGCTTGGATGACATCTGGTGCGTATAGAGGTTCAGAAGCTGTGGTATATGACTGCATAAAATCGATAAGCAATAGCACTGGTTTCTGACCAAAACCCACTCGATTCCCCCAGACCCCTTGATAGTTATCTTCTAAGTTCTGTTGTGTCATGACTTATCTCCAACTATGCATAAGCACCAGATAATAAAGCGCCAGCACCTGGAGCAATCGGCTCAAGGTCTAATGCTTTTAACATTTGATACGTTGTTGCAATTGCAGCTGAAATAACCGGTTTACCAGTCAATGCTTCAACTTTTGCGACTGCTGGTAATGACTGCATTTGCACACAAGCGGACAGCACAATCACATCTGCATCTTGATAATTTAATTTCTGTACAATTTCAGGTAAGTTATTTGGATCATGTTGTGCTACAGCAATATTGTCTGCAATTTCCAATGCAACATAGTCTAAAACCTCAAAACCTTCGGCTTTGATATAATCAACAACAAGTTCCGTTAAAGGTTTCATATAAGGTGTGACGACGACAATTTTCTTTGCCTTCATCACCTTTAATCCTTCAACTAAAGCTCCTGCACTTGTCACAATCGGAGCTGCTGCATCATTATCTACGGTTACTTGGTGCAAACGTTTTTCAGACTCGCGATGATAACCAATCCCCATAGACATAATTGCAACTAAGCAGGCATAGCCCAACACATCCACTCGCGAATCTGATAACTCAAGTGCACAACGATCAGACTGAGCATCCATTGCAGCAAGCTCTTCTTTTTTCACATGTTTCATTCGCATGCGACTTGAATGAAATGTAAATTTCTCTGGTCGAATGAGTTGACGTGCCTTAAGCATCGCTGGAATTTCTGTTTCCATTGTCGTATTTGAGCTTGGGACGATTTGACCAATTTTATAAATATGTTCCATTTTTGCTTTTCCCTAAACGATGTGGCGCCCTAAAAAATCTTCAAATGCTTGATAAAAACCTTGTTCATCATCCCAAGGAATCATATGTCCAGCATTTTCCACATGACTGACACTAATATTGGCATTGAGTGCCTGAATTTCTTGAATATCTTCAGCCTGAATCACCCCACCTTTCCCAGCAACCATTAACAAAGTTGGCACCGCAATGTCAGGGATATATTGGTGAATATCAACCTCATGAAAATCATTAAATGCTTTAACAATTGCAGGTAAATAGCAGGTGTGTAGCCATTCAGCACGTAATTGGCGTTGTTCAAGCGTCCATGTCGGGCAGAATTTCTTCATCTCTTCTGCATCCATACCTTGAATCGACTGCTCAATAGAATCGACATACCACGGAAGCTGACTCGGATAAGCTCGATGTTGAGGACCTGAAACAGGTGGATCAATCAACACGATTTTCTTCAAACCCTTTGCTTGTTTTGATGCACAACGTATTGCAAAACGAGCACCCATCGAATGACCAACAAGATAATACTCTTGTAGACCAAGCTGTTCGACAAAATCTAAAATATCTTGTACGCAAGTTTCAGTGTCGTATTGCAGATGGTCGCCAGATGAAGATAGACCGCGCCCTCGTACATCTAAAACATAGACATCAAAATATTGAGCCAATTTTTCAGCTACAAATCCCCACGTGATTGCTGGACTGGTTATCCCTGGAATCAAAACCAATGGATGCCCCTGTCCGCCATAGCGAAGATAATGTAAACGGACAGCATTTGCCGCTACATGAGCTCCATACAGAAGTCGACTCATGCTGTCTCCTCCGCATGTAAAGGCTGTGCATATACATCAAAACCATATACCCACGATGGATCTTCTTGTTCTTTCAAGAAAGTGTTTGCATTTGAAACTTTTTGTACTTGGCTTGCACGCTCTTTACGATTTTGCTCATACAGGCTAAATGCTTGCTCATAATTTTCTAAGCCTTCTTCCAACAAGCAACGCGTCAGCATGGCTGCATCTTCAATTGCCATACCAGCACCCTGAGCCATATGTGGTTTCATAGGATGACAAGCATCACCAAGTAGAACTAAGCGCCCATTACTCCATACTGGTAAAGGATTACGATTATTTAGAGGCCACTTAGTAACATCATCACTCGCTTCAATCATGGCAAGGATAGATGGATGAAAGTCCTTAAAGGTTTCAAATAATTCAGCCTTATCGCATGGCACAAAACTTTTCCCTTGGAAATCCCAAGCTGGATGTGGCACACCAGTGACAAAGTAGTATTCATCACGTTCCTTGGTGGTGCTATATGCCATAATATGACGGTCTTCATACCACCATTTCACACAATCATCTAAATCAAATTTTGCTTTGAGTTGCTTTAATTTCTCCCCCGAAATAATCGCTCTATGTGCAACCCAGCCACTATATAAAGGGGCTTCAACACCTAAAATTGTCTCGCGAATTTTAGAGTTAATGCCATCTGCACCAATTACGATATCGGCTTGTGTGACAGTACCATCAGCAAAAGTTAAAGTAACACCATACTCATCTTGCTCAACCTGACTTAGACGCTTATCAAAATGTAATTTATCTTGTTGTAATGCCTCAATTTGTCGTGCATGCATATCACCACGATGAATTGTTAAATAAGCTGCTCCATATCCTGTTAATTTTGCTTGAGCTTGTACTTCACCAGTATTACCGTTGCGGCTAATCCATTCCTCTGAATGACAACCCATTTCCTCTAAATCATGCTCTAAACCCATTTCACGAAAAATTTTCATGATATTTGGACCGATGTGAATTCCCGCACCTAAACGAGAAAATGCTGGTGCCTGCTCATAGACCTCCACATCGAAACCTGCTTTTTGCAGTAGGATCCCCATTGCTGCCCCACCTAAACCTGCACCAATCACTGCGATCTTTTTAGAATGACTCATTGCTTACTCCGTTAAACAAATATTTCCGACTATTTAGATATACATTAAGAAAAAATTAAAGTCTATACACTTTAAAATAAAAATTTAAAGAAACTCCATAAAAATAATATAAATACTTGTTTCTACTACTTTTAATTAAATTTATATACATTAATTTAAATTAATTGATATTTAATAATTAAGTGTATACTCTATATAAATTCACATTTGATTAGAAAAGGAACTCTAACCATGCCGGTAAATTCATCAGAACTCACCCAAATGTTTGAACACGTTTTACAGCTCTCCAAAGTGGATGAAACACAAACAATTGCTATTTTAAAAAGTCATTATTCGCATCCACAAACAGTTCAAGCAGCAATGGATGCTGCTTGTCGTTTAAAAGCAAAAGTCTTTATTTTGGAATTACCTTCTTTCAATCACCCCAAAGCAATGGGCAATGATATGACGGCATATTGTGGTGATACTGCATTGACTGGGAATTTAGCGGCTCAACGTGCTTTAGAATCTGTCGATTTAGTCATTGATACGATGATGTTGCTTCACTCGCCTGAGCAAGAACAAATTTTAAAAACAGGTACACGTATTTTATTAGCGGTTGAACCACCTGAAGTTCTCGCACGAATTTTACCGACCCTTGAAGATAAGATACGAGTACAAACTGCTGAAAAATATTTAAAAAAAGCTCAATCTATGCATGTAACATCAAATGCTGGAACTGATTTTTATGCTCCACTCGGTCAATATCCTGCTGTAACTGAATATGGTTTTGCAGATGAACCTGGACGTTGGGATCATTGGCCAAGTGGTTTTTTATTTACATGGCCAAACGAAAACATGGCTGAAGGAACTTTGGTTTTGGATGTGGGTGACATTTTGTTGCCTTTTAAGACTTATACGAGAGAGAAAATTACTTTAGAGATTGAAAAAGGCTTTATTACTAAAATCCATGGTGGCTTTGATGCAGAATATTTACGCGAATATATGAAGTACTTTAATGATCCTGAAGTTTATGGTATTTCTCATATCGGTTGGGGGTTACAACCTAGAGCACAATGGACTGCGATGGGCTTACATGATAAAAATGATGGAATGTGTATGGATGCCAGAGCATTTAATGGAAACTTCCTATTTTCTACTGGACCAAACACTGAAGTTGGAGGGAGCCGAAAAACACCATGTCACATGGATATCCCACTCAGAAATTGTACAATTAAATTAGACTCACTCACTGTCGTAGACAATGGGATACCTGTTGATTTAACTTAATTTTTTATAACGACTTCTACACTTTGGAGTCGTTATTTATCACCGCAACATTTATACTGAATTTAATTTTTAGTTTCTCTACTTTAGGATCATTAGACAATGCCTGAGTTAAACAATGAATATATCATTGAAGATCAAGTAGGATATTTACTACGCCGTGTTTATTACCACCATTTATCTATTTTCCAGCAAAGTTTAGATGAAACTCAACTAACTTCTGTTCAATTTGCAACACTCTATTCAATTAATAAATTAAAAGAATGCTCACAAAAAGAACTTGTTACAGACACAGGTATTGACCAAGCCACAATTCGTGGAATTATTCAACGCTTAAAAGATAAAGGACTAATTTCACAGGACCCTGATCATCTGGATAAACGCAAAGTATTAATTCATATTACCCAACAAGGCAAAGAAGAGCTAAAGCAAGCAATTCCTATTGCTGAAACCATTACGGATTTAACCTTAGAATCACTGAATCCAGCAGAGCGAATCGCATTAAAATATTTATTACAAAAAATTATTGAACAAAAAGCTAAGTAAAAATATTGGTGGTGTTTCAAAATGTATGCCAATGATTTTAACACCACCCACTACATAAAATCATGATTAATATAAAAAAGCTAAGTTAAACACTTTGACATGACTCAGTACTTTATTTAAAAAACAGTATGTTCTTGTTACTGCTCACTTAACCCAATATCTGAATCAATAATTATAGTCTTTGCCCCCAACTGTATGAAATACATCTTATTGATCAAGTTTAAATACTTTATCTCAAGCAATTAATGAATTATTTCCAGAAAATATTTGTAAATAAAATTACAAGTGATTATTATTATCATTTACAAACCTTATACAACCGAAACATACATTTTTTCTAAACAAGAAAATTTATGCAATAAGGCTAACGACGTATATGGTTTAAACAAAATAGTACAAAAATCCTAGATCAATCTATACAGGATTTTTAGTTTTTAAATGATTGATTATTAATATTTTATATATGCATGCAAAGCATATTTTAAATTTAATCAATTTTGGATGTAAGGAAATAATGATGCGATTATTCGTACAGTTTGCGGCAAGTTTGTTAATTATGGCGACTGGAAGCGTATATGCTTCTGAAAAATTAGAGCAAAATCAGGCTTATCAGCAAGCATATGCACTATATTTACTAAATCATCCACAAAAAGAAGCTAAAAATAGTCCATTCAATATCTCAGAATATACACAAGATTA
>NZ_PYIX02000032.1 GCF_003024515.2 Acinetobacter sichuanensis
AGAATTTTCATTCAAATATTTAAATTTACTTAATGAAGTAAAATTAGATCTTTCTAAAGTGTATTATTTTTATCAACGATGGCAAGCCATTTATGATTATTTTTTTAGCTTGCCGTTGGTTAAACTTTAGTAGGTAATTGCTGCTATAAGCCCTGCAAAAATATTCGTTTTGTCTGAACCGATTTGACTCCCATTATTTTTTGCTGATTTTTCAGGCTTATAGAAACTTAATACAGGAATAAGAGAAAGAGTATCATTGACTTGATACATTGCAAAAAAATCGAACTCTTTGCCCGAATAGTTGGGTTGATTTTTGGTGTCAATAGATTCAAATTTATAAAAATTTGCACCCAATAATAAACTTTCATGAGGAAAAGCTTCTAGACCAATCATGTGAATATTTGCATTACTATTAAATGGTCCTGCAAAATTCCCTGCAACTTCCCCTAGAATCCAAGTACCTAATTTTTCCACACCTACAAACATCGCATCCCAATGTTCAGAATAATGTGTATAGCGATAATTTACAGTGGGCGTCCATGGTAATTGAGTGAAATGATAACCAGCACTTGCATACCAAGCTTGATCATGATGTTTTTGATCAATCACCTCATATTCATCAGTTAAATTTTTTTCTTTTTCTTGTCGGCTATAATTAAATCCAAGTTTGACATTTTCTATACCCATATTACTTGTGCCATATAGACTATAAACTTGCATATTGTCACGCATAAATATCGTTGGATTGAGTCGCATGGCTTGGTTGTGATTGAAATCTAAAAACTGAATATAGTCTGCACCAATATGATGATCGCCTATTTTATAACTTAAATCTAGCGAAGCAAATTCAGAAGATGCGTGAATGGGATTATCGGATTGTACCCACGCCAATTCTGTTTTTAAGCCTTCTGCCTGACCTACTTTAATCAATGCAGCTTTATGAAATGAACGACGAGCCGCTGTATAATACGCTCCACCACGGTTTACCATCTGACTGTCTGCATCTTCAAAGTTACGATTCTCACCTAAATTTGCACTATCATCGGTCACTAAAAAACCATCACCTAAATGATAAACTTGCGAACCAAAAGAAATATCTAAACCATTTTCCCCTAGAATTGGTAATAAATTTCCTGATTTCCAGCCAATGTAGGCATTTTCTAAAGAGGACTTATTTTCTGTGCCACGGCTATTACCTGCCATGTCTCCATCACCACGTGTAAAAGAAGTAACGCCTGCAATAGCACCATAAATATGGCTATCTGCTGCAGTATTTATTTTTCCTGAAAGACCATATTTAATAAAGCCTTCAGCCCATTGACTACCATTTTGATCTGTGGGGTAGTAGTTTTCTTGTGAATTAAATATTCCTACCCAACTACTTAAGTCAACATTGAGTTGTTTTTCGTTATCCTGATAAATTTGAGCTGCAAAACTATGCTGTGTAAAAATGAGATAAGACAATAAAATAGAAGGCTTAAATAAACTTTTTAGTTTCATTAATCGAAGTCCTTTTCCTTGGATCTGTGATATTTAGAAATAAAAAAGGTCAGTATTTTTTAGTTATACTGACCTAAACATTATTCAGATTTATCTAAAACTCTGAAATTTGATTTATGAAAAACGATAGGTTCATGATTGCCTTGCGTGAAAGATTTAACTTTGAGCAAAACCATGGTGTGATCACCTGCAGGATATTCAGCATATATTTCACAGGTAAAATAAAGTGATGCTTCAGGCAGGTACATTGCATTATTGACACCATAAGAAATATCAATATTTTCAAAGCGTTTACTTTTATCTTTAGCACTAATCTGGTGACACAAGCTTTTTTGGTGTTCTGCAAAGACAGAGATTCCCAACTCTTTTGCATTTTTTAGAATAGGCCATGTCGATGATGTGTTTTGAATGGCAACACTGACCAATGCAGGTTCAAGTGAGATTCCAACATTAAAAGCTGCTGCAACAAGTGCATGGTCTTCATCATGATGACGTGCAGCAATCGCAACAACACCTGATGGATAGTGAGAAAAAGCTGTACGGAGTGCAGCGGTATCAAAAATAGAAGTATGTGTGTTCATCGTATGTCCTTAAAGAGAAATGTGTGTTGATAAGTAAAGCTCAGCTCACAATCCTTTTTGATTGTTCCTAAATAAAATCTACATACGCTGCAAAAAAATACACTACTCCTGAAAGGTGACTTGTCATTTTGTTTGTCACCTTTTTATGTGATTGTTTAAATCCTATTTTCAGCCGAGATTAGTGAGCAAGATATTCTCGGAGTTTTCAACATGCCTCAAATTGAATTAATCAAAAACCTAAAGATTGACACTGCAAAGTTTGCGACACGTCAATGGAAAAATTGGACAGAACCAAAAATTATTGAGGTCGATGGGCTAGAAGTCGCATATCGTCGTGAAGGTCAGGGTGAAACTTTGGTGTATTTACATGGTGGTGCAGGAACACGCCAATGGGGACCTATACATCAAGCTTTAGCTGAAAAATTTGATGTGATTGCACCTGAGCATCCAGGTTATGGCGATACGCCACGTTTTGATGATCAAGATTCTTGGGCAGATTTTGTCTTACATTATGATGCTTTTTTCCGAAAAATGAATCTGACGAATTTTCATTTGGTGGGCACATCTTTAGGTGCGTGGTTAGCTGCAAATTTAGCGGTATATTTTCCTGAGCGTTATGCTTCTGTGACTTTAGTCACGCCATTAGGTCTTCATATTGAAGATGAACCCTTCATTGATGTATTTCGTTTTCAGCCAGATGCGGCTTTGGCTGCTTTATTTAATGGTCGTGCAGCTGAATATGAGGAATTATTAACACAAGAAGGTGGTGTTCAAGATATTTTGCAAGCTTTTCATGAAGATGCAACATCGGCACTTTTATTTTGGAATCCACGTTATGACTATAAACTCAATCGACGTTTACAGCGTGTTCAAGCACCGACATTGATTATTGCTGCTGAAGATGACCGTATTACAGGAAATTTACAACCTGTTCGTTATGCAGCGTTATTGCCAAATAGTGAGCTAAAAACGTTAAGTCATGTGGAAAATTCGCCTACCAGCCACGCTTTAGTTTATGAAAACCCAAAAGAAGTGACTGATCTCATTGTCAATTTTATTAATAAAAGTAAGCAAGCTGATGCATTGATTGGCAGCCTTAATCAAAAAGTTATAGAAAAAGCGTAAAAACAGATCAAAAAGGAATTGAATATGACAACATCAAACTCAGATGCATGCAAAATTAAACACGATGTCGAATTTTTCGGAACAGTGGAAGGCGTTTATCCAAATATTCCGTACTCTGGTGATCGTCCATCAAAGTCAATTTATATTGATTTACCAAATACTTATTATGATCCAATCCAAGGTCAGAACGTTTTAGAAAATACTTTGGACGTACTGGTGAGTATGGAAAAATATGGTTTAGACGGAGTGGCATTTACAGAGCAGCACAATGGACCAATTAACCCTTTTCCATCGGGTATGGTTGCAGCAGCTTATATTGCAGCCCGAACTTCTCGTTTAAAAATTGTGGCGAGTGGACCTTTGTTAAATGCTTACCAGTCTCCGATACGTTTGGCAGAAGAGATTGCATTGGTTAGTCAAATGTCACATGGACGTTTAATTGTTGGCTTACCGATGGGCTTAGGTCAACAATACCATTCTTTGGGTATGAATCCAGCAACTGCACGTGAACGTCATAAAGAAGGTCATGATCTCTTAGCGAAAGCTTTGAGTGAGCCTGGACCATTTACATGGCGAGGTAAGTTTTTTAATCAAAATTATGTCAATGTATGGCCACGTTTAGATCATAAAGTAGATTTTCTATTGCCAAGTGGGGGTTCTTTAGAAACCTTAGAACTCGCTGCCCAACGTCGTTATACCTATCAAACGGTATTGAATCATCGCCCTTTAATGAAAGCAACGATGGATAAATTCCGTGAACTATGTCGTAAAGAAGGCTATGAACCAGACCCAAAACAAAGTGCATGTGTGATTCAGGTACATGTTGCAGAAACCGATGAAATTGCACGTAAAGAGGTTGAGGCAGAATATTTATGGGATTACCAAAATTATTTTGAAACATCCGCAGTAGAAACCTTTCCACCAGGTTATACCTCGTTAAACTCAATGAAAGCTATTTTGTCAAATGGTTATGGTTTAGATACCAAAAAAATGACGCTACAAGATTTAATTGATAATAACTGGGTTGTTGTCGGCTCTCCACAAACAGTGATTGAAAAATTAGAAGAAACGATTTTAGAAACAGGCTGTGGTCGTGTTTTATTGAACTTTTCAACAGGTATTAAAAAACGTTGGTTATTGGATAAATGTCTCACCATTTTTTCACAAGAAGTATTGCCGCATTTCCGTAAAAATGGCAAACCATTGGATGAACGGACTTCTCCACAAGGTTTTGACACAACAATGGAATATGCTGTCAAACGTCGCAAAGATGTACCAAGCCCAGCCATTGTTCGTGATGGTTATTTAATTGATATTTGGAAAAATGCAATTCCTGGTGAAGATCCTGTGATTCGAAAATGGGAAGAAACCAACACGACACAGGGTTAAGGAATAGAACATGAATAAAGCTGTTTGGCATTCAAATTCACAACCAGAACCGCCCCATCCGTTTGCACATTTTTTGGCAAATGAGGAGTGGATTTTAATCAGTGGTATTGGTGGGCATGATGCTCAGGGTCATATTTCAGTTTCTGTTACTGAGCAAGCCATAAGCGCATTTGAGAAAATCAAAATGATGCTAGAAAGTCAAGGCAGCGCTTTGAATCAAATTGTATGGTTTAGACCCTATATCACAGATCAGAAAGATGTTTTGGCTGTTGATGCTGTAATACGTCAATATTTAAATGGTGTACGAACAGCAAGTGCCGCTTTGACAATCGTCGGTTTAGTAGATTCACGTATGAAGGTTGAGTTTGAAGTCTGGGCATATAAGGGCGCAGTCATACAGAATGACAACTCAAATGTGTTTATAGACTAGCGTATTTAATCAAAATTTCCGAATGGAGCATGGACGACGTTCGGATATCTTCTACAAGTCTTGCTTTGAAGGGATTGAATTCATCTAAAAATGTATTAAAAAATGATTTTTACATATTTAAAAAATAGAGAATATTCAATTGAGGATGCAATTTTTATTGCATAGCAAGTGAATGAGCATGGATGAACAAATAATATGTTGATATTAAATTAATTCCATTTGCAGTCATATATCTGCTGATCCTATCAGTATCCCTTTCAAAGCTTGCTTGTTGCAATTCATCATCAATGCTTGAAGGAACAACTATGAGCAATACATTAGAAAATCAATTTGCTCGTGCTGATGTGCAAGAAGTCGGCATGCCGCAAAAAACATTGACGACATGGAAAATCGTTGTACTTATTTTAGCCGCTTTAACGCCCTTATCTGTGGTGATGGCAACCTTGCCTTTAGGACTTGCCTTTGGTGGACCATCTTCGGCATTAACTTATTTACTTGCAGGTTCAATTATTGGCTTATTTTGCATTGGCTATGCTGAAATGGTACGTCAAATTAGCCGTCCTGGAGCTTTTTATAGTTATATTTGTCGTGGCATTGCTAAGCCTTTTGGGGTAGGTGCAGCCATGATCGCGGTTGTGGGATATGTATCAGGGTGTTTAGGTTCATTTGCTGTAGGTTCTGCGGTGATTGGCGAAACAGTTACATCTTTAGGATTTAATTTAAGTTGGCAAACGAGTCTGGTCGGCTTAGTTATTTTTGTTGCTGTGATGGTATGGAATCAGATTGATTTTAGCGCATTTATTGGTGGTCTGATCGTTATTTGTGAATTATTACTGATCGCAGCCTTACTGATAGGCATTATTAATTTACATGGCATTCAAGCGACATTTTCTCCTGAAGTGATTCAATGGAATATATTTCAATATGGTAATTGGCATGTTGCATTTATTTTTTCATTTTTGGTTTTTCAAGGCTTAGAAGCAGGTGCTTTATATGCACCCGAAACCCGTAATCCTGAAAAAATGATTCCCCGTGCTTTAGCAATATCAGTGACCATTTTATCTTTAACCTTTTTTCTTGTTTCATGGGCACTTATTTCATTTTCTAGTCCAGCAACTTTGATGGATCAAGTCATATCTCAACATATTTTTGGTTTTATTATTGCGGTTATTCAAGCATCGCTAGGCGAAACAGGATTGTTTTTATTTGGTGTTGTGACTGTGCTTGGAGTAATGATCTGTACTTTAGCCGTTGTTAATTTTATGGCGCGTTATTTAAATGGTTTAGCAGGTGATAAAATTTTACCTCGTTATCTTGCGACTTTAAATCGAAATGGCGCACCTTCAAATGCTGCATTTACCTTAATTGCAGTGTCATGCATTGTCATTATTTTTTCTGTGTCATGTGGGATCAGTCCTTATAGTCAGCTAAGCCCACTTGGTTTTGGTGTTGCTGCGATTAGTGGTACATCATTACTTATTTTGTCTTCTTTGGCTGTTGTTGGTTATTTTATGCGTAGTAAAAAGAGCCAAGGTCATTGGTGGAAAACTTTTCTTGCACCCATTTTTTCAATCATACTTTTAGTCATGGCGATGTATATCGAGTTAAAGGGATTTAACTTTATTACAGGAATGGAAGCTGCATGGACGAACTATTTGCCTTTATTGGTCTTGTTTGCATTTGTATTTGGCTTTTTTTATGCACTATTTTTAAAGAAAAACAAAAGCAGTATTTATCACCATATCGCAGCAGGCGACAACATGGAAGAAGTGATCCGTATTCGTGAAGAAAATCGTGAAGTCTAAAAATGAACACACTAAGCAAGTAGACCAAGCAAATAGATCATACACGTCTAATCTGAGAGAAAATATGAAAATTATTGCAACAGAAACACATATAGAAATTATAGAGCTAGATGACTTTAACAACTTTCATGTCGAAGCTTATGGTGATGTCAATCAAGTCATAGAACATTTTATCCAAGCGAAAGCAGGGCTTGTAATCAATCAGGAATATGCAGAGCTGAGCTTAGATTTTATTAAACAGCAAGCAGGACATAAATTACAAGATGCACATTGGATGTCGAGTCTAAGTCATATGCTGGATTATGCTTTAAATAAAGGCTGGTTCAATCCAGTTCAACAAACAATAAGAGCGCATATTGAATGGATGACGCTACAAAAATCTGAAGTATAGAAGGGCATAGATCATGAAAAAAACTATGATTTCTGATACGGCACTCAATTCAATTCAACTATTGCCGCAGCCACGTCACACTGCTTTAGGTGTGTTAAGGTCTGTGGAAGTAAAGGGCACGCATGTTTTACCGCAGTCTGCTGATGTTGTCATTATTGGAGCAGGGATTTGTGGTGTATTGAGCGCTTATTATTTAGCGAAACAAGGCAAAAAAGTTGTGGTATGTGACAAAGGTGAAATTGCTTGCGAGTCTTCTAGTAAAGCTTTTGGTTGGGTATCTCAATTGCTCACTTCGGAACATAAAGTAAAACTGACTCGACGTAGTAAGTGCTTATGGCGAGCGTTACAGCAAGAGATCGGCGAATTGGGTTATCGTGAACAAGGTATCACTTATTTTGCAGAATCTGCCGAAGAATTTCAGTCTTATCAAGATTGGTTGACCTCTGTGCAGTCACATGTCGATCCTGATATTAAAATTTTGCAAGCACATGAAGTCAGCCGCATTGCCACCGAATTTTCAGGTCAATGTTATGGTGCAATTACTGCACCAACCGATGGTTGTATTGAACCTGTGCTCACAACGGCTGCGATCGCAGAGGCTGCCAAAAAGCGAGGCGTCATTTTTGTGACACAATGTGCGGTACGTGGTTTAGATCTACAAGCAAAAAAAGTGCATGGGGTATTTACTGAAAAAGGATATATTCAAACTTCTCAGGTTATTTCAGCAGTCAATACATGGACACGGATTTTTTGCGCACATCATCATATTGATGTTCCTCAACTTTATGTAATTATGTCAATGGGAAGAGTAGAAGACTTTAAAGATAGTCCTATGGGATGTGGCGGGAAAGGTGCTTTTGCATGGCGTAAACAAATTGATGGTGGATATTCATTAGGACTGATCACTGGGATGAGCGCACCTATCACCCGTGATGCAATGAAACTATATAAAAAGTTTTTACCTATTCAGAAAATGTTAGGTGGTTCTAAAGGCGTTAAAGTTAATTTTGGTCAAAATACACTCAATGACTGGAAAATAAAACGAACATGGAATCATCATCAAAGCTCACCTTTTGAAACACATCGGAGCTTTACAGGTGCTGTTGATTTGACTGCTGCAGAAACCTCAAAACAATTGATGTCTCAATTTTTTCCGCATTTAAAAACAAAATCTATTACTGAGTCTTGGAGTGGAACAGTCGCTTTTACACAGGATAATGCACCTATTGCGAGTGCAGTAAATGATATAGAAGGTTTTTATGTTTTGATGGCAAGTGGTTATGGTTTTTCATGGGGACCTGCACTGGCAGAAATGTTAAGTGATTTATTATTGAAACAGTCAGAACATCCTGATTTACATACTTTTCGTTTAAGCCGATTTAGTGATGGTACGACTTTGGAGCCACAGTTATGAGCGAACAAGTGCATATTCAGGACTCTACTGTAGCGTATGGGCAAATATTTAAACATTTAACACGATCAGGTTTTGCTGTTTTAAAAAATAGAGGAGGAGTGAGTTTAGATCAGGGTATATCACGTGCACGGAAAGTACAAAGTGACTCAGTATTGCCTAAAACAGTGGATGTGGTCGTGATTGGTGCAGGCAATATAGGCAGTTTAACTGCTCTGACTTTAGTTGAACGTGGCTTAAAAGTTGTACTTTGTGAAAAAGGCAGCGTGGCAGGCGAGTCATCTGGACGTTCTTTGGGATATATCGAAAGCCTATTTTCAGACCGTGTTAAATTAGAAATGGTTGCACGTGCAAAAGTACTTTGGAAAGATATTGATCAGCGTGTACAAGGTCCTACAGGCTATGTCAAAACAGGTTCTGTCACAGGTTTTTTGTCTGAAGAAGGTCTAGCTGCTGCAGAAGATTGGGTGAATACCGTCAAAGATATTGAAGGCATTGATGGATATATAATGACCAAGACAGAACTCAAAGAAAAATCATATCATTGGAAAGAAGATTTTGTGGGTGGATTACATCAACCGAGTGATGCTTGTGCTGAACCTCAGCATTTTGCTTCCTCTGTTGCGGAAGCTTTTAGAGCCAAAGGAGGACAATTATTTCAAAACTGCGCGGTTGGAGAAATATTAACACAAGCTGGAAAAGTGATAGGCGTTGCAACAGAGTTGGGTGAAATAAAGTGTCACTCAGTTGTTCTTGCTGGGGGAGCTTGGACACCCTATTTAGCAAAAAGTTTGGGTTTAGATTTACCACAATTTATGGCATTTGCCAGTATTGCGCGTGTTGGGTCATCAGCTATAGATCTAAACAGATTTGAAATGAATCAAAAATTTCCTTTAATTTCAGCGGAAAGTGATATTGCTGTTCGTTATTCTAGTCAAAATAGCGTCGATATTTGTGCGCCTGCTGTACGCTTACCTATCACTGTGAATATGCTGAAAAACATGCCAAAATTAATGCAAGCATTGGTTGCGATGCAAGGGCAATTTTCACCTGTATTTGATATTAATACATTGAAGTTTGAATATAAAAATATGCATAGTTACAAGGCGAATGGCTTAGCACCATTACAAAAATATCGTGTATTGGTTCCTGAAGTTTTTACACCACCTTTAAATGATGCAATACAACGTTATACAGACTATACGGCAGATCATCAAAGAACTTTGCAGGAAAGTTGGGCTGGATTTTTAACAACAACGCCTGATCATTTACCATATTTATCACAAGTAGATAGCATTTCAGGTTTGTTTATTGGTTCAGGTTTTTATAATGGTTTGACTGTAGCGCCTGCTGCTGCTGAGGCACTGGCTGATTTAGTCATGCAAAGAACACCTAAAATTGATTTAGCATTATTCCGTTTTAATCGTTTTATGAATGGTAGCCCGATTATTTTCCGTCCTTAGTTTGATTTTGGTTTAACTTTTTATAAAAAATAAAACCCTGAAATTTCAGGGTTTTTATCATTTATTTTATATAGAATTTTCTTAAACGCGTAGATAATGAATCACTAAACTCATACTCACAATAGACAATAAAGTCGTCACCAGTAAAATAGGAGGAACTTTCTGCATATCATATTGTTGCCCAAAGACAGCATATAGCCCAACCATAGAAACACTCGAGAGTAACACGCCAGCAAAAATCATTTCTTTTGAAGTATTTGGAACGATTAAAAAAATAACATACACCAAGAGAGGCATGATAATCAGTTTTAAACCAGCAATAATGACAATATCTCTCGCTATTTTCTGCTGAGTATGGAGAGAAATACCGTATAAACTGCCACCAATGACACATAAACCTAATGGTGCTGAAGTTTGACCTATTGATCTTAACGTAAGTTGTAAAATTTCAGGCAATTGTCTTTGCGAAGCACTGAATATAAAGCCTAAAATAAGTGCAATAATTAATGGATTTTTAACAATATTCATCAGTCCTGATTTTAAAATTTGTTTTACTGATGTTTGCTGCTGACCTAACTCAAGACAAATGAGAAACATTAAAAAAACGATAAAATTTTCGACTAAAAAAGTCATACCAAAATAAATTGCTGCTTTTTCTCCTAAGAATAAATACAGTAAACCACTGCCAATAAATCCTGTATTTGACATTGCTGCGCCCATTCCCATAACAGCAGCATGGCTCAGAGGCATTTCAAATTTCTTCAAATAAATCAATACAGTCACAATAAAGACGATACTCGACGCAAGACCGTAACTCATGAGATAAGGTATTTGTATTAACGAATGAAAATCTTGAGATGAAATACTGACTAACAACAAACAAGGCAATGAAACTTTAATAATAAATAGCCCAATGACCTTCATCGCCTCTTTATTTAATATAGAAAAGTACAGACTCAGATAGCCAATAAAAATCGTTATAAATATTGGGAAAATAACAGATATAATTTCTAACATGTATATCCTTATACATTGAATGAGAAGTGAAATGACTATTTTGGATTGTGATTTTGACTTGGATCACAAAGAAGTATTTAAGTCGTGGTTTATTACATGATGCTTCATCGGCATTACAGATGAAAATCTATAAATATTGACAATAAATAAAAAATATTAGCATGTATTATTACTAAAAAAGTCATCCAATAAGGTGACAAAAGACTTGAGCGAGTTGATAAATTGATGGTGATTGGACTTCTTGCATTAGTTAATTTATTAGATGAAATTTCCAATAATCACAAAGGGTTTTTGTGTGTTTTTATGCATAAATTTGCTAAAAAATAAGATTAAATTGATTATAATTAAAATATTGTAGAATAATTTTCCCTTATTGAGGGGCTGTATTTAAACTAGGTAATATGTATGGAAATCAATCGTATCAGTGATTTATCTGCCTTTGTGAGTTCTGTGAAATATGGCAGTTTTACTCAAGCAGGCAAACATTTAGGACTTTCACGTTCGGCGATTGGTAAAAGTATTGTACGACTCGAAGAACAAATGGCAGTACGTTTACTCAATCGCACTACACGTAGTCTGAGTTTGACTGATGACGGGCGTATTTTATTTGAGTACTGCCAGCAATTATTACAAAATCTGGATGAAATTGATCAGGTGATGGCAACACGACGAATTCATCCGACAGGAACATTGAAGATTACAGCACCACATTCGCTAGGGCATCAGTATATTTTGCCTGTATTACATCAATTTTTAAAAAAATGGTCTGCTTTAAATGCAGATATTTCATTTACTGATCGTTTTGTCGATATTATTGATGAAGGTTTTGATATTGGTATTCGTGTTGGTGAACCTAAGGAAGATTCACGGCTTTTGACACGTACAATTGGTTGGCAGCGTATGCAAACGTGTGCTTCACCTGAATATTTAGCGTTAAATGGTTATCCAGAGCAGCCGCAAGATTTATACAAGCATCATACTATTTTTTTTAATGGCAGCGCACAACGTAAAAACTGGCGATTTAAAATTGATCATCAAATTTGGGTTTTTGATGGTACTGAAAAAATGAAAATAGATAGCTCAGATGCAATTTTGGAATCAGCTATTTTAGGATTTGGTATTATTCAGTTACCTGCTTATTTAACTAAAAAAGCGATTGATCAAGGAAAACTCGTTGCAGTGCTAGAAGATTATGCGCTTACAGATGAGCCTATTCGAATTATTTATCCAAGTAAAAAACATTTATCACCTCGTATTCGTATGTTTATTGATGATCTCGTGGAACAATGGGGAGATCTTCCACCTTGGGAACGTAATGAATAGACGCAAAATAGGGGCATTTCACGTCTAAATTGATCACTATGAATGAATGTTATGGGGGGTATTTATGTCCAATAAGCAGTATTTTGAGTTAAGACAAGACTCAATGATAAAATTTACTTATTCTAAATGATTAGAAATACTAAAGTGAGGAACAACATCTTCGATGAGTTCTTGCAAAACTTCTTTGGCAGGGCGACGTGTTGGTTTTAAATTCAGTGTAATATGGGCGACACCATCTAGACGCTGTTGTTCCCAAAATTCCATCAGTGCTTTACGACCTGTCCTTAAAAAAATATTATTATACAAATGTGCTGGCTCATCAGGATTTTCACTTAAGTCGAGAAAATTAGCATAGCCAAAAGGATGCCATGTGCTGCCATCTCCTAGATGTTCAATTTCTTGTACAATACTTTTTGAACGTTTTGGATCGACGCCATGCCAAATCCAAGCATCGGATTGATTGGCAAACCATGACATATCTTGACGTGCACGTCCAATCGTTAACATAGGCAGTCGACCTTGTATCGGTTTGGGAACTAAGTCGATTTGCCCTGATAAACAACCATGATGTTCTGTAGTCATTTTAGGGAATTTATTTTCTGTCAATGTACGAATCATGTGCCATGCTTCACGAAAGCGTTCTGCACGATTTTCAAACTCACAATCGAAAGCAGAATATTCTACAGGACGATCACCACTAGACATGCCTAAGAGAAAGCGCCCACCTGAGAGTTGGTCTACAGAGGTGGCTTGTTTTGCAGTGAGCACAGGATTACGTAATGGCGAAACGATACCTGCTGTACCTAAAGTAATATTTTCAGTGATCGCTGCTAGATAACCTAAGTCTACAAAAGGATCATAGATTTGTGCTACATCTCCAAAATTTGGATCATAGAATGGGACATCTCTGATCCATAAAGCTGAAATCCCGCCTTTGTCTGCCATTTTTGCAAGTTCGGCATGATCGGACATATCAGGTATAGGGCTGTTTGCATAGCCTTTAAAAGGAGCGATCAAACCAAAACTAAGTTTATTTGGCTGAAAAACACGTGTAAATGCACGATGCTGTGCCAAGTGGGGAGGGAGAACTAAATCAGTCATATTTTACTCTATTTTGCTACATATCCTCATCATAAAGCTTTAATAAGGGAATAAGATTCCCATATATAGGGTGAAAATAGCATAAATATAAATCTATTTTAAATTCATATAGATATGTTTAAATGAAGTTAAAGTATTGATCTAAAATTGACTAGATAACTCAGGTTGATCAGATGATGGAAATTTAACAATTTATGTCACGCCATGCAGCAGGGGTGGTTGAAAAATGCTGATTAAATAATCGAATAAAAAAACTGACATTTTCATAGCTCACCTGAATAACCAACTTGATGAAAAGTCACCGACATAAAATACTTGAAAAAACATAAATAGTATTTTAATAAACACTATATAACGGATATATAGTGTTTTTATTTTGTGTGATGTCATTTAAGGAAGGGAAGTGTATTTTGATTTTTGGTCACAATATTTTGTGGATAAATCAACAATAATAACCAACATATAAATGCTCAATCAATCTCATCTACACTTTGGTATAAATTTATATGACGAAGCTAAGCAGGAATATCTGATTATTAACAATTATGACTTCTGTTTAGCCTTTTGGCGTAAGACGTATAAATATAAGCTTTCTACTTTTTCACGTGCCCATGGCGTGGTACGCAAGAATCGCAATGATGATTTAACGCTTGGATCTATGCAAAAACATCTAATTTCAATTTTACGACTTAAGCCTTCAAAGCCACCATAGTAGTCTAGTAATTCATCTAAAATATCAGCAAGTTTTTTGCCATGTAAAGGGTCATTAGAGGTGCTCATATTGGATTAATCATATTTGAGAAAAAATACATTATAACCTAGGTCAGATAGAAAATTTCTTGGATTGAGTATGAATGCTAATCATCAAACAAACATCTCCTGACTGATCAGCATTATCCTAAAATGGGTATATGTGCATAGAGTTTTGGTCAGGATCTATCTTAAGCATAAATCATGATGATCGTGTAATCACGATTATGCTTAAGATGGCAAGCTTATGGTGCCCAGAGTGAACCTGCGCTCGCTATTTTAGCGCGATCTTGTGCTTGCTGATAAAAGCGCATAAACATAAGTGCAGTACAGAACGCGATGATATCAATCCAAATCACCATATTATGATGCAGCCAAACCCCAGTATGTGGGATGAGAAATGCAAATAATGAGGTCAATGGAATGAGAGCTAAACTGATCGCAATAGCGGCGAGTAAGTGTGGTAGAGCTTTGGCATACCCGATAACAAAAGCATAGGCAGTACAGATCAGAAAAATACTGTAATAGCTATACATAAAGAAATGATTCATGCTAGAAATATCTAAGATGGCATAGAACCAACGGCTGAATAGAAGTGTCCCTGTAATGGCTAAAATACAGCCCAAACATGTGCCAATCGTGAGATTAGCAAAGAATGTAACATCTTTACGCTGTGTAGGAATTGGGTCTTGAGCGCGTTTTTGCTTTTTAGCCCGTGTTTCAATCCATAGAATATTGCCTGAATAAAATAAAAATGCGCCGCCCATGCCAAAAATAAAATAAATCCAACGTACAGTATCACCACCAAAACTGCCAAAATGTAAGCTGAACATGGCATTAATGAGTTTGTTACCTGCATCGGTTTGAGTATTGATTCCGCTATAATTAAACTTTTCAACTTGATAGGGATGCATGCGCATAAAATCATTGGACGCACCACGCAGCATTTGTTCGCTGCTATATAAAGCGATACGAGCTGAAGCCTTTTGGGGTTGATCTAAATTATTAAACTCAATGTAATCGACAGCATATTCAGGAGCGACTTTTTTCGCTTGTGCCAAAATTTTATCAATATCGAGTTGAGTTGAAGGAATATATATTTGCTCTTGCTTGCTTGGACTAAACACAGGTTTGCCTTTAAGTGCAAGATGTCCAATCGAGTCATAAAAGAAATCATGAAATGCAAAAACAATAACCGAAATGCAAATAATGATGTGAAAGGGCAGACTGGTAATCCCAACCACATTATGTGTATCCAACCAAAAACGCTTTTTATTTTTGCCGGGGCGGACTGCAAAATAATCTTTAACCAAAGTCGGCAAGAGTAGAAGCAGACCTGTCATGAGTGCCAAAAAATATAAAATGGCAACCACACCCATGACATAGACGCCAAATCCATGGTGACCAGCCATTCCGGGGATACCAGCTGTTTCATGTAATTGTTCAATGAGCCAACCCGCTTTGGAAAGATTGGTCTGCTGTGTAATTAATTGACCTTGTGAGTCCAAACTGGCAAGCCATGTGCTTTGTGCAATATTAAAACCCTCATTACGTTTAGATTCTTTCCATAGTAATGGGGCATATTGATGCTCTGTCGAACGAAGATTTAAAGTAAAGGACTTTTCCGTTGCTGGATATTGAGCCTGAACTTGTTGAATGAGTTGCTGATATTGTTCAGGTTTAATTGCAGGTAAGATCTGCTCCTGCGGGGTTGCCCATTGGCTAATTTGATGTTGAAACATACTCAAACCACCTGCAAAGAAGCAAATGAAGAGTAAAATTCCTGAACTTACTCCCACCCAAGTATGCATACTTTTAGCGAGTTTCATGAGATCGGAACGGACTTTCATGGATTATCCTCGTAATAGAAATAGACAGGCGTAGGCAAGAAGATTGGCGGCTGCCATATAAAAAATTGCGGCTTTGCCAGTGTGAAATAAAAAACTGATGAAAAGTAGTGGCATCCATAACCAAGGAATACTCCACATGGCGAGCTGTACCAATAAATCCATTGCAATAAAGTGCTTGCCAATCACCACGATTAAATTTCCTAAAGCGATCGCCAAACTTAATCCAAAGATTGCCCCAGCGAAAGATTTAGACCACCAGTCTGGTTGAATGGTCTTTTCAATTTTATTTTTCATGGGTTTAACCTGCGTTTAAAGAGTGTAATAAATGGAATATGCGACCAAACCAAGATCATTAACACGACCCAAACAAAGCAGGCGACGACTTTAGGCAAACTGATTAACAGCACAATGAGTGCGAGCAACAGCAATCCAAGACCAATTATTTTGAAAATCTTGGGGAGCGGAGATGCGAGTAAATTTTGATTGTAATGACTGCAATAAATACTGAAGGTGCCTAAGAGCGTAAGTATGATTCCGAACGTTTTCATAAGGATGATAAATCATAAGCGATTGTTTATTTGCTAGACAGTATATATAATTGATAATCATTTACAAATGAAATTTAATACTATTTACTAGCATATCTAATGATGAATTCTATTTAAATTTCCTTTAACAATGACGTCCTTTGTGAACCTTCAACTTATTTTGTATTTTCAATGAATGAGCCATTATATTTTCAAAAGTATTTTACCGATTACGTCTTTGAACATGCACAAAAACTTGAGCTGATGCAGGACTGCGTCTGTTACCAGTTGGATTTAGAACATATTGATGTGCATCTTTTTAAAAATCTCACACCACCAAAATATCTAGAGCAAGCTGTATCAACACGGCTGAGTGAGTTTTATAGTGGGCGAATTTTAATACAAGCAATACTGATGCAGTATTATGAGGTTTATGAAGGAGTAACTTCACTTTCGCAGCGATTACCACAGTGGACTCCACCATTTCGAGGTAGTATTAGCCATTCGAAAAATCAGATTGTAGTCGCGGTATCGGCATCTACAGCTTATTTGGGTATTGATATTGAACATTGGGTTAGTGAGGCTTTGATTGCAGAGGGTCAGCATCTGATTCTGAACCATCAAGATTATAAAATTTGGGATGAGATAAAATCAGAATTAAGTTTTCAGCAATTTTTGACTTTGGTTTTTTCCATTAAGGAAAGCTTGTATAAAGCGGTTTATCCTGAAGTTAAGCACTATATTGATTTTCTAGATGCGGCGATTACTGAAATTTCATTACCAAACCGATGTGTTAAATTAAAGTTTTCAAATGAAATTCAGAATAAATTTCAATTGGTTCAAGAGTATGAGGGCTATTGGGAGATACAGGAAGATTATGTACTGACTTGGGTATATAAGACCAACCAAAAATAGCATTGATCTAGAGATACAGCCACTCATATAGATATTAGTACTCAGAAGGAAGCATGGCGCTTTCTTCTGAGTTAAAACAGATTAACTTTCCTGTAAATTCGGATCTTGCAACCCAGCTTTACGAATTCCTGTAAAGCCAATCAGACAGAGTAAACCCAGCAATAGACTGATCAGACCAAAATAGAAAATGCTGCTCGTGATTGGAAGTAATCGAGTGAGTAAGCCCATGCCCGTAGTGGCGATAGAATCTGCTGAAGCATCTTGAGCCAACCAAATGGCATTAATGCGTCCTAAATAGTCATCTGGTGTATGACCTTGTACGATGCTGTATTGCAGTAAATTTGCAACAGCAGAGCAATAACCAAATACTGTCAGAATGAACAAAGTCAAATTGAACCATGAACTTAAACCGATCGCAATCATGCAGGCAAAAACAGCTAGGCAGAAATACAGCATGATATTGCCAGGACGAATCAGTTGATTGGTCCAACCACTGAGAAATGCAGCGATGATGCCGCCTAAGGGGACAGCCGAATACATCAATCCTAATTCAAATGCACCGCCTGCAAACTGTTGTTCTACCATTTGCGGGAAGACGATGCGGATGGCACTGCTGAAACTCAAGAGAGTGCCAATCAAAATGGTCGTACCGACAATCTTATTTTGAAAAACGAATTTAAAACCTTGCAAGAGCTGTTGTAGCGGGGATTCCATGACAGCACCGTGTTGTGAAGGCTTGAGGCTCGGTAAGTTTAGTAACAGAATGACAGTCAATAAAGTACCGATGGCTGCAATCCAATAAGCAGCAGCGACATTGCTCGCTGCAATAATAATGCCACCCAAGGCTGGGGCAATCACGGTGGCGAGTCGCACGGAAAGCATACTCACCGCGCGCGCTTGCACAATGTTTTCGCGCCCAACAATCATGGGCATGACTGCCATCATCGCCGTGACACCTAAGGCACCAAAGAAACCATCCCATGCACTAAAAACATAAATCAAACTCAGCGAGGGTTGGTTGGACATCGCATTCAAAGCCAATCCGATAAAGCCAATGCCACAAAAGCTTCGGGCAAACAGAATCAGCTTTTTTCGATCATAGCGGTCAGATAGAACCCCACCCAGCAATAAACCAATAAACATGGCAATGCCTTCAATCGCAGTGGCAATCGCAACATGAAATACATCATGCGTCATTTGATAGACTTGTTGCGGAATTGCCACAATCAACATTCCAATAGTCAATAAAGACAAGGTACGTGCAACAAAGACATTGCGAAAATGGCGATTGGTTTTGAGTATACTAAAATCTGTCAGCAGCATTTTAAAGGACATGATCTGCACCTTTTAACTGACGTGCATGCTCAATGTGTGTATTTAAAATAAGACCTAATTTTTGCAATTGTTTTGGGGATAGAATATTGCTGTGATTTGCATCTGACATGGTTGTGATAGAAAGCTGTGCCACCAACGGTTGCCACTGGGCTTGAGGCTGAATGTAAGACAGCAAATCTTTTTCTGCAACGACTACATGTAAATGACCATCAAACTTTGGCATTTTATACGGTTTTAACAAGCGTACTGCATCACGATAGTTGGCAAAAATGTCCTGTTGTAAGCGCTGAGTTTCTTGGTACAGGCTAACATCAGCCTCTTCTAAAATATCATTAAAGAACTGCTCTTGTTCGGCTTCAGCATTCATTTCTTCTACCGATGGGTCTAACCATTGGTGGATTTCCGCAGGGTAAGTATCTAATAAACCGAGATAATCAACGCGTTCATTTTGTTCACGAAGTTTTGCTGCCACTGCATATGCGACTGTGCCACCTAAAGAATGACCTAAGAAACTATAGGGTCCCTGTGGTTGTATAGTGCGAATTAACTCCAGTTGTTTCTCTGCTAACTCATCCATTGATGCACTATTGGCGAGTAAACCCTCTGGACGTGGCGACTGTAAACCGATGATCGGGATATTTGGGTCTAAATACGGGGACAAAGCGGTGTATTGCCATGCAGAGCCTGAGCCAGGAGAGAAACAGAACAGTGGGTGAGTCGTTCCTGAACGGATGTGCAAGATTGGTTGCATTCCGTTTTGTTCTACATGCTGTAAGCGCTCTTGTGAAAGTAACAGTGCAGCAATACGTTCAATGCTGACTTGAGTCATGAGCATGCCCATCGGTAGGGATTGGTTGAATACTTTACGCAGCTCAATCACCAATTTCATGACTAAAATCGAATGCCCACCTAGTGCAAAGAAATCGGCATCAACTGATATATCTTCTTGAATATTTAGAAGTTTTTTAAAGATGATGGCAACTTTATGTTCGGTTTCAGAGTTGGGTAAACGCTTGATTTGTGTGTCTAACTGAGTTGGTTTTGGTAGAGCTTTGCGATCCAACTTACCATTATGACTGAGGGGGAATTCAGCCAGCGACATAAAATGACTTGGGCACATATAGGCTGGTAAGGCTTTTGCCAGTTTCTTTTTCAGAGAGGCAGTGTCTAAGCTAGTGTTTGTTTTTACATAAGCGATTAATTGGGGTTCTTGTGATGCGTTCAATGCAACAGGGTGTACGACCACATCATCGATCTGTGTGATTAGACAGATTTGCTGTTCAATTTCACCTAGTTCGACACGTTGACCGCGAATTTTTAATTGATCATCAGCACGTCCAACATACTGAATACTGCCATTTTCCTGCCAATGTGCAATATCACCCGTACGATACATACGTTTGCCAACTTGGAATGGATTGGCAACAAAACGGTTTGCCGTTAGATCAGGACGATTGTGATAGCCCAACGCCAATTGCTCACCCGCAATATAGAGTTCGCCATGCACGCCTACGGGAACAGGGCGCAAATATTGATCCAAAATATACAGCTCGGTGTTCCATACAGGATAGCCAATAGGAACACTATTTTCCTGAGTTGCTGATGGCGCACGAGCATTCATATAACTCACATCTACCGCAGCTTCAGTCGGACCATATAGATTGTATAAAGCACAACTGAAATGCTGAAAAAAGTTTGTAGCTAATGCGATCGGCAATGCTTCACCACTACAGAACACGCGTTTCAGCGGAAGTGATCGACGCTGTTCTGCACTCATCAAGGTGCTCACCGCATTTTCAAAAACCGATAACATCGAAGGTACAAAATGTAGTGTGGTGATTCCTTGCTTTTGAATAATATCTAACAGTTTTAGTGGGTCTTTATGCGCATGTTCTGGTGCCATGACCAATCGTGCCCCGACTAAATATGACCAGAAAAACTCCCAAACAGAAACATCAAAAGTACTTGGAGTTTTTTGCAAAATCACATCTGTAGTATTGAGTGGATATTGGTCTTGCATCCATAAAATTCGATTGACAATTGCTTGGTGGGAAACCAAAACGCCTTTAGGTTGCCCTGTTGTACCTGATGTATAAATCATGTAGGCAGGGTGTTGTGGACTCACAAGCGTCGTTTGATAATCTACCAATGCGAGTGCGTCGGGGGTGAGTAAGGCATCAAAGTTAAAACGCGGTATTTGAGCATCGGGCAGTAAGGATGGTTCAGTAATGATGAGCCGTGGCTGTGCATCTTGAAGCATATATTGAATACGCTCATTTGGATGCTGTAGATCAATCGGTAAATACGCTGCTCCTGCTTCAATCACAGCAAGAATTGCGAGACTGAGCTTGACCGAACGAGGTAAGGCAATGGCAATCACATCACCTGCTTGAACGCCGTGCTGTTGGAGTTGCTGTGCCAAGCCATAGACCTGTTCGCGAACCTGTTGCAAACTCAGTTGATGCTGTTCATCGACCAAAGCTAAGGCTTGAGGATGTTGCTTCGCAGCTTTGTTTAAGAGTTGCTGTAAAGTGGTTGCTGGCACAGCATGCTGTGTTTGGTTGATGGCTTTTAGATGTTGTGCTTCTTTAGGAAGCTGTAAAGGATATTCTGCTAATACCCGATCAGGTTGATCTAATGCAGTTTCAATGAATTGAACCATGCGTGCCATCAATTGTTCAGGTTGAGCGATTACACCACGATGTTCTAACAGTAATTCAATCGATTGATCAGGAATGACCAATAATGCCAATGGATAATGGCTATAGCCGCGATTGGTCAGTTTTTCAATTTTAGCATCACCCAATTGTTGCTTTAAGTAATGATGATCAGGATAGTTTTCAACAACTAATAATGTATCGAACAAATTGCCTTTACCCAACAGGGTTTGAATTTCATTGAGTCCTATACCATCTTGTTCGAGGTGGCAAATATGGCTGTGTTGCAAATGATCCAGTTGTTGCCACAGGCTTTGTTGCATGTTCAATTTTACTTGAACAGGAATGGTATTTAGGAACAAACCAATTTGTTGTTCTAAACCCATAATTGGGGCAGTGCGCCCTGAAACTGGCGTACCAAAAACAATTTCTTCGCGGTAGGCATAAGTCTGTAGGGTCATTGCCCAGATCATTTGCATGAAGACATTTAATGTAATGCCTGCCTTACGTAATCGTTGCTCCAATTGGGTACTCAGTGCTGGACTAAGTTGATAAGCATATTCTTCGACAGCTTGTTTTTTTGCATGTTCAAATAAAATGAGAGGTTGCGTATCCTGTAAATCTTCAGTCCAAATGCGGCGTGCAGCAGTATGATCTTGCTGAATAAGTTGCATCACCACGTCATGGTATGAATCAGTTAAGCTTTTGAGTGGAGTCAATGGATGTTGGTAGGCATCGATCAGGTCTTGTATAAATAAGGGGGTAGACCAGCCATCCGTCAGCAAGTGATGGACGATAATGATTAATTCCGCATGCTGTGCAGTATGTTGAATCAAGATCGTACGCAGTGCGCCATATTCTTGATCCAATTGCATAGTGTGTTGCAAGGCGTGTTGAATTTGCGTTTCTAGTTGATCCGTACCGCAGACCAAACTTGTTAACGGCCAATTTTGAGTTGGCTGTTGTGTATAGATAAAAATCGGTTCTTCAGTATTTTGGGTATCAAACCAACCACTCAATTGAGGGTGTTTGCGTAAAACAGTATTCAGTGCTTGTTGTAAGCGTAAGGGATCGATTTCACCGTGCAGACTGATTTGAGTAAAGGCATTATAGCTTGCTTGCTGCTGTTCTAGTTGAGCATGGAATAACATGCCTTTTTGTAATGGCAACAAGGGCAAAACATTGTACTCATTGCCATATTCAGCTTTGATCTTTTGGGTGATATTTGCATCTATAAGTGAATGTAGCTGCTGAGGAATGCTAGGTTGCTGCTCCAGTTTTTGCAAGCATGTAGATAAAGCTGCAATATTTTTAAGTTGGAATACATCACTTGGTTTAAGTATGTAACCCTGCTTGCGTAAGTGTGTACACAGCATAATGGCAGAAATACTGTCGCCACCCGTCATGAAAAAGTCGTCATCAATACCAATATTTTCTATTTTCAAAATCTGAGCACACAAATCACAGAGCAATTGTTGCTCAGGTGTTTGTGCGATGCGACTTTGTGTCCGAATTTGTGGGCGTGGCAAGGCTTTTTTGTCGACCTTACCGCTGACATTTCGCGGGAATTGCTGCATGACCGTTAATGCCGAAGGCACCATATAGTCAGGGAGGTTTTGGCGTAATTGGCTTAAATAAGTCTCACTTAACTGTTCCGCTTGTTCTTCATTCCATGTTAAATCTTTGACTACACAGTAGCCCAATAGGCGATGACTATTGTTAATCGGTTCAGCAATGACCACCACACTTTCTATATTAGGCAGAATGGATAAGGCATTTTCAACCTCACCAATTTCTACCCGATAACCTCGGATCTTGATTTGATCATCACAACGCCCCATAAATTCCAATTTACCTGCATTGTTCCAACGCACTAAGTCGCCAGTTCGATACATACGTTGCCCAACATCAAAGGGATTGGCAACAAAACGCGTTGAACTTAAATCAGCGCGCCCAAGGTAGCCATTAGCAATCCCAAAGCCAGAAATATATAGCTCTCCAATCACGCCTGTAGCACACAATTGTAAATTGCGATCCAGTACATAAGCTTGGGTATTGCCAATTGGGTTGGCAATCACTGGACGATCCGTCTGTTTTAATTCAGCACGGAAGGTATCGACGGTATATTCGGTTGGACCATATAAGTTATGTGCAAATAAATGAGTTTGCGCATTTAATTGCTGCCATAAAGCCAAAGGTGCAGCTTCACCGCCAATCAGGATCAGACGAGGATGATGTTGATCTGTGGCAAATAAACCGTTGGTGATCATTTGTGCGCAAAAAGAAGGTGGTAAATCTAAAGTATCGATATGACGATGCTGAATTTCCTGAACTAAGCCCCAAGCATCGCGGCGCATATTTTCATCAAAAATATGCAGCTCTTGACCCCATAACATCCAAAAAACTTGCAACCACGACGAGTCAAAAGAGAAAGAGTGGGTATGTGCTGCACGTAGTGGACGATGTGGATATTGTTGATTCACCGCATTTAAGGCAGGTTGGTAAATGGTGTCACGATGCGAGAGAATGAGATTCAGTAATGAACCATGTGTATTCATCACCCCTTTAGGACGCCCTGTACTACCTGACGTAAAGATAACGTAAGCTACATCTTGAAAATCAAAATGGCGCTGTATTGCTGGAATGGTACTTGAGTCTTGATCTTGGATGGCTGCAATGACATTGGGATCATCAAGATGGATTTGCTTTAAGTTTTTGGGTAATTGATTGGTCAGTGACTGCGTAGTAAGGGCAAACAGCGGATTTGCATCTTCACACATCATTTGCATCCGATCAATCGGATAATCCAAATCGAGAGGCAAGAAACTCGCCCCTGAATTCAGGACAGAAAGCATCACAACCACAGATTCCGCAGAGCGTGGAATTGCCCCTGCAATCACAGTATTCTTTTGCGCACCTTGTGCTTGAAGGTAGCGTGTTAGTTGATTGATTTTAAGACTTAATTCAGAAAAACTGAGCTGATAGAGCTGCTCTCTCTCACCACTGATTAGTGCAATGCGGTCAGGGTATAGCGCCGCTTGTTCATAGAAAATATCTAAAATATTGTTGTATTTTTCAGGGTGAGAAATCTTCGCACCAGTTCCTGCTTTGATCAGTGCTTGCGCTTCTGACTTCGGCAAGATATTAATATCTTGAATGGCTTGGCGAGGTGATGATAAACCTTGTTCTAAAAGCAGCGTGAGACGTTGCCCATGTGCAAATAATTCATTTTGGGTATAACGCAGCGCATCGGCACGTAACTCAATGATGAGTTCCTGATTTTGTACAATAAAAGAAAACTCAAAATCATCAATCGGACCTGTCGAAATATGATGTGTTTTCACCTGATGATCGTTCAAGTTCAGGTCTTGATCGAAAGCTTTATAGTTCAGAATTGGACCGTAAATGCGCTCGTGAATATCAATTGAATTAAGATCGCGTAGAATTTGTTCAGCATCATATTTTTGATGTGGACGGATGCGTTGTAATTGTTGCTGCACCTGCAAGGCTAAACTCAGCCAATCTTCTTGTGGCGAGAGTTGAAATTTAACGGGTAGGACATTGACTGTAGGTAGGGTCGAGCGGATGGCTTTAGAGCCAAGACGACGCATGAATGGAATGCCCACGACTAACTCAGCTTTGTCACTCATTTTGTAAAGATACAATAATGACAAAGCCATCATCATATCGGGAAGTGCGACTTTGTATTGTGTAGCAAGATCTTGAGTTTCTTTTAGAATACCTTGAGAAAAGCGTAATTGATGCTTAATAAATCGCGCTGTAGTTTTCGCTGCAGCATGATGAATACTGAGCGTGATGGGTGAAGGGAGATCTTCACAATAATGCTGCCAAAATTGTTGATCGGTCTTGAACTGTTGACTATTTTCATAAGCCAAACGCTCTTGAATTACCTCTTGTAAAGCAATAAAGGGAGAAGGTTTTGGTGTTTGTTGAGCAGCCATTTGCTGATAAATTTCAATAATCCGCTTGCTCAGATTAATTAAACTAAAGCCATCTAACATAATGTGATGATAACGTTGATACCAATAGATCGTGTCATGCGTGATAAATAGAACTTGGCGGTACAATTGCTGTTGATCTTGCTTTAACGATTTAGCATGTTCACGATCGGTCGGCATCCAATCCCACACCCGTTGCATTGCCTGTTTAGGTGGAAGATGGCGGAAATCAAACTCTTCAATCACCATTTGAGATTCAGGTTGCACGTGCAAAACAGCATGATCAGGCTGTGTAGAATAAGTTGCAGTCACGGATTCTGCTTCTGAAAGCCCCTGTTGAATAGCCTGCTTAAATTGGTGCAAATCAATATTATTCGGCAGTTCCAAACAATGTGCAATCGCGTATAAATCTTCAATTTCGCTTAAATGGTCAGCAAGGAAAATGCCACGCTGCGTAGATAACAGCGGAAACTGCATTGGATAACTCGCATCATGATGAAGTACGTAGGATAATGGTTGATTCATGCTGCTACTCCCTTAAGCCTGCTGAAATGGATTGATTGAATGCCAATGCTTTTCGACATAGTCAATGCAAGCCCCACGGCTATCAGGACCAAACTGACTATCCCATCCTTGTGGTACAGGATGTGTTGCAGGCCATAAGCTATATTCATCGTGTTGATTTTTTAAGACTTGAAAAGGAAGTTGCTCATTATCAAATGGATTCAGATAGTTTTCTTGTAGCTGGCTCATGTTTGTTATCCTTACTGAGATGTTTTGATGAAAGAATGTTGTTTAAGGTTTGAAGTAAATCTTGGTGCCAATTGACAGGATCATGCCCGCCGTAATAGCGATGAAATGAGGAGTGACTGCCATTTTGTTTTAAGTGCAGATCGAGTTGTTGCGAAAGCTCGTACATATCGGTTTCACAATGTCCTGCACTAATGTGGAACTGGGTTGGTGTCCAAGTCATTGACATACTGCTGTGCAGACAATGTCTAAAAAATAGGTTCTGCTGAGATGTTTGTTTAGAGATAAAATTTAAGTATTTTTGAGATTTTTCATTTGCTTTAGTCAATGGGTTTACAAGGTATTGATGATGACGACTTTGTAAAAATGGACTATTTTTTAAATCAGACCACCAATAGGAACCTGACTGCGCCACTACATGCTGGAAGAAGTTGGGATATAACAAACTACTGTGTATCGCGCACAATCCACCTAAACTTTGCCCGATAATCGACGTTTGTTGGGTATCTATCCGCAGATCAAACTGTTGTAACCACGGAAGCAGCTCAGTAACCAACGCATGACTAAAATCATCATGACAACCATAGTCGTGCTGACGTTTCGCAGCATCAGAATGAATAAATACAAATGTGGCAGGAAAAATACTTTGTGACGCGGTTCGATCTGTTAGAAAGGGCAGTAAAGGTAGTTGTTCACTCCAAATCTGACCGTCTAAAAAAAGCAATACTGGCAAACTATGAGGTTGGTTTTGTTGATGATGGAGCGATGCTGTTGAAAAAAAATCGATTTGATATTGCGTTTTTAATCGATGGCTAAACCATGTTTTAGACTGAACCTCTGGTAGATTATTGAGCTTTTCTACTTTGCTTGGTGTATGTGGATTTAGATGTAATTGATTGATCACACATGCAATTTGTCCTGAATAACGAGGATGTGTACTCAATGGATCAGCTTGAGCAAAATGCTGTAACTGGCTCATCCACCATTTGCGACGTAACACCGCTTCATTTGTCATAGGTGGATCATCTTCAGTTTCAACAATCACATAACTGCCAAACCAGTCTTGAGGTAAATCAATTTCATAGACACAAACATCAGTGCCTTCGAGTTGATGAAATAGATTCCATTGTTGATAGATAGAAGGTGTTTGTGAGTAAATATCAATTAAGATATTGTTTTTATTTTCCTTTTTTTTCCAAATAAAGCTACATCGACTGTTGCCATTATGGTGAGTAATGAGAGGGTTAGAATATGGTTTTATTTGCTCCCACCACGCGCTTGAACCAACATTTTCTTGATTCAACAGTGGATGAGTAGGATGAAATTTTAGCTCCATCTAAAGTCCAAGTATTGGGAAATTTCCGCACCAATTTATCAGAATGATTATCAGTCGTAAATAATAATGATTATCATTATAATCAATTAAAAAACCGATAATAAATTTAAAACAATAAATATCAATAAGATATGTCTTAATTTAGATTGAATTTTAAACGAAACCATGAGGGTGCGACGTTATGCGTAATAAAATGCTATTGATAATAATGATAATTATTTGCGATTATTTTGCCTGACTTCATTTATGGTCAAAATGACTCGGAGTAATTTATGAGCTCTACCATCGTGGTAACAGGAGCCGCAAGAGGAATTGGAGCAGCAATTGCCCTGAAACTATTAGAACAAGGTTTTGATGTGATTGGTATTGATACCAACCCAGACTCCAAAAGTTGGGATATCGAACAACAACTGCACACTGAACAAAAACGACATTGGCAAGCCGTAACTCAAGATATTACCCAATACGATCAGGTACAAAATTTACTTGAAGAAATCGTCCAGAAAAACACGGTGATTGGTTTAGTCAATGTGGCAGGTATTCTGAAAATGACATCGCTTTTAGGTGCCAAATTAGAAGACTGGCAACATTCACTTGCGGTCAATTTACAAGCACCAATTATGTTGAGCCAGTACATGGCAAAGCATTTGAGTGAGCATGGTGGCGGCAGTATTGTCACTGTAAGTTCAAACAGTGCACGTATGGCAAGAACGCAGTTGGGCATGTATGCCACCACCAAAGCAGCCTTAAGTCATTTCAGCCGTAATTTGGGCTTGGAGGTTGCACCTTTTAACGTCAGGGTAAATGTAGTTTCACCAGGCTCAACATTGACGCAGATGCAGAAACAGTTATGGGAAGATGATCAACCCCCAGCGAGTATTTTAGATGGCGATTTATCTCAATTCCGTACAGGTATTCCCTTAAAACGTATGGCGCAACCCGAAGACATTGCCAATACCGTTGCATTTTTACTTTCAGATCAAGCCTCACAAATTACCATGCAAGAAATTGTGGTAGATGGTGGCGCAACGCTTGGTGTTTAACGCAATTTTTAATTTAAATAGTTATTAAAATCATTGGATTATGAAATAAAAAAGGAGAAGAGGGATGTCCATTCAACCCCCTTATTTTATTCAGCAAAATAATTTGACCGAAACTCAAATCGCCCTAGCTTCTGAGATTTTACATTGTGGTGATAGACCGGCATTTTTATTTAGCACACCAGACTATGTATTGCATAGCAACCAAAAACTGGCGGATGTAAAGGTTGATTCACAGCAGAGTTTGTCCAATTGGCTGAGGCAAGCAAGATTACAATTACAAGACGCACTCCAACAAGGTAATCCACATGCACTTTTGATGGGAGGGCTTCCATTTAGCAGTGCAGAAGATGTGAATTTGATGGTGATGCAACAGGCACAGTGCTATCAAAAAATTCTGTTTTCTACGCCAGATTATGATTTAAGTAACACATTCAATGGTTCAATTTATTTGCCGAGTGCTGATGCCTTTCAGCAATCGGTAGAGGGGCTAGTACACGCTTTAAAAAATAAAGAATTGGATAAAGCGGTTCTAGCCCGAATTTTACAATTAGATTTCGATCAAAAAATTGATATATCGAAACTATTTTATAATTTATCCAAACATAATCCAGATGGTTATAACTATGCAGTCGCACGGAATCCGAAGCAAGAGGGCTGGTTTTTGGGTGCAAGCCCAGAGTTATTAATCGCCAAGCAACAACAAAGAATTTGGAGTAAACCTGTTGCAGGTACTGCACCACGCAGCATAGATCCAGTGCAAGACCAGCACAATGCACAGCAATTGTTATCTTCTGAAAAAGATCAATACGAACATGCTTTAGTAATTGAAATGATTGCTGATCAACTCAGCCCATTTTGTAAAAATTTGCATGTTCCCAAGCAGCCAAGTTTGATTCGTACCAAACGTTTGTGGCATTTAGCGACACAAATAGAAGGGGTTTTGCAGGATGAACGCACACATGTATTCGATCTAGTAGAAAAGTTACATCCTACACCTGCGATTTGTGGTCAGCCCACTGCGTTGGCACGTACAAAAATTGCAGAGATTGAACCATTTAATCGAGAACTTTTTGCAGGAACGATGGGTTGGGCAGATGCCAAAGGCAATGGCGAATGGTCGGTGACTGTACGTTGTGCACGAGTATATGAGCAAACGGCTCGTCTTTTTGCAGGAGCAGGCATTGTTGCTGCTTCAGATCCATCTGCCGAATGTGCAGAAACAGCTGCAAAATTTAGAACAGTTCTTGATGGCTTTGGGCTGTCACCTGAACAGATTTCCATATAAGGATGAGAACAATGCCACAAACATATTTAGACGGTGCGGTCGCATATCCAGCAGAATTTGCACAAAAATATCGAGAAAAAGGCTACTGGATTGGACAGAATTTAAGTGAGTTTTTACATGAAGCCACTGAAAAATATGCCGATAATATTGCAATTTATTGTGCTGAGCAAAAAATTACTTATCGGCAGTTTAATTCTGCTGTTGATTGCTGCGTTGCTAGTTTATATCAACGTGGTTTGCGAAGTGGTGATAAAGCTGTTGTGCAATTGCCAAACCATCATGCCTTTTACATCATTTTTTTTGCACTTATTCGATTAGGTGCATTGCCAATTATGTCACTGCCAGCGCATCGATTTTCAGAAGTAAATAGTTTTTTTCAACAAACTGAAGCCAATGCATATTTTTGTGCTGATTTTGGTACGCAAAAATTTGATTATCGTGCTTTGGCTCGGCAGTGCCAACAGTCCAATCCAAGCTTAAAACAAGTTTTTGTTTTAGGTGAAACAGCAGAGTTTGACTCCATCTCAGCATTATACACATTGGAAATTCAAGACAATCCAGTGCAGCCCATAGTCAGCCAAGCCAGTACTGCAGATCAAGTTGCATTTTTACAACTTTCGGGCGGAAGTACAGGAATTCCTAAATTAATTTCACGTACACATGATGACTATCTATATAGCGTGCGGGAAAGTGCCAAGATTTGTGAATTAAATCAGTACTCTAAATTATTAATGGTACTTCCTGCGGCACATAACTTTTCCATGAGTTCTGCGGGGGCATTAGGTATTTTCTATAGTGGTGGTGCAGTGGTTTTAGGTACAGATCCAAGCCCAGAAACTTCATTCACTCTCATTAGAAAACATCAAGTCACAGATGCCTGTCTAGTTCCTGCTTTAGTGCGCCCATGGATGGATAAAGCCGCATGTGATCAAGATGATATCTTGTCGAGCTTGCACTGTTTGCAAGTGGGAGGTGCACGTCTGGCTGATGTAGTTGCGAACCGTCTTATAGATGAATTCAATGTAAATTTACAACAAGTCTTTGGAATGGCTGAAGGCTTGGTCAATTACACTCGCTTCGGTATGCACAAAGACCAAATCATCCATACGCAAGGTCTTAAAATTTCCGAAGACGATGAAATTCTTGTTTTAGATGAAGATGATCAGCCTGTGGCTCAAGGTGAAGTTGGGCATTTGCTCACACGCGGACCCTATACCATTCGTGGCTATTATAAAGCGGAAGAACATAATGCTCGCTCATTTACCCCAGACGGCTTTTATCGAACGGGAGATCTCGTTCGTATTTTAGAAGATGGATGCATAGTGGTTGAAGGACGTTCTAAGGAACAGATTAATCGCGGTGGTGAAAAAATTGCTACTGAAGAAGTTGAGCAAGCTTTGATTACTCACCCACAAGTGCAATTGGTGTCATTAGTCGCCATGCCTGATGATGTACTGGGCGAAAAGAGCTGTGCTTTTGTTTCGTGGCAAGCGCAGCAAGATGATCCAAGTGAAATTCGCCGAGGCTTAAATTTACGTCAGTATCTCAAAGATTATGGTTTAGCACATTATAAAATTCCAGATCGAGTTGAATTTATTCAGCATTTTCCTTACACCGCTTTTGGGAAAATAGACAAAAAAACACTAGTGAAACAACTTTAAAACTTCTACATATCAATTAGGTCTAAACAATGAGTATCCCTAAAATCGCAAGTTATCCTATGCCACAGGCAGATGATTTTTTTAACAATAAAACCCGTTGGGCACTTGATCCTGAAAAGTCAGTTTTGCTGGTGCATGATATGCAGCAATATTTTTTAGATTTTTATGATCAATCACAAGCACCCATTCCTGAGTTGATTCAGCATACCAAAGCCTTGATAGAACAGGCTCGCGCGCTCAATATTCCAGTGGTTTATACCGCACAATTGGGTGATCAGACCCCAGAGCATCGCCAATTATTAACCGACTTTTGGGGCACAGGTTTAAAAGGTGACCCAGAGCAGACCAAAATTCACGATGAATTAAGTCCTGTTGGCGAAGATATTGTGCTGACAAAATGGCGCTACAGTGCCTTTAAATTTTCTAATCTTGAGCAGCTTATGCAAGATTGGGAACGTGATCAACTCATGATTTGTGGCGTTTATGCTCATATTGGCTGTTTATTAAGTGCCGCGGAAGCTTTCATGCTGAATATTAAGCCCTTCTTAGTGGGGGATGCTTTGGCTGATTTTAGTCGTGAAGAGCATGATCTCGCCCTAAAATATGCAAGTACCCGTTGCGCGCAAGTGATGTCGACACATCAAGTGTTGACAGCATGGTCGAGCAGTCGCGAGAAAAAAGTTCACCCCTTATCTAAGGCTGGTATTTTACGTGCAGTAAGTGAACAATTGCAGCTTCCTGCTGAAGAAATTCAATTACAGGATGACTTGCTGCTCTTGGGTTTAGATTCGGTCAGATTAATGACCTTAGTGGGTGTATGGCAAGCCTATGGAAGCCGTGTCAGCTTTGAGGATTTAGCAGAGCAACCCACCTTAGATGCTTGGATCGAGAAAATTGCCGCTTAACACATAGCAACAATAGAAAAACCGAGTGATTATATCACTCGGTTTTTTAATGACTTCTTAAATGTTTATTTAAAATTAAATCGGATCACTGGTTTGGTCATCTGCATATTTTTGTTTCGCAGAGAATATGGAAAGTGCTGGACGTCGTGCAGTTTGAATCAAAGTAAATAGAAATACCGTAAATAAAGGGACGAGGATCGTACCAAACACCACACTGCCCAAAATACTCATGCCAATTTCATAACGACTATTAGCACCTGCACCTGTTGCCAAAGCAAGTGGAATAATACCTGCCCCAAAAGCCAATGACGTCATTAAAATAGGGCGAATCCGTAGTGTTAATGCTTGAAGTGCAGCTTGTACGGCATTTTTATGTGCTAAATAGTTTTTCGAAGCAAACTCCACAATTAAAATCGCATTTTTACAAGATAATCCAATACCTGTAAGCAGTGCGATTTGGAAATAGACATCATTGGGTAAATTGAAGATCCATGCCACAATAATTGAACCTACAATTCCCAATGGCAAGCCTAATAAAATAATGAAAGGAATTTTCCAACTTTCGTAGAGTGTAGCTAAACATAAGAAAATAAAAGCAATGGATGCAATGTACAGATAAATGGCTTGATGACTAGATTGTAATTCTTGCAAGGATAAGCCACTCCAAGCAATATCAACCTCTTGTTGTTGCTGAGCCAATGCTGTAATTTCCTGCATGGCTTGTCCAGAGCTATAACCCGCAGCAACATTCGCTTCCAATTCAATAGCGGGTAATCCCATAAAGCGATTAAGCACTTCTGGTGCACCCGTCCAATGTGATTCTGCAAAATAGGATAGGGGAATCATGTCACCTGAACGATTACGTACATGCCACTGGTTTAAATCTTCGGGTTTAGAACGATATGGTGCATCGCCTTGTAAAATAATGGGTTTAATCCGTCCACGTTCTATAAAGTCATTTACATCGCTTCCGCCCCATGCCGTTGCTAGGGTACTGCGAATGACATCTGATTCTACATCCATAATTTTGACTTTATTCTGATCAATATTCACAAAGATTTCTGCTTTATTTTCAGGCACTAAAGGAGAGAGATGTTGAAAGGCCTTGTAATGCTGACTCATACTTTCCATTTGTTCAAACTTTTTACTCAAGTTCTCACGACCTTGCCCATTTAAATCACGTAACCATAGCGAAATCGCATCGGATTGCCCTAAGCCTGAAACACTTGGTGGTAAACCAACCATTACTTTAGCTTCAAGATTTTTCTCTAAATCGGCTTGAATGCTTTTACGTAAAGCAAAAGCAGTTCGATGTTTCGAATCTCGAATATTCCAGTGTTTTAGAGAAACAAATACCAAACCTAAATGTGCGCCATTACCTGAAAAATTTTGCCCATTAACGACTAACACAGTGTTCACATTGTCTTTTTGTTGTGTCAGTAAATAGTCATTAATTTGTCGACCAATCGCTTGAGTTTGAGATAAAGAGGCACTGTTCTGCAAACTATATTGGATGGCAATTAAACCTTGATCCTCATTAGGAATGAAACTGGTGGGGAGGGCACGATATAGTATGGTTAAGACCAGACTAAGAAAAACAATAAATATGCAACTGCTCCATTTATATTGAATCAGGGCTTGTGCACATGTAGAAAAAAAGCCAGCAACATTTTGCATACTCTTATCAACCCAAATTTGCCACTTCTGTGGAGGTTTACGAGGATGGGTCTTTCGTTTTTTTAATAATAAAGTGCACAGAGAGGGGGTAATGGTAATAGCGACCAGTAACGATAGCAGCATGGAGGATGCCAATGTGATCGAAAACTGTCGATAAATGACGCCTGTAGAACCCGTGAAAAAACTCATGGGAATAAACACAGCGGTAAGTACCAGTGTAATTCCAATCAATGCTCCAGTAATTTGCTGCATTGATGCTAAACAAGCCTGTTTAATGTCCATGTCATGTTCATGAATGAGACGCTCGACGTTTTCTACCACCACAATGGTGTCATCAACCAATAAACCAATTGCCAGTACCAAAGCAAATAAGGTTAGAGTATTAATACTCATGCCCAGTAGATGCAGGACAATGAATGTGCCACAAATCACGATTGGAACGGTAATGGTCGGGATAAGAGTTGCGCGCCAATTTTGCAAAAAGAGGTACATTACGATGACCACCAACAAAATCGCTCGACTAAGGTCATGATGACTTGGCGGATGGATTCTTGAATAAATGGCGTGTTATCACGTGGATAAACCAGTTGATACCCTTCAGGGAGATGCTGCTGAATTTGATTTATTTTTTCTTTGATCAGGGCTGCTGTTTCAATCGCATTAGCGGCAGGTGTAAGCGTAATGCCTAGACCTGCAGATGGGTAGCCATTTAAGGTGTTGATACTTTCATATTCTTCAGCCCCTAACTCAATTTTTGCCACATCTTTTAAGTACACCAAACTGCCATCTGTGTTGGCTTTGATGACGACTGACTTAAAATCATCAATAGTTTTTAAGCGCGAACCTGCGGTGACTTTGGCATAAATATTTTGCTCGGTCGATGATGGCATTGCACCAATTGAACCTGCGGCAATTTGTGTATTGTAATCATTCAACGCGCTTTCAATATCATCTGGAATGAGATGATAATTTTTCAGTTGGAGTGGATTGAGCCAAATACGCATGGCATAACCAGAACCAAACACATCGACTTCACCTACACCTTGAATTTGCGAGAGCGGTTGTTCCAGGTGATTGACCATATAATCAGCGAGGTCAATGTTACTGGCACGTCCTGTTTGGTCATATAAACCAACAATAAGCAATAAATCACCTGTAGATTTCCAAATACCAACCCCTTGTCGTTGGACTTGTTCTGGCAATCGGCTTAATACCGCATTCATCTGATTTTGAACTTGAATTTGCGCTTGGTTTATGTCGGTTCCAATCTTGAAATAGATGTCGATACTGCTGCGACCAGAAGCTTGACTACTGGAGGTGTAATACAATAAATCATCTAACCCTTTGATTTGTTGCTCTAAAATTTGCGTAACACTATGTTCTACGGTTTCGGCAGATGCACCACGATAGGTTGCACCGACACTTACACTGGGCGGAGCCAGATTTGGATAGCGTTCGATTGGCATTTTAAACATGGACAAAATGCCAATAAATAAAAGCATCAGTGCAAAAACGGTAGCGAATATGGGGCGGGAAATAAAGAATTTGGATAGCATTTTCTTGTCATTTTCAATGGTTTGAGAATTAATAAAGATAATAACAATAATGGTAATCATTATCATTAAATTTATTAATTATGTTTGCATTAAGGAAATATGATCTATAAGATACCGAAAAATTAAAGTGATAATCATTATCAATTTGTGATGACGTGGAGAACAAAGAATGAAATTGGTAAAAACAAGACTGGGGTTAGCTATTACAGTAACAATGTTTCTGGCAACGCAGGTATATGCTACAGATGCTAGTGTACAAACCGAACAACAGGTACAAACGCTAGAAACCCTTGTGCTGAGTGCATCATTAAAAGAACAGGATGTACAAAAAGCACCTGCGTCAATAAGTGTGATTACCAGTGAAGCAATTGAGCGTAGTGCAGCATTAAGCGTCGCTGATGTATTACAAAAAGAAGCAGGCGTATATAACTATAATACAGGACAAGACAAAATCATTATTCGTGGTATGCAAGATACTTCGGGTAGTTATACGCTCATATTGTTAAACGGAAAGCGTATGTCTTCATCAGGCGCAATGTGGCGTGGTAATGACTTTGACTGGAGTGCTATTCCATTAAACAGTATTAAGCGGATTGAAGTGATTCGTGGTCCAATGTCTTCATTATATGGTTCAGATGCTATGGGTGGTGTGATTAATATCATCACCAAAAAAGCTAAACCAGGTGAAATCACAGGTTCAGTGTTCGGACAGTTTAACCGCGCAGATAGTGGCGATGGTAAAAATCAATTCCGTTATGGTTTTAATTTAAATACAGGCATTACAGATCAACTCTCGTTACGCTTAACAGGTGATGCGTATCAACGTGATGCTTGGTACCGTGATGGTACAACTGCAAATGATGGTGCTTATTTCGTAGAGAAAGATACCAAAAATATTAATGGTACATTGACTTGGGATATCAATGATCAACAAGAGATTGATGTTGATGTGAACTATAGCAAAGACGACCGTCCTTTAACACAAGACCATGCGCGTGGTTCTCAAGAAATGCAGATGGAGCGTACTAATATTGGATTAACGCATCGAGGGAATTGGAGTTGGGGTAAGACTGAAGCCTATATCGGTAAAGAAACTGGCGAAATTTATGATTACGATACCGATTATGATGCTCCCAAAGCTCGTAACTACAAACAAGAGAATTCAATTGCGCGCGTCTTTACAAATTTTGATTGGTGGTTAAATAACACAACATTGGGTGCTGACTATAAAGACCAAGAAGTCACAGATACAGCAGGTTATCCAAGTACAGGTGGTACAGAACAAAAATCCTACGGCGTATTCTTGCAAAATGATACACACATTACGAATGATTTAACCCTTACGCTTGGTGGTCGTTATGATGATTTTGATAACTTTGATGGTAAAGCCACAGGAAAAGCTTATTTAGCATATGAACTGCTTGATGGCGTTGTGGTCAAAGGTGGTATTGGTCAAGCCTATAAAGTACCTGGTCCATATCAGTTAGATAATAATTATCGTTTCATCTCGTGTGGTGGAAGTTGCTACATTACTGGGAATTCAGATTTAAAACCTGAAGAAAGCACCAGTTACGAAGTTTCACTCTCGGTTAAACGTCCGCAATGGAATTTTGATGTAACAGCATTTAATAATAATATCGAAAACCTGATTGAACGTGTGACCAATAAGGCATCGACTGATCCAGTAAACTTTCCATATAAGTGGGACAATATTGCAAAAGCGAAGCTACGTGGGGTGGAACTAGCAGCAGGCTATAATTTCAATGATGATTTTGGTGTAAAAACCAATGCTACGTATTTAGACACTGAAAATAAAACCACGGGCAAAGAGTTGAATGAGCGCCCAGAATGGATGTGGAATACCTCAGTGTATTGGATGCCAGTAGAAGACTATAAAATTAATGTCGGTGCAAATTATATCGGTACACAAATGTTGAGCAATGGTAAAGAACTACCATCATATACAACGTATGATCTTGCATTTTCTACAAATCTAACACCAAGTGTGATTTTGGATTATGGCATTAAAAACATTACTGATGTTGATTTAGAGGATGAAGATACAGGTTTTAATACCAAGTTGTATGGTCGTAACTACTTTATTAAAGCAACCTATAGTTTCTAAGCAATGCAGACCTATCATCTAAAAGGTGATAGGTCTTTTTTAATCATTCAAATAGCTTTGTTATATAAATGCATTTTTACCCACAATAATTCATGAGGCGGGTTCATCTGAGTTTATGCAGCAGCACGGTCATGCTGAATAAACGCTAAGGCAATTGCCCCGATTAAACCTGCTGAAGCAATCACTAAAAAATTTTGTTCTAATGGTAAATTCAGACTGACAATAACACCTATAATCAATGGTGCAACAATCGCACCTAAACGCCCAACGCCTGTTGCCATTCCAACGCCTGTTGAACGAATTGACATTGGATAAAACTGACCACTATATGCATAAGCCACAATCTGAGCGCCTGTAGAACATGCTCCAATGGCAGCCACAACCAGATAAAGCAGTGTGCTATCCATTTTAATGGTCATCAAATACAGGAAAATACTGCCTAAAAAATACATGCTGATCAATACCCATTTAATATGGAAACGGTCAGCTAGCCATCCACCAACTGCACAGCCCATCACAGCACCTAGATTTAAAGCGACCACAAAACTCAGTGCTGAACCTAGACTATAACCTGACATTGCCATCAATTTGGTGAGCCATGTACTTAAGGCATAAACCATAAATAAACCTGTGAAAAATGCGATCCAAAACATGAAAGTGCTGAGCATTCTACCGTGGCTAAACAACTCTTTGATGGGTGCAGCACTGCTTTGATTGACTTCATTGAAATGTAACTGAGTCTCGGGGTGAATGATTAAATCAGGCTGAATTTTGACTAATGTTGTGTGAATTTCATCAAATTTTTGTTTTTTAACCAAATAGGCAAAGGACTCAGGCATATATTTTAAAATAAATGGAATTAAAAGCAGAGGAACGCCTGCGGCAAAAAAGACAATTTGCCAACCAAAACTTAAGATAAATTGTTTGCCAATCAATGCAGCCAAAATACCGCCAATGGCATATCCTGAGAACATCATTGTCGTCATGAAGCTACGAATTTTTTTAGGTGAGTATTCTGTCATTTGCGCAACAATGTTTGGCATGACGCCTCCAATGCCTAAACCTGCAATAAATCGCATAATGCTGAAACTGACAGGGTCTTTACATAAGCCTGCTGCGGCGGTAAAAAAACTGAAAATAAAGACACAAATGGAAATAGCCCACTTCCGCCCAATTTTTTCAGACAGTGTACCAAAGAAAATTGCACCAAACATCATGCCAAACAAGGCAGAGCTTGCCATAAAACCTGCTGTCGATGCTGTCACCCCCATTTCTTCCATGATTGATGGAATGGCTGCGCCAGATACAGCAATATCATAACCATCAATAATAATGATCAGGAAACACCATAAAAGTACTTTCAGGTGGAAAGGGTTGAACTTTGCATTATCTATGGTTTTTTGTACATCTATGTACTGCATTTCTGATCTCCTTGATCAAATGAAATATGTCACTATATTTACCTATAATTGAAATTCTTTAGGTGTTTTTGATTGTTTTAAACTGCGATAAATACCATGTTAAATGTATTTATTAAAAAATATTTGTCAATATATTTACTTATTATTTTTTAATTTCTATTTTATATATTTGATTTTATTTATTATATTTTATTTTTAAATTTGGTTTAATTATATATTTGAATAATTTTCTATTTTTTCGAATAAAACAGGGTGTTGACATATATGACAATATATTGATATAAATATTTCATTGCTTAGCATTGGTGCTCATTTTTTATTGATGTGGTTTGCGATGTTTGGGCTGCACAGGGAATTATTGAACGAAGGGAAAATCATGTCTAAATTTGAACAGGGAATGTATCAGGGAGCAGCCAACTATCAGGCATTAACTCCGCTCAGTTTGCTAGAACGCGCACGTGATGTTTATGCAGATCAAATTGCCGTGATTGATGGCGAGCGTCGTTTTACATGGAAGCAGTACACAGAGCGCTGTTTTCAATTGGCAAGAGCTTTAATTCATGCGGGTGTTAAAAAAGAAGATACGGTTTCATTTTTTGTGACCAATCGCCCTGCCATGCTTGAAGCGCAGTTTGGTGTGCCTTTATCTGGTGGGGTGATTAATACACTGAATATTCGATTGGATGTGAACACAGTTGCTTATATTTTGCAGCATTCAGAAAGCAAAATTATTGTGGTGGAAGACCAGTTTATTGAGCTGATTCGTGAGGCAGTTAAGCTGTCTGAGCGAGAGATTCAGATTATTCAGGTACTTGATGATGCTGCAAAGGCGGATTTAAGAGCAGCAGAAATTGACTACGAAACCTTTATAGCACAAGCACCAGAGCTGATTGAGGTGCATTTTCCTGAAAATGAAATGAATGCTATTGCATTGAGTTATACCTCAGGCACTACAGGTAAGCCAAAAGGAGTGATTTATCATCATCGTGGTGCATATTTAAATGCACTGGGTACTGTGATTTATACGGGTTTTAATCAGGTTGCTCGTCCAGTGTATTTATGGACATTGCCTGTATTTCATTGTAATGGCTGGTGTCATGTCTGGGCACTTACAGCAGTGGGCGGCACACATGTTTGTTTAAGAAAAGTAGTTGCAGAAGATATTTATACGTTGATTCAGGAACATGGCGTCACACATTTTAGTGGTGCCCCTGCGGTATTGGCAACTTTGGCAGAAAATAAACCTGAGCATTGGCAGCAGCCTGATCGTGAGATCACAGTGTGCTGTGCAGGTGCTCCGCCACCATTTTCAGTGCTGAAACAGACTGAAAAATTGGGTTTTAAAGTTTTGCATGTTTACGGTATGACAGAGCAGCACAGTGTTAATACGGTCTGTGAGCATCAGCCAGACTGGAAGACTTTGTCTGAAGATGAACGTTTACACAAGATGTGTCGCCAAGGCGTAATTACCACAGTGGGTGGGCGACTCAAAGTTGCAGATCACCAAACGGGTGAGCCTGTACCTAAAGATGGTATGACAATGGGTGAAATCATGTTTCAGGGCAATCTTGGCATGAAAGGTTATTTAAAGAATCCTGAAGCGACAACCGAAGCATTTGCAAGTGATTGGTATCACTCAGGCGACCTTGCAGTTTGGCATGCAGATGGCTATATCGAAATCAAAGACCGTTTAAAAGACATCATTATTTCAGGTGGTGAAAATATTTCCTCTATTGAAGTGGAAGAAGCTTTACTGACACATCCTGCGGTGCATGAAGTAGCAGTCGTGGCAGTACCTGATGAAAAGTGGGGCGAGGTGCCTTGTGCGATTGTGCAATTACATCCTGAATATATACAGACGACACGGGAAGAGCTGTTTGCTCACAGTAAAAAAATATTGGCAGGCTATAAAACACCAAAACATATTTTCTTTGAGGATGTAGAGCGCACCTCTACTGGAAAGTTGCAAAAATTTAAATTGCGTCAACATGTTATTGAATTATTAAGTGGAAATTAAGTGTTGAATTTTGAACAGAATAATTTTGTCAAAATTTCAAATGATTGGAGTATAAACATGCGTGGATTAAAAGATAAGGTTGTACTGATTACGGGTGCAGCGGGTGGAATTGGAACGAGTCTGGTACAGTGTTTTCTTGAGGAAGGGTCTAAAGTCGCTGCCTGTGATTTAAATGAACAGGGTTTGCAGCAGTTAAAAGAAAAGTTTGCACAATATGATGCACAGTTAATGCTGGTAAAACTTGATATTACGGATCATGCGGCAGTGAGTGCGGCAGTGCAACAGATTAAAACACAGTTCAATCAAATTGATGTACTTGTAAATAATGCAGGTTGGGATATTGCGAAACAGTTTGTGGATACTACACCTGAATTTTGGGAAAAAGTGGTGTCTATTAACCTGATGGGTCCACTAAATTTACAACATGTGGTTGTCCCTGAAATGGTGGCGAATGGCGGTGGTAAGATTATCAATATCTCATCCGATGCAGGTCGTGTAGGTTCATCGGGTGAGTCGGTTTACTCTGCATGTAAAGGTGGCATTATTTCATTCAGTAAAACACTTGCACGTGAAACAGCACGAAATAATGTGCGTGTAAATGTGGTTTGTCCTGGTCCTACAGATACGGCTTTATTACAGTCATTTACAGGTGATGGCGAGTTTGGTCAAAAAATTTATGATGGTTTAAAACGTGCAATTCCATTAAAGCGTTTGGGTCAACCTGAAGATATTCCGGGTGCAGTGGCTTTTCTGGCAAGCGATGATGCCAATTTTATTACAGGACAGGTTATTTCTGTATCTGGCGGTTTAACCATGCACGGTTAAGCGATTGAATTCATCAATTTTACGATAGAGGTTTTACAAATGACAAATTACACCGATATTTTATATGAAGTTAAAGATGGCGTTGCACGCATTACTATTAATCGTCCAGAAAAGTACAACGCATTTCGTGGAAAAACCTGCGATGAACTGATAGATGCATTTCAACGCGCGGGTTGGGATAAATCCATTGGTGTGATTGTATTGACGGGTGTGGGTGAAAAAGCCTTCTGTACAGGTGGTGATCAGTCGGCGCATGATGGTGGTTATGATGGTCGTGGCACGATTGGCTTACCTGTGGAAGAGCTTCAAACTATTATTCGTGATGTACCAAAACCTGTCATTGCTCGTGTGAATGGTTATGCCATTGGTGGCGGTAATGTATTGGTAACGTGTTGTGATTTGGCGATTGCGGCAGATTCTGCACAGTTTGGTCAGGTTGGTCCTAAAGTGGGTTCAGTCGATCCCGGTTTTGGTACCGCGTTGTTATCACGTGTGGTTGGTGAAAAACGTGCCCGTGAAATCTGGTTTATGTGCCGTCGCTATAAAGCTCAGGATGCTTTGGCAATGGGGCTGATTAATGCTGTTGTACCGATGGTAGATTTAGATGCCGAAGTTGATTTATGGTGCCGTGAACTGATGGAAAAAAGTCCGACAGCATTGGCAATTGCGAAAAAATCGTTTAATGCCGATTCAGAAAGTATCCGAGGGATCAGTGCAATGGGAATGCAGGCATTGGCATTATATTATGACTCTGCTGAATCTCAGGAAGGTGTAAAAGCATTCCTTGAAAAACGTAAGCCAGATTTTCGTCAGGACTTTTCTAAAAAAGGGGAATGACCTTGAGTGTAAAATTATCGGTGTTTTTGATGAGTTGAAAATTAAACATTTCAGCAACATTATGAAGTCACTCAATTGACTGATTTGCTAAGAAGGCACTTTTTGCATTGAAAGAGGTGCTGACAGCATTCCAATATGCAGAGAATTATGCACTGCAAAATGGCTTGGTCTTTAAAGCTGAAAGTTTTAAACAAGTGGTGCATTCTGAAAATGCATAGGAAGATCTACAGGCATTTCTTGAGAAAAGAAAACCTGATTTTACAGGACGTTAATCGTCCAAAATTTATGTAATAATTCGGCATATCACTTAAATTTATTACGCTTGAGATCGATATTTTCAAAATCTCAGTTGAAATTTAAGGGTTGCATGGGCATGCTAAGTAATACTGAATATGATGATTTGATATGATCAGCGTCTTAGTCAAAAGAACAGCATACTCTCCGATTTATTATATAGGCACAAAGATGAGTCAATTGATCATTCGAAATTGTAGAAAAAATACGAAGGAATTTATCTAATGCAAGAGGATCAAATTCCTGAGTTGGATCCAACTTTATCAGCCATTCATAACCGACTGTTTTTTAGATTGTTTCAGGCAGGAAACCTGCTTGATCGACAAAGCAGTAAAGAGCTTGGCATTTCACCCGTCAACTGGGCTGTTTTGGGCGCATTATCCCGTAAAAAAGTGATGGATGGTATGTCATTTTCAGATTTGACTGAGTATCTCAGTGTAAGTCGACAAAATTTGGATGGTGTACTCAAGCGACTGGAGCGTGATGACTATGTGGTGCGCTTTTCTGATGAGGTTGATCGCCGTGTCAAATTGGTCAAATTAACAGACAAAGGGCGTATATATTGGGATGGCTTGCAAGTGAGAATTTATGAATTTTACAGTCAGGCACTCAATGGTTTTATGTTTGATGACAAAGTGGCACTGGTTCATTTTATCAATAAGTTAAATCAGGGCATGAGTCAGGTTTCATTGAATGATCTGGATTAAATTGCGCTACAAAATACATTTTTAGTGGTCATTGTCTCATCTTTATCAATAGTTAAGGATGAGATTATGCAAGCATATGATGCTGATTTAGAATTATTTCGCGATACATTTAAACGGTTTTTACAAGAACACATCGCACCCTTTTATGAGCAATGGGAGCAAGATGGCTTAATGCCACGTACAGTATGGAACCAACTGGGTGAAAATGGCTTTTTATGTGTAGACATGCCTGAAGAATATGGCGGCTATGGTGTTCCGACTCAATATTCATTTATGTTGGTGGAAGAATCTGCTAAAGCAGGTTTTTGTGCATTGTCCACAGGTTTATTGTGTCATTCAGATATCGTTGCACCCTATCTGGAGAAAAAAGGCTCACATCAACAAAAGCACTATTGGCTGCCTAAAATGGCATCGGGTGAATGTGTGGGTGCAATTGCAATGTCAGAACCAGGGGCGGGTACAGATTTACAATCCATTCGCAGTACTGCTTTACGAGATGGTGAAGATTATATCTTAAATGGTTCAAAGACGTTTATTACCAATGGTCAGCATGCTGATCTGGTATTAACTGCGTGTAAAACTGATATGAGAGCAGGTGCGAAAGGTGTTTCATTGTTATTGGTGGACAGTCATTTGCAAGGCTTTCAAAAAGGCAATAATCTGAGCAAAATTGGCTTACATTCACAAGATACATCAGAGCTGTTTTTTGACAATGTCAAAGTACCTAAGTCACAGTTACTCGGTGAGGAAGGGCAAGGTTTTGTTTATATGATGCAGGAGTTACCACGTGAGCGTACAGTCATTGCTGCGCATTCAGTCGGTGCGATTCAGGGTGCATTGAATGTCACAATTGAATATGTACAACAGCGTAAAGCTTTTGGCAGCAGTATTGATAAATTTCAAAATACCCGTTTTGTATTGGCACAGGCTCAGATTGACTTTTTGGCAACACAATCATTTTATCAGCGTAATCTGAATTTATACCAAGAAGGGCTGTTAAGTGTGGATGATGCCGCTGCATTAAAATGTTTTAGTACAGATATGCAAATGAAAATAGCCGATCAACTTCTACAATTATTTGGTGGTTATGGCTATATGACTGAATACCCAATCTCAAGATTTTTTGTGGATGCACGTGTTCAGAAAATTTACGGCGGAACCAATGAAATTATGAAAGAAATTGTCGCAAGAAAACTGGTCGGCAGAGTTTAATCGTTATGTTATAAGAAGCACCCTAAGAGGGTGCTTTTTGTTTTTAGTATCATTGTATTGACTTAATTCTAATAATTATTGCAAAAATAGTTGAAAAATTGTGCTAAAAATATTAAATATAGGTAAATATCTTGATATATTTATCTTAATAGCACAGGACGCAAAGAATGGAATATTATCCTCATTTGGTAGCCCCGATTACAATCGCAGGAATTGAAATCCCGAACCGTATGGTCATGGGTGCGATGCACACCCGTTTGGAAACATTAGATCGACCACATGAGCGCTTGGCAGCTTTTTATGCAACCCGTGCCAAAGGGGAGATTGGATTTATTTTAACAGGTGGATATTCTCCTGTGCCTGAAGGCGTTATGGACGAAGGCGGATTGTATTTAAATGATTCGACGCAATTGCTTGAACATCAAATCATTACACAAGCGGTCACTCAGGCAGGTGGAAAAATTATTTTGCAGCTTTTACATGCAGGGCGTTATGCCAAAGTGGAAAACTGTGTTGCACCATCAGCAATAAAGGCACGTATTAATCAATTCAAGCCTAAAGCATTAAGTACAGAAGAAGTTTGGGCAACGATTGAAAGTTTTGCCCATAGTGCTGCTTTGGCACAGCAAGCAGGTTATGCAGGTGTGGAAATTATGGGCTCGGAAGGTTATTTGCTGAATGAGTTTACTTCTGCACTGACCAATCACCGTGAAGATGAATTTGGTGGTTCATTTGAAAATAGAATCCGTTTTTCACTTGAAATTATTAAAGCTGTAAAAGCGCGCGTTACACAGCCGTTTATGGTGATCTATCGTATTTCCTGTATTGACTTGATGCAAGATGGTATGACTGCGCAGGAGATTGCTGAATTTTCCCGTCAGGTTGAGGCTGCGGGTGCTGATTTGATTAATACAGGTGTGGGATGGCATGAGTCTTCAGTACCCACTATTGCTGCTACAGTACCACGTGCCGCTTGGTCAGATGCAGTCAAAAATATTAAACAGGCAGTGAAAATTCCTGTCATGGCATCTAACCGTATTAATACACCTGAAATTGCAGAAGAATTGATTGCATCGGGTGCCTGTGATTTGGTTTCAATGGCGCGTCCTTTGTTGGCAGATCCTGATTTTGCACTGAAAACTCGTTTGGGTAAAGCAGAAGAAATTAATACCTGTATTGCATGTAATCAGGCATGTCTGGATCGTATTTTTACAGATCGTACAGCTACCTGTCTCGTCAATCCCCGTGCTGGTCATGAAGTTGAATTTGATGAGCAACTTACACAACAACCACGAAATGTTGCGGTGATTGGGGCAGGTCCTGCAGGTTTAAGCTTTGCGATTAATGCTGCTGAACGTGGTCATCACGTGACCTTATATGAAGCTGCAGATCAGATTGGTGGTCAGTTAAATATGGCAAAACAAGTGCCTGGGAAAAATGAATTTAATGAAATGCTGCGTTATTTTAATGTCTCACTGAAAAAAGCAGGCGTAACGCTACATTTAAATACTCATGTTGAAACTGATCTATTGGCACTGCAAAAATTTGATGACATTGTCATTGCAACAGGTGTCACGCCACGCATCCCTGAAATTGAAGGGATAAATCATTCTAAAGTTGTGATTTATTTGGACGTCTTAAGCAAAGCTGTTCATGTTGGTGAAAAAGTTGCCATTATTGGTGCAGGCGGTATAGGTTTTGATACGGCTGAATTCTTGTTGGGTGACTGGGCAGAATCCCTTGATAAAAAGGTCTTCTTTAAAACATGGGGTGTGGATGCTCAAATTCAAAGTCAGGGTGGTTTGATAGAAGCCCAACCGCATCGAGTCAGTAAAAAAGTCACGATGTTGCAACGAAAAGCAGAATCTTTAGGACGACATTTAGGGAAGTCTACAGGTTGGATTTTAAAATCACGTTTGCGTCAGGCAGGAGTGAACATGATTGGGGGTGTCAGCTATGACAAGATTGATGATGCAGGATTACATTACACGCTAAATGGTCAGCAACATGTATTGGATGTAGATCATGTCATTTTATGTGCAGGGCAAAATTCAAATCGGACGCTCTATGATCAACTGAAATTAAGAAATCTAGATGTGCATATTATTGGGGGAGCAGATGTTGCCGCAGAGCTTGATGCACTAAGAGCCATTAATCAGGCAACACGTTTGGCTGTGCAGTTCTGATATTAATCAATTTTTATAATTTGGGATGGGTTTTTTAAAAGTATTCATTCTGTTGTCTTTTTAAGTTAAGGAAAAACCATGAAAGCAGTTACCGTTCGGGCATTTAGTGACAATAGTTCGGATCATCAATTTGAGGAGCAGCAGTTGACTCCATTGCAACAAGGGCAGGTACGTATTGCCATGAAAGCAACATCGGTTAATTACCCTGACTTGCTGATGATGTCAGGACAGTATCAATCTATTCCTGAATTTCCTTTTATACCAGGCATGGATGGTGCAGGCGTGATTGCGGAGCTTTCAGCCGATGTGAAACATCTGAAAGTTGGTGACCATGTTTTAGTGAATACTGAATATGGTTGTTATGCACAGCAATTACAGGTCGATGCTGCAAAATGTCTCATTATTCCTGAAGATCTGCCTTTTGCAGATGCAGCAGCCTTAGGCTTGGTTTATCAAACTGCATATTTTGCATTAGTGCATCGTGCTGATCTAAAAGCAGGGGAAACTGTTTTAGTTAATGGTGCAGGTGGTGGCATAGGTATGGCAACTGTGCAAATTGCTAAAGGTTTGGGTGCAAAGGTTATTGCTGTGGTGCGTAATCAGGCTCAGGCAGATCTTGTTCAGCAAAGTGGTGCAGATCAGGTGATTTTTGTAGCCGAAAACATCAGTAAAAACTGTATCCGTGATCAATTAAAAAATACGCAGATTGATATTTTAATTGATCCTGTTGGTGGTGCATTATTTGATGAAAGTTTGCGTGCGTTGTCATGGTGTGGTCGTGCGGTCATCGTTGGATTTGCAAGTGGTCAAATCCCTGTCATTAAAGCCAATTATGTATTGTTAAAGAATATTACGGTTACAGGCGTACAATGGACGAGTTATCAGAAGTTTAAACCTGAACTGGTACAACAAGCACATGAACATATTATTGAGTTATATCGCGCAGGTCATGTTCAGCCTTTGATTTGTGGTCGTTATCCTATTCAGGATTTTGCGCAGGCACTTGAGCAATTTAAGCTGAATAAGCAAGGAAAGATCATTATTGAGATTTAATCTTAATCAGGTGATCGTGAAAATTATTGGATAATGGGACGCCTGATCAATTATATTGGGCGTTTTTTTATTGAATTTTATTTTAAAATAAAAATAATCAAAGTTAGATGTTTTCACTACTAGTGTTTATTGTAGATTTTACATAAAAAATAAAAATATGATTTTTATATATTTAAATTTAAAAAATATTCCATTTGGTAAAATTATACTGTAAGTTACTAGAGGCTTGTTTAAATTTCATTCACTATATGGTTGGGGTTTTTACAGCTATTTTATTGGATTAATAAAATATTGATATGCGTAATAATAGATAAAAATTCAAGGAATAGGAGAATATAAATGGATATTAGTGCAGCGGACATGTTAAAGCGCCTTTCTGTGCCTGTAAATCCAAAAACCCAAACAGAACTAGAGCAACGTTGGAATGGCATAAAAGCTTTGAAAGAGCTAGTTCAAAGTCAAGCGAAAAATGATTATGACATTGCTCTGGTGAATACTGCGGGAGGTGATCATGTTAAATAAAGACTTACTTAGCCTCTCTGTTACTGAATTAGCACAGCACATTCAAACACGAAAAATTAGCTCAGTTGATTTAACTAAACTGATGTTACAACATGCTCAAGATCGTAATGCAGAAATAAATGCTTATATTTCTTTTCGTACAGAAAAAGCCTTAGCTGAAGCGGCTCAAGCTGATGCAGAGATTGCGCAAGGGCAATATAAGGGCGTATTTCACGGTATCCCGATGGGTATTAAAGATAATATTTATCTTGGCGGTGAAGTCACGACTATGGCATCCAAAATTCATGCGAATTTTATTTCTGATGATGATGCAACTGTGATTGAAAAACTCAAAGCTGCTGGCGCCATTATTATTGGTAAATTAAATATGCACGAATATGCATGGGGAATTACCAATAATAGCCCTCATTTTGGTGCATGTCATAACCCTTGGAATGTAGAAAAGATTCCGGGTGGATCAAGTGGTGGTTCTGGTGCAGCTGTTGCGGCTGGAATGTCAACCATTACTTTAGGAACAGATACCGCAGGTTCAATACGAATACCGTCCTCTGCATGTGGTTTAGTTGGCTTAAAGCCAACGCATGGTCTTGTTGCAAAATATGGTTGCTTTCCATTGGCATGGACTTTAGATCATATTGGTCCAATGGCTAAAACAGTGACCGATGCTGCTGCAATGTTAAAAGTAATTGCTGGTTTTGATGCACGTGACCCAACATCTAAACATGTTGAAATACCAGACTATGTTGCGTTATTAGATCAAGATGTGAAAGGTAAAGTAATTGGAATCAACGAGGAGTATTTTTTTCATCAAGTTGATCATGAGATTGAAAATCTCATTCGTAAGCAATTAGAGCAGCTTGAGCAGCGTGGTGCGATCATTAAAACAGTTTCCATTCCTGCTTTGAAAAATGCTGAATATGCTGAATTAATTACAAGTTTGGCAGAAGCCGCAACGATTCATCATGAAGATTTACAAAAATGCCCTGATGATTTTGGTGATGACATTCGCTTATTATTTGAATTGGGAGAATTGCCGACGGCTGTTGAGTATTTGCAAGCTCAGCAATTAAGAAGAGAGTTAAAGCAGCAATTTACAGATATATTTAAAGAAATTGATGTACTTATTGCACCAACTTTACCTATTTTGCCTCCAGATATTGGCAGCGCTACTGCTAAAATGAATGGTGAAGATGTTGATTTATTAAATCATATTATTCGTTTTACAGGTCCAAGTAATTTAACGGGACTGCCTGCTTTAAGTATTCCTTGTGGTTTGATTGAAGGTTTACCTGTTGGATTGCAAATTATTGGACCAGCATTCCAAGAACAGAAAGTGTTTAATATTGCTTTGGCGATTGAAGAACAAACACAGTTTAATTATAAACAACCAACATTAGATCGAATATAGGTTTGAATTTATTCAACATCTACTTGAAGTAAAAAAGAAATAAAGTTTCGGCTTTATTTCTTTGATTTACACAACATATTGTCTTTAGATCAGCTTTGAATATTGGTTTAACGATCAATCATACCGCTGCTTTTTCATGATTAATAAAGGCAAGGGCAATGGCACCAATTAAGCCTGCGGATGCAATAATTAAAAAGTTCTGTGTCAGTGGTAAATTCAGCATCACAATAAAACCAATAATTAAAGGGGCTAAAATTGCACCTAAACGTCCAATGATGTGTGCTGAAATACTAGGACACTTCCACTTGGGAGATTCTAG
>NZ_PYIX02000033.1 GCF_003024515.2 Acinetobacter sichuanensis
TTAAACTACCATCGCAATTTTATCTAAGAAAAACTTAGTGCGTTCATGGCGTTCTTCAGGTTTATTGAAAAAGTCATTTGTTGCACAATCTTCTAAAATTTTGCCTTGATCCATAAAAATCACACGACTAGATACTTTACGGGCAAAACCCATTTCATGAGTTACACACATCATAGTCATGCCTTCTTTGGCTAGGCTGCTCATCACTTCAAGTACCTCACCTACCATTTCTGGGTCTAGTGCTGAGGTTGGTTCATCAAAGAGCATACAAACAGGGTCCATACAAAGACCACGTGCAATCGCAACACGTTGTTGTTGACCACCTGAAAGTTGACCAGGAAATTTATTTTTGTGTGCAGCTAAACCAACACGATCTAAATATTGTAAGGCTTTTTTTTCAGCTTCAGCTTTAGAGCGTTTGAGTACTTTGATTTGTCCAATGGTTAAATTGTCCAAAACAGTCATATGTGGGAATAGTTCAAAGTGCTGGAAAACCATTCCGACACGTGAGCGAAATTTTGCAAGATCTGTTTTTGGGTCTTTAAGCGCTGTTCCATCGACAACAATATTTCCTTGTTGAAAAGGTTCTAGTGCATTCACTGTTTTGATCAGTGTAGATTTCCCTGAACCAGAAGGTCCACAGACCACAACAACTTCACCTTTTTCAATTGATGTTGTACAGTCAGTTAAAACCTGAAAATCTCCATACCATTTTGAGATCTGTTGTATTTCTATCATTGGCATATTGATTCTCCAATTATCGAATTATTGCTATTTTTTGATGTAAACGCTTTACGAGTCTTGAAAGCGCAAAGGAGATACAGAAGTAAATGATTGCAACGACCAAGTAGAATGTTGCTTTAGTTTCGGCACCATATGTGTTCGCTAGTGTATTTGCATTGCCTAAGAAGTCGGGTGCGCTGATCACATAAACCAAGGAAACATCTTGAAATAACACAATGGACTGTGTCAGTAATACAGGCAACATATTTCTAAAAGCCTGTGGAAGTACCACATTGGACATCGTTTGCCCATAAGTAAAACCAAGTGCATATCCTGCATTGACCTGTCCCTTAGAGACGGATTGAATCCCTGAACGAACAATTTCTGAGAAAAAAGCCGCTTCAAAAATTGCAAAAGTCACTACACTAGAAAAGAGAGGTCCATAATATGTATCTGACTGAAACTCAAAAAACTTGGGAAGCAAAAAGTAAAATATAAAAATGACTTGAATCAGTGGTACGCCACGGAAGAAATCAACATATACTTTTGCAAAGTTACTCGCCACTTTGTTATTTGATAGACGCATCATGGCTAAGGGTGTACCAATGAGTATCCCACCAATGATCGATAAAATAGTGACTGTAACCGTAAATTTAAACCCAGCAAGAAGTGTTTGAAGAACATCTTGGTTTTGTAAAATACTAAAATCCATAGTTATTTACCTCCTGAGCCTAAACCAGGAACGGTCATACGTTTTTCAATCCAAGCCATGATTAACTTAATGGTATAAGTGATGATCAAATATACAGGTGTGGAAAGAATGAGAATGACAATATCTTGTGAGGTTTCTTCACGCATGGTTTTGGTATAAGCAAAGAAATTCAAAATACTTAAAGCATAGAGTACTGCTGAGTTTTTGAAAATATTCATTGCTTCTGAAGTCAGGGTTGGCCAAACGATACGGTATGCAACAGGGAGTATGACATAGCGATAGCTTTGACTTTGATTTAAACCAATCGCCAAGGCAGCATTTTTTTGCCCACGAGAAACAGTATTTATTCCTGAACGTATTTGTTCTGCAATACGCGCCGCCGTATAAAGTCCAAGTGCAAATACCCCAATTACAGCAGGATTATCATTGAGAATGTTTTGCCACCAGCCTCCATTGACCATTTCACCGCTACCTGTACTTAAGCTTTTTGGTAGTAATTCTGGAAATACAAAAGCCCAGAAAAAAAGCTGTACAATTAATGGGATATTTCGAAATAATTCCACATAACAAGTACCAATAAATGCTAATTTTTGATTTGGTAATGTTCTTAGAATACCAATCAGTGACCCCAATAAAAAAGCAATAAAGAATGCAGCAACGGCTGTCCAGACCATTGTCCAAACACCAGAACCAAGAAGTTGTAGCCATGTTGGTGCATCTGCGACTGCTGAATAGCTTTCGCCCCCAATAGCTTTACAAATAGATTCTGCCCACGCGGCTTTCTCTAAACTATATTCATTTGAAGGTAGACAATATGATGTCCAGTTAAGTGAGCCTACTGCCATGTGTGCTCCTTGTCATTTTAATTTTTCATGAAGTTAATGGATCAAAGCCGTTAAAATGTTTTGATCCATATGTTCTTTTTAAATTGAGATGATCTATTTAATCCCTGCATCTGTTGGTTTAGCCATCAAGTTTTTATAGGACGAACTCATTGGCATATTCATATTAATATTTTTAGGTGGAATTGGAGATAAGAACCATTTTTTGTATAGTGCAGCCATTTGCCCATTTTTCCACATACCTGTAACCACACGATCTGCAATCGCTTTATAGGCAGCATCGCCTTTTGGAATCATGATGCCGTAAGGCTCAGATGAAAGTACAGGTCCAACAACTTTGAAATCTTTAGGGTTAGATGATTTAGCGATTAAGCCTGCCAAAATATTATCATCCATGACAAAAGCAGCAGCACGACCTGACGCAACCATTGCAAATGAGTCTGAGTGATCTTTACCATAAACGTTGTTTACGTTGACTTTTTCGCCTTTTTCACCCATTTTGATGTATTTGTCAGAAGTTGTTCCTTGTGTTGTAACCACTGCTTTACCGTTCAGATCAGCGATTGATTTAATTGGAGAAGTGGCTTTGACAGCCATACGAACTTCTGTTGCATAGTAGTTGGTTGAGAAACTTACTTGTTGCTGGCGCTGGATAGAGTTTGTAGTTGTTCCACATTCCATATCAATATTGCCTGCAAGCATCTCAGGAATACGGGTTGACGATGTCACCGCTTTATATTCCACTTTAAGATTTGGTAGGTTTAAAGTTTTTTTCAACTCATTGGCAAAATTATTACAGATGTCAACGGCATAACCCATAGGTTTGCCACCCACCACATAGGAAATTGGATCAGAAGACTCACGATAACCGATGATGACTTTTCCAGATTGCTTAATTTTTGCAAGTGTGTCGGCTGCTTGAACCTGAGTAAATGCACCACCTGCAATTAAGACACCTAAAACCGTTGTTAAAACTTTGGTTGAGTTTTTATTCATTTTGATCACTCCAATCACAATTTATTTATGTCAATTCATCATGCTCAGTAAAAACAAAGCACGTCTTATGCCAAACTTTTTATTTAGAAATAAGGATCCTTCATATTTCTTATATCATTACTTTTATACGTTCATTTATGATAAGTAAAGTAATAAACAATATAAATTTTGTGCAAAAAACGAATAGATACTGAGTGATTGGGGTGGATGCTCATTTTATATAGTAAAATTGGTACGGATGTATTGCATTGAGTATTATTCTTGATTTAAATAAAACAAAGATGAAACTGTGCATAATTTCTTATCAAAACTAAGGATAATAAAAACTTATTCATTTTAATATGCACTATTTTTCTGAAATTTTTGAATATTGAGCTGCTATTTTTACTATGAACAGGTGAATTGCTGTGCTATAACAATAAAAAGGCATGATTTTTGCTTATTAGAAATGTGATTTTAAGGATGTCGCAAGATGAAATTATCGGTTGGGTTGAAAGTTGCAAACTCATTATCATTAACACCTCAATTGCAACAAGCCATTCGATTATTACAACTTTCTAGTTTAGAGCTTGAACAAGAAATCCAAATTCAATTAGATAGTAATCCTTTGCTTGAAAAAGTTGAAGATGAAAATAATGAAAACCTTGAAAGTTTAGAAAATCTTAAACAAGAACAACCAGAATATGAATTATCTGAAAGTTTAAATGCAGATCATTTACCTGATGAGTTGGCTGTAGATACAAATTGGGATGATATTTATACACACCAATCTACAGCAATGGAACGTCCTGAGTTTGATGATCGGGAAGATAACCGTTATGCCAATGCTTCATTGAAAGAGCATATGCTTGCACAAATTAATTTATTGCATTTCTCGCCTGTTGATAAACTCATTGCTTATTGCATTATTGACGCCTTAGATGAAAAAGGTTTTTTAGATGCGAGTCTTGATGAAATTGTGAGTTCAGTACAGCATTTATTACAGCAAATGGATTATGAAATAGAGGTTGAGGAAGACGAAGTTATTGTTGTGCTTAAACATATTCAACGTCTTGAACCTACGGGTATAGGAGCAAGAAATTTAGCAGAATGTCTTTTTGTACAAGTAGATGCATTGCCAAATACAACTTTGTTTAAAAAAGAAGCCTCTCTTTTGTTAACGCATTATGAACTGTTGCTAAGTAATGATTTAAATAAACTGATTAAACAAACAGGTTTAGATGCTGAACAATTAAAGTCTGCGGTGGATTTATTAAAAACCTTGAAGCCTTATCCTGGGGCGGAATTTGATCAAAAAGAATCTGATTATCAGATTCCAGATGTTGTTGTATCTAAGAAAAATGATCATTGGCATGTGCAACTTAATCCTGATATTTTGCCTAAATTACGTATTAATCCATTTTACTCAGGCATGATCAAACGTGCTGATCAAAGTGATGATAATCAATATTTGCGTAATCAAATGCTAGAAGCGAAGAATTTTATTAAAAGTGTTGATGAACGGCATAAAACCTTACTCAAGGTGACGACTTGTATTGTGCAACATCAACGTGACTTTTTAGAGCTCGGCGCAGAAGGAATGAAACCTTTGGTGCTACGTGATGTTGCAGATGAAGTGGAATTACATGAGTCTACAGTTTCCCGTGTCACGACCAATAAGTTTCTACTCACTCCACGTGGTTTATTTGAATTAAAATACTTTTTTTCAAGTCATGTCGGAACAACATCAGGTGGAGAAGCTTCTTCAACGGCAATTCGTGCAAAAATTAAAAAATTAGTCGCCGATGAAAATCCTCGTAAGCCATTGTCAGATAATAAAATTGCAGATTTGCTTAAAGAGGATGGGGTGGATGTAGCAAGGCGAACCGTTGCAAAGTATCGTGAATCGTTACATATTCCATCGTCTTCAGACAGAAAAGTCTTGATCTAAAATTTAAAGTGTGAGTATTCTAGAGATTCATTATGACGAAATAATGAATCTCTTTTTGTTTATATAGGTTACCAAAATGATGAATTAATACATTACGAATATTACTTTGTTATAGTTCAATCATTTTGGTGATGACATTTCATATCCTGAGAGAAGGAGAGGGATAGAATTATGCAAATTACAATTCGTGGACATCATTTAAGTATTACGCCTGCAATTGAAGAGAATATTCGTAATAAATTTGCTGAAATGACCAAACATATCGATCAGGTTAACAGCATGCAGGTCAAACTGAGTAAGGATCATCAGTTAGATAAAAGATCAAAAAAAGGCAGTGCCAATCATATTGCAGAAGCGATTGTACGATTGCCGGGGGTGGAACTCTTTGCACAAGCCTGTGCAGATGATATGTATAATGCAATTACAAAACTTACAGATAAATTAAAAAGACAATTGGAGCGACATCGTAAAATGCAGTTAAATTATCAAGCGATATTTGCACCGAGCTAATCATTTTATTTATTTGAAAAGAGGTTGAAATATACCTCTTTTTTTTATCAATAATTTTTGTACAAGATAATGCAATATTGTGATGAGTTTATAGTAAAATACTCGGTTTTTACACTGTCAGTCCTATAAAGAGGTCATGCAATGAATAGTGAACAGCTCACTGAAATCCTTAAAGCAGCTTTTCCTGATGCTGAAGTTGCTGTCAGTGGACAAGCAGGTAAGTTTGACCTCCGTATTGTTGATGATCAATTTGAAGGCAAACGTACTGTTGCACGCCAACAAGCAGTTTATCAACCACTTAATTCTTACATTGCCAGTGGTGAAGTACATGCTGTAACAATTCGTGCAATGACTAAAGAAGAATGGCGCAAAGCTAGTCTTTTTGGAGCTTAATAATAAATGGATAAGTTTTTAATTACAGGTGGCACAACACTTGAAGGCGAAGTCCGTATTTCGGGCGCGAAAAATGCAGCATTGCCTTTATTAGCGGCAATGATTTTGGCTGATACGCCCATTACCTTAAGAAATGTGCCTAATCTTAAGGATGTTAATACTTTAGTAAAACTAATCGGTGGCTTAGGTGTCACCATGAAGTATGAAGGCGATACCGTTATTGCGGATACGTCTACACTCGACAATCAGTTTGCCCCTTACGAACTTGTTAAAACCATGCGTGCATCAATTTTGGTGCTTGGTCCTTTGGTGGCGCGCTATGGCAGTGCAAAAGTTTCACTTCCTGGTGGTTGTGCCATTGGTTCACGCCCTGTCGATCAGCATTTAAAAGCCTTAGAAGCTTTAGGTGCTCAAATTGAAGTCGAAGCAGGTTATGTGCATGCTAAAGTTGATGGTCGCTTAAAAGGTGGTGAAGTCGTCTTTGATATGGTGACAGTTGGCGGTACTGAAAATATCTTGACTGCGGCAGTACTTGCAGATGGTGTTACAACAATCCGTAATGCTGCACGTGAACCTGAAATTACCGACCTTGCGCAAATGCTCATTAAAATGGGTGCAAAAATTGAAGGTTTAGACACAGATACCTTAGTGGTTACAGGTGTTGAAAGCTTACATGGTTGTGAATATTCAGTGGTTGCAGACCGTATTGAAACAGGTTCATATCTTGCGGCTGCTGCGATCACAGGCGGTAAAATAAAAACCACACATACCGATCCAAACTTGCTTGAATCAGTACTCGATAAATTTGAAGAAATGGGTGCAGAAGTTACTCGTGGTGATGACTGGATCGAACTTGATATGATGGGTAAACGTCCAAAAGCAGTCAGCTTTCAGACTTTACCACACCCTGATTTTCCAACTGATATGCAAGCACAAATCATGGCAGTGAATGCGATTGGTCGCGGTTTTGCAACGATTTCAGAAACGATTTTTGAAAACCGTTTTATGCATGTACCTGAATTGGCACGTATGGGTGCAAATATTCAGGTTGAAGGTAATGATGCTGTCGTGACAGGCGTGGAAAAATTATCTGCTGCACCTGTCATGGCAACAGATTTACGTGCTTCTTTCTCTTTGGTTTTAGCTGCCTTGGCCGCTGAAGGGGAAACTTTGATTGACCGTATTTATCATATTGACCGCGGTTATGAAGATATCGAAGCAAAATTACAAGGTCTAGGTGCCCAAATTAAGCGAGTGAGCGAGTAAGTTAATGAGCGATATGAGAAACGATGATCCAAACTTTGACGTAATGGGCAATTTTGATCATGGTTTAACTTTAGCACTAAGTAAAGGTCGTATTTTAAAAGAAACTTTACCTTTACTAGAAACCGCTGGAATCAACTTATTAGAAGATCCAGATAAATCTCGTAAGTTAATTTTTCCAACGACACATAAGCATGTACGTATTTTGATTTTACGTGCTTCAGATGTACCGACTTATGTAGAAAATGGTGCGGCAGATATTGGTGTTGCAGGTAAAGATGTATTGATGGAACATGGCGCGCAAAATGTCTATGAACCATTAGATCTTAAAATTGCCAACTGTAAATTGATGACCGCAGGTAAAGTTGGTATGGAACGTCCTAAAGGTCGTTTAAAAATTGCCACTAAATATGTCAATTTAACCCGTCAATACTATGCGAGCCTTGGTGAGCAAGTCGATGTAATTAAACTTTACGGTTCAATGGAGCTTGCGCCATTGGTGGGTTTAGGTGATTACATTGTCGATGTGGTCGATACTGGAAATACTTTACGTGCCAATGGTTTAGAGCCTTTGGAAGAGATTTGTAAAGTATCTTCACGTTTGATTGTTAATAAAGCCAGCTTTAAGCGCAAACAAACGTTATTGAACCCAATTCTTGCTCAGCTTGAAAAAGCAGTTGAAGAACGTGAAAATGCGAAAAAAGCTTAAATAGATTTAAGTGTAAATGACCGCCCAAAAGGGCGGTTTTTTATTTGTCTAAATTTTATTTTCATATTTCAAGAATTTGCTTTTGAGCCAAGTATATATGTCCTAAGGATCAAGATGTTTGCGATTAAAATCATGAATAAATAAAAATAACTCGCATATTTTTGCTTTTGATAATATTGCGTCAGTTCAGTATATGACCATGTTGTTGTTTCAGTTTCTAAATTGAGTAGCAGCGCTTCCTGTAGACTAAAATAAGGATATTCTGCAAAGTATTTAATTTTGGCAATTTGTTGATCAAATTTGATCAACTCTGGACATGCTTCTTTTGTATCAAAAAAATCACATTTAATTTTGAGTTGCGGATGTCCTTGCAGATTTAATAATTCTATATCGGTATAGATTGAAGAGCTTCTACCCGAACCTACGGTGTATTTATTTACATGAATTTTTCCTTCAGCGACTGTTTTTGCAGTGTTGAATTGAGTAGCTGTTAATGCATTGATCGATTTAAAATTGGAATAATTGGTGAAAAGGTAAAGATTAGCGATGATCAGTGACGCAATAATGCTTATATAAATGAGAAAAGAAGGTTCTTTATTTATTTTATCTTGGTCGGATTTTTTCATAAATATTGAAAGATTAATGAAAATTAAGTAAGCGAATGGCATAAAAGCCAAAAATTCCAGTGTCTTAAAGACATCAACAAAGAATAGGATGCTCAGCGTACAGATTGCAAATACTAAAGAAAAATATGTATTTTTCCGCTGAGCTTGTTGCGCAAGTTTGATTTGAATAGATTTTCTCATAAGTAATTTTTATCAATTTAAGATTTTAGATTTAAATAAAATGTTGTTATGAAATACATTCTACTTTGCTTTCACTCGTTGAAACAAACGACTTGAGATGAATTAGTGATAAATTTTAAATAGTTGAGATTTTTCATTTATCCAGTTTTCCTATCAAAGTGAATAAAATTGACCATGTTATCTTCCCCACAAATCATCTAAAACAAGGTAAACTAAATCTTTCTTAAATAACCTTGTGGGTAAATTGATGCGACGTTTATCGACTCAAGAGCCGAACTTCAAGCAAGACTTTGCTGATTTGTTGGCTTTTGAAACAGTGAGTGATCCTGAGCTTTTAAAAACAGTAGACCAAATTATTGCAGATGTACGCCATCATGGTGATGCACATGTACTGAAACTCACTCAACAGTTCGATCGACATCCAGCGCATCAATTTTCAGATTTAGAACTGTCACAAGTGCAACTGAAAGCTGCATTTGAAGGTTTAAGCACAGAAGTACGTGAAGCATTGGAAATGGCAGCCGATCGTATTCGCTCATTCCATGAAGCACAAAAACAGGATGGCTGGACTTATATCGATGCTTTAGGCAATACATTAGGTCAAAAAGTCACTCCACTTGATCGGGTTGGAATTTATGTGCCAGGTGGCTTGGCTTCTTACCCATCTTCAGTGCTCATGAATGCTGTACCTGCACATGTGGCAGGTGTAAAAGAAATTATTATGGTGGTACCTGCGCCCAATGGTGAATTAAATCCATTGGTATTAGCAGCAGCACATTTGGCGGGTGTGCATCGTGTCTTCACCATTGGTGGGGCGCAAGCGGTTGCGGCATTGGCTTATGGCACTGAAACTATTCCTCAGGTTGATAAAATTACAGGTCCGGGTAACCGCTTTGTGGCGGCTGCCAAACGTGCGGTGTTTGGTCAGGTCGGTATTGATATGATTGCAGGACCTTCTGAAATTTTAGTGTATGCAGAAGGTGAAAATAACGCCAAATGGCTCGCTATGGATTTATTGTCACAAGCGGAGCACGACACCGTTGCACAAGCAGTATTTATTACGCCTGATGAACAGTTGCTGAATGATGTTGCGCAAGCCATTGAGGAGCATCTTGAAGCATTGCCAAAAGCGGAAATTGCACGAACCTCAATTGCCAATCGTGGTGCTTTGATTTTGGTCAAAGACCGTGCAGAAGGTGAGGCATTGATTAATCAGGTTGCTCCAGAACATTTGATGTTATGTCTGGATGAAGCCGAGCAAATGTCGGAACAGATCCGTCATGCCGGTGCGATTTTCATGGGGCGCTATACCCCTGAAGCGATTGGTGACTATTGTGCAGGTCCAAATCATGTATTGCCAACATCGGGCACAGCACGATTCTCTTCACCACTTGGCGTCTATGATTTCCAAAAACGTTCAAGCTTGATCATGTGTTCTGAGCAAGGGGTGAAATCACTTGCCAAAACAGCGGATATTCTTGCACAACAGGAAAATCTGGATGCACATGCACGATCTGCACGTTATCGTTATAAATAAGTTAAATCCCTCATCCATTTAGAAATGAATGTCCCTCTCTCGGGGATGAGGGGAAACTAATTATTTTACTAAAGTTAAAATAGGATTGGCATCAATTGACCTCTCCCTAACCCTCTCCTAAAAGGAGAGGGAACTTTGGTGAATAAAAATGAGACAATAAAATGCCAAATATTACACCTGAACAAATGCGTTTTTGGAGCCCATCAGTACGTGAGTTAGAACCTTATGTACCGGGTGAACAACCTAAAATTCAGAACTTATTGAAACTGAATACCAATGAAAATCCATACCCACCATCGCCAAAAGTGGTTGCAGCAGTACAGGCGGTTTTGGAAAACTCTGCGGATGCTTTACGTCTATATCCTGACCCAGATGCAAGTGCATTAAAACAAGCCATTGCCAAACAGCAAAACGTTGCTGTGGAAAATGTCTTTGTAGGCAATGGTTCAGATGAAGTGCTTGCTCATATTTACAAAGCATTTTTTGTCCGTGATGAGCCGATTTTAAGTCCAGATATCAGCTATAGTTTCTATCCTGTTTATAGTCAGTTTTTTGCTGTCAACAGCAAACAGATTGCACTGAATGAAGATTTTGAAATAGATATTGCTGACTATAAACAAGCAAATGGCGGCGTGATTATTGCCAATCCAAATGCGCCGACCAGTATTGCATTGCCATTAACTAAAATTGAAGAATTGCTTGTTGCTAATCCTGATCGAGTGGTGGTGATTGATGAAGCCTATGTCGATTTTGGTGCAGAGTCTGCGGTAACATTGGTTGAAAAATACGACAATTTGGTGGTGTGCCAGACCACGTCCAAATCACGTTCACTTGCAGGTTTACGGGTTGGTTTTGCAATTGCACAGCCACATTTGATTGCGGCGCTTGAAGCGGTGAAAAATAGCTTTAACTCTTATCCAATTGACCGTTTTGCCATTGCTGCTGCGGTGGCTTCATTTGAAGATCAAGCCTATTTTGAAGCACAAAACCAAAAAGTGATTGCAAGCCGTGACAAGTTGACTGCACAACTGACTAATCTGGGTTTTAAGGTTTTGCCTTCTAAAGCAAATTTTATTTTTGCGACATTGCCAAGTAATGATGCAGGTGAGTTGGCGAGTAAATTACGTGAGCAAGGCATTATTGTGCGCTATTTCAATAAGCCACGTATCAATCAATTCTTACGCATTACCATTGGTACAGACGAGCAAAATCAACGTCTTGTCGATACCTTGAAAAATGATATTTTAGGTTGATTAGGAATCTCCCAAAACCCCTCTTTTCAAAAGAGGGGCTTAAAGTGCATCTCAGGATTCGCTTTTTTCTTTTAAATTTTCAGGTGAGTACCATGTGTTGAGTAAATCCAGCAATGCAGAAACTTTGTCAAAACATTCCTGATATTCCGCATCACAATCCGATGCGATGGTAATCCCTCCACCTGCCCAAACAGAGATTTGATCCTGATATTTTTGAATAGAACGAATTAAAATATTCCATGAACCTGTTCCATCAAAATTAAAATAACCCAATGAACCACAATACGCGCCACGTGGACTACTTTCTAACTCTTCAATAATTTGCATTGCACGAATTTTTGGGGCACCTGTGATAGAGCCACCGGGAAGCGCAGACATCAAAACATCAAAAGGGTTGACTTCAGGCTTTAAGGTTGCAGTAATTTCACTCACCATATGATGAACCTGATTAAATGACTCAATATTAAATAACTTCGGCGTTTTCACTGATCCTATTTCTGCATAAACACTCAAATCATTACGTAATAAATCCACGATCATGACATTTTCTGCTTGATCTTTTTTAGAGTGAATGAGCGTGTTCTTAGACTGTTCATCTAAAATTGGATCATCATAACGTGGCATCGTCCCTTTGATGGGTTTAGTCAAAATTTTATGATTATCCTCAAACTCAATAAATAATTCAGGCGAACAACTTAATAATTCAAAATCATCTATTTTTAAATAACCAGAGTAAGGTGCATTCGTTAATTGCCAAAATTTTTTAGCAGTATCAATTAATGTACCTTGAGCTTTTGCAGTAAACTCTTGGGTTAAATTTATTTGATAACAATCACCTGCTTTAATATAGTTTTGTATTTTTTCAAAAGCTTGAATATATTCATTTTTAGTCCATTTTGCCATACATAATGTATTTAATTTAAATCCTGTAGGTGGATGAGAATAAATATTGAGTTTAGATTTTAATATATCTAATATCCTTTGAGGATTATCTTCTTGACTATAAAAAGTCCATTGTCCTTGATGGTATTTTAAATAACTTAAATATTGACCTAAGAATAAATTAGGTTGAGATTTATATTGATTGTTTATATTTTTTTGTGCTGAAAAGTTATAGTCAATAAAGCCAATATAGCCACCTGAAAAGCCTATTTTTGTTTGTTTGGTTGACGTGGTTGGTATAATTTTTATAAATTCATAAACATTTGATTTTTTTTGTTTTTCTATATAGTTAAAGCTTTCTGTACGCTCAAAATAAGCATAATGCCCAGATTGATGCAATAAATATTGTTGAGGCAAAAAAGCAATAACAGGATGATGATCATCTTCAAGATAAACACAACCAAATAGTTCGTTTAGTCGTTGTAAAATATCAGCAGGTGTAAGTTCCTGAATATCTAAATTTATACTGAAAATTGATTGAGTTAGCATCTTTAAAACTAATAGAACAGGTGCTATGATTATACGATATTTTTTGTACACTGAGTCACAAAAACGCCGTTTATCGGGAATTACTGTTTTTTGATAAACAACTATTGAACAAAAAATAACATAAGGTTAATTTAATAGTGCAAATCGGACTACTCAAGGAAGAAAGTTTCTGTTGTAAAAAAACAAAAACAACGTGAAGCGACGGCGAGTGGTTAAAAATGAAAAAAAATGCTCTTGGGAGAGTACAGATGAAATTATTTACTAAAGTTGCTTTAGTTTCTGCGGTAGCAATCAGTTCGAATGCAATGGCTATGCAAGCTATGGATGATGCAGCATTAAGCGCAACAACTGGTCAAGATGGTATTTCAATTGGTATTGATATTGATACTGTTAATATTAGTAAGCTTCATGTTTTTGATGGTGATGGTCTAGCTGCAGCAGGTCAAGCAGGTTATGGTGGTACTGGTAAACCTGGTGCGATTACTGTTAATGATGTTGTTGTGCAAAAAAATGCTAATGCTTTGGCTAGTGGTAACTTAGCGGATTTAACAATTGATACTGATGCTGGTGGTGGTAGTCCTTTCCTTAATGTAGCTGCTGCTGTTTCTGGTTTAGATATTGATCTAGGTGTAATTGAAGTAAAAGATGCAACTGGTAGTGCAGGTGCATATAAAGCAGGTACGACTTCTGCTGAAATCTTAAGTGGCTTATCTTTATCTACAGGTTCAATTACTGCAAATATTCAATTGGGTAATACACCACAAGGTGCGATGATTAAACTAAATGGTGCAATGACAGGTGGTTTAGCAATTAACGACCTAGCAATTAAAGATGCTGCAAATGGTGGTTATATTTCACTTGGTGGTATTAAGGTTAATGACACAGGTAGTGGTGATTTAGCTTTGAATGCTGATGTGGCTGTAAAACCAGAAGGTTTAGCAATTACTGCACTTAAATCAAGTACAGATATTTATATTAAACAAGTTGTGTTAGGTGGTGGTACAGGCTTTACTGCACCTACAGGTGGTAACCCTGCAGTTTTAGGTAGTGGTATTGGTTCTGGTTCGATCGGTGATGTTGCAATCTCTGGTTTAACGGTTACAAATAGTGCTGGTGCTGGTGCTGTAATCAAAATTTCTGGTCACTAATCTGATCTGATTTAAAAAAGACGCGTGAATTTCACGCGTTTTTTTTTAACAAAATGATCAAATCAAACAAAAGTAAAAAAAAGCTGTTTTTTTTTGAAAAAACAGGTATCTTAAAAGCACATGGAAGTAGAGTGTTCACTCTAAAAATAAAATTAACACTTCAGGCAATTGTTTGCCGATACTTGAATAGTTTAAGAATATGTTAGAGATTACTTTAGGTTCGGCATTAATATACTATTTTGCCAGCCATGCATTAGATATCAAAGAAAAACCAACCGATGCTGTGTACTATACAGAGCTTACCGATCCTCGTAATGCCTCTTTTTCTCGAAACCATCGTGAGATGGTTCAAATCAAACCTGCCTTAGAAAATCAATTTCGTGGCATTGTCCGTCAGGCATATGACTATAGTTGTGGATCAGCAGCATTAACAACATTATTAAATGGATATGTTGGTACGAATCTTACTGAACAGCAGACAATGGAAGGTTTATTACGATATGGAGAATATAATCGAATCGTAGAACGTCGTAGCTTTTCGCTATTAGATATGAAACGTTTTGTTTCTGCGCTTGGCATTGAAAGTGGTGGCTATAAGGGCGAGTTCTCAGACTTAGTCAAACAACAACAGCCAGCAATCGTGCCAATTTCATATGCAGGTTTTAAACATTTTGTTGTCTTTAAGGCGTATAAAAATGGTCGAGTTTATGTCGCCGACCCTGCTTTAGGGAATATTAGCTTCGATGAAAATCGTTTTAAAGACATTTGGGAAAATAATACATTATTCTTAATTAATGTACCTAAAGATCAGCAGAAAGATTTTTTAGCCTTGCAGGATGCTGATTTACGACATGTTGAAGATGCCACAATTAATCGATATGCACTTGTTGATATGCAATACTCATATGATTATATTAATAAAATAGCAGATAAGGCATCTACAATGCGTAGAGTCATTGACCGTGGTGATAATTCAGAGACACAAGGTCAGCCAATTACATCATTCATGCGACTATATTATAAACGTAAGTAAAAGCAGATTAGAAAAAATTTAAATAATCACACTTTTAGGTAGGAATAAAATGAATAATCACTGGATGAGAAGAACTTTACTAGCCGTTAGTATTCAACTTGCGATAGGTGGAGTATATGCAGCAGAAACCGACAATGCTTCAGAAACAGCAGAGACTGTTCAAAGCAGTGAGGTAAATGATCAAGTTGCTACTGCAAGCACAGATGCGACTTTAGCTCAAGATAAAGTGGCAGAAGTTGCAACAACACAAGCTGCCCCAGTTTCTGATAAAGTCGAAATTGATAAAGATGCTACACCATCACTGGTACCATCTGCTGGCACTCAAGCGGCTAATGCTTTACAGCAGAAAGAGGGTGATGCAACTCAAGAAACAAACTTGCAAGAAGTATTTACATCAAATGAAAGACAATATTCATTAATTAAAAAAGGTGAAATTTCAGCTTTTTATGATTTAGATTATTCATATTATCGTGATCAGCAGATTAATCAAGCTATACAAGAGGGTGTGGTTTATCAATTACGTGTTGATGAAGATGCAAGCCATACCATTACCAATACATTTACAGCACAGTATGGTGTACTTGATAATTTAACTTTTAGTGCATCGTTACCTTTTGTTGCTAAGTCAAATAATATTAAAGATACCACTGCTGCAGGTTTAGGTGATATTAACTTTGGCGCACGTTGGGAACCTTTTCCATTAAAAGCGGGTCGTTTACCACTGATTTTATTTGGAAATCTATCAACTAAAACAGGCGATAGCCCATACGAAATTAATCCATACAAAGAGTTGTCAACAGGTAAAGGATATTACTCGGTTGGTGTTGGTGCGAGTACCCGTAAATATATAGATCCAGTCGTATTATTTGCCTCCGTTTCAGGTAACTATGGTTTTAAAGAAACGGGGTTAAATCAAGTGCGTGGTGGTGGTGATGGCGGTGCACGTATTTTAGATGAATTTGAACCAGGGATTACGGGGGGGTTCTCTTTCGGGTTTGCTTATTCATTTAACTACGATGTTTCTATGACGATGTCATATCAACAAACCTTCAATACAAATACATCGTTTACTTATACCAATGGCGAATCTTATAAAGCAGCAGATCAATCGAGTGGTATGTTCTCAATTGCTTTAGGTGTGCGTGTATCACCAGAAACGATTGTAAATGGTACTTTAGGAATTGGTTTAACTGAAGATTCACCTGATATTTCTCTAGGTCTATCATTCCCACTAGATATTTTAGGTTTCGGTAAGAAAAAAGCGAGCTAATGGAGAGGTGGTATGAAATACCCACGCTTACGCCCGTTAGTTACAGCTATTTTCTTAACGGGTTGTTCAACTCAAGTTTTTGCACATTTAGGTTTGAACTTATCTGTAGATATTCGTTCATTATCCATGGGGAACGCTGTTACTGCTGACCCTCCTGGTATTAGTGCAATTCACTTTAACCCTGCTGCGTTAACTAAGCTCAAGGGTTTGCAAACAGATGTACAAGGCATTGTTGCTAACTTTGATGTGCAACGAGAGTTTTCTGCACCTCAGGGTTATAACGTTTTTGGTTATTCTGATGACCCTTTAATTTGTAATGATACGCCAGATAATCAGTCAAATTTATGTACGGACTATAAGAGCTCTGTAAAAGGTGATGTGGAATATGCCAGTTTATATATTCCAATTTTGAAAAAAGTTGTTGATTTAGGTGCGGGTTGGCCTGTACTTGCACCTACAGGTGGTGTTTCTTATAACCCACCTGGTTCAAAGTTGACGTATGCAACGGCTGTTTATGCACCGATGGTTGCTGGCTTTGGTTCGGAAAATGGTAATGCTGGTAATTTCATGGGGCAACAAGTTGCGATTGAGCGTATTACATATTTATCACCATCTATTGCTTATGAAGTGAGTGATGAGTTATCAATCGGTGCATCTATTGGAATGTCTTATAATGCTATTGCCTTAAAAACAGACCTCCGTTTCCCAAATGAAATGATTGGTGTGTTACGAATGGTTGATGAAGCTGTTTGTGCACCATTTAGAGAAAATTCAAACGTTATTACAGATTTACTTTTATTTGGTATTTGTAATGGTAATGAAGCGGTTAGCCCATTTAATAAATTTGCTGCGATGGAGGTTTCTTTAGAGCAGAGTTTAAGTCCAAGTTATAATCTTGGTTTAATGTGGGAACCGAATGAAGAGTTTGGTTTTGGTATGGTTTATCAAAGTGCAGCAAAAATGCGCATGAAGGGTAAATATTTTATTGATAATGCCAATGCACCTCGTGAATTAATTAAAGGTTTGAACTCTTCTGCAACAGGGCAAATTTTAGCTGCTATTTTAGGCTTTCCTGGTTATATTCCTCCAACAGAATCTGGCTTAATTGCAATGGATTTAGAATATCCTGCGCATTTTCAAGCAGGGATAAAATATAAGGTCTTACCTGATTTACAAGTGAATTTTGACTTGGGATGGACAGATTTCAAAGCATGGGAGAAATTCCAATTTGAATTCGATCGTCAAATTTCAGCACTTAAAATTGCAAAATTACTATCAAATCAGGTAACAGATAGTTCTTTATCACTTCCTTTAGGATTTAAATCACCTTGGAGTTGGGGAATTGGTGTGGAGTATTCAGCAACAGATCGTCTGAAACTTCGTGCAGGTTATGAACCACGTGCAAGTGCAATTCCTGATGATAAACGTAATACTTTAGTTCCTATTAATAATGCACAATTATTCGGTTTAGGATTGGGTTATCGTTTTGATGAAGATACAGATATTGATTTATCTGTAGGTTTTTTACGTAGCCGAGATAATATTCCTGCAAATACCAGTAGTATGGCAAACCAAACCGGGGTCGATAATTTATTATTAAATCCTTATGCAGGTTTAGATATTAAAACCAATACCAAAGTCACCATTTTAGGTCTTAATTATAGAACGAGATGGTAATGTTGTTGCACAAGAAGAGAGTTAGCATGATGAGATTAAGTTTTGTATTTCTAGCAATGAGCTGTATATCTGTAACTTATGCTGCTAACTTTTATACTATTATTGGTCCAGATGGACGACCGATGGTCGTCCAAAAACCAAATGAATCTGATAAAAAAGAAAAAGTGCAGCTTCAACCTCAGGTTGAACATAAACCCATAGCTTCAACTCAAAAAGAGCAAGCTGTTTCTCCATCTGAAAAAATAAATGTCGTAAAGCCTGAAAAACCACAGCAGATTGAATCAGTTCCAGTGGCTAAGCTGAATAATGAAACTGTAACCACAGCTAAAAATGTAGAAGTGAAAAGAGAAATTAAAGCGGAACAAAAACAAACTGCGGCTATACAGGAAGTTGAAAAAACCGTTAAACCTAAACAGTCAGATCATGTCATTCCGTCTAATGTATCCACTTCAGTTACAGTTCAAAATCAGCCTGTAACTCAGCAGCAAGTAGAAACTGTACCAAACAATAAAACGGTGTCTGCTTCTAACGATAATGTCAATATTACAGAAATTGATGGTGTTAAGTATGTCAATAATGAATATTTAGAAGATCATGAGTTTAATTTAGAAGGAAAAAAACGTTTTTATGTCATGCCTGAAACGGGAGCAATGGCAGGAGGACGTTTCGAAACTGTTGAACGACAAAAAGGGTTAAGCCAATCTTTACTTGATAAAATTCGTCAACCAAAACACAAAGAACATAAAGCCATTGCATTAGCTACAACTTATTATCGTTTACCTAAAGATGAAGTGATCCAAACTTTAGAACAGTCTTGTTTTTCAGGTAAAAAGATAGATAAAGCAAAAACAATTTCTTTGAAAAATCAGGAAGTCAGCTTTTTCCCAGTTGTTCCGATCAAAGAAAATTTTGCATATGAAGTTGTAAAGTTAGACAAGAATATTGAGAATATTTTATTTTCCTCATATGCATCTTCAAAGAAAAAGCCAAGTTACTATTGGCCTTTGGTGGTTTTTTTAGATGAAAAAGGTTGTGTTGTTGAAGGCGTAAGTGGCTTTAAGAATGATGAACAAAATGAAAGTGCAACACAGTATTCTTCTTTAGAAGGTATTCTGAAAAAGCCAAATTCAGCATATTACTTATTTATGACACCTTTATCAGAAGCTATTGATATTCAAGATCGTGAATTAACAAATCAAGGACAAATTAAGCTGAGTGTTATTCAGTAAGGATTAAACAATGAAAAAAAAATTTATACTCCCTTTTGCATTAACTGGTTTAGTTGCAGCATTGACAGCTTGTGGCGGTGGTGAAAGTGCCACGATTCATGAAGATCCAAATAAAGGTGTGGCGACATCAACAAATGGATGTGAAGAGACCAGTACAAATAAATGCCAATCTTTTGTTATTGATTATCCTGTTGCTGGTTTAAACTTTGATTGTAGCAGTGACACCAATAACCATTTTGTGACCGAGTTAGTCAGTAGTGTGGCAATGGGAGCTTGTCCTTCTACAGATAAAGTGAGTTTTTATATTCAAGGTGTTGAGTCTGCTAATAAAATATCTTTAGGTACTGTAGACCTAGCAAAAATACGTCCATTAAAAATAAATGGTCAACCTGCACAAATTAGTTTATTAGATTTAGCGAGTGCAATGACAGGGAAAGCGGCTGTAACCAGTAATGCTAACGATGAAACATATCGAGTGATGATCGCGCTGGTGCGTATTTTACAGACTGTCGGTGTAACACAAGATGCAAATATTGTAGGTGATATACAGCCGATTACTTTGTCTAAAGATATTAAAGAAAAGTTAAAAAATATTAAATCAGATGTTGTTGCATTAAATTTATCAAATGGCACTTATGCTGAAATTATTAAGCCATGGATGGATGTTGAAAAAGTAAATGCAGCAAGTGCCCAAGATGTGACAGAGCGTTTAGTTAAACAAAATCAGGTTGGCGTTTATACCACTAACTTCTTAACATTTACGGGTAGTAATGTTGATATTCGTGGCTTTAGTGGAGCAAGTCTGACCAATAGTAAAAAAGAGTCAATTGCAAACTTATATTTATTAACAACACGTCAAGGTTATACCACAGGATATACTGTCCAATGGACAGGTATTCCAGTGAATACGAATACTGAAAACCCAATTAGTTCTTCAATATTAAAATACTTTTTGTTAACTCAAGCTGAGCCTAAAAAGCTAAATGCAGATGCCCAAGGCGCTTTACTCAATCAGTTTAGTAATAAAATCACAAAACCATTTATTTTTAAAACAGCCAATAGTAATACAGATACTTTAGAGTTAACGCAGGGTGCTTTGGCGAATGGTACAAATATCGCTGGTACAGCGGACATGTATGAGCGTGTGACAGGAACTTCAACAAAACCTACAGACGAAACAGTATATGGAAAATGGCGTCAAACTTTAAATAATGAGAGTTTTGCTGGAACGATTGATGTCTATAAGTCAAATCCTGCAACATATTTAGATAAACGCGTATTCCGTACAGTGAATACGGTAAAAACAGGTGAAAAATATATTTTCCCGCTATATGCCAATATTGTATTTAACTTTACAGACAAAACGATTGCGCCTGTGAAGTTGGGTATTGTTATTGATGAACATGGTGATATTCGTACTAATATTGGTCCAAATGCTACAGCAAATAATTTAGCCTCAAATCAATGTACAAATGTGAATGCTTCTACCTATAAAGATGAAACAACAGGCGTTCAACAGTATCGAATTGGTACAACGGGTGCCGCAAACTATACGACTACAGATCCAGATAAATCAATCACGATTCGTATGATTTTAGCGAACCCTGTTTTTGGTAATCTAGACGGTGCTTTATTAGGACTAAATGATGCAATCGTATATTTACCAAGTACTTCTGTTGGTGGTGATGAGACTCTTGTTCCAGGCGGTGTTCGTTTGAATTTACAACGTTTATTGGCTGATGAAACAACAGATCGTGGGATTAATATTACAGGTTGGGAAGGCGATAAAGCGATTACAGCACAATGGGCAAATATGCATTCAGTTTATCAAACAGTTTATAACGCAGCACATAAAGATAAACTAAGCGATGCACAAAAAGCTTTAGCTGCACGTGCAAGTGGTACTTTAGGGGTTGAGTTACCAAGCTGTTATAAAATTTTGACTAAGCAATAATTAGCTTATCGTTTGAAATAAAAACCATCTTTCGAGATGGTTTTTTTATTTGCAAATATTGTATAAGGTGTTTAGCCAGTATGATCTAAACGTGAGCCTAATGTTTCTAGATGTAGTTGGAATTGATTGTTTTTTCGGTCAGCAAAGTAATGACGAAGCGTTCTTTCTACACTTGGAAAGGCAAGTTCATTCCATGGGATATCTTCTTCTGCAAATAAACGGCTTTCTATCGTTTCTTCGCCTGCACCAAACTGCCCATCTTTAATATTTCCCTTAAATAGAACATAAATTTGCCCAATACGTGGAATATTATACATACAGTAAAGTTGTTCAATCTCAATTTCAGCTTCAGATTCTTCGCGAGTTTCACGTGCTGCACCTTGTTCCATGGTTTCAAATAATTCCATGTAACCCGCAGGTAATGTCCAAAGTCCATAACGCGGTTCAATGGCACGACGACAAAGTAAAACTTTACCTTCCCAAAGTGCAAGGGCGCCACAAATCACTTTAGGATTCACATAGTGAATGGTGCCGCAATGGGTACACACTTTTCTAACTTGATGATCACCCAAAGGAATTTTTTCTATCGTTGTATGTCCACAGGCTGTACAAAAACTCATAAGCTTCATTGAAAAATGAATGATGACTCAGCATAACTGAATTTTCTGAATTTCGCATCATTTATAGCCCCTTGTATGAAATTTCATATATGATGTAAAAATAACAAAAAAGCGAGTGAGGTTTTATGCAGGAGCAATTATTAACACAAGTTTTACAGCAACGGTTACGTTTCGCTAAGCGAACTTACCCTGCACAGGCTGCTGTGTTAATCGCCATCACTCAAGAAGAAGATCCAAAAATATTATTAACTCGTCGTTCTGCTTATTTAAAAAATCATGCAGGAGAAGTGTCATTTCCGGGAGGAAAAAGAGACCCAAATGATACCAGTAATATTGTGGTTGCTTTACGTGAGGCTTGGGAAGAAACCGCATTGGATCCTTTTGAAGTGACTTTATTGGGTGATTTACCTATGGAGCGCGCAAAAAGTGGTATGTCTGTTAAGCCTGTGGTTGGTTTGATTCCACCAGATTTGAAACTAATTGCACAACCAACTGAAATTGATCGTATTTTTTATGCACCTTTAAGAAAGCTAATGGAGTCTCAGCCGATTCCTTATGAGGTACGATTAGCTCACCAGTCCGTTTATTTTCCAAGTTTAAGAGTTGAAAATGAAATTGTGTGGGGGCTTACGGCACGTATTTTAATTTCATTATTTCAGTATGGTTTGAATTATCAAAAAAATTGGCCATTTTTATTAAATTCACCAACTTTTCGTTCAAGAGTAATGAATAAAAAATAGCAACATTTTAAATAAAGGAATTGCATAAAATGATGTATAAATTTAAGGGATATGCTCCAAAAGCGCTACATGTACCTTTTGATGGTTGGGTTGCACCGAATGCAACGGTTATTGGGCAAGTTGAACTAGGGCAAAAAGTTAGTATATGGTTTGGTGCAGTGGTGCGAGGAGATAACAGTTGTATTCGTATTGGAGATTTTAGTAATGTACAAGAAAATGCAGTATTACATACGGATGCGGGTATTGAATTAAATATAGGGGAATACGTTACAATTGGACATCAGGCGATGCTGCATGGTTGTACCATTGGAAATAATAGCTTGATTGGAATTAATGCGGTTGTTTTAAATCATGCTGTGATTGGGAAAAATTGTATTATTGGTGCAAATGCTTTGGTGCCCGAAGGTAAAGTGATCCCTGATAATTCTTTGGTGGTTGGTTCTCCTGCTCGTGTGATTAAAACTTTAGATGATCAGGCTGAGATTCGTTTGAAAATGAGTGCGATGCATTATGCTGAACATTTTCAAGATTTTGTAAATTTAGAAGAAGTACATTTTTAACTCTATGCAATCACGCAATAGATGGATGCAGATTAGACCAAGTTTTGACTTGGTTTTTTTATGTCAGATCAATGAATCTGGACAGAAATGGTCGCACGAAGTAAATGAGTGGAGTATTATAGTCAGCATTTTTAAGATAGGTTAATTGTGCATGAAATTGCTGGCATTGGAAACTGCCAATGAGCAGTGTTCCGTTTCGATAGTTGATGAAACTAAAACACTTTTTTTTCAACTTGATACGCGGGCAAAGGCACAAACTCAAACCATTTTGCCAATGATAGAGCAAGGTTTTGAGCAAACACAAACGCAAAATTCTGATTTAACTGTTATTGCTTTTAGTCGTGGTCCTGGCTCATTTAGTGGTGTACGTATTAATGCCGCAGTCACGCAGGCTTTGGCTTGGGCAAATGATATTCCTGTGATTCCTGTATCTACTTTACAAGCTTTAGCACAAGCAGCTTATCGTTTATTGGGTTTAGCTGAGGTTTCTGCTGTGCTTGATGCTCGTATGAAAGAAGTCTATATGGCAAGTTTTCGTTTAAATGAAAATAACATTATGCAACTTGTAGATGAAGAAAAATTACTAGATTATCAGCAAGCTTCTGACTATCAAAAATTTACCTTGGTGGGTTCTGGTTCAGCTTTAGTTAAGCCTGATGCAATAGAATTTCAAGGTTTAGTTGCGAATGCTGAAGATATTGCAACGATCGCACGTCAGCAAGCTTTACAACAAGATTGGCTGAGTGCTGAATTAGCATTGCCTGTTTATTTGCGTGACGATGCGTGGAAAAAAATTCCAGAACAAGGTAAACCTTAATTTTTAGGATTGAATATGGATCTTTTACTGCTCTTAAAAGCAGCGATTATGGGAATTGTTGAAGGGATCACAGAATTCCTTCCAATCTCAAGTACAGGGCATTTAATTCTTGCATCAGAATTAATGAATTTTTGGACCAAAGAAAAAAGTGATGTTTTTGTCATTGCAATTCAAATGGGGGCGATTGCAGCCGTTATTTATGAATATTGGGCAAAACTTTGGGGAGCGGCAACAGGGCTAGTTTCCGGTGAGCCTAAAGGTCGCCATTTAGGAATTAGTTTAATTCTTGCTTCGATCCCGATTATGCTGGTTGGGCTCACATTTGGTCAGACAGTAAAAGCATATTTATTTAATGATATTTCAATTGCGCTTGGCTTGATTATTGGTGGTTTAATCATTTGGTGGGTAGAGAAAAATCCACCGAAAGTAAATGCACAAGAAGTTGAAAATATTTCAATTAAAGAAGCCATTTATATTGGTTTAATCCAAGTGTTAGCTTTAGTACCAGGTACATCACGTTCAGGTGCAACGATTATTGGCGCGATGATGTTGGGTGTATCACGTAAAGCAGCGACTGAGTTTTCATTTTTCTTAGGTATTCCTGTCATTGTGGGTGCAGGGCTGCTTGATTTATATCAAAGTTATCATGTATTCCAAGGTACTCAAGATTGGGTTGTATTGGCTTTTGGTACATTGGTTTCTTTTGTTTCAGCTTTGATCTTGATTCGAGTTCTCGTTGCTTATGTGGCAAAACGTGATTTCATGGTTTTTGCTTGGTATCGTATTGCATCAGGTTTGATTATTTTGTTATTTGCATTAACAGGTTGGAAATTATGGTAAGCGAAATTCGCTTATTTACCGAAACCGCATTTTTTGAGAAAGCACAGTCTTACCAGTCTGTGCTTTCTTTACGTGGAGTGTTGGTAAATATTGAAGTGATTGAAAAGTTAAATGCTCGCTTTCTTCGTTTAAATCCAGAAATTGCTTTATGTGTAGATGAGTCAGGACTGAGTTTATGTGCGAATGGCATGAAAATGCAGCCTGATTGGAAAGCCGAAATTCCACGCTTAAAACGTGCGAGTTTAAAGTCGGAAATGATTGCACGTGCTTGTAACTTATCTGAAAAGCCTCAGCTTTTGGATGCAACAGCAGGTTTAGGTCATGATAGTTTATTATTGGCGAGTTTAGGGGCTGAGGTGACTTTAGTTGAGCGTCATCCTATTTTATTTACCTTGCTTGAAGACAGCAAAGCACAAGCTGAAAATGATCCATTTTTAGCAAAAGTTGTTGCTCGGATTCATTTGGTTTTTTCTGACTCTGGTGATTATTTACAACAGCAAATTGATCAAAATAATCATGTCGATGTTATCTATCTAGATCCAATGTTTCCACAGCGTGACCAAAATCAACAAGCTGTAAAAAAGCAAGCACAAGTCAAAAAACAAATGCAATTGTTGCATTTATTATTGCCTGAAGATGGAGAGATGGATTTAGGAGATCATCTTTTAGTCTTAGCACAAGATATTGCGAAGCGAGTTGTGGTAAAAAGACCAAGGCTTGCTGTATTTTTAAACGATCAACAACCTAACCATCAATGGCAAGGCGATGCTTGTCGTTTTGACGCTTATTTCAATGTCTAGCTCAGTCACTTGGTCACTTCTGGGGGAGTTTGGTAACTGCCTCAAAAAACATCAGAAAATTGGTATATAGTTGAAATACACATTGATAATATTTTAAGCAAGCATAAACTAGCTATGCTGATTTAAGTCACCTGCAATTATAGAATCTTTATGATAGACCTCAAACCCTCAATTAATTTTTGGCATGATTTCAAAAGTAATCAGCGTGCGGGACTTTGGTTATTTTTAGGGTCACGTAAATCTTTACAAATTGTACGTCCTTCAATATTACAGTTGATTTTTTGGGGAGTTTTGGGTGGTTGTGCAAACAGTTTATTTAGTTGGTTAGTTGCTGGAGATGGCGGTGTTTTTAATCGACAAGGTTTAATTAGCTACGCTTTATGGCCTTTTATTGCTTTAATTGTCGGGATTTTTCTATCACAACGTACTGAAAACCCACGTTTAATGTTAGTACCCGCCTTGTTATGGTTGGTTTTAGATACACATATTGCATTTTTGCAAAGTTTTATTCAGTTTTTAGGTTCTTTAGAATATTTACCTGATTTTACTTATGATTATTTGCCCATTATTTTTATGGTGCTTTTTGTTTGGCAAAGTTTAGCTGTTGTTTGGGTTTTTGCACGTGAATTACAATGGCCATGGTGGGAACGTGCGCTCATTATGTTGGCAACTTTATTTACTTTAGTTGTTTGGCAAATGTCAGTCAAAGATCAACCGATTTGGAAGGTTGAAGAAAGCCCTGCAACTTTTGCAGAAAATGCTTTTTATGCGCAAAGTCGTGTTTTAAATAAAGCTTTAGATCAAATTCAATATGGCGAGTTTGCACAAACACATTGGTATTTTCTTGGTGTAGCAGGTGTGGGTTATCAAGATGTATTTAAGTATGAAATCGAACGGATCAAAGAGCAGTTCGATACACGTTTTGGTACCTTTGGACGTTCGATTGAACTGATTAATAACCCTGCTACACGTACCACGATTCCTTTAGCATCTAAAACCAGTATGGAGCTGGCTTTACGTCGTATTGGACAGCAAATGAATCGTGAAAGTGATGTGTTATTTTTATATATGACATCGCATGGCTTGCAAAATCAATTTGAAATGGAAAATGATCCATTAGATTTAAATGATGTTGATCCAAAATGGTTAAGAGATACCCTAGATAAATCGGGGATTCGTTGGAAAGTTATCGTTATTTCTGCATGTTATTCAGGAAGTTTTATTCCTGCTTTACAAGCACCTGATACTTTAATTATTACTGCATCGGCAGCAGATCGTGCTTCATTTGGCTGTTCAAATGAAGCAGATTATACATATTTTGGTCGAGCGTTTTTCGATCAGGCAATGCGTGAGCAAACAACCCTCAAAGCCGCGTTTCAACAAGCAGCCGAAACTGTTGGAAAATGGGAAAGTGCTCAAGGTTTTGAGCCTTCTGAACCACAATGGGTGATGGGGAAAAATATTGAATTAGTTTTACCACAGCTTGAGCAACATTTATTTCCTCAAACTAATTCACAAGCCGTTGTTGATATAGAACATATGAATAGCCATGAGAAAAAAACAGCTCAGGTAATTCCTGTAACCACACAATAGGATAGGAAATGATATGGAACTTTTACAAAAAAATAAGTGTTTTGATGGTGAACAACGAATTTATCAAACAACTTCAAAATCTTTAAAGCAAGTCAGTAAGTTTGGGGTCTTTTTACCGCCACAAGCATTAAAAATGCAAAAATGTCCTGCTGTGATTTATTTAGCAGGTCTAACCTGTACCGAAGAAACATTTGTGATTAAAGCACATGCACAGCGTTTGGCTGCGCAGTTGGGGCTGATTTTAATTAGTCCAGATACTTCGCCACGTGGTGATGACGTAGAACAGGGCGATTCTTGGGATATTGGTCAAGGTGCTGGTTTTTATTTAGATGCGATACAACAACCTTGGGCTGAACATTTTCAAATGGAGTCTTATTTAATCAAAGAATTATATCCTTTGTTAATGAAAGAATTTCCGATTGCTGAACAAAAGATTGGCATTTTTGGGCATTCTATGGGAGGGCATGGCGCGCTGACTTTGGCATGGAAATATCCTGAGAAATTTAGTTCTATCTCTGCATTTGCTCCAATTTGTGAGCCTAGTGCTTGTCCTTGGGGAGAAAAGGCATTTTCAAATTATTTAGGAGTAGATCAAACTGAATGGGCAAAGCACGATGCAACTCAGTTGGTGTTGAATAAAGGTGCTTTGTTTAGTGAGGTTCTGATTGATCAAGGCTTAAATGATCAATTTTATAGTCAATTACATCCTGAAAACTATCAAGCCGCTTGTCATAAAGTTGGGCAAAAACTAACATTACGTATGCATGATGGCTATGATCATGGCTATTTTTTCATTCAAAGTTTTATCGATGAACATTTACAGTTTCATGCTTTGCAATTACAAAAATAACGAATAGATCCAATACAGTGAATAAGATAGTTTGTATTATTTTATTCACTGTATCGTATTTTAAATGACATTATGCGTATAGTTTATTTTAAGTTCAAAAGTAGCTAAACTGATTTTGATTTATTTTATTGAATCCTTCTTTTAGTGTCTTGTGACAGTCACATATTAAAAATAAGAGATAATTATGCAAGAACAAATACCTCCACCATTCCCAAGCCAAGGTGGTTTAGATTTAACGAAAACCTCCGACCCTTTCTCTGATCATTCAAGTCATACAACCTCAAATCCTTCAGCGCAGGGGCGAGTTTATCGCTTCAAGTTTCATGGCGATGCGATGGAGTATTTTGGTATCTGGATCGTTAATATTTTATTAACAATTGTGACTTTGAGTTTATATGCACCGTGGGCAAAAGTACGCCGTCTACGTTATTTTTATGGCAATACTGAATTTTTTAGACGACGCTTTGACTTTACGGGTGTGCCGAAAAAAATTCTGATCGGACGTTTGATTGCACTTGGGATTTATGGCGCAATTTCGGCTATTTCTCAATATTCGATGACCGCAACTTTGATTGGTTTTATCGTGCTTTATTTGGCTGTGCCATGGTTGATTCGTGCAACCATTCGCTTTACTGCGCGAAATAGTAAATATGCCAATAGTCGATTTTATTTTGCAGGTACAACCAAACAAGCCTACGGTGTTTTTTTGAAATGTGTTGCGATTTATATTTTTACTTTAGGTTTATTTTTTCCTGTTTTGATTTGGTTATATAAAAGTTATTGTATTAATAATCTATATGCAGGACAGTTAAAATTTAAATTACAAGCAGATTGGTCAGCCTATATGGGCGCTGTTTATATTCCTGTATTTATGTTTATGGGTTTATTAATGGTTGTCGGAATTATTTCCAGTGTGTTTGGTGCTTTATCAAATCCACAAGCTTTTCTTGCCGTTTTTGGGGTTGTGTATGTCATTGCAGGCTTGTTCATATTTCCTTTAATGAGTGCTCGTGTTTTTATGACGACATGGAATAACACGATTATTGGTAATAGTAAATTTGAAACGGATTGCAACCAATGGCGTTATGCTTGGATTGTTGGCACAAATTGGATTGCTAAAATTTTCTCTTTAGGTTTGATGTCAGCTTGGGCTGCTATTCGTCTTTATCGATATCAAATTGATTCTTTAAGTTTAGTATTACTTGATGATCCAGACCAAATGATGAATTTAGCACAAGCAGATCATAGTGCTTTAGCAGAAGAAATCAGTGACATTTTTGACATTGATGTTTCACTTTAATTGAATGAGCTAATAATCAGATGATGCAATCTGTACAGGTAATTTTTTATGATGGTGTTGTGTCAAAGCCACACCAAGCTGAGGTTTTTGCTCTAGATGATGAACATATTCAAGTTCGTTATGCTGAGCAAACACGAAACTATTCTTATGCTGATATGCAGTTGATAGGTGCTTTAGGGCAGCTAAAACCTGTAGTTGAGTTAAAGGATGATGCTCGCATTGAGTTTCAAGACCATTTACCTGATTGGTTTCAGATTGCACCTAAAAAAATTTATGGCTCGATTTGGAAATTGGAACGTTCTCCTTCGCTTATTTTGTTTAGTGTCATTTTTGTGGTGTTTTTTGGCTTTGCTTTAGTAAAATGGGGCATTCCAAGCGCTTCACATTATATTGCTTTTCAATTGCCTAAAAATAGTATGCAGCGTTTAGGCGATGAAGCTGAAAAATATGTCAATGAATATTGGACTGAACCGACAAAGTTGAGTAAAAAGCAACAAGAACAAATTCGGCAGCAATACCTCAAACAAATTGCAGAAGGTCAGCCTGCCAAACTTGTATTTAGAAAGGGAACACGATTAGGTGCGAACGCGATTGCATTGCCAAATAATACAATTTTAGTGACAGATGAATTGGTTGAGTTGGCACATAGTGACCAAGAAATTTTAGGGGTTTTAGCTCATGAGCAAGGGCATTTAATCGAACGCCATAGTTTGCAACAAGGTTTATCTAGCCTAGGGATCAGCATATTATATATTGCGATTACAGGGGACAGTTCAGATTTATTTTCATCCTTACCTACAGCAATGTTAGGCGCAAAATATTCACGTAAATTTGAGCAAGAAGCTGATTTATATGCATTGAAATTAATGGATCGTCAACATATTGAAGTTGCGCATTTTGCTAATTTTTTACAAAGATTAAGCGATGAATATGAAAAAGAAGAAGGAACAGTCACGCAACAAAAAGATCAAAAACAAAAGAAAAATGAACAATCTGAAAAAGATGATCAATTTTCTCAAGTATATGAAATCTTTGAGTCACATCCTGCAACTGCAAAACGTATTCAAATGGTCAGAGACTTTGAAAAACAACAGAAAAAGTCTCCTTAACCTCATGAGATCTTTATTTTTATATCGAAATAAACATCAAGCTTGCCATTAAGCTTGATGTTGCCACTGTACACTAAACTCTTGTTGTGCCATGCGATTGAGATGATCTAAGATCACTTGCTCTAAACGGCTATAATCTTCACGATCTGTACGTAATTCTACGAATAACTGTTGTGCTTCAGGTGTCAGTACAACAGTTGCATCAGGCATGAAAATACTCAAATTTTCTTCAGTTTCGGCAACTTCAAATTTATGTTTCCAGTGGTTGAGTAGACGTTTTGCAATGCGTTTAGCGTCATCTGTTGAAATAATAGTATTGCTTTTCATTCTCATTTGCTCCATGTTGAGTTGATAAACTAACAAAAACAACGTGTAAAATGTGTTGCATAAATGGAACGCTTCGTTACAGATTTGCGATGATCTGATTGAAATTGTCCATTTTTCATGTCTTTTAGCAATGTGTCTGTGGAAGTTTGCTATAATTTCATGATTCCATATTTATCGCTAGGTTGATCCATGTCCAAGCCATTTTTGATTGCACCTTCAATTTTATCTGCTGATTTTGCTCGCTTAGGTGAGGAAGTTGAAAATGTACTTGCAGCAGGTGCTGATGTTGTTCATTTTGATGTGATGGATAATCATTATGTACCCAATTTAACTTTTGGTGCAGGTGTATGTAAGGCATTGAAAAAATATGGAATTAAAGCTCCAATTGATGTGCATTTGATGGTGTCACCTGTAGATCGTATGATTGGTGATTTTCTGGAAGCGGGTGCAGATATTATTACTTTCCATCCTGAAGCAACACATCATATTGACCGTTCATTACAATTGATTAAAGATGGTGGAGCAAAAGCAGGTTTAGTTTTTAATCCAGCAACTCCTTTGCATTATCTTGATTATGTTTTAGATAAAGTTGATCAAGTGTTATTGATGAGTGTAAACCCTGGTTTTGGTGGTCAAAAATTCATTCCTGGCACTTTGGATAAATTACGTCAAGCACGTAAAATTATTGATGCTTCAGGACGTGATATTCGCTTAGAAGTAGATGGCGGTGTAACACCTGCAAATATCCGTGAAATTGCTGAAGCAGGTGCGGATATGTTTGTGGCAGGCTCAGCAATTTTTGGTAAACCAGATTATCAAGCAGTCATTAATGAAATGCGCGCTGAACTGGCTTTAGTTGGCGCTCAAAAAGCGTAATCAATAGATGCTTGAGCTTTAAAAAGCGATATTATTTTTTATAAATTTTAAGAAAGAACTCATCTGAGTTCTTTTTTATTATGAGCATTTTATTCAAGCTATTGATTTTAAAATTTCAACATAGATTTTAAACCTTTCATCTATACACAAAGAAATATTTTATGGATGTGTGAAGTAGGTTTGCGCATTGCATGATTGTTGTATATGCTTAAATCGAATTTAGTTTTTATTTAATGAACATGTTGACGCAACTCTGCAAACAGGCTTGGTTTGTTTTGCTGATGGTTTTTGCCATTGGCTGGAGTGGTGTGTCTATGGCTTCTGTAAAAACCATGCAAATGGGTATGCAGATGCAACATCAACAGGATTCACAACAAAATTTACAAAATCAGTCAAACAATCATCCAAATGAACCGCTGTCTCATGCACAGATGATGCAAGGTATGTCCGTGCAGGAGATGAAAAATCATTGCACAGATCTGCAACAGCAAGCGGTTGCTGATTCCAAGCAGAATCATGATGATAGCCATGATCAGCAGATGAAAAATCTGAAAGCTTGTCATGCGCAACTGATACAGAGCAAACAGCTACAGCATAATGACTGTCAGGAATGCACGCTGTTTTCGTGTCAGTCTTCCATCGTGTGGTTTAATGCGGACATTCCTCAGTTGAGTCCGCCCGAACATCTACAAAACCGCAATGTGATTTCCATTGCTTACCAGGCTCAGCACCTTGCAGGGCATTGGCAGGAAATTCTACGTCCACCTAAAGCTTAACCCGTTTTTCCGAAGCATTATTTTCAAAATAATTTCAGAAATTTAGGTTGAGTTATGTCTATTCAATTTTCAAAAAGCGTTATTGTCGCTGTGGCTGTGTTGTCTTCAACATGGAGTTTTGCAGCCGTTAAGGAATATCACCTGAACATTGATGAAGGAATGGTCAATGTCACAGGCAAAGCGGTCAAACGTATTACGGTCAATGGCAAGTTTCCCGCCCCTTTACTCGAGTTTGAGGAAGGCGATGATGCGGTGATTCATGTACATAATAATTTAAAAAATCAGGATTCTTCGATCCATTGGCATGGTCTGTTATTGCCCGGTATTATGGATGGCGTTCCGGGCTTTAATGGTTTTAACGGGATTCGACCGCAAGGTGATTTTGTCTATAAGTTTAAGGTTCGCCAAAGTGGAACCTATTGGTATCACGCGCATTCCAAAGGTCAGGAACAGGACGGTTTATATGGCGCTTTGGTGATTTATCCCAAGGACAAAAAACCACTTGCTGCACATGAACAAACTGAGCGTGACTATGTGGTGATGCTGTCAGATTTTCATGACAAAACCAGTGATCAAATTCAAAAAGATCTGAAAATTTCGGCTGAATATTATCAAGATCGGCGTGAAACTTTGGGGGATGTATGGAAGCAAGTGCAACGTGATGGTGTCAAAGCCACATGGTCTGACCGCAAAATGTGGAATCAGATGCGTATGCTGAAAACTGATCTGTCTGATGTCACGGGCTATACTTTTTTGATCAATGGCAAAACGCCTGAACAAAACTGGACAGGCATGTTTAAACCGAATGAAAAAGTTCGTTTGCGTTTTATCAATGCTTCAGCCATGTCCTTTTTTGATGTACGCATTCCGAACTTAAAAATGACAGTAGTCGGTGCAGATGGTCAGCCTGTACAGCCTGTGCCTGTGGATGAGTTCCGTATAGGGACAGCCGAAACTTATGATGTGGTGGTTGAACCGAAGGCTGGGCATTATCAAATTGAAGCGGAGTCGATTGACCGTTCAGGTTTTGCCATTGGGACGTTGCACAATGAGTTGACAGCAAATACGCATGGAATTCATCTGCCACAAGCACGTCCTCGCGCTATTTTAAATATGGCAGACATGGGGCATGGCAGTGCTGATATGCAAGGCATGGATCACTCAACTATTCATCAAAAAGCAGAGAATCATGGCGATATGCAGGGCATGGATCACTCACAACATCAACCAACAGCGACAAAAAAATCTGATGCTGTGGTCGAAGGTTGGGCAAATGCATCGACCCCGCAAGGTGATAAAGCGTTGCAATATAGTGATCTGAAATCCTTAACCCCACAACCCGATACCCGTGAAGCGACAAGTGAATTGGTGATTCGTTTGGGCGGAACTATGGAGCGGTATATCTGGACGATTAATGGTAAAAAATTTAGCGATGCTGAACCTTTAAAAGTGAAGTATGGCGAGCGGATTCGCATTAAATTTATTAATGACAGTATGATGGCGCACCCGATGCATTTACATGGCATGTTTATGCAACTGGAAAATGGTCAGCCTGCGGTGGATATGCCGAATAAACACACGATTGTTGTACCTCCTGCAAAAACGGTGACTGCATTGTTAACAGCTGATGAACTGGGAGAATGGGCGATTCATTGTCATTTGCTTTATCACATGAGCGCAGGAATGATGAATAAACTGATTGTTGCCAATGTTTCCGAGGGAGAAACCACCACTACACCGATTCAAAAATCCAATGAAAACACATCAAATCAAGCTGAACAGCAAGGAGATCAACATGCACACCACTAAGTTATTTCCGTATACTGTTTTAGCAAGTTCATTATTGATGATGAGTAGTTGGGCAATGGCGCATGAAGGACATGACATGATGTCAGCATCGCCAACCACAACGACGCCAAATAGTGAAATGGTGGATCACTCGCAAATGAATCATACGCAGATGGATCATTCAAAAATAGATCATTCACAGCATCAGCAACATCAGAATCCTGCGGTATCTACTGAAAATCGTACAGCACATCAAGGACATGATCATCGTAAGGAACATGGCGCACAGATTTATGCCATCAGTACTATAGATACAAAATGGCTGGTCAATGAAGATGGTGAAGGTGCATTAAAGTCTGAAATTGAAACCCGAATCGGGACGGATGAAAATAAGCTCTTCATTAAGATTCATACGGATAAAGCGGAATCTCATGATGCGCACTTTGATGCCAAAGTTTTATATAGCCGTATGATTGCAGATTTTTGGGATGTTCAGGCAGGTGTGCGTTACCGATCTCAAAAGGTTGAGCTGGATCATCATGTTAAAGATAGTGAAGAACAACTCGATGCGGTGATAGGTTTACATGGAATGGCGCCGTATTTCTTTGAAACGGATGCTTATTTTTATGCAGGCGAAGAGAATTATTCAGGGTTGAGTCTGGAGACCGAACGAGATTTGCTGTTGACGCAAAAACTGATTTTTAAACCCTATTTGGATCTCGATGTGGTTTTCAGTGATGATTCTAAATATGCAAAAAAATCGGGTTTAAGCAGTCTGACTACAGGCATTGAAACCCGTTATGAGATCAGTAAAAAAGTCATGCCGTATCTGGATATTGCCTATGAATACAGTAAGGGCAATGATGAAACACCATGGCAAGTTGAAAGTGATTCTGAACAGGGTTGGCTCTATGGTGCAGGGGTGCGGTTTAAGTTTTAATTTTCTGATATAAAATGATGGATGCGAGGGCTTTAATTTTTTAAAGCCCTCATTTTTGTAGGTGTATTTTGGGTCAAGATTTGTAAAACACGCTCATTTCTAGGGCGAAATGCATTAATATGTGTTTATTCAAAGGAGGAACGACCTCCCTTTGTGCGATATCATCAAAATCTGCACCAAGAAAACTCGTCAGGACGACCTGACTCTAATTTAAATTTGGAGCTGGTCATGGCTTGGGTCATTCTTGTTTTTGCAGGCATCTTTGAAATTGTTTGGGCATATACCATGAAAATGTCCGAAGGTTTCACAAAGCTCACCCCGAGCGTCATTACGATTTTCTTTATGATCCTGAGTTTTGGTTTATTGGCTTATGCCATGAAATCTTTGCCCTTGGGAACGGCTTATACGATTTGGACAGGAATTGGGGCAATTGGTTCATTCCTTGTGGGTATTTTTATTTTAGGTGAACCTGCCACGGCAATGCGTATGTTGGCGGCGGTACTGATTGTATCGGGTTTGATTCTGATGAAACTGTCTTCTTCTTAAACCCTCTATTTTCTGATCCAAGTTGACTGATGTGGTTAACTTGGATTTTTTTGATTTTAATACATTGATTTTTAGGAGTATTGGTATGGCTTGGGTATTACTTGTGGTAGCGGGTTTATTGGAAGTGGTCTGGGCATATTTTATGAAGGTGTCAGATGGCTTTAGCAAACTCATGCCCAGTATTCTGACGATTGTATTTATGATCGCAAGTTTTGCTCTATTGTCCTATGCCATGAAATCCTTGCCTTTGGGTACAGCCTATACCGTTTGGACAGGTATTGGTGCAGTCGGCTCATTTGCCGTCGGTATTTTCTTTTTGGGCGAACCTGCTACTGCCATGCGAATGTTGGCTGCAGTTTTAATCATTTCTGGGTTAGTATTGATGAAGCTCTCATCATCTTAAAGTGTATTTGTCCAAGGAGAAGTCGATGAAATTATCATTTATGGAAATGCCTTCTCCCGTGGGCATTTTAAAATTGGTTGCAACGGACACCGCTTTGGTGGCAGTCCTTTGGGAAAATGAAGATCCCAAGCGTGTTCGGTTGGCTGAACTGATTGAAAATACACAACATTCGATTTTGCTTGAAACGCAAAAGCAGTTGAATGAATATTTTGCAGGGCAGCGTCAAAAGTTTGACGTGCCTTTAGACTTTGAAGGGACAGAGTTTCAACAAAAAGTCTGGCAAGCATTACTCACCATTCCATTTGGAGAAACCCGCAGTTATAAAGATATTGCTGAACAGATCGGCAATGTCAAAGCCGTTCGTGCGGTGGGTGCTGCAAATGGTAAAAATCCGATTTCAATTATTGCGCCGTGTCATCGGGTGGTGGGCGCAAATGGCAAATTGGTTGGCTTTGCAGGTGGCTTGGAGAATAAGGATATTCTTTTAAAAATTGAGAAACTACATTAAAATAGTCTTAATTATTGATAATAATAGAATTCTAAATGGATGCTACACAAATACTTGCACCATTATTTTCACAACTATGGTGGATGATTCCATTATTTTTGATTGTTGGGGCAATCAAGGCATTCAAACCATTTTTAAAAGGAAAAATGGGGGAGTTTGCGGTTAGTACACATGCTAAACTTTATTTGGATAAAGAAAAGTACATTTTATTTAATGATTGTACTTTGCCTGATGAACAGAACACGACAACACAAATTGATCATATTGTATTGAGTCCTTATGGCATTTTTGTGGTTGAAACCAAGAATTATAAGGGTTGGATTTTTGGTGGCGAACGCCAGAAAACATGGACGCAAAAAATCTATAAAAACAGCTATAAATTTCAAAATCCTTTGCATCAAAATTATAAACATCAAAAAGTTCTGGAAACTATTTTGGCAGATATTGTTGATCCTGCTGTGATTCATTCCATTGTGGTTTTTATGCCTGACTGTGAGTTTAAAACGCAAATGCCTGCCAATGTGTTTCGCGGTGCAGCTTGGACGGATTATGTGAAAGGTTTTAGAGATGAGGTCATTTCATCAACCAAATTAAAGCGAATTCAATTACGTATAGAAAAAGAAGTTCTTGAAAAATCATGGAAAACCAATCGTCAGCATGTGCAGAATCTTAAAAACAGTCATAGTGCCAAAAAAATTAATAATTAAGTCAAATATAAATTTTAATCGAGTAAATATCTCACTTTATCCAAAGAGTTTTCTTTCTGCTGTTTTAATTCTTATAATTTTAAATCAAATCATTCAAGCTTCAATGTGATGAAGCTTGAATATCTGGCAAGATTAGAATCGTTTTGGTATTTTCTGTCCACCTTCAATAGGTGTTTCAGCATTTTTTAACACACCAAATAACCAGCTTTCTGCATGATTCACCGCAACATTCAAAGCATCACCCAACGCCAGACGACCTGCAATAAAACTTGCAAGCGAGCAGCCTGAACCATGATATTCACCCTCTAAGCGTGGGCATTTGGTTTCAGAAATCATTTCACCATTTACATACAAGGCATTACGAATATGATCAGGCGTATCTTCATGTCCACCTTTGACCAAGACTGCTTTGGCACCCATTTCAAACAACTTGGCTGTGGCTTTTTCTAAGTCTTGTTCGCCTGTTAAAGCACGTAATTCAACGGTATTTGGTGTGAGTACAGTCGCGAGCGGAACCAGTTCGACAAAGGCTTTAACCAAAGTTTCCTGATTGCCCAATGAGCCACCGCTATTTGCAACTAAAACAGGATCAAGCACATATAAATAATCAGGATGTTCACGTAAAAATTCAGCCAAAGCTGCAATATTATCGGTAGTGCCAAGCATGCCAGATTTGACCGCTTTGATGGGTAAATCCTGAACCACAGCATTGGCTTGTGCCAGCAGTAATTCTTTTGAAGTGGCTTCAAAACCAAAAACCTGTTGCGAGTTTTGAATGGTCAGCGCGGTACAGGCAATTGCTGCATGTGCGCCACTTTGTCCAATGGCTTCAATATCTGCTTGCAAACCTGCACCACCAGAAGGATCGAGACCAGAAAAACACAATACAGTAGGGCGCACAATGATGTCCTTAAATTTATAAATTTGAGTTAGTATAGGCAACTTTAGCAAAACTCTCGACTGTAATTTTGCATCGCTTGAATTTAGTAAAAGGTAAATCTGTGCTTAAAAATATTCTGATTGATTTGGATGGAACATTGACTGATCCTAAAGTCGGTATTACCACTTCGGCACGTTATGGTCTGGCAAAAGTCGGGCATCCGATTCCTGAGTCTGAAAATATTGATTGGATCATTGGTCCACCGCTGAAAGCTTCTTTGGCAAAATTACTTGGTGTTGATGCCAATGATATTTTGGCTGAACAAGCATTACTTGGTTATCGTGAGCGCTTTGCTGTTACAGGTCTATTTGAAAATCATGTTTTTGAAGATGTGGCACAAACGCTTGAAACACTAAAGAATCAAGGCTATCGATTATTTTTAGCCACAGCCAAACCTGAAGTTTATGCACGTCAGATTTTAGATCATTTTAATTTATTGCAATATTTTGAATATCCATATGGTAGTGAACTGAATGGTGAGCGTACTAACAAAGGGGATTTGATCGCTTATATTTTGGAAAAAGAGCAGCTCAAGCCTGAAGAGTGTTTAATGGTTGGTGATCGTGAGCATGATATTTTTGGCGCACGTAAAAATGGCATTGAAACTATTGCAGTGGAATATGGCTATGGTTCGGCTCAGGAACTGGATGAAGCACAGCCTAAAGCGCGAATTAAAACTTTTGCAGCACTTTTACATGTGATTGCCTAAGCGTGACTCAGCAATCACATGTGATAAAAATTAAATATTCAAGAGTTGTCTAATTTGCTGAACCAAATGTGGTGTCGAAATTTGATGATGTGGAATGGTGATACTGCGTAGTTGATCGCCACGAAATTTACGATCAACTTCAAGCATAACATGGGTTTGATGTTCTTGAGCGACAAATGAGACTTCAACTTCATTGATGCCACTAAAATGCTGTGTTGGTAAAAATTCAAGCTCTTGGTAACAACCAATCGTAGAAAAATAGTGACCACCACGTAATTGACCTTTTTCTACATCAGCAGTTGCTAAAAAGAAGCCACATTGTTGCATGGCTTGTAAAAATGCTTGCATCGCAGGTGTAGGAGCGATGTTTAGATTATCTTTGTCTGTAGCGTCAACCGCCCAATCAATGTCTAAATGGGTATGTAGCCATACACGTGTTTTGTTATGACGACATTGTATTTCAGTGATTGGCGTTTCAAAAGGTAATTGTATAGAAAATGGAAAACTATGTGATTGATTTGCTTTAAGTTCAAAAGCACCACTCACATGCCATTGTTGAATGGTTAAATCTTGGTTAAATTCATGATCACTGCTTTCAACCTCAGCAGAGGTCATGAGTTTCAAATAAATACCATTAATATTTTTATTAGATGCAGCACCTTTAAAAATAATCTCACCATTCACGATTTGACCTGCTTGTGGTGTAGATGTATAGATGCAAGTATTGACTTCAACACCTTGTAAACCAAGGTTAGACATAAGCTTACTGAACATTTTTATAGAAAACCAATATTTAGTGTTGTTAATATGGCTATTGAAATCAGAATTTAAAATCCTGTCAATGCCATGATTGTGTTTATTTTCAGATCAACTTTATTTTTTTAATTTAAAATAAAATGAAAAATATTCTATGAATGATAAAAGTCTAAGGTAAAGGATATCTGTGCGAAATTATAAAATAGATGTATTACGTGGTATTTCAATTTTATTGGTCTTAATTCACCATTTTAATATTCCATATAAATTACATGATACCTTTTTAGGGATACAGATTTTTGGTGAGAGCCTAAGTACCTTGATTGCTCGTAATGGGAATTATGGCGTGACGATGTTCTTTGTGATCTCAGGTTTTTTAATTACTCAGCATAGTTTGCAACGTCACGGCTCATTGGCACAGATAAAACTTAAAGACTTTTATATACGCCGTGTTGCACGAATTATTCCATGTTTGGTTTTATTGGTGGCTATGGTGACAGTATTGGGAAGTTTTGGGTTAAAACCTTTTATCAACCAAGCACCGAATGGCATAGACGTGTCTTATGGTTTAACTATATTTGCAGCATTTAGTTTTTGGATGAACATTCTGATTATTGAAAATGGTTGGGTAAATTATGCTTTAGGTGTGCTGTGGTCATTGTCTGTAGAAGAAGTTTTTTATCTTGCATTTCCACTTTTATGTTTGCTTTTAGGGCGTAGTCAAAAACACTTTATTTTACTGTTGCTTGCTATTATTGCTTATGCACCTTATTTCCGTTCACTGCATTTTGGTGCAGAAAATGGTGCTTATCTTTACCATTATTTTTCCAGTTTTGATGGAATAGCAATAGGTTGTTTAACTGCAATTGTCGTGCAAAATTTTAAAGGAAGCCTCGCTTATAAAAATCTGATTGTGAGCATTGTTTCAATCATGATGGTCATGCTTTATTTTTATGCGCCCATCAAAGAAGTCAGTACTTGGGGAATTTCGGTCTTTGCTTTGTTCGCTGCAATATTAATTTTCTGTTTCTCGCAAAATGCTGCATCAAAAGCATCTTCTATCACCTCAAAAACGATGGTCTGGATTGGGCAACGCAGTTATGAAATGTACCTATTTCATTTAATTATTTTAGGGTTATTTAAAGTGGTTTATTTTCCTAAAGAAACGCTGCCTGCTGAAAAATTAATGTTATTACCGATTTATTTTATTTTGGTGTTTATTTTAAGCTGGATGATCGAAAAATATTATTCAACACCTTTAAATCGAAAAATTCGGCAACGTTTTATACGGTCGAGTTCTTAGGAAATGAGAACTGAGCTGCTCAATCTTTAAGTTTGAGTGATTCGCTGAGAAAATGATTGAGCATCAGAAAGCAGAATTTACAGACAAAAATAAACCGACGATTCGAGTGATGAATAAATCGTCGGTCAAAATACTTCGCTTAATTTGATTTAGGCTGCTGTTCCAAATCAAATTATAAGAAGCATGAGTTTATAGGTCTCATGGGATAGAAGGTTACCGAGTCAAATCTGCGGATGCCAGTGCAAATTGTTCGCGGTTGCTGCAACCTTATACTTATATAACGACAGCTCTTTTGCTTTGGTTGACAAGAAAGTGAAAAAAAATTAAAAAATTTTCCTATAATGTATTTTTGAGTTGTGGAAATTCCCATATGACATCACTAAGTAAATATTTTTTATGGTTTTTTGTACTTTGTTTGATGTTGACAATGGTGGTTGGCGTTTTGGTCGCTTTATTACCTAGTCAGGTTGCAGGTGTTTTAACGGCATTACCTTATCTGATTTCTATGCTTATTGTTTTACACTTATTTCTAAAGCAGCAAAAGCGCGCTCCAAGTAAAGCAGAACAAAAAAAATTCTCTATCGGGTTTAGTCTGATTTTTTGGACATATAATTTTATTGGCATCTTCATTGGGGTGATGATTTTTGCACGTCATGATGCTGAAGTCTGGAATAATTTTTTACTCTATATGCAAAGCCCACAATTTTTAATGATTTCGGCAATGATGTTATTGATGTTAGCAATTCCATTATTTCTGATTACTTACTGGTTTTATGGTAAACAGGCGCAACGTATGGCAGCGAAAATGTTTTCATAGGTAAATAATGCAGCTTTATGAGTGTTTAAAAAGTATGCTTGAATGGAATTTATAATAATCAAAAGAGTATTTCATTCATGCAGACCGTTTTAGTTACTGGTGCAACAGGTTTTATTGGCAGCCATTTGTTGCGCTATTTGTTACAGCATCATTTTCAGGTCATTGCATTGTCACGGAAAATGCATATTTCAAACCATGTAAATTTACAATGGATTGATTCACTCACTGCACTCGAAAATATTTCACTAGATTATGTGGTGAATTTGGCAGGTGAGAGTATTGGTCAAGGTCGTTGGACAGCAGCACGAAAACAAAAACTGATTCAGAGCCGAGTCGATACCACAAAAAAACTGTATCAGGCACTCACACAATATCAAATTAAGCCTAAATGTATTATTTCAGGTTCTGCGATTGGCTATTATGGAGTTGATTTTACTGAGCAATGGTTAAATGTTTGTGATGAATCTTCATCTCCTCAAGCGATTTTTATGTCTGAACTTTGCCAAAAATGGGAAGCTGAAGCGTTGTCTGATCCATTGCAAAACACCAAAATCATGCGTTTAGGCGTCGTGTTTGGTAAAAATGGTGGCATTCTTCCGCAAATGTTATTGCCAATTAAATTAAATTTAGTCGGGCGAATTGGGTCAGGACGCCAGCCCATGACTTGGGTGCATATTGATGATGTCATTCAAGCGATTTTATTTTTATTTCAAAGCGCATCAGACCAAAAAATTTATAATGTGGTTGCACCTGATCATATTGACCAAATGCAATTTGTCAATGTTGCTAGTAAAGTATTTAAGCGTAAACCATTTTTGCCATTACCGAGTTTTGTGATGAAACTCTTGATGGGCGAGCAGTCTCAATTGGTGTTAAATGGTCAATATGTGCAACCCAAAGCTTTACTGAATGAAGGCTTTAAATTTCAATATGCAGACTTGGACAGTGCTTTAAGACAAATCATCCATTCATAATTTTGCATCATACTGTGTCAAGTTGGGTTAAACGTTGAGTTGAGTACGCATATGGGTCAGCTAAGGTTTCTTGTTTGAGCATCATCTGACGCAGTAAGCGCGCTGATGCAGGACCCATACAAAGCCCATTACGATAGTGCCCAAAGTTTGCCCAAAGGTTTTTTATATTTGGCATTTGCCCGATATAGGGAATCCCTGTAGGTGAACTTGGTCTCAAGCCTGCCCATTGTTTTACGATTGGAAAATTGGCGAGTTCAGGCACCATTTCAAGACAGGCTTTATAAATATTTTGCTGTGTTTGAATACTTGGACGTTGGTCAAAACCAAGATGATTCATGCTTGAGCCACATACAACATGTCCATCCATACGGGGAATAAGGTACATGACATTGTTCATACACATGGTGGGTAACCAATTTTCAGGGGTTTTAAAAAGCATCATTTGCCCCTGCACAGGCTCAACGGGAATGCTGCATTTTAGCTGTGTTGACCATGTGTTTGACCAAGCACCTGTCGTCATCACAAATTGATCTGCTGCAAAATGTTGACCATTTGAGGTTTGAAGAGACTGAATTTGATTATTTTGAAGATTAAACTTTTCAATCCAAGTATTTTCAATCACTTCGGCATTAGGATGCTGTTTTAAATATGAAATTAATGATTTGAGTAATCTTGGATTACGCACATTTGCTAAGTATGGGAAATAAATCGCATGTTGGAATTGTTCGGCAATATGTGGGTTAACGGCTTCCAGTGATTCACGTTGTAAATACTCACAATGTTGCATCGGTTCTTGGTATTGGTCTTTGTAATTCAAACCAATTTCAAAATCAGCTTCATCAAAGATCAACATTCCTGTTTCATGAATTTCAAAATCAATACCTGTTTCAGGCAAAAGTTTTTGATTCCAATCTTGATAGAGTTGTTTACCATGTTGTGCGAGATGATTCACTTCTCGTGGATAACGCCAAGGATACATTGGAGAAAGAATTCCTCCACCTGCCCATGAGGCTGCATGACCTGCATGTTGTTGGTCAAATATGGTGACTGTGCAACCTTGTTCAACAAGTTCGAGGGCGGTGAGTAAGCCACTTACTCCTGCACCAATGATGGCGATATGCATGAAAATCAATACCACTTTTTTTAAGTTGAAATGATCTGGATTAGATTTCAACTCATAACACTAAAAAATGAGTACAACCACAAATATTGATTTGAGGGCATGTACCTTTGCGTAGGTAATTCCTTACTTTTCAGAGATGAAAAGTAACAAAAATCTTTTGTTGGACTGAGGGGAATTCCTTTTCCCCCAGTCCAACGGTGGCATCCATGCCACCTATCGCGAATTAAATACTGAGTAGAATTTAAATTAAAAAATAAGAAGTAGAAAGTCTTACTTCATCTCTTTTAGTTGGCGTGCTGCTTGTTCTGCATAGTACGTCCAAATTCCATCTGCACCTGCGCGGCGGAAGCACATGAGTGATTCCATAATCACGCTTTCAGAAAGCCAACCATTTTGAATGGCAGCAGCCAACATCGCATATTCACCACTAACTTGATAAACAAAAGTAGGCACGCCAAAGGTATCTTTGACTTCACGAACAACATCAAGATAAGGCATACCAGGTTTAACGATCACCATGTCAGCGCCTTCTTGAATATCTAAAGCGATTTCATGTAAAGCTTCTGCACGGTTACCGACATCCATTTGATAGTTATATTTATTACCACCTTTAAGGTTGGATGAAGAACCAACAGCATCACGGAAAGGGCCATAGAAGCTAGACGCATATTTTGCTGAATACGCCATAATGCTCGTATAAATATGACCATTGCTTTCTAAAGCTTGACGAATTGCACCAATACGTCCATCCATCATATCACTTGGTGCAATAACATCTGCACCTGCTTCAGCATGACTAAGTGATTGTTTAATTAGACATTGTACGGTTTCATCATTTAGTACATAACCCGTATCATCAATGATACCGTCTTGACCATGCGTTGTGTACGGATCTAATGCGCCATCTGTAATTAGAACCATTTCTGGTAGTTCTTTTTTTAGTAAACGTAAGGTATTTTGCACTAAACCATCTTCGTGCCATGCAGCTTCTGCGGTTAAGCTTTTATCTTCTTGCGGTGTTACTGGAAATAATGCGAGTTTAGATACACCAAGTTCTAACAAAGTTTCTGCTTTTTTCAACAATAAATCCGCAGATAAACGTTGTACGTTTGGCATACTAGGTACATCTTGGGTTTGATTTTGCCCAGGAAGTACAAATACTGGATAAATGAGATGATCTGCTGTGAGTTGAGTTTCTCTGACCATGGCACGGAGCTTGTCATTTTTACGGATACGGCGCATACGAGTGGCTGGAAAAGCAGGACGATTGAACGTATAAGTCATAACAATCTCAATATTCAGTATTAAACTAAGCATTATTGTAGCCCTTTCACATATTTTTTGGGGAAAAGCTGCATTTTTTTCTTAAGATTGGTTTTGTATTTATTATGAGTGATTCTCCTAAAATTGATTCGACCTCGAGCGAGTCACAAAAAAAGTGGACTGGAAATTTACATCTAGGCGCTAAAGCTGATTTAAATGTTGTTCTGAAACAGTTAACCAAAGCATTTAATAGTTCACCTTATTTTGCACATAACACCATGCAAATGCGTGTGGTCAATGATGAAATCGAAGGCTACATTGAGATGCAACCTTTTTTGATTGGCAATGTTGCATTTCAAATTTTACATGGTGGCGTCGCTGCAACTTTACTCGACAGTATTGGTGGAATTGTGGCAATGGGTGAGTTATATAAAAGAGCTGAACCTGATCAATTGCCTGATACCTTGAAAAAGGTTTCTCGTTTAGCCACTGTAGATATGCGTGTCGATTATTTATCACCGGGTCGTGGAAAGTTTTTTATTGCTAAAGCTGAAACGTTGAGAATGGGGCGTAAAGGCTGCACCATGCGTATGACCATGGTGAATGATGAAGGTAAAGCGATAGCAACAGCGATTGCTTCATATGCTTACTAAAAAATAGTGTACTGCCCAGTACACATTGTATTTATTCTGTCAATATAAGTGGTCGAAATTTAGATTTTGATCACTGAGTCTTGCAAAAAAATAAGATGAATATCAATAGTTTTCTATAAAATCAGACAATAAACTCTAGAGTAAATATTTTTATTCTCATATTATGATTTTTACCTGTAAAATTGACCGCCACATTTTTAAAACAACCTTGACGCTTTCATTGGCATCATTTCAAGTGATTTTGAACATTAAAACCATGATTCAGTTCGATCTCTAGTTTGATGTAATGTGGTGATGAGGTTCCTAAAAGCTAGGAATATGCGATGACTGAAGCGCAGATGACGAATGCCTCTCCAAATGAAACTCCATCTCAAGCAGATGATGAAGCAAAACAAAAACGTAAAAAAATGCTGAAAATATTTGCATTATTGGTGCTTGTTATTGGCATCTTATATGCACTTTGGACATTTTTTTTCGGAAATAAGGTTGAAACTGACAATGCTTATGTTGGGGCTGAAACTGCTGAAATTACCTCTATGGTCAGTGGTCAAGTTGAAAAAGTGCTGGTGAGTGATACACAGCAAGTCAAGAAAGGGGATGTCTTAGCAATTATTGACAATCGTGATGCCAAAATCGCAGTTGCACAGGCAGAGGCAGAATTGACGAAAGCGAAACGTCAATATACACAAAGCTCAGCAAATAGCAGTTCATTATCTTCACAAATTTTAGTCAGTGCCGATGATATTAACAGTGCAAAAGCACAAGTGGCACAAGCTGAAGTGGGTTATCAGCAAGCGCAGCAAGAATTTGCCCGTCGTCAACAATTAAGTGCTTCAGGAGCGATTTCTAAAGAAGAATTTACCAAGTCACAAAGTGCTTTGAATAATGCAAAAGCCAGTGTCGATGTTGCTAAAGCCTTTTTAGCTCAAGCAGAATCAAAACGTAAAGCAGCACAAAGTAATTTAGATGCAAATGAAGCACTCATTAAAGGTACATCACAAACATCAACACCAGATGTTTTAGTGGCTCAAGCCAAACTTGATCAGGCACTTTTAGATTTAGAGCGTACAGAGATCAAAGCGCCATTGGATGGGGTGATTGCACGTCGTAATATTCAAGTTGGACAGCGTGTTGCTCTTGGTGCAAGTCTAATGAAAATTGTGCCATTGTCTGAGTTGTACGTCGATGCAAACTTTAAAGAAAGCCAATTACAAAATGTGAAAGTCGGACAGAAAGCGACTTTAACTTCAGATTTATACGGTAAAAAAGTTGAATATCATGGCACTGTAATTGGTTTCTCTGGGGGTACTGGTTCTGCATTTGCTTTGATTCCTGCGCAAAATGCCACAGGAAACTGGATTAAAGTAGTACAGCGTTTACCTGTGCGTATCAAGTTAGATCCTAAAGAGTTAGCAGAGCATCCTCTACGTGTAGGATTATCGATGACAGCTGAGGTTGATACCTCATCAGCGAAGTAATCGCCTATGAACAGCTCAACATTTCAAGGTGAGTTAAAGGGCGCTAAGTTATTACTGGCTGCTTTTTTCTTGGCATTGGCAAACTTTATGGTCGTCTTAGATATGACCATTGCCAATGTATCTGTTCCTCATATTACAGGCAGTTTGGCAGTTTCAAGTTCACAAGGAACTTGGGTGATTACCTCTTATGCGGTTGCTGAAGCAATTTGTGTTCCATTAACTGGATGGTTGGCAGGGCGTTTTGGCGCTGTTCGCGTTTTTAGCATTTGTTTGATTGGATTTACGACATTTTCAATTTTATGTGGTTTATCAAATAGTTTAGCAATGTTGGTAATTTGTCGTATTGGTCAAGGTTTGTTTGGTGGACCGATTATGCCACTCAGCCAAACTTTACTGATGCATATTTTCCCTCCTGAAAAGCATTCGCAAGCCATGGGAATGTGGGCAATGACGACTGTCGTAGGTCCAATTTTAGGACCGATTTTAGGCGGTACGATCAGCGATAACTGGTCATGGCATTGGATTTTCTTTATCAATATTCCTGTAGGGTTGTTGTGTGCTGTAGGTGTTATGCGTCTGCTCAAAGTTGCAGAAACACCAACTGCAAAATTGCCGATTGATGGGATTGGTTTGGCTTTGCTGATTGTTTGGATTGGCGCTTTACAGTTAATGCTCGATTTGGGGCATGAACGAGATTGGTTTAGTAGTGGTCTAATTTGTGCTTTAGCCGTTATTTTGGTGGTTGGTTTTATTGCTTTCTTTATTTGGGAATATTACGAAAAGCATCCAATTGTGAATATTCAAATCTTTAGATATCGTGGTTTTACCATTGCGACCTTATCTCTTGCTTTTGCCTTCGCGGCATTCTTTGGCAGTATTGTACTCATTCCACAATGGTTACAAATTAACTTAGGATATACCGCATCATGGGCAGGTTATCTGACTGCAACTATGGGTTTTGGTAGTTTGATGATGTCACCTATTGTGGCGAAGTTAGCCACCAAATATGACCCACGAGCTTTGTCGAGTTTTGGTCTCATGATTTTGGGTGGCGTGACCTTGATACGGTCATTCTGGACCAGTGATGCTGACTTTATGGCATTGGCATTACCGCAAATTATTCAAGGTTTTGCGGTACCATTTTTCTTTATTCCCCTTTCAAATATTGCATTGGGTGTGGTACGCCCTGATGAAGTTGCTTCAGCAGCAGGTTTGATGAACTTTATGCGAACGATGGCGGGTGCGATTGGGGCATCCATTGCAGTAACGATTTGGGATGATCATACCAAAATAGCACGCAGCGAAATTGTTTCTACAATGCATGTTGAAGAGACTCAGCGGAATTTGGTCAATAGCGGCTTTAGCCCAGAAATGGCACTTGGTACAATTTCAAACTTGGTGGATAAAGAAGCTTTAACCATTTCAGTGAATCATGTGTTTTTAATCTTTGCGATGGTTTTTATTTTCGCAGGTTTAATCATTTGGTTATGCCCAAGACCAAAAGGTAATGTGGGGGCAGGGCATTCACATTAATAAATAGTTATCTAGAAAGCCCGATATTTATCGGGCTTGTTTTTATGTCTGTGAATAAAAATAGAGGTATTTTGAATACATTCTCATGTGGATTGAACAATTGAACTGTCCAAAGAAATCAGCAAACAATATTGGTCAAGATAGCTCACCAAAAAATGCAAAGCCTTGAAAAGATGAGCAAACGAGATCTATAGAGCGAAATGAGTTATTGAAAATAGTCAAAGGTTTGGAAGATCACCTTGGAGAAAATAGTCTGGTTATCATCGACGTAGTTTGGTTGAAATCAAGATACACTGTATCAAACTTTTAGAAGATAAATGAACAGCAAGGAGTTTTTCTAGTCAGGTGAAAGAGATTTATGGTTTTAATTTTAGTTGAGAAAACACAATGGTAATATTTGGAAAACCTTTTGGAACATGGGTGTTTACGAAAGAAATAAACTCGATAGAAGATGATTCTATTAAAGATCAATTAATTAATAACTTATGTAGCTTGCTAATAATATTAGAAAAGTATGGTTTTTTTTTTCCAAAACTTATAGAACTATATGATAATGCAGAAACTAAAGAAAGTTCTTCAATTGATTATAATTTTGAAAAATATTCAGTTTCAGATCAGGATGATTATAAGCAGAGTAACTATTGGTATCAATTATTTTATAAGTTTAATCATGTAGAAAGAAAACTTCCATTTACAGTTGATATTAGTGGCTTGACTCTGTTGTTGGATAATAGCAATAAAATTTTTGTAGAGGATGGTTTCTTTGTTAACACTTATTTTAAAAACCATAAAGTAATATTTATTTTGTCAACCTATGCAACGGATTGGTTACCTTATCGTGCGGATTTACGAGGAGGGGTTAATCCTGATTATGAAGTGAATGCAATACGTTTGGAGCAAGTTTTAATAGAACTCACAAAAA
>NZ_PYIX02000034.1 GCF_003024515.2 Acinetobacter sichuanensis
CATCTATTGTGAAAAAAAATTTAACTCTTATACTGTGCAAAAATTCAAAATAAATAATCTCAAGAGGTAAATTATAAATGCGTAATAATATTGCACTTTTAATATTTATTTTTTCACTTCCCGCAATCGGTCTGTATGGTTTATATATTGTTCTTGAAACTTATAGTTTATTTATACCCGATATATTTTTCTCAAATGGAAAAACCCCAATACTTAGTTCTCCTATTTCATCTATCTTCAAACTTTTTGTACATTTTTGTGGGATTGCAACGTGGATCTTGATTATTCCGATGGTAAAAACATGGTGCAATAACACTATTGTTAATAGAAAAATACTAACGATATTTACTGCAACACTATGCATCGGTTTATCACCGTTTTATCCCTACATGTATTCTGAATGGAGTGCTGGTCTAATTATTGCTATGCCTACAATTATCTTTGGTATCTATCTAATTACTTGGCATATGAATGATCATACTAATGAAAAAAATCCTCCCTCATCAATAATCTAAATACTCAATGTTATTCACATTACAAAAAAACTGACCCATTGAAAACAGAAAACAGTTTACTTTTAAGCACATAGGCACATGCCACTTCATACCTTTTGGAATCATAAAGAATGAGCCTTAAATCAACAAAACGATATTGAACATTCAATATTTTAGCTGTTTCTATTTCACTCATTAACCGATTATTTTTTGCTAAGGCAAAGTCACTGGTCAAATACACATCATCTGCAAGCAAATTAAAAGTCATCAAAAGACCTAATCCTTTAACAAACTTGGTCATAACCATCATCATTACTTGGTAATACAGGTTCAATTTCAACCAATGGAATTAAACCATGTGCAGAACGTGCTTTATTACACTGTGCATCACCTGCTTGAACTTCTTTACAGCTTGAACTGCGTTGTTCATACATTGTGCAACTCACTTGTTGCCCAATTTCACCTGACAACATCACACAACGTGGATTTTTTTGATTGGTACCTTTCATACATGAATAGACAGGCGTTAATTCATCTACCACGCCTTCAGGCATAATTTCACCTTCTGCCCAATAAAATGAAACCCTGAAAAAGGCGCAACACGCCCCACAGCTTAAGCACGCATCCTGTGCTGAGATTTGAGACAACATATTTTTAAAATTCTCGCGGTCAAAAAAACCTCCTTCATTTTTTAGTCATGAAAGAGGTTTCAAAAAATAAATCAGAGTTTTTACAACACATCAAAAAGTGGCGATCTATCCCGTTTTAAACAAATATAGATCACAACTCAAATGAGGAAAAAATCCATTGTGTAATACAAATCCTAATTATTTTTTTTCTTCAACTCAATATTTTTTTCTAATTTTTTGTTCATTTATTGTGGGTATGAAAATACCATTTCATCCATCAAATCTATGCCACATTGCAAATTTTCAATCCAATCCAAAAACTCATTAATCATCTTTTTACCTACAAAAGGCGTTCCATGTTGCGGCACGATCATTTCAATATCCATTTGACGCACCATTTTCACCCAAAGACGAATCACACGATTTGAACACATATAACGCTGATGAAAACCTTTCATTGTGGGAATATGTGCTGCAAAATTATCAATGGGTTTCGAAGCATCTTTCACCATAGATGCCCCCATATCACCAGAAAATAAAATTTTGGAAATTGGATCATAAAATTGAAAGTTTCCAACCGAATGTAAAAAATGTGCAGGCACAGCAATAATTTGACATTCGCCTAAAGAAATCGCAGCTCCTTGATCAGGTAACTCAACTAAGCGCTCTAACCAACCACCTTTCATACGATCACTCATAAATGCAGAGTTTAAATGTGGTAAAAAACGTGCCCATAATTTTGAAGCAACCACTTTGGCATCGGTATAGACCAACCAACGCGGCATAGAGGTAATAATGTCAGGGTCTTGATGCGATGCCATGACATAATCAAGGTTTTGTAAACGTGTATATTTATTGAGTTCCATGGTGAGTGGAACATAAGTCAAATCACCCCCCGGATCTAAAACCGCAGCACGCTCATGATCAAGAATCAGAAATTGATTGGCTTGTACCCCCTCTCCTTTCACCAAACTGGTAAAACTAATACATTTATGCGTACCGTTATCAAACAGCACTTGCGATGTTGTACGATCCAAAGCCATATCCAACCCCAAAAAATTCTTTAAATAAAATCGTTTTTTAATTTAATATTCACAATATAAGTAGTTTAACAAAGTTACAATACATACACATAAAAATTTTATGGATTTATTTTTATTTTAAATTTTCCAAAAAAAAGCTCAAACTTAATTGAGCTTTTAATCTATTCATTTTTAAATTAGAAGAAATAATGTTGTACCAATGCAGCAACACCAATCACCAAGAAAATTAATGCACCAATTTTATGAATTAATGAAATTGGAAGTTTATCTGCCAATTTATTACCAATAAATACTGCAGGTGCATTCACTAACATAATCCCGATGGTTGTACCTAATGTCACCCAACCAATACTGTCAAAACGCGCAGCTAAAGCAACAGTCGCAATTTGGGTTTTATCGCCAATTTCAGCCAGAAAGAACAACACAAATGTTGCGCCAAAAACACCATATTTTTGCCATTTATTAATACTTTCAGATTCATCATCCAACTCATCTGGAATCAGCATCCAAGCTGCCATCGCAATAAAACCAAGAGAAACAATCCACAACAAAACAGTTGGACTTAAAACAGTGGTAATCCATTGTCCAAGTACAGCAGAAACACCATGATTCACCACAGTTGCTAGAAAAATAGCGATAAGAATCGGTACAGGTTTACGAAAACGTGCAGCAAGTAATAATGCAAGGAGTTGGGTTTTATCACCCATTTCTGATAAGGCAACAACCACTAAAGAAATAAGAAAGGCACTAAACATGTCATATTCTCTGGCTAGCAATATTTACCGATGACTTACCCCTCCTGCTAGCCTAGATGAATAGTTGCCTATTCAATGCAGAGTGATAAATCAAAGGTCTTGCCAACAAAAGAAACTGAATCTTCAGTTAAATTGGTTCTTTGCTATGATGACCATGTTCTGTTGAACAATTATGTTGACCATCACCTATTCACAAAAATGTGAATAGCGGCTACTCCCCAATGAAGTGTATTGCTATATTAATCTGCTTCTGTTTTATTTTCAATGAAATTCAGCTAAAGCGATTTTTCTTGAGTATACCTATAAAAAAACCTTGCCGAAGCAAGGTTTTTTTTATTGATTTTTAAGGCTGAAATTACAGCAAAATATTACGAATATCTGCTAATAGCTTGGTCAATTTGTTAGTAAAACGTGCTGCATCCGCACCATTAATCACACGGTGATCATAAGACAATGACAACGGTAACATCAGTTTTGGATCAAAACCTTCACCATTCCATACAGGTTGCATGGTCGCAGGTGAAATGCCCAAAATTGCCACTTGAGGCCAGTTCACTAACGGTGTAAATGCTGTACCACCAATAGAACCTAAGCTGGTAATAGTAAAGTTCGCACCCTGTAAGTCTTTTGGTGAAAGTTTCTTATCACGGGCTTTTTTACTGAGTTCACCCAGTTCAATCGCAATTTGCTTAATTGATTTTTGATCAGGATTACGCAGCACAGGAACAGTAAGACCGTCAGGTGTTGCAACAGCAATGCCCATATGGATTTCGTTACGTAATACAACTGACTTTTGATCATCCGCCAAATGACCTGCAAAGTATGGTTCTTCTTTCAACAGGAATGCCACCGCTTTAGCAATGAATGCCAAAATCGTCAGGCTGATACCATCTTGTTTAAATTTACCTTTGAGTTCACCACGCCAAGCTTCAAGCTCAGTGATATCTGCCAAGTCAAACTGAGTCACTTGTGGAATGAAATTATTCAATGACAACTGTGGTACAGACACTTGCTGTAAACGAGTCATTGGTGCAATTTCACTGCCACCAAATGCACTAAAGTCTGGTAATGCTGGCAAACCTGAAGCAACAGGAGCAGCCACTGTCTGAGCTGCTTGTGGCGTTGTCAATTTCACTTTCACAAATGCGAAAACGTCTTCCTTCATGACACGTTCATGTGGACCTGAAGCTTTTACTTCCGCTAATACCACACCTAATTCACGTGCAAGTTTACGTACTGCTGGACCTGCATAGACTTTGGAATTGGCTGCATTTTGTTCTTTGCTTAACTTATCTGCGCTGTGTGTTGCTGATGCTGTTTGAACAGGAACAACTGCTTTCTGTGCTTCAACTTTAGCAGGCGCTGCTACAGATGCTTGTGCAACAGGTGCAACAGCTTGACCTTCAGCCTCAATGGTCACTAAAGCAATACCTTCAGATACATTTTGCCCCAAAGTGACATGAATGGCTTTAATGGTACCTGCTGTTGTACTCGGTACTTCTACCGTTGCTTTGTCTGATTCAACCACAATGATGCTTTGGTCTTTCTCAACCTTGTCACCTACTGCAACTAAAATCTCAGCCACCGCTGCTTTATCTACACCCAAGTCAGGAACTGCGATTTCAACAGCACCTTTTGGCGCTGCTGCCACAGGTGCAGCAACTTCAACTTTAGCAGTTTCAACCACAGGAGCCGTAGCTGGTGCAGCCACAACTTCATCTGCGACAGGTGTAGCTGATGCAGTTTTCACTTTCAGTAATACAACACCTTCTTTAACACTATCGCCAACTTGGATGATCACAGCGTCAACAATACCTGCAACAGTACTTGGTACTTCAACAGTCGCTTTGTCTGACTCAACCACCACAATGCTGTCATCTAAAGCAATTTCATCACCAACAGCAACTAAAATTTCAGATACTGTGGCTTTTTCAACACCAATATCAGGCACTTGAACATCAACCACTTGCGAAGATATAGCTGCTACAGGTGTTTCAACAGTTTCTGATTTCACTTCAGCAGCAACGGCTTGTGTTGCTGTTTCTACTGGTGCTGTTTCAGCAACAGGCGCTGCCGTTTGACCTTCAACCGCTAATTCGATCAGCACAGCCCCTTCAGCGACTTCATCGCCTTGCTGAACTAAAATACTTTTCACCACACCTGCTGAAGTGCTTGGCACTTCAACAGAGGCTTTGTCAGATTCTAACAATACAATACTGTCATCGACAGCAATCGTATCACCCACTTTGACCAAAATTTCAGCCACTGTGGCTTTATCTACGCCAATATCAGGAGTCGTAATGTGCATAATTAGTTCTCCTCTTTATAGTCAGCAACAGCATTGACTGAAGGTGTTGCTTGAGGTGCCCAAGCCACAGGACGGTCGGTTTCTAGTTCAAAGCTAACAATTGCATCTTTCACTAAACGAGGATTTACTTCGCCTTCATCGGCAAGTTTCTTCAAGGTTGCGACAACAATATGAGCTGCATCAACACCAAAGTAACTACGTAATTTTGCACGTGTATCAGAACGACCATAACCATCTGTACCTAATGCCACGAATGGGCGGTTATCAGGTAAATATGCACGAACTTGTTCACTATAAGCACGCATATGATCCGTTGCAGATACGATAATACCTTTAGTATCACGTAATTGTTCAGTAATCCATGCTTCCTTCTGTTCTTCAGTCATTGGATGTAAGCGGTTATACTCTTCACATGCCATACCATCACGTGCCAATTCGTTGAAGCTTGTTACACTCCATACGTTTGCATGAATTTGATATTCTTCACGTAAAATTTTCGCTGCTTTAATCACTTCACGTAAAATGACACCTGAACCCATCAACTGCACAATAGCTTTGTCATCTTTTTCAAATAAGTACATACCACGCTTAATGCCTTCTTCGGCATTTGCAGGAATCGCAGGATGTTCGTAGTTTTCATTCATCACAGTTAAGTAATAGAACACACGCTCTTGGTTGACATACATGCGTTTTAAACCATCATGCACAATCACTGCTAACTCATAACCAAAACATGGATCATAAGAAATACAGTTTGGAATCGTGTTCGCCAGAATATGTGAGTGACCATCTTGGTGCTGCAAACCTTCACCGTTCAGCGTTGTACGACCCGCAGTTGCACCAAGTAAGAAACCTTGTGCCTGTGCATCACCTGCCGCCCATGCAATATCACCAATACGTTGGAAACCAAACATTGAGTAATACATATACATTGGAATCATTGGTAAGTTATTGGTTGAATAACTTGTACCCAAAGCAGACCATGCACTCATTGCACCTGCTTCGTTGATCCCCTCTTGTAGCATATGACCGTCTTTAGCTTCACGGTAATGCATTAACTGTTCTTGGTCTTCAGGGGTATATTTTTGACCATGTGCGGCATAAATACCCAATTGGCGGAACATACCTTCTAAACCAAATGTACGTGCTTCATCAGGTACAATTGGAACTACACGGTCTTTAATGGCTTTTTCTTTCAGTAAAGATGAAATCAATCGTACCATTAACATAGTAGTCGATTGTTCTTTACCTGCAGAGCCTTTCAAAACCGCATCAAAAACTGATAATTCAGGAATCGCCAATTGTTCGCTTTCTTTACGACGTGCAGGCAAATAACCACCCAATGCTTCACGACGCGCCTTCATGTATTTTAATTCAGGCGAGTTTTCACTTGGACGATAGAACGGAACTTCTTCAAGTTGCTCATCAGTAAATGGTAAGTTAAAACGGTTACGTACATATTTTAAAGATTCAAGCTGCATCTTTTTAATCTGATGCGTTTTATTCACCGCTTCGATCTCTTCAGATAAACCATAACCTTTCACTGTTTTCGCTAAGATAACAGTTGGTTGACCTTTAGCAGTCATCGCTTCGGCATAAGCTGCATAAACTTTATATGGGTCATGACCACCACGATTGAGATTATCAATATCTTCATCGCTTAAGTTCTTCACCAGTTCTTCTGCTTCAGGGTAGCGACCAAAGAAGTGCGCACGTGTATATGCACCACCTTTTACTTGATAACGCTGATAATCACCATCTACCGCTTCTTCCATAATGGCTTTTAAAGCGCCTGTTTCATCTTTCGCTAATAGCGGATCCCAATGACGACCCCAAACGACTTTGATCACACGCCAACCTGCGCCACGGAACAATGACTCAAGCTCTTGGATAATTTTACCATTACCACGCACAGGACCATCAAGGCGCTGTAAGTTACAGTTCACCACCCAAATAAGATTATCGAGTTTTTCACGACCTGCGAGTGAAATTGCACCTGTACTTTCAGGCTCATCCATTTCACCATCGCCAAGGTAAGCCCAGACTTTACGGTTTTCTTCTTTGATTAAACCACGGTTCATCAAATACTTTTGAATGTGTGCTTGATAGATCGACATGATCGGACCAAGACCCATTGATACTGTCGGGAACTGCCAATAATCAGGCATTAAATACGGATGTGGATATGATGGTAAACCCACGCCATCCACTTCACGACGGAAATTATTTAAATGCTCTTCAGTCAAACGACCTTCTAAGAAAGAACGTGCATAAATACCAGGCGCACAGTGTCCTTGGTAATAAATCATGTCACCACCAAAGTGGTCACTGTTTGCACGGAAGAAATGGTTAAAACCGACATCATAAAGCGTTGCAGAAGAAGCAAAACTTGCCAAGTGACCACCAAGATCATCACCTGTTTTGTTAGCACGTAGCACCATTGCCAATGCATTCCAACGAATGAGCGCACGAATACGGCGCTCCATATCTGCATCGCCTGGCATTGCAGGGGTTTCTTCCACAGGAATGGTATTTAAGTAGGGGGTATTTAATCGCTGAATAGGAACATGCTTAGAAATCGCTTGCTGATAGAGTTTTTCTAATAAGAATGCAGCACGCTCAGTTCCCATATGTTGCAACACAGAATCGAAGGCATCTTGCCACTCTTGTGTTTCTTGAGCGTCGGTATCACCATAATACGCCATATCCCATCTACTCCTTGAACTATTTTCTATATCTTATATGTATCATGTTTTAGGGGTGTTAAGTTATCGTTACAAATGAATGTCGATTGTGAGCATTATTTAGTAACTAAATACTTAGTGACTATTTAACACACAAAGAAACAAAAAACCGCCAATTTAGGCGGTTTTTTATACAATATAGATTTATTTTAATGATAAGCTTTTAGTCTAGAAATACATTTTGCTCATCATGTAAGGCTTAAGGCAGCATTGCTAAATAAGTTGATGGATTGCGACGTTGACCATCTTTTACAACTTCATAATGCAAGTGTGGACCTGTACAACGACCTGTACAGCCGACATTGGCAATATGTTCACCTGCTTGTACTTGATCGCCTACACGAGCAATTAAACGTGAAGCATGTGCATAACGTGTGATATAGCCATTACCATGGTTGATTTCAACATATTGACCATAACCTGTACCCCAACCTGACTTGGTTACAATACCCGGACCAGTCGCATAGATTGGTGTTCCACTTGGTGCAGATAAATCTAAACCTGAATGATTTTCAGCACGTCCACCCATAGTGCGTCCACCATAGTTTGAACTCACGCGCTTCATATCAGGTAGCGGATGTGCAATTAACCATGAATGTTGAGAATTTGCTGAGTAATTTACTCTAGATGAAGATGAAATTGCAGCTGAACCATATTTTTGTGCAATCGTTGCATTGTTGAGTTCAACTGGTTTTTCATTTGATGTACGCAAATGCGGTTGGAATGTTACGCTTCCTGGAATATCCATATCGTCAGGATGAGTATATGAGCCTTGAGATACGGTGGTATGAGATAGCGTCTTAGAAAGTTGCTCTAAGCGATCTGGAGCAGATGTATTAGAAGCATCTAATTGGACTAAATCTGCGAATGCAACCGATGCAGCAGAAGCCGCCAAAGAAAATGCCAATAAAATACGTCGCGAATGCATAAAAACCTCTTTTAACTGTTCTTAATCAAGTTCCTTGAGTGATCTCGTCCTTGATATCTACTGAAACGAGGGCTTAAGATAAGACATAACTATGTAGGAAAAATGTATGTCTGAACCTAAAAATCTCTTTCATCAAACAAGACAACACGTAAAAACAGGAAACTTATCGTTTCTTAAAAAGCAAGTTGCCGAATGGCAAAAACTCACTAAGCTAATCCAACCTTTACTACCTCAACCAGAAGTATGGCAGGTTGTCTGTTATGAACATGGTATTTTGACCATCACCGGTGAAAATCAAGCCATGATTAGTCAACTCGGTTATCTTCAAAAACAATATATTTTTCAATTGTCACAATTAGAAGAATTTCAAAATCTAAAAAAATTGCAAATTAGACTACGTGAAAACACAGAAAAATCGACAATTCCTCAAAAATCTGTTCAATCCCTCACACCAGAAACACAAGAAATGTTGCAACATGCTGCTAGTTTTGTGAACGACGCTAAGCTTAGCCAAGCTTTGTTACGTTTGGCAAGCAATAAAAAGTAAACAATAAAATAAAATATTGGATATTGTATTTACAAAAAGCCAACCGTGTCACATTATTTTACGTTACTTTATAACATTGCCGCTTAAAAGCAAGGACTTATAAGACTTGTACATATTGTATTGGACAGCTTTTCATGTCATCAAATGTTACAATTTCATAACTGCTTGGATCACTTTTAACATTGCGTAAAAGTTGATTATTGAGCGCATGTCCAGATTTATAGCCATCAAATTTCCCAATAATTTGATGACCCAGAAGATATAAATCTCCAACTGCATCTAAAATTTTATGACGGACAAACTCATCAGCAAAACGTAAACCTTCTTCGTTTACGACACCCGTATCATCTAAACCAACAGCATTTTCCAAACTCGCACCTAGAGCTAAATTATGTGATTTTAGATAGTCTAAATCTTTCATAAAACCAAATGTACGCGCTCCACTGACTTCATAAACGAAAGTTTCAGTAGAAAAATCGATGGTTGCTGACTGATATTCTTTAGCAAAAGCAGGATGATCGAAATCAATTTCAAAGTTCAGTTGAAAACCATGATGAGGCGAAAAAATAGCTCTTTTATCATCAATTAATGCTTCAACAGGCTTAAGCATACGAATAAATTTTTTAGGTGCATCTTGCTCAACTAAACCGCCCTGCATAAGCAAGTAAATAAACGGTCCCGCACTCCCATCCATAATTGGGATTTCTGATGCTGATACTTCAATAATGAGGTTATCAATGCCCAAACCAGCAATAGCGCTAGTCACATGCTCAATAGTGCCTACTTTGGCATCTTTTTCGACTAAATTTGAACACATGAATGCTTCTTGGATCAGCATTGCATCTGCCTGAATATCAACAGGCGGATTTAAATCAATACGACGGAACACAATACCCCCATCAGCTACATGAGGTAAAAAGTTAATCATGACTTTCTGCCCGCTATGTAATCCGATTCCACTCGCTTTCACGACTCGTTTCAGGGTACGTTGTTTCAACATGCTAATTCGGTCTTCATTCTCAAATCCGCTATACGTTAGCACATTTAGCCATTGATAAAAAACAAAAAAGGCAGTGAAACTTACTGCCTTTTTCGATCATGATCAGTCTTTATTTGAATTATCAATTATTTACGTTGTTGATTTTTCAAATAATCTTGAATACTCATTGGAGTAGAACGTGGCGATGCACTTGAGTTCGTTGCAGGCGCATCACTGTTTTGACGCTTGCTGATCGCAGGTACATCATCTTCATCAACTGGATTTTGACTGGTTTTTTGCACATTTGCAGCAACATTAACAGAAGCACGACGCTTTACTTCTGCTTCATTGGCATTGCGTGTTAAACCTGTTGCAATCACAGTCACGCGAATTTCATCACGCGCATCTGGATCAAATACTGTACCAAAGAAAACTTCACCTTCATCAAGGTCAACAATCTGATTGACCACATCTGTGATGATCTCAGTTTCACGTAAAGTCACATCTGCGCCACCTGTGATGTTAATTAACACCCCTTTGGCATTCATGATATTTACGTTATCTAATAATGGACTACGAATAGCAAGACGTGCAGCTTCTTCAGCGCGGTCTGGACCACTGCTCTTACCTTCGCCCATCATTGCATAACCACGTGTACTCATCGCAGTTTTTAAATCGGCAAAGTCAAGGTTAATATGACCAGGACGAACAACGAGATCAAAGATACTACGCACAGCGTTTAGTAATACGTCATCTGCTTTACGGTAAGCATCTTGCATAGAGATGTCACCATAAACACTTAATAAACGCTGATTTGGAATAATAATCAATGAGTCTACATGTGCTTCAAGCGCTTCAATGCCCTTTTCAGCCGAACGTTGACGACGACGACCTTCAAAGTTGAATGGTGTTGTGACAACACCAACGGTCAAAATACCCATTTCCTGAGCAATTTCAGCAACAACTGGCGCAGCACCTGTGCCTGTACCACCGCCCATACCAGCGGTAACAAAGACCATGTCTGCACCTTCAAGGTGTTGACGAATCAATTCACGACTTTCTTCAGCAGCAATTTGACCTACATCTGGGTTTGCACCTGCACCCAAACCACGGGTACTTTGTTCACCGAGTTGGATTTTAAATGGCGCATTCATACGATCTAAAGCTTGTTTATCTGTATTTGCACAAACAAACTTTACCCCTTTAATGTCAGACTGCACCATGTGTTGTACGGCATTACCACCGCCACCACCAACACCAAACACAGTAAAACGGGCTTGACCGTTACTATCGGTTTGTTCATCTTCTAAAAATTCAAATGAGGCCATGACCTTTAGATTTCCTACTTAATGTATGGCAGTCACTTAAGCCCGTATACTGCCTTGATCTTCAATAATAAAATTTGTTTTTAGGATGCTGTTCATTGTCAGACTTGTCAAGTACAGGACGACATGCTTACAACTTTTTAACAATATTCCCAAAAAACCACACCTAAAAAATACCTTTTAATTTGTTATTCAACGCGACCCAGCCATTTGCCACACGTTCCCAAACTGAACGATGACTATTAACTTCAGGCTCTTCTACAGCATCTTGCATATCACTTTGGCTGAATAACAATAAACCAGATGCAGTTGCATACATTGAACGACGTAAAGCAGATAAATGTTGGTCATCAGCATAAACATTAACTGTTGGATTACCCAAATGGGCAGAAACACCCAACATTCTACGTGCTAACGTTACCATACCTTCGATTTGACATACATCCCCAGTCAATACCACGCCATGATATAAGCTTTGCAATGCGCCACGTTGTTCTAATTCATGATGAACTAAACTCAAAATTTCTTCGTAACGTGCAATAATAATTTCTGCAAGTTCAATACGACTAATCGTTTGTGGTCCATCAATTGCTTCAAACTGAATCATATGTTCAGGTTTAACTTGATGCAAATCTACACAACCATAGAGTAACTTAATTCGCTCTGCTTCTTCTGTAGTCGTTTGTAATACAGCTGCAATATCTCGCGTCACATTTTCACCACCACGTTGAATGGTATGTGCTAAAACGAGATGCCCTTCTATATAAACTGCAATATTGGTGGTACCTGCGCCAATATCAAGTAAACATACACCATATTCTTTTTCGTCTTTGAGCAAACTACCTTCAGCAGTTGCCAAACACGATACCACCATTTTTTCTACAGAAATATTTGCGCCTTTCATTGCCCGATCTAAGTTTTGCATCGTAGCAATAGGCATCATCATTAATTGATAATGCGCAGTCATACTATGCGCGGTTAGATTAATCGGGTTTTGCACCCATTCAGGCGAATCATCTAACTCAAAACCTAAAGGTACTGCTGTAGCAAGATAATGATCTGCCGTCATATGACTGGCTTTAGCAAGATCTAATGCACGTACAACTTCTGAAGTGGTAATCGTACGTTCTGGGTTTGAAATAGGTGTACGTCCAACTGCATAATGACTTTGTAATTCTGTACTTGGAATAGATACCCATGCAGAATGTACACGGCATTCTGCCATGTCTTCCGCTTCTTGTACGGCTTGTTTAATTGCAGTTATGACTTTTTCTAGGCTGACAATTTTGCCTTTGGTCATACCTTTATTGCGTGCACTAGCCATGCCAATAACCTGAATATTATCAGGGGCATGCACCTTACCTATTAGAACTGAAACTTTATGTGTCCCAATGTCTATCGCAACAACTGAGGGAACAGCTTCACTCATCACTTCGCTACCATTATCTTCATTGTTTATCTTTGGCTCATCGCCTCTTTATAAAGCCATCTATTATGGCTGCACTACTCTTGCATCTGCAACGCTTGGTTCATCGCTCGTTACAACAAAGCCACCATTCAAAATTTTCGGCGACCTTGAATCTTTCCATTGAATTGCAAGACCATTTCGATAACGTAAATCAATCGCAGAAATCGTTGACCAAACAGGTTTTAAATCGGTTTGTGCTAAATGACTTAAACGTTGCAACTTGCTCATCGTCTGATCTTGATCAACAATAATGCGTAAACCCGAATCAAACTGCATAAACCATGTCATACGCTCAGTTAAATACAGTTCTTTTAATCGCAAATTCGCAGGATGAAATAATTGATTTATTTCATTATAACGACGCATCATGACTTTAGATTGGCTGAGTGGACCATGTAAAAGAGGCAAATTGCTATGATTACGCACTTGTACCTCAGTATAAATATCTCCACTGTCACTTAATAATCGCCCCGTTCCCCAACGGGCAATCGCATGACGCGGCATCACTCGAACACGAATTCCATTTGGCCATGCACGTGCAACAACCACTCGATCAACCCATGATACTTCAAGGGCTTTATCTCGGATTTGCTCTAAGTCTGAAGTAAAGTAATTGTCTTTTACAACAGGTGCTAAGTGCTGCGACAATACTTCATTTTCCAGTGCTGATTGAGTACCTACCACTTGCAAGGTTGCAACCTTAGCATCTGTCACAACTTTGTATAAACCAAACAATCCTACACACAATACAAGAAAGGCGATCAGGAGCAACACCCATCCTCCCGCATTGATGAACTTCTCTTTGCGGGTAGGTGGTTTATCATGTATTGATGTAATGGCTGCGCGTTTACGACGCATTGAAGCAGGAAGTTGAGCCATAAACTTAGTGTGCTTGTTCCGTTAAAGTCTGCGCTAAAATCGCTACACACAATTCATCAAAGCTGTAACCCACAGCATTTGCAGCTTTAGGAACAAGAGAATGGCTCGTCATACCTGGTACAGTATTCACTTCTAATAACCAAAAATTGCCTTGCTCATCTAGCATGGCATCAATACGTCCCCAACCGCTTGCACCAACTGCTTGGAACGCACGTAAACAAAGCGCTTGTAGTTGTTTCTCTTCTACATCACTTAAACCACATGGAATACCATATTCCACATCATTACGATTATATTTTGCTTCATAATCATAAAAAGCTACATCAGCAGGTGGTTGTAAACGAATAACAGGAAGAGGCTGACCATTTAAAAATGAAATTGTATATTCACGCCCTGTAATCCACTTTTCAGCCATGACAATAGCATCGTGTACAGTGGCTTTATCAATAGCATCGGCAAGGTCTTCAATTTTTTCAACCTTACTCATGCCCACACTAGAACCTTCATGTACAGGCTTGATGATTAGAGGTAAACCCAGATTTGCAACAATTTCTTCTAAGTCAGAATCTTTTGAAATAATACGATAAGGTGCGGTTGGTAAGTCAGAACCTTGCCAAATTTGCTTGGTTTTAACTTTGTCCATACCAATGGCTGAACCTTGTACACCAGTTCCTGTATAAGGGATGTTTAACCACTCCAAAACACCTTGAATTTGACCATCTTCACCACCACGACCATGCAACACAATAAATGCACGATCATAATTTACAAGTTCTGTCACGCTACGCTCTTGCGGATCAAAAGCTTCTGCATTAACACCTGAACGTAATAATGCTTCTAATACAGCTTTACCACTATCTAATGACACCTCACGCTCAGCGGATTTTCCACCAAGCAATACCGCTACTTTGCCGAATTTAGAAGCATTTGACACGTTTAAATCCTTAAACTTATAAGTTAATCAATAAAATAAATACTGAGCTTCATCTATACAACAGTACAGATGAAGTACCTTACTCAGTCATTATTTTAAATAAAGTTGGTTTTGAGCCAATTCTACCGAAATTGCACCCACGTTACCCGCACCTTGTGTTAATAACAAGTCATTTGCTTGTAACACTTTTTGTATCGCGTTTTGTAAATTACCTTCAACAGGATCAATTAAAATAGGTTCAACTTCACCACGCAAACGAATACTACGTGCTAAAGCACGACTGTCTGCACCCACGATTGGTTTTTCTCCCGCAGGATATACTTCTAAAAGAAGTAGTTGATCGACCTGAGACAGCACATCAACAAAGTCATCAAAACAATCACGTGTACGACTGAAACGATGAGGTTGGAACATCATCACCAAGCGACGCTCTGGATGACTCGCACGTGCCGCTTTAATTGTCGCTTCAACTTCTTTAGGATGATGACCGTAGTCATCAACAAGTTTTACATTACCTTCACCAAGTTCAAATTCACCTTGCACTTGGAAACGACGACCAACACCACTAAAGCTTTCTAAAGCACGTGCAATAGCAGCATCTGAAACACCTTCATCGGTTGCAATACCAATCGCAGCCAAAGCATTTAAGATATTGTGCAAGCCCGGCAAGTTAATGGTTAAACGCAAAGGTTCACGATCTTTACGTAAAACGGTAAAGCTTGATTGCATGCCGATTTGTTCAACATCAATTGCACGAATATCATTGTCTTCATTAAAACCATAAGTTAAAACAGGACGACCGATACGCGGCATAATTTCACGAATATTGGCATCGTCACCGCAGACAACAGCTAAACCATAAAATGGCATTTTTTGTAAAAACTTAACGAAGGTATCTTTTAATACATCAAAGCTACCACCGTAGGTATCCATATGATCTGCATCAATATTCGTTACAATCGCAGCCATTGGTTCTAAGTGTAAAAATGATGCATCTGATTCATCTGCTTCAGCAACGATATAACGACTTGCTCCAAGCGCTGCATTTACACCTGTACGATTTAATAATCCACCAATCACATACGTTGGATCCATATTTTCTTCAGCAAGCATGCAAGTGACTAAGCTGGTTGTTGTCGTTTTACCATGCGTACCTGCAACTGCGATGCCATGACGGTAACGCATCAGCTCACCCAACATTTCAGCACGACGAACGACAGGAATGCGGTTTTCTATTGCTTCTTTAACTTCAAGATTTTCAGGGTCAATGGCAGTTGAAACCACCAATACATTTGCACCTTGAATATTTTTAGCTGTATGCCCGATATAAACCTTAATGCCATTTTCTTCAAGCTGTGCTGTTGTTTTAGATGCCTTAATATCAGAACCTGAAACTTTATAACCTTGGTTTTTCAACACTTCGGCAATACCACACATGCCTGCACCACCGATACCCACAAAATGGATATGTTTAATACGGCGCATTTCAGGGATTTTAATGAGGCTTTTTGCTTTATCAGCTGGGCTTGTTGGAGACATAATCAACTCTAACTTACAAATCTTGAATTAAACCAACCACACGCTGAGTTGCGTCAGGTTGGGCTTGTTGACGAGCTTTAACCGCCATTTCCATCAATAATTGGCGATTCATCAACGGCGTTAATAAATCCTTTAACGAATCAGGTGTCATGGTGGCTTGCGGGCAAATTTTAGCAGCACCAATTTTCTCTAAAAAACGAGCATTTGCTGTTTGATGATCATCTACTGCACTTGGTAAAGGAACAAAAACTGCGGCTACACCTGCAGTTGCAACTTCAGTTACAGTCAGCGCACCTGCACGACAAATAATTAAATCAGCGTCACTATATGCTTTTGCCATATCTTCAATGAATGGCTGGACTTCAACATGCAAATTTTCAGGTAAATTTACATATAAAGCTTGTGTTGTTTCTTGCTTGTTTTGACCACATTGATGAAAAACATGAAGTGGAACATTGAGCTGTTTTAAAGCGTGTGGCACACACTCATTTAAAGCTTGTGCACCTAATGAACCACCCACAATAAGAATACGAATAGGTTCACTTGAATTTTCACGTTCTTTGTAACGATAAGTTGGGTTGTAAATTGCGGTAATTTCTTTACGTACAGGATTACCTGTAGTCACAATTTTTTCAGATGCAGGAAAGGTATTTGGAAATGCCTGACATACTTTTTTTGCCACACGTGAAAGTTGTGTATTGGTAAAGCCTGCAACCGCATTTTGCTCATGAATAATGACAGGAATACCCAATAAGCGTGCAGCCAAACCACCCGGACCTGCAACATAACCCCCAAAGCCTGCAACAGCATCAACTTTAAGTTGTTTCATATGACGCATTGCGCTTAAGGTCGCTTTTAAAATTTTAAAAGGTGCTGCTAATTTACGGACAAGACCATTGCCACGCACACCTTGAATATCGATTTGATAAATTGGAATATCATGTTGTTTTAATAAACGATTTTCCATTCCTGTCGGGGTTGCTAACCATGAGACTTGGCACCCTTGTTGTTGCAACTCTTTAGCGACCGCTAAGGCTGGAAATACATGCCCACCTGTACCTGCTGCCATCATCATGACATGTTTAGGTGTAGTTTGTTGAGGTTTGCTCACAGTCTAATTCTTCAATACCAAAAAATAAAATTTAACGAGTCTTTAAGCAGACAATTGTAATCACAAACCATGAGAGGGAAAAGTTTATTTACTTTTTTTCGCCTGACACTTCATTGTTTTTTTCTACTGATTTGAAAGTTTAAACTAGTTTTGTTATTAATCTATCAGAAAATACTTATTTTTGTACAATTTATATATTTTAAATAGAGATTCCTGTATGCCTTAAGTATTTATTGTATCTTTCTCTTTATATGAAAAATTTATCTATAAACTTAAAATTGTTTTTATAGAAATATATTTTATTCTCTTTATACTCAAATTTTACTTAAAAATTATTCATGGAAGAATAGACATCGTGACACAACATACTTCACGACATGATCTTTGGATTATTGCAGCAGGATATTTGGCTGCGGTTTATGTTGGTAAACTCTCCCCGATTATCCCTATTTTACAAAAACAACTTGATCTAAATCTTGCCCAAGCAGGACTCGCTTTATCTTTAGTACAAGCGGCAGGTATGTTATTTGCGTTATGTTTAGGAAGTTTTAGTGAGAAAGTTGGACTTAAACAGTGTTTTATTGCAGGTTTAGTGATTTTAGGTTGTGCAAGTTTAAGTGGTGTTTTTATTAGTTCATTATTCAGTTTATTTTTCTTTAGATTTTTTGAAGGAATTGGCTTTTTATTGATTACCCTCACTGCCCCTGCAATTTTAAAAAGAATCTGTGATCCACAAAAAATGAATGTAAAAATGGGCATCTGGGGGTCTTATATGGGACTCGGTGTAGGAATTGCCATGCTCAGCATTCCGTTATTATTACAGTACTTTTCTTGGCAGCATATTTGGTTTGGTTTAGGACTGCTCTGTTTAGGCTTTGCCGCAATTGTGCAAGTTTTACTTCATCTTCCACATACACATTCAACACAGACCTCATCATTATCATTTTTAAGTGTTGTTAAAATGACACTGCGTCACGCACCTGTTGTCTGTTTAGCCATCATTTTTGCTGCTTATACCAGTCAATGGCTGACCGTCATTGGTTTTTTACCGAGTATTTATCTCAATGCAAAAATTGATTTTCAAGTTGCAGGGATATTAACAGCTCTTGTTTCTATTTCTAATATTGCAGGAACATTGGCTGCAGGTGGACTTTTGCATCATGGTATTACTGCCAAAAAACTCATCATTACAGGTTTTTTGACCATGTGTACGATGTGTTTCGTTATGTTCGTATTCAATCAATATTTACCATTTCCAATTCAATATTTAAGTGTCATTATTTTTTCTGCTGTAGGCGGGCTGATTCCTGCAACCGTTTTTGCAATTACTTTAAATTACGCACCTCATCCGAATGCAATTGCAGCAAGTGTCGGTTTAGTATTACAAATCTCAGCTTTTGGACAATTTATATTGCCACCTCTGAGTGGAATGCTCGTTTCATATACACATAATTGGAGCAATATTGTCTGGATTACCACAGCTTTGTCTTTACTTGGCATAGGTGCAGTTTGGCAGTTATTTAAAGCGCACCCCTTAAAAATACAATAAATGTGATTTAAAAATTTCAGACATATTAAAAAAACACCAGCTTGATGCTGGTGTTTGCAAACCGACTTAAAACGATTAACGTCCTGCTTCTAGGACAGCAAATAAGTCATCAGCAATTGAGGTGCCAAATTGTGTATCAATTTCTCGAATACACGTTGGGCTGGTGACATTAATTTCAGTGACATAATTGCCAATCACATCTAAACCAACAAAAACTAAGCCTTTTTCTTTTAAAAATGGACCCACTTTTGCTGCAATCGCTTTGTCATTTTCAGTCAATGGTCGAGCTTCACCTAAACCACCTGCTGCCAAGTTACCACGCACTTCTCCATTTTGTGGAATACGTGCCAAGCAATATGGAACAGCTTCGCCATTGATCATGAGAATACGTTTATCACCGTCAACAATTTCAGGAATATAGCGCTGAGCCATGATCGGTTGTGTACCGTTATTTGTTAAAATTTCAATGGTTGAACCAATATTTACCCCATCTTGGTATAAACGAAAAATACCCATTCCACCCATACCATCTAAAGGTTTAACAATCACATCACCATGTTCTTTTAAGAATTCACGAATCAGGCTTTGTTGTGACGTCACTAAAGTTGGCACTTGTAGCTCAGGGAACTGAGTTGCAAATAGTTTCTCGTTACAGTCACGTAGGCTTTGTGGCTTATTAATAATCCATGCACCTTCACGCTCTGCTTGTTCTAAAATATAAGTGGTATAAACAAAGTTCATATCAAATGGTGGATCTTTACGCATCAAAATCACATCATAATCAGCCAAAGATTGCTTTTGTTTTTCACCCAATTCGTAATAGTGGTTGTAATCTTCAAATACTGTTAAAGGATGAATTAAACCAAACGCTTTACCTTGATCAATATATAAATCTTGCTGTAATGCATAGCCGAGTTCATGCCCACGTCGTGATGCTGCCCATAACATTGCCATGGTTGAATCTTTTTTGAGATTTACATTTTCAATCGGGTCCATCACTACAAGTACACGCATATTGCTGCTCTTTTTCAATGTTTAATGGTTTTAGTATAGCGGAGATTTTTCTTGCATTTCCCTGATTTTTGGTAAACCTTTAACTGATATTGTGCTAAATGTTTTGGGGAATATCATGCAACAAGCCATGATTGCTTTTCATATTGACCATGAAGGTCATTGGGTGGCTGATCTTGCTTGCGGTCATACGCAACATGTTCGTCATACGCCACCTTGGCAAAATCGTCCGTGGGTGATGACTGAACAAGGACGTAATGAAAAGATCGGCATGATGTTGCAGTGTAAAGAATGCGATTTACAACAAACGTCTGCTGAAAATATTTTAAATCCTCCCAATAAAATATAAAAATACCCAATAAGCAATATCACACTTATTGGGTTTAATCTGTCATGAATAATGCTGACTTACTCAGACAAATCAACACATAAATATTTCATTTCTAGATAATCATCAATGCCGTATTTAGAACCTTCACGCCCCAAACCTGACTGTTTAATCCCACCAAAAGGAGCTACTTCTATAGAAATCATTCCTGTGTTGACTCCCACCATGCCATACTCTAGTGCTTCACCCACTCGCCATTGACGTGATGCATTTTGTGTAAATAAATAAGCAGCCAAGCCAAATTCAGTATCATTTGCCATTTGCACAGCATCTTGTTCTGTTTTAAACGAAAATAATGGTGCTAAGGGTCCAAAAGTTTCTTCACGTGCAACACGCATCTCTTGTGTGACACCCGTTAAAACTGTGGGTTCAAAGAACGTATTACTTTCACTTAAGCGCTTACCGCCTGTGGCAAGCGTCGCCCCTTTTGCTAGTGCGTCTTGAATGTGTGACTCAACTTTGGCAACTGCAGCTTCATCAACCAATGGACCTTGCGTCGTCCCCTCGATTCGACCATCGCCAACTTTCAGTTTATTTACTTCTTCTATTACACGTTGTGCAACAGCATCATAAATACCCTCTTGAATATAGACACGATTAGCGCAGACACAGGTTTGTCCACTATTACGGAACTTACTTGCCAAAATCCCTTTCACTGCTTGCTCAATATTGGCATCATCAAACACAATGACAGGTGCATTTCCACCCAGTTCTAGAGACAGTTTTTTAATGGTTGGCGCACATTGTTCCGCCAAAATACGCCCAACTTCTGTTGACCCTGTAAACGTAAGTTTACGAACAATATCACTTTCACACAGTGTTTTACCGACTGCGACTGAGTCACCACTCAATGTAATCATCACATCGGATGGTAAACCTGCCTGTATTGCCAAGACTTGTAAAGCATAGGCACTTAGTGGTGTTTGTTCCGCAGGTTTGATGAGCATTGAACAACCTGCTGCAATTGCAGGTGCGATTTTACGTGTAATCATTGCCGCAGGAAAATTCCATGGTGTAATCGCAGCCGTCACACCAATGGGCTGTTTGATCACCAATAAACGCTGCTGTGCTTGTGGTGATGGTAAAATATCTCCATCTATACGGCGCGCTTGCTCTGCAAACCAACGAATAAATGAAGCTGCTGACCCAATTTCACCACGCGCTTCTGCGAGTGGTTTACCCTGCTCTGCAGTTAAAATCTGTGCTAGATCTTCTTGATGATCTAACATCAAGCGATACCACGCCATCAAAATATCAGCACGTTGTAAGGCTGTGAATTTTTTAAATGCAGCCTGCGCTTGCTCGGAACGTAAAATAAAATGTTCAACAGAAGCACGATCATGCTGCTTGACCCAAGCTAAAGATGTGCCATTGGCAGCATCTTTTACTTCGATATATGCACCTGAAGTCGGCGCTTCAAATGCAATATCAGCATGATTTAATAAATAATGATATTTTTGATCAATCATGCAGGCATATCCTCTTTCTTCGTCGCAATCGCAGCAAAGCCTTCCTTAATAATCTCCAAAGCATTTTGGAACTGTGCATCTGGAATTGTTAAAGGATATAAGAAACGAATCACATTGGCTTTTTTACCACAAGACAATAAAACCAGTTTTTTGCTCATCGCATATTCTTGTACCACTTTGACTTGCTCAGCCGTATTCAGTTCAATCGCAATCATTGAACCTAAACCACGAATATCACGTATAAAACTATGCGTATCACGTAAGTCTTCAAGTACATTGATTAAATGCGCACCAAGTTTATTGGCACGATCACATAATTTTTCTTCTTCAATCACATCAATGACAGCATGTGCAGCGGCAACTGCCAAAGGATTACCCGCATAAGTACCACCTAGTCCACCTGGATTTGGTGCATCCATAAGATCAGCACGCCCCACGACACCAGAAATAGGAAAACCACCACCTAAACTTTTTGCCATTGTAATCAAATCAGCTTTGACGTCTGGATAATGTTCCATTGCAAATAGTTTCCCTGTACGTGCAAAACCTGTTTGAACTTCATCTGCGATCAGTAAAATACCGTGTTGATCACAGATTTGACGTAAACGAATCATCAGTTCTTGTGGTGCAACATTGAAACCACCTTCGCCTTGAACAGGTTCAAGTACAATTGCAGCAACATCATGTGCAGCAATATCTGTACTGAAAATATCTTCTAAACTTTCAATCGCATCATCCACACTGATGCCATTCACTGCAACAGGATAGCGTGCATGAAATACGCCTGAAGGCATTACCCCAAAATCACGCTTATAAGGTGCAGTTTTACCTGTCATTGCCATAGTCATAAAAGTACGACCATGGAATGCACCACCAAAAGTGATTACGCCATGACGCTTAGTTGCTGCACGTGCAATTTTAACTGCATTTTCAACAGCTTCTGCACCTGTAGTAAATAATGCAGCCTTTGCTGGACTTGCAACTGGTGCACGTTCAATAATACGTTCAACCAAAGAAACATAACTTTCATACGGTACAACTTGGTATGCAGTATGCGTAAATTTACCTAATTGTTCAGTGACTGCCGCAATAATTTTCGGATGGCGATGTCCTGTATTTAAAACAGCAATACCACCTGCAAAATCAATATATTCATTGCCTTGAGTGTCCCATAAGGTCGCATTTTCAGCACGCTCAACAAACCATTGACACATCACGCCAACACCACGTGGAGTTGCTGCTAATTTACGGACATTCATTACAGAATCTTGCTGAGCCATATCGTTTACCTCAATCATTATATTCATGGTGTGTACTGTTCATACTTCACGATTTGAAAGTTTTCACAGTGCACTTGATAAATCTAATGTGGCTTGAATTTTTGCATGAAACGAGAGCCAATTTCATATATTAATTAGGTACCAATTTTATTCCTGATGAATCACCAAAATTTCACCTCAAAAATATTTTCTTAAAACCATCTACGACTTTAGTCTAATTTTTTATATTTTTATAATTAAATCAATAATTTTATAAATCATATACTTATATATGTTTTGAATAGTTTTTGTGTTTTTGAGCATTTACCAACACTTTCACACTTTTATTTTTTGCTATTTGACAGTTGAAATAAAACATAATACATATAGTGTTATATGTAATAGTTTAAAGCCAAGGACAAGGAATAAAAAATGTCGAACAATCAACTTAAACACTTTATCAATGGTGAATACATCACCGCACAATGCACAGAATACTTTGACTTGGTCAGCCCAGTAACAGGGCAAGTCTATGCTCAATCACCTAATGCAACTGATGCAGAAGTGGATGCTGCCTATGCAGCTGCAAAAGATGCTGCAAAAATTTGGGGACGCAGTACACCATCAGCACGTCAAAAAGCATTATTAGCTTTGGCTGATGCCATTGAGGCGAATGCAGAACGCTTGATCGAAGCACAGAGCCGTAACACAGGGCAACTCAAACACCTAATTGCTTCTGAAGAAGTTGGCGGATCAGCAGATCAAGTTCGTTTTTTTGCAGGTGCTGCACGTTTACTTGAAGGTACTGCTTCAGGTGAATATCTTGAAGGTTTAACCTCTAGTATCCGTCGTGAACCTGTGGGTGTGGTTGGTCAAGTTACACCATGGAACTATCCACTCATGATGGCAGTCTGGAAAATTGCGCCTGCTTTAGCCGCAGGCAATACAGTTGTACTCAAACCAAGTGATACGACACCTGAAAGCACATTATTACTTGCAGAAATTGCAGCACCATTTTTCCCAAAAGGTGCATTTAATGTGGTCTTAGGACAAGCACAAGTTGGCTCAAAAGTCGTATCACACAAGACCCCTGCTTTGGTTTCAATCACAGGTTCAGTACGTGCAGGTTTACAAGTAGCAGCGTCAGCCGCAGCTAATTTGGCAAAAGCACATTTAGAACTTGGCGGTAAAGCACCTGTTTTAGTTTTTGAAGATGCAGATCTAGAAAAAGCGGTTGAAATGATTGCAATGACAGGCTATTTCAATGCTGGTCAAGACTGTACAGCAGCAACACGCGTCATTGTTGCTGAAACAATTTATGATGAATTTGTCAGCAAATTAGTTGAAGCAGCAAAAAATACACGCTTTGGTGACCCAGATGATCAAGATGCATTATATGGTCCATTGAACAATGCCAATCAACTGCAAAATGTTAAAGCATTTATTGCAAATCTACCTGCACACGCAAAAGTTGAAACAGGTGGCAAACAAGCAGACCGTCAAGGTTTCTATTTTGAACCAACAGTGATCACAGGTTTGCAGCAACATGATGAAGCCATTCAAAATGAAATCTTTGGACCAGTGATTACTGTACAAAAATTTGTGGATGAAGCCGATGCAATTGATAAAGCCAATGATGTCGAATATGGCTTAGCTTCAAGTGTTTGGACGAAAGACCATGCCCGTGCAACTCGTCTTTCTCGTGAGCTTGATTTTGGTACAGTTTGGATCAATACCCACATTCCATTAACCGCAGAAATGCCACATGGCGGCTTCAAAAAATCGGGTTATGGCAAAGATTTGTCAGGTTATGGTTTTGAAGAATATACACGCGTGAAACATGTCATGAGTTCAAATGATTAATACATTGATTGACTCAGGTTTAAGCCTCTATGGCTTAAGCCCTAGATAAATCAGTTTACATCGCATATTAAACCGTTTAAGCCACAGGTTTTACCAATGATCAACACTCCAATATGATCAGCACCATAACAACAGTAAAACCTGTGGCTTTTTTAAAAAGCAATTTTAAGAAATGGATGACAAAATGAATAAACAGGAAATCAAAGACTTAGTCAGCAAAGCACATCATGAATTATTTACTTTGCATGATATCAGTGCATTAGATCGTTATTTTTCAGAAGATTTTATTGAACACTCACCACTGGTTGCAGATGGAATTTCAGGTTTACGCCAACTGGTAGAAGACCGTCCAGAAATGAAACATGAAGCCGTTCGTATTCTTGCTGATGGTGATTTGGTTGCCATTCATGGGCGCTTCCAAGGACTTGATGAACAGCCTTTGGTTGGCTTTGACATTTATCGTGTAGATAATGGTAAAATCGTGGAACATTGGGATGGTTTGGTTTCTGAAGCATCACCAAACGTCAGTGGACGCACGCAATTAGATGGCGAGACTCAAATTTTCCCGAGTGAAAATAATGAAGAAAACCGTGAAATCGTCACATCTTTCTTTAAAAAGACCTTAATTGGTGGGGATTATAACGGTTTCAAAGACTATGCCCAAGGCAACCATTTTTTACAACACAGCCCCGATATTGGTGATGGCATCGAAGCTGTCATCGATTTTTTAAACAAAATCCGCAATGAAGGTCAGGGTTTAGTATACTCAAAAATTCATCGCACAATTGCCGATGGACAGTTTGTTCTCACCCATTCTGAAGGCAGTATTTCTGGCAGTCGACATGCATATTTTGAACTTTGGCGTGTTGAAAATGGTAAAATTGTAGAACTTTGGGATGCAATTCCTGCTGTGCCTGAAGATGAGCATGCTGTTCATTCTTATGGCGTATTTTAAACCCTTTATTTGCTTGTATGAGCTAGGTCAAAGATCTAGCTTTTTAGAGAAACGGCTATGTCAGCATATACGATAATTTTTGCACCCATCGGTCAGGCAACTCGTTCTGAACAAGTTGTTGAGCGCTTGGAAAATGCAATTATCTCTGGATTGCTCAAAAGTAATGAACAACTTCCAAATGAAGCTGATTTAGCGCGCTTAATGGGTGTTTCTCCAATTACTGTACGTGAAGCCTTAAATACTTTACGTGTAAAAGGTTTGATTGACACACGCCGTGGTCGTAATGGTGGCAGTTTTGTCTGTGAACTACCACCAGATTTACTGTTAAATCAGCATCCACTACGCCAAGCATCCAGTGAATTTCTCGCAGATTTAGGTGAATTTCATAGTGCTAATTTTAGCCATAGCGTGTATTTAGCCGCACAGCGCACAACACAATATGAACTCAGTAAAATCCAAGAATTAATTGAACAATTTGCCCAAGCAACTGAGCCTGATACACGTGCCCAATACGATTTACGTTGTTTATTGACCATCACATCCTTTGCTCAATCTGCACGTCTTGCCAATCAAGAACTCATGATTCAAGCAGAATGGGCACCGCTCATTGCTGTACTTTATCAAGATGATGATTTTCATTTCAAAATGATAGAGCAATATCAACAACTCTTATCTTCATTTATCCAAGCCAATGAAGATGATGCGTTAACCCAAGCAAGAAAAATTATTTCCATGCTAACCGATCAAATGCTTCGCTATAAGTTATCAATTCAATAAAACAAAAAACAGATAAACTAAAATAAAGCATTGAAATCAATATGGAATTTAGGAGTTACAGGAATGACCCAAAATCTATATGTCAAAGAGCTTCAGGAGCTACTGAAACAAGTCATTGATGAAACTACATCAACGGCTGAACGTTTGGCAAAACAAGCCAGTCAAATTTGTGCACAGCATCAATTTGAACGAAATAAAGGAATCAAACTTTCAGTTGCAGAACGTACTGCTTTGCAACAGGAAATCAAAATGGCGCTCTATAACAGCAGCTATAGTCAAGGCATGGGATTTGCAAGTTATAGCCCTGAAACACTGGAAGAACAAGACTATTGGACACTTGAATGGTGGTATAAAAAAGAAGGAAAACTGCAACAAGCACAGCTTGAAAATTATCAAAATGCGCAGCGTTTTTTAGATTTCCGCTCATTTGAATGGTTTCAACAACCTGCCCGTAACAATCAACCTTGTTTCTATGGACCTTATGTAGATTATATCTGTAACGGTGCTTACACCATTACCATTGCACATCCTGTCATGTTAAATGAGCAATTTATTGGCGTGATTGCAACTGATGTTTTAGTGTCTGCATTAGAGAAAATTTTGATGCCAAAACTCAAAAATATCAAACAAAAAGCGGTCATTATCAATAACAGTGCTCGTGTGATTAGCTCTAATGATGTCAGTATTCGTATTGGAACTTTACTCAAAAATCAAACTGTACAAGTAAACACTCGCCCCAGTGCCTCACTCCAATTGGTTTTGGTATAACTAAATTTAAATGTGTATTCAACATATTTAAAATTTAAAAACTCGCAATATTAGACCACCAACAACGCTCGTTTAATTTTCTTAACAATCGAGCAAGGGCTTCGTGCAGCCCAAATTTAAGCAAACTTTCTAGGACAGGAAGTAAAAACAAAAATTCAAGGTTGAAATCGCATGGAAAATATTGAAACTTCGGGCAAAAAATTGTCATTGTGGCAAGTCACGATCATCGGGATTGCCTACATGACGCCAATGACTGTTTTTGACACATTTGGTATTGTTTCAGGAATCACCAATGGTCATGTACCACTCGCATATTTATTGGCATTAAGTGCAATGCTACTTACGGCATGGAGCTATGCACGTTTTAGTCGCAACTCTGAAAAATCAGGTTCAGCATATAGTTATACAAGCGAAAGTTTAGGTCCTAAAAGTGGCTTTTTTGTTGGTTGGTGCTCACTGCTCGATTATTTACTTTTACCCTTAATCAATGTGTTATTGGCTGCAATTTACCTCACGGCTCTCATTCCCAGTGTACCTTATTGGGCTTGGGTAATGGTCTCGGCAGGTTTAGTTACATTAGTTAATTGTTTTAGAATCAAAATCCTTGCCAACCTCAGTTTAGTCTTTGTTTTTGCACCTATTATTTTAATGGTTGTTTTTGTATATCTGGTCATACAAGGCATCAGTTCACAGCAAAGTTACCAACATATTTTAACATTAACACCGCTTTGGCATGGACAGCAGGACATTTTACCCTTGATCGCGGGTGCTTCAGTTTTATGTTTTTCATTTTTAGGTTTTGATGCAGTTACGACATTATCAAATGAAACTAAAAATCCAACTAAAACTATTCCACGTGCTGTGATTTTAACCACACTAACAGGCGGAGCAATCTTTTTTACTGCCTCATGGTTTATTCAATTGTATTTTCCGAGCAATATCCAGTTTAAAAATCCTGATGAAGCATTACCAGAAATTGTGTTGTATGTGGGTGGGGCATTATTTCAGTCCATATTTTTATGTGGTCAAATCATGAATACTGTTGCTTCTGGGCTTGCCTCGCATGCCAGTGCATCACGTTTACTCCATATCATGGGACGAGATAATATTTTCCCAAAAAAATATTTTGGTTCAATGCATGCATCATTAGGCACACCTTTTTTCTCCGTTTTATTTGTAGGGCTGATCTCACTCTCCGCGATGTTTTTAGATTTGGCTCAAGTGATTAGCCTGATTAGTTTTGGTGCATTAGTTGCTTTTACTGCGGTAAATTTCTCAGTATTTGTCAAATTTTATATTCGTGATAAGCAACGTAATGGATTTAGAAATAAGTTTCTTAATCTGTTTTTACCTCTTCTCTCTGTCATTTGTATTCTTTGTTTATGGATCAATCTTGATTCATCTTCACTGACTTTTGGTTGTTTCTGGTTAGCGATTGGCATTTTGCTATTTGTCTATAAATTATTGAAAAAACAAAATATTGCTATAAGCAGCGCCTATTAATTTATGTTAAGGAAAGCCCACATGAACACACTTATAAAATCTCAGCACATTGCAAAGCCGCAGCATTTAAAAGATGTAAAATTTAAAGACAGTGCTGCTACACAAATGGGTAAAGAATGGAGTTGGATCAACCCCAAACATAAACAAACTCATGAAAAAATTGGCTCAAACCCTGCAAATTATTATGAAAGTTCACTTGAAGATTGGCATACATTTGAACCATTAAAAGCAGATATTGAATGTGATGTCGTGGTGATTGGTGCAGGTTTACTCGGGTCTTCAACCGCATTACATTTGGCTGAACAAGGCGTCGATACTGTGGTTTTAGAAAAAAATCGTATTGGTGCTGCGGCATCTGGTCGCAATGGTGGGCAACTAACTCCAGGACTTGCTCGCTGGGAAGCAGCAGAAATGGCTGAGCGCTTAGGGTATGAAGATGCTAAAAAATTGTGGCATTTTACATCTACAGAAGCAATGCGTTTAATAGATGATATTTCACAAAAATATGAACTTGATTTAAAACGTAAAAATGGTCATATCACAGCAGCAGTACATGAAGGTCATTTAGTTGCATTAACACAAGGTTCAGATGCACGAAAATATTTAGGTGAAGACCATACACAGATTATTGGTCAACATGAATTACAGGATTATATTAAGTCAGATTATTATACTGGAGGCTTATTAGATAATTTAGGAGGACAAATTCATCCTTTAGCGTTAAATCGAGGCTTAATCTATAGCTTTTGCCAAAATGGTGGCAACGTCTATGAGCAAACTGAAGCCCTTGAAATTGAAGAAAAATCAGATGGAATTTACATCAAAACAGCACAAGCAATCGTAAAAGCTAAAAAATCTGTAGTGCTCGCAGTTCATCATGCCTCATTCAAACTTTTACCTGAACATAAACAAACCACGATTCCATTTTATACTTATGTCAGTACAACTGCACCTTTAGAACTTGATATAAAAGCGTTACTCCCTTTTGAACATCCTGTGTATGACACGCAGTTTCAGATTGACTACTATCGTCCTGTTACAGAAAATCGTTTATTGTTCGGTGGGCAAGGTACAGGTACATGCTGGGGTGCAGAAAAAACATTAAGTTATCTGAAACAACGCATTCATACAGTTTTTCCACAAATTAAAAATTTGGAAATGGATTTTGTTTGGAGTGGAACAACTGATTTAACTGTGAATGGTGCTGTTGATAGCCGTAAATTTCACAATAAATTTCCTATATATGCAGTACATGGTTGGAGCGGACATGGCGTTGCACAAACCGTTCGAATCGGTAAAGCCATCGCAGATGATTTTATAGGACAAAGTGCTGATTTTGAAATGTTAGCAAAAATCCATCATCAAAATATTTTATTGGGACGTAGCTTAGCACCTTTGGTTATTCCAATTGCAAAAAGTGCTTTTGGATTAGGAGCAATGATCAACCCAGGGAAAATGGTTTCATTTTAACCCCCTAAAGTAATCATGAGATGTTTGAAATTTCCCTATAAAATCCTCAAGCATCTCCTTATTTTCTTGTTGATATTTAGACAGATCCTCTAAAAATTACCAAAGTCTTGATCTTTATAAATAACAAATGCTGTATGCTAAATCATGAAAATAAAAGGATTTTTATCAATTGGAGAAACTGTTTGCGTAGTTTATTAGGTGATCATCTTTTACAACGCCTACAACAACAAACTGAGGGCGCATTATATCAACGTGTTTTTCGTTGTTTACGTGATGCCATGATCGAAGATGTACTGCCTCCCAAAACCCGACTACCAGCATCTCGTGATTTGGCACATGAACTTCATGTATCTCGCAATACTATTTTAAATGCTTATGAACAATTACAAGCGCAAGGATATGTTGAAGCATTTACAGGTAGTGGTACGTGGGTGAGTGAAAAATTACCTGAAACTTATCTAAATGTTTCAAGTAATGAAAGCTCAATCAAAGCTCAGAATTCTTATGAGTTAAAAAACTTATCTAAACGTGGCATGAATTTTTTTGAAAATGCCGCTGCATCGCCAAATCAATGGGGAGCATTTGTACCGGGTGTACCCGATGTCACTGAATTTCCTCATGCTGAATTTAGTAAAATATTATTACGACTCAATCGACAACCAAGTGTTAACAATTTAATTTATACCAATGAAGGGGGTTGCTTAGAGTTAAAACAAGCACTGGTTGAATATTTACGTGTTGCTCGCTCAGTCAAATGCGATACCGATCAGATTTTAATTACAGAAGGTATTCATCAAGCCGTTGATTTTATTTCTAGAGTCTTATGCGATGTTGGTGATCACGTTTGGGTTGAAGATCCAGGATATTGGGGAGCACGAAATATATTAACCATGAATGGTTTAAATATTCACCCAATGGCAGTAGATCATGAAGGTATTATCCCTGACCCTACAGCCCCTGTACCCAAACTCATTTTTGTTACACCATCACATCAATATCCTTTAGGTTCACATTTAAGTTTGTCACGGCGTCGCCAATTATTAGATTTAGCGCGTGTACATCGCAGCTGGATCATCGAAGATGACTATGACAGTGAGTTTCGTTTTGAAGGTCAACCCTTTCCCTCATTACAAGGTTTAGAAGAAAATACACCTGTGATTTATATGGGAACATTCAGTAAAACTATTTATCCTGCATTACGTGTCGGTTATATGGTCGTACCCAAAAGCCTCGTTTCAGGTCTAAAAACCATTTCTGCTGAGCTATATCGGGGGGGACATATGCTTACCCAACAAGCATTGGCTGAGTTTATTCAAATGGGACACTATGCTGCACATATTCGACGTATGCGACTCCTCTATACCAAGCGACGTGCATTTTTAATCGAGTTAATTGAACGTTATTTAGGTTCAAACTTTGTGCATGAATATAGCCATGAAGCAGGTTTACATCTGGTGTTAAAACTACCTGATCATGCAGATGATGTTGCTATTGGTCAAATTGCGCTGACACGCGGTGTAAAAGTACGACCTCTTTCTCAATATTTTATACAAAATCAAAATGCGACTCGTGGATTACTCCTAGGGTTTGCTTGTGTTGCTGAAAAAGAAATGCTGATGGCATTTAGTGTGCTCAGACAATGCTTAAAAGAACACGCCATATTGCCTGAAAATTAAAGTAAAAAGACTTCTTTTATTACAGTGAAAAAGAAGTCTTTTAACTAAAAAAACGAGAATATTAATTAAATCTACGTTTCAACTGAGGAACTGCCACATGCTTATTTTTCGCCGCGCGTACCTGAACAATAACACCTATCAACATCACCAATGCAGCCGCAGCCCCTGTTGATAAGACCAAAATTCGATATTGTTCAATAAAAGTCATCGCGATCAAAGACAGACTAATAAAAACAATCACCACATAACTTAACCATGGAAATAACCACATTTTCAGTTTAACTTCCTGCCCTTCATGCTGCATTTTATAACGTAATTTGACTTGGGAAATCGCGATGACCAAATAAACCAACATGGCAATCATCCCTGTTGTATTCATTAAAATATCTAAAATTTCTCTAGGTTTTAATGCATCGAAAAAGTTCATACAAGCAATGGCAAATGCCATAACGCAGGAAGCAAATACAGCAAAAATAGGCATTCCATTCGCACGCGTTTTTTGGAAAATTTGTGGAGCATCACCCCGTTTTGACAATGAATACAACATCCGAGAAGCAGTATAATGACCTGATACAAAACAGCTACTTACTGAAGTTAACACCACAAAATTCATCACCCATTGCGCACCAGGTACACCTAAAATTTCAAAGGTACGTCGATAAGCACCATAACCTGTTTGACTTAAAAGTGGATCATTCCACGGCACAATACACACGATTAAAAAAATTGAGCCAATATAAAAAAGACAAATTCGCCAAACAACAGACTTGATGGCACGCTTGGTTTGTTCAACAGGATTTTTCGACTCTGATGCTGCAATCGTAACGATTTCTGCACCTAAAAAGGAAAACATGACTCCTAATAATGCAACAATGATGGGTCCCATACCATTGGGCATAAAACCGCCATGCCCTGTCAAATTCTGGATTGCATTGACTTCAGCCATAGGTAAAAGTTTCACAACCGCCAAAATACCCAAAATAATAAATACAAAAATAGCGATGACTTTAATTAAAGCAAACCAAAACTCAACTTCACCATATTTACTCACTTGCATAAAATTTATAAAAATCAAACCAATGGTCATCGCCAATGTAAATACATTGACACTAATATAGGGAAACCAATCATGCAAAATAATTCCTGCAACATACGCCTCCCACGCCATCAATAAAACCCAAAACCACCAATATAACCAACCGATCGTAAAACCCGCCCAACGTCCAATTGCACGTTCTGCATAAGTTGAAAAAGAACCTGTGTCTGGAGATGTTGCCGCCATTTCACCCAGCATGCGCATAATAAAAACAACCAATGCGCCACCAGCGAGATAAGCTAAAATCACAGCGGGTCCTGCTGCTGCAATAATGCTACCAGAGCCCACAAATAACGCTGCACCTATCACACCTGCAAGCGACATCATAGTGAGATGCCGTGTTTTTAAAGAGGCACTGAGCTCATTTGATGACTCATTCTTATTGATTTGCATATTTGATTCATTCCATGAATAATTTCTTAAGTAACTGACATAGATAAATATTTATAAAATTCCAACATCCAAATTTGGAAAATAAATATCAAACCTACTCTTTTTTGCTTAAATTTTTTGTTTTACTCCTCAATCCCTCAAGTACAAAAAATATTCAATCCTTAATTTCTTATGTTTCAGGTCAGATCCAGCATCAGATCAATCTCATTCAGATTAGAACGGCTATTTTTGTAAAATAAAAAATCATATATTTTTCTATATTTCACAATAATTTGAAGCTCATAAAAACCAACTCAAAACAATAAAATCAATGATTTAAAAATATTTACACTACGGTTTTTAAACTCAAAATTAAATTCTAAATCACAAGAATTTTAATTCTTCTATCAACTATTTTTCTTTACTTGGATAATGTCTGCTCAATACAGTTTCTTTTCGAGTACCGCTTTCACTACAATTTAGGGTACCAATTTTGATATAGAGAATTTTTTAGATGGGCAAATGTTGATGGGCTCTGCTCAAAATATGCTGTTTCAGATAATTTTTTAGACTCTAGATTTGTTATATTTTAACGCTCATAAAAAATGGGCTAAGTCCAAAGACTTAACCCATTTGAGAAATTATTTAATCGCTAAATAATTATTCCCATTCAATTGTCGCTGGTGGCTTGCTTGATACGTCATAAACAACACGAGAAACGTCAGCGATTTCATTCATGATACGAGTTGAGATTTTATCAACTAAATCATAAGGAAGGTGTGCAAAACGAGCTGTCATAAAGTCAACAGTTTCAACCGCACGAAGTGCAATTACCCATGCATAACGACGACCATCACCCACTACACCAACTGATTTAACTGGTTGGAATACTGCAAATGCTTGAGCAGTTTTGTCATACCAACCGCTTGCACGAAGCTCTTGCATAAAGATGTCATCAGCTAAACGAAGAATGTCAGCATATTCTTTTTTCACTTCACCAAGAATACGAACACCTAAACCTGGACCTGGGAATGGGTGACGATAAAGCATCTCATGTGGTAAACCTAAAGTTGTACCCAAACGACGCACTTCATCTTTAAACAAGTCACGGATTGGCTCAACCAATTCAAATGCTAAATCTTCAGGTAAACCACCCACGTTGTGGTGTGATTTAATCACGTGTGCTTTACCATTTTTAGTTGCAGCAGATTCGATCACGTCAGGGTAAATCGTACCTTGAGCAAGGAAGTTCACGCCATCAAGTTTACGTGCTTCTTCAGCAAATACTTCGATGAACTCACGACCAATGATTTTACGTTTTTTCTCAGGATCAACTTCGCCTGCAAGTGCAGTTAAGAAACGCTCTTCAGCGTCGGCACGGATCACACGGATGCCCATGTTTTTCGCAAACATGTCCATCACTTGCTCGCCTTCGTTCAAACGAAGTAAACCATTGTCCACAAATACACATGTCAATTGATCGCCAATCGCACGGTGTAACAGTGCAGCCACAACAGATGAATCCACACCACCTGAAAGACCTAATAATACTTTTTGATCACCAATTTGCTCACGTAATTGTTCTACACGTAAGTCGATGATGTTTTCAGAATTCCACAGGTTACGACAACCACAGATGCCATGAACGAAGTTAGACAGAATCTCGGCACCTTTGGCAGTGTGCGTGACTTCTGGGTGGAACTGGATCCCATAGAAACGACGGCTTTCATCAGACACCATCGCAAATGGACAGCTTGGCGTGCTTGCAGTCACCTGGAAACCTTCAGGAATACGTGTCACTTTGTCGCCGTGGCTCATCCACACTTTCAGCTGATCTTTAGAATCTTCAAGATCACCAATCAGTTTGTCACGAACCTGAATATTAACTTCAGCATAACCAAACTCATGCACATCACCTGGCTCTACTTTACCGCCAAGTTGCTCTGACATGGTTTGTAAACCATAGCAAATGCCCAATACTGGTACGCCTAAATTAAAGACGATTTCTGGCGCACGTGGACTGCCTTCTTCATGCACACTTTCAGGACCGCCTGAAAGAATGATCCCGTTCGGGTTAAATGCACGGATGTCTTCTTCTGACATATCAAACGCATACATTTCAGAATAAACACCAGCTTCACGAACACGGCGTGCAATCAATTGGCTATATTGAGAACCGAAATCCAGAATGAGGATACGATCTTCAGTAATTTGAGTATTGGTCGTCATGGATATACAACTATGCAGGCAAATGGATTTAAGCGCCATATTCTAACATTTTTCAGCGCAGGACGCACACCCTTCCATCAAGTTGACACAATTTTCAAAAGTAAAATGACTTATTTTTAAATTATAATGCGTTTAAAGATTTTAAACTTTTTTCCACATCTCTAAACGATCTCAATTTCAGCTCAAAATAATATGTTCCATATCACAAAAGAAATACTCAAAATTCAAAATACCCATTTTTTTAAAAATATGGGGCATGCAAATTTTACAGATCAATCTATTGTTTTCATTAAAAATATTGAAAGTGCTTTTATATATCCTCAAGAATCAGACTTTAAAAATATCTATCACCAAGTCAAATGGCTTCCAACAAGTCTAAGTGAAACTGACCCTTTTTATACGATGACTCAAAAACCTCCTGAATCAATTATTATTTTAAGAAAACAAATCACTCAAGCCTTAATGCAATCTATTCGAACCGTTGATCCTCAATTATTTAAATATGACCAGTATGATTTTCAATATGCCGCAAAAAATGCATTGTGTTTTGCTTTTCGCCAAGCATTGATTGAAAAATATTATGGACTAGGACAACACTGGGAAAAAATCACTGAACTTTACTATTTAGGTCATTGGGTCATTGGATATAAAACTGATCAATATATTGTCATTTAAACATCAAAATCTAAAAAAGCCAGATTGATTTCTGGCTTTAAACTCACTGTATTAATCTTTATTTTTCAATCAGATGATCAAGACTGATTTTTCCCGCACCATGTAACATTAGCAAGAATAAACCACCTGCCATAGCAAAGTTTTTCATCAAATTAATCGCATCTTCTGCACCACTATGAAAGATAAAAGCTGTAATTAAACTAAATAGAGCTAATCCCATCGCAGCAAAACGCGCTTGAAAACCCAATAACAAGGCTAAACCACCACCAAATTCAACCAAAATCGTCAAAGGTAACATAGCGCCAGGAACACCCATAGACTCCATATAACCTACGGTTGCGCTATACGCAGTAATTTTCCCCCAGCCCGCCATAATAAAGATATATGCCATGAACGCACGTGCAATGAGTGTAAGTAACGCTTCGGCTGATGTTTGATTGACTACATTTTTTACAACAACGTTTGGATTAAACATGAGAACACCAATTTTTTATTTCATATTGAAGATGATGTTATGTTAGAGCCGTACTAAATTTGAATAAATATGTCATTATTCAACCCATCGTATCAAAAACAGAACAATAATAAATGCATTTATTTACTTTTTAATACTGACTTTCCCGTCTCACACTGCTAGGATTTGTGCACAATTTGACTTAGCTTTCACCTCATGAATCTCATTGATTTTATTTTACATGTTGATCAACATTTATTTGAATTTATAACAAATTATGGTTATTGGGTTTATGGAATTTTATTCCTAATTATTTTTGTCGAAACAGGCTTAGTGGTGATGCCCTTCCTGCCTGGCGACAGTTTACTTTTTGCTGCAGGTGCTTTAGCAGCTTCAACAGGTGCAATGGATCCTGTATTGCTGGTCATCTTACTTTTTATTGCAGCCGTGCTGGGTGACACTTTAAATTATCATATCGGTAAATATATTGGACCTCGTGTCTTTGAAATTGAATCACGCTTTATCAACAAAGAACATTTGATTAAAACCTCACAATTCTTTGAAAAACATGGCGGAAAAACCATTATTTTTGCTCGTTTCATTCCTTTTGCACGAACTTTTGCACCTTTTGTTGCAGGTGCAGGAAGCATGAATTATAAGTATTTTTTAACTTATAATGTAGTTGGCGCATTATGTTGGGTGGGTTCATTTATTACATTGGGTTATTTATTTGGTGGACACCCATTAGTCAAAGATAATTTTACACATTTAGTCTTTGGTATCATTATCTTAAGTATTTTGCCGGGTATTATTGGTTATATTCGCCATAAATTTTTTAACAAAGATAAAGCTTAAAAAAAACGAACCACAACAGGCAACATACATAAGACTAAAAATAGCGCTGATCCTTTATACCATTGGTCAGCGCGAATGCCTTTCATATTTCCAGCTAAAACCTTGCGTCCCCAATACATCCAAAATACTGCACAAGGAATGAGGCATAAACTAAAAATCCCCATCACTAAAAAGTAATGTGCAAAAGAGTCCCATGTTTCTACAGGAAAAATACCTGCGGCAAATAAGATCGTTTTAGGGTTTTTTAAAGTTGAAATAAAGAGCTGCGATGGTGTTAATGCCTTACGTGATAAACCATGGCTTTCTAAATGAGATGTTTTCCATAAATGGAAAGCGAGCCAAAAAACGTATAAAGCACTTGCTAAATGTAAAAGATCTATCAGCATTGGCCAAATGGGTAAACTCAGATGAACCAATAACGCCCAAATACTAATGCCATATAAATAACCTAAAAGCTCCGCAGGAACCAAGGTAAATGTCTTACCAAATCCTTGTTGATATGCTGAATTTGCTAATAATGCATTGGTTGGACCTGGAATCAAAAGTACAGCTAACATTGCAGCAATAAACAGCCAATTTTCAATCATATAGCCAATAGAAATCGAGGAAACAGGCGCACACCTTAAACGAAAACCTAAAAATATGACAAGTTTTTAATACAATTCCATATGTGATTTTAAAGTTATTTTTCAATAATTTACATTCTAAGTATTTATTTTTTATAAAATTAATAATGAAATATTTAGTTAAAAATAAATTGAGATTTCCAGTATCTAGACTGAAAACCTCATAAAAAAATTACTTTTTCACTTCTTGACGTTTTGGCACATAAGGACAATTTTTAAACTGTGCAGCTTGTGAAATCGCATCTTGCTGACCATAAAGATTTGCTAATTCAGAATTTTTTGTATTCGAAGACTGTCCCATATTGAGTGAAATAGAAGGTCCAAATCCCCAGCCGCCGCGTCCCCAACCACCGCCAAGCCCAACACCCACGCCCATTCCTGTACGTTTAGCAGGCTGTACACCATTATTAATATACTGCTGAATGCGCTGAAACTCAGAGTTAAGCTGTGCGCAATTCATTGCCTGATATTGTGTAGGCGATACATAACTTGGTTTTACAGTCGTTGCACAAGCAGTCAAAACAGGTAAACCAATGATGAGTGTTGCCCACTTCACTGCATTTAAATAGCTAAGTTTCATCCTATATCTCGATCTTATTTTTGCTCAATCTCATTGAACAATGATTGATATGCCTGCGTCAATTTATGATCTGTTGCAAAATAGATAAGCGGTAGATTTTTATGATGTGACTCTTTCATTAAAACCGAAGGTGGCAGCATATGATTTAAAACAGGTAAATTTTCATCTTTTAACTGTTGCACCACTTCACGTGGTAGTTTTGCTTGCGCTTGGAATTGATTGACAACAATACCTTCTATTTCCAAACGATCATTGTGATCATCTTGAGTTTCGATGACATTTTCAATCAAAGTTTGTAATGCACGTTTTGAAAAAACATCGCAGTCAAATGGAATCAGAACACGATCAGCCGCAATTAACGCAGATAAGGTAAAAAAGTTAAATGCTGGCGGTGTATCAATAAAAATTCGCTCATATTGCCCAACAAGCGTCTGCAAAGAGTCACGTAGCTTATAAATTTTATGTTTTGCTTCTAAAGCATGCTCTAAACCGCCCAAAGTCGGGCTTGCAGGCAATACATCTAAGTTTGGAAATGGCGAACGATGGATATATTGATCAAAGCCTTTATTTTTTGATTTTAAAATTGAACCAATTGCATTGCCCAGTAAGCCTTTTTGTTGATTATTTCCAAGAACATCATTAAAAAAACTTTCAATATTAGGTTCAAGTGCTGTTTTATCTGCGGAATACGTTGCGTCATCACCTAATAAATATTGACTCGAATTTGCTTGAGGATCTAAATCAATCACTAAAGTTTTTAGACCTGAATGCGCACTCATTGCAGCCAAATTTACTGCAATACTCGACTTACCCACCCCACCTTTTTGATTAAATACCACACGTGTAAGCATAATTTCCTCAAATTCATTCTTTTTTGACTTGTATGCAGTTTAACCTAGACTCCATACAAGTAGGAAATAAATGTCTAACAATCAACCAAAAACAGGCTTAATAATAATCAATGAAATAATCGCAACAAAAGCGATGATACCTATCATTAATCCTGCTCGACGCTGTGCCAATAAAATAGAATCATCTTTTTTATACACTTTAATCTGCGATGACAATAACACTAAAAATAGTACAATTTTTGCGTAAAACCAAGGTTGTACTTGGAATTTATTCATCACCAATAAAGCAACACCCGTCACCACCAACAAGGTATAAGACAAATGCTGCATAGCCACAAAACCAACATGACCTTTTGGATTAGGTTGTTGATTTTGCGTACCAATAAATAAAGTGGATGCACGTAATACAAATATCAGCATAGCTAAAGCTGCACTCGACATATGGACAATTTTAACAACCAAATGGATATCCATAATTTACCTTATGCTTTAGGTGCATGTGCACATTCAGGGCTTGCAGGTGCTTGTCCTTGCCATTCATTTGGTACATAAGCATGAATTGCGAGTGCATGAATTTTTCCTGGATTTAATAATTCTGCTGCCAAGGCATATACTTTTTGATGGCGTTGTACCAAACGTAAGCCCTCAAAGGCAGCACTCACAATAATGACTTTAAAATGAGATTCTTTACCTGGAAAATATCCACCATGTCCTGCTGACTCATTAATAACCTCTAAATGAGTAGGTTCTAAGGTTGTTAATTTTTCAATCAATTGCTTTTCAAGACTCATTTTCATGACCTTTACAAATTTCTTTAATTTTAAGTATAGCGGATAATTATTTTTTTGTTATGAACCTGCTTTAAAGCCTTAAATATCTGCTGAAAACTTTTAAAAATAGCGTAAATATATGGCAAAAATTTGATATCTAAACTAAAAAATAAAAAAATTGTGTTAATTTTATGCAATCAGCACGTTTTATAATAAAAAATTGTTGACCCTGATTTTTCTTAATGTATTATAAGCCCCATGCGGGAATAGCTCAGTTGGTAGAGCATAACCTTGCCAAGGTTGGGGTCGGGAGTTCGAGTCTCCTTTCCCGCTCAAAATTTTTTCATTCGGTTTTTTATTTAAAAAATTGGATAGACTCCGCGGGAATAGCTCAGTTGGTAGAGCATAACCTTGCCAAGGTTGGGGTCGGGAGTTCGAGTCTCCTTTCCCGCTCCAGATTCAAGAAGCCCTCATCGAAAGATGGGGGCTTTTTTATTGTTGATTTATAATAGTTTTTATCAAATCTATCCTCAATAAGTGTATTAACCCCCAATTAAACGACACTCACAATTAAGACCTAGGCATAGAACTAGAGTTAAGGAGTGTCTTATGGAACGTTTTAAAGTTATTACATCAGTTCAATGTCGCAGATGGTACAGAAGTGTTCAATTCATGACAAAAATATGTGTGTCATTGCAGGGCATTTAGCTTGAAGGCTATGCGAAAACACACGTAAAACTTGGTCAAAAAGAGCATGCATATGAAATTTCTAACAATCTCAAAAAGCTAAGAATAAAAACTCGGAGTAGGTACTTTAGTTGTTAACACCCACTCACCAACCTCTTGATACTTATAATCAATCGGGTCATGTAAGGTCTGGGTACGCACATTGCGCCAAAAACGGTCTAAATTTAGTTTGGCGGTCGTGGCTCTTGCACCCATCACCTGGAAAATATTTTGCGTCACAAATAACGACGTATTGGTCGCAGCAATTTTTGCTGTGGCAATCGCAATAGACACTTCACCACGCTGTTCCGCATTCAAACTTTCGCCAATGTCCCAAGCTTCTTGTAGTTTTTCAACTGCTTTATTTGCCAATAAACGCACACCCTCAAGCTGTACATAAAACTCCGCAAAATGTTTTTGAGTAAATGGATCATTCACCGCATGTTCAGCCAATGATTTTGACCACGCTTTTTGACTCTGCACAGTTTCTTTAGCAGTTTCAAAAGCACCTTCAGCCACGCCTAAAAATAAATGCACAAAAATCAATTGTGCAATCAAAGGACGTAAACTCGAATACGGTGTACTGAGTGGTCCTGGATTTAATAACAGCTCATCTTTAGAAATTTTGACTTGTTCAAAATGACTGTTACCACTATCCGTTTGGCGCTGCCCCATATTGTTCCAGTCACCTAAAAAGCTCACACCTTCACGTGCTGTTGGAATGACACCAATCAATAATTTTCCAGCCTCATTAAACCCTGAACACAGTAAAATATCAGAATCAATTGAACCTGAGCAAAAGCTTTTATCACCATGAAAAATAAATTCATTTTCAGAAATTTGTTGTGCTGTAGTACGTTGGTCTAAAGGGTTTAAAGTATTTCCCCAAAACAGGTTTTCTTTCGCGGTTTGCTCAAACCATTTTGCATATTGCTCAGGCTGTGAAAACAACTGAACTGTGGCAATCAGTAAATGATGGAAACCATAAACATGTGCTATAGAACTATCCACTTGAGCAATCGTTTGAATGGTTTGGAAAATGGTTTTCCAATCTGCACCTTGTCCGCCATATTGCTGAGGAATAGATAGCCCCAACAAGCCACTTTGACGAATCAAATCACGCTCAACTTTTGGATTGCCTCCAACTTTATCTCGTTCAGCAGCCGTTTTTGCAAATTGTACTGCTAGATTTTTTGCGATGTCTAAAGGAGATAAATTTAAAGTGTGTTGAGGTGCATTCATCATGATTACCTATATTTATATTATTTTTAGCTTAGCAAAGCTGGTTTTGTTTGGTTATCTGAATAAATGCTGTTCTTATCTTTAAAAATAAATTCAGCTCAAAACGAAAGACTTTTTCATCAAAAAATATCAGTATTCATACGTTTTTATCACTATACTCAGCCCATAAAAAACCTTTTTGGACAATAATAATGACATATTCTTATCAATGGTTCAGTGCTCCCAAAGAAATCAGTATCGTATGCCCTGTATGCCAAAAAGAAGCACTATTTCAATTTGCATCTGTCTTTCATGTTGAAAAAAAACAAGACCGAATATTTTTTGAGACTCATCCCGCTTTTGAAACGACCACTGTGTATGACTCTTATACCTATACCCATAAATTTTGTGTCATTTTTTATCCTGCCTTAAACTCCAATCCAGAACTTAAAAATTTTTTGGAATGTCATAAAGGTTTAGATAACTCTGTCTCTCATCTGATAAAAGATAAAGGCGTTGTCTTTTGTCCATCATGCCTGCTCAAACGTAAACATATCTTAAATTGGCCACAAGAAGCTTATTATTGTATTGATTATAAAGGTCAATTGCTTTGGGCATTTCATCGTCCTGCCTTTGTTTCAATTTATGATTATATTCAGGCTAAAATTCGAGATCGTCATGTTGCAGGACATTTTATCTATTTGTTGCATATTCCCAGTCATTTTTTAACGCAACATGCACGCGCCGAAGTGAGTAAAAAAATGCGTCGTTTATTGCTCAGGGTATAAACCACGATCAGACTTCACGATAAAAAATACCGCCCCTGTGGAGCGGCATCATTTTATTTTCAATTGTTATGAAGCATGTTGTGATTTTACTTCTTCAATCAACTGATCCACCACGGCTGGATCAGCCAAGGTTGAAGTATCACCTAAACTATCCAGTTCATTGGCTGCAATCTTACGCAAAATGCGACGCATGATTTTTCCTGAACGGGTTTTCGGTAATGAAGGTGCCCAATAAATCGCATCGGGAGTTGCCACAGGTCCCATCACTTTACGAACCCAACTCACCAATTCTTTACGCAATGCCTCAGTCTCCTGAGCACCTGCCTGTAAGGTGACATAGGCTGCAACACCTTGCCCTTTAATGTCATGTGGCATACCGACCACAGCAGCTTCTGCAACCAGCTCATGAGCAACCAAAGCACTTTCAATTTCAGCCGTTCCTAAGCGATGTCCTGAAACATTCAGTACATCATCGACACGTCCTGTAATCCAATAGTAACCGTCTTTGTCACGACGTGCGCCATCGCCCGTAAAGTAACTGCCAGGATAAGTCGAGAAATACGCTTCAATAAAACGCTCAGGATCACCCCAAATCGTTCGCATCTGACCCGGCCACGAATCCTTGATAATTAAATTGCCTTCTGCCTCACCCTCAATTTCATTTCCTTCGGCATCCACTAAAGCGGGTTGTACCCCAAACAATGGACGTGTTGCTGAACCAGGTTTAACAGCTGTAGCACCTGGTAAAGGTGAGATTAAAATTCCCCCTGTTTCAGTCTGCCACCATGTATCCACAATTGGGCAACGGCTTTCACCTACAACAGTGTAGTACCAGTTCCATGCTTCAGGATTGATCGGCTCTCCCACGGTACCCAGTAAACGTAAACTACTGCGGTCACTTTCACGGACAAAAGCATCCCCCTCACGCATCATGGCGCGAATAGCCGTGGGTGCAGTATAAAGAATGGTAATGTTATGTTTATCGACAATATGCCCTGTCCGTGCCCATGTTGGATATTGTGGAATCCCTTCTGACATGACTGTAGTGGTACCATTGGACAATGGTCCATAAAGCACATAGGAATGCCCTGTAATCCAGCCAATATCTGCTGTACACCAGAACACATCATTCTGTTTAATATCAAATACTTCACGGAAAGTCAGATTAGCATAGGTCAGATATCCACCTGTGGTATGCAACACCCCTTTTGGTTTTCCTGTCGAACCTGAGGTATACAGAATAAATAATGGATCTTCTGCATTCATGGGTTCAGGTGGGCAAATATCGGTGACCGTCATGATTTCCATGTGATACCACAGATCACGGCCTTCCTTCATCTCAATTGGATGCCCAGTACGATGCACCACAATCGTATTTTGCACTGAGGATGTACCCTCTAATTTGAGTGCCGCATCGACATTTTCCTTGAGTGGAATGGTTTTACCACCACGCATGCCCTGATCCGCCGTGATCACCAATTTCGCCTGACTGTCATCGATTCGGCTTGCTAACGAGTCTGGTGAGAAACCACCAAAGACTACACAATGCACCGCACCAATACGGGTACATGCCAGCATAGCAATCGCCGCTTCAGGAATCATGGGCATATACAACACCACACGATCCCCTTTGCCGATACCATTTTTCTTTAAAACATTGGCAAAGCGGCAGACCTCATCATGTAATTCTTCAAAAGAAATAATTTTATGCCGTGAAGGATGATCACCTTCCCAGATAATGGCAGGTTTAAGTGGATGCTCTTTTAAATGACGATCCAAACAATTGGCACTGACATTTAGTTCGCCATCTGCAAACCATTCGATTTTAAAATTTTCAGGATCATAGCTAGTATCTTTGACCTTGGTAAAAGGTTTGATCCAGTCCAGTTTTTTTGCTGCTTCAGCCCAAAACTCGTTGGGATGATCTACTGACTGTTGATAACGCTCGAAATACTGCTGTTCATTGGTTCTTGCTGTTTTTACAAATTGTTCTGGTACAGGATATATTTCTTTCATATTCTACTTCCTAGTTTGTCATCTCGTCTCGAGAGTTATGCTTACGTTCTTGATTTTATTCCTTGCATACAATCAGTATTACGATAGCGCATTTCTCATCACAATTGTGCTTTGGTCGTAGACGTGGGATTCACTTTATCCATCAGATTTATACAAATCATTTGCAAAAACATCCAAAAAATCAGTATTAATGCTCTTTTTTGATCTTATAATTTATTCAATAACATGTGTGTATTTTTCAAATTATTACATTTTTACCGAATTTTATTTTAAAGGATAATAGTTCATTATCTTTTAAATTTTTAGCATTTGTATAAATACACAAAATGTGAACCGATCATCACTGATGATCAATATCGTTGAATCATGGAAAAGTAAAGCTTTGGCTACTCTTCATGACATGATTCAACAAAGTGCTGCATATTTTAACGAAACACAACTGTAGTTTGACTCATGGTCAAAGCTATGCTTGATTTAGTTTATTTTGTCGAACTTTAAAACAAAATAACTTAACTTTTAATTGGATTTTATCGTGGCTGAAGATACACCTACGCTCAGTGAAGTCGCCCAAGACACCACTCAACTTTTACACAATGCAAGTGAAAAAACTGCAAAAACAGTGATCGAACACACTGCAAAATACAATGATGCTTATAGTACGATTGATAAATTTGTCGATGGTTTTTGGGAACGCGTCCCCTATTTATGTATCGCCTTAGTCGTTCTGCTGATTTTCTGGGTATTATCAAAAATATTTAAACTTTTTGTCCGTAAAACTTTAGAAAATCGTTCATATACACGACAAAACTTGGTCTTAGTTTTAAATCGTGTTGGTAGTACATTTATTATTTTCTTTGGCTTCCTCATTGCAATGGTCATTGCTATTCCTGGTTTTACTCCAGGTCAACTGATGAGTGCCCTCGGAATTGGTTCGGTTGCAATTGGTTTTGCTTTTAAAGATATTTTCCAAAATATGCTATCGGGGATTCTCATTTTACTGGGTGAACCATTTAAAATTGGTGATGATATTATTGTCAATAATATGGAAGGTACGGTTGAGGATATTCAAATTCGTGCAACTTTCCTGCGCTCACCTGATGGTCGTCGTATTGTGATCCCAAATGCAACAGTTTATACCAGTGCAGTAACTGTCAATACAGCCTATCCACGTCGTCGTTGTGAGTTTATTGTGGGGATTGGTTATGAAGATAATGTTCAGGCAGCCAAAGATATTATTTTAAAAATTTTAGATCGTGATCAAACTATTCTCAGTCAACCTTCTTTTAGTGTAAATGTCACAGCACTTGCAGATTTTTCGATTAATCTTAAAGTGCAATGGTGGGTTAATACCTCTGAAACCAGTACTTCAGCTTCTATTAGCCAAGTACAAGAAGAAGTTATCGAATCCTTTGCCGAACATAATATTTCAATTCCTTATCCAGTACAGGAAGTGAAAGTTTATCGTGGTGAAACAGATCCAGAAGAAAACTCAGGTCGTGCTAAACAAACGACCTAAGACATAAGGAATCACCGTTTCTGTTCGAATAATTCGGTTGCCTAAGCTTACAGCTTGGCAGCCATTTTTTATAAGTAAATCAATTTCATAGGGGATAAAACCACCTTCAGGACCAATAATCACTGTGCATGGATGCTCAATCGCAAAAGGCATTTTTTCCTCGGTATAAGGATGTGCCACAAAAGCAGGACTTTGTTCACTGATCAATGTCGGTAAAACATCTTCAACAAAAGGCTTAAAGCGTTTATATAACTCAATTTTTGGTGCAATGGTGTCACCCGCCTGTTCTAAGCCCAAAGTCACATAATGATCAAGCTGTTGTAAAAATGGGGTTTGCCAATAACTTTTATCCACTCGATAGCTATGAATCAAAATCAATCGCTCCACCCCCAAAGTGACTGCATCCATAATTAAACGGCGTAATACTTTTGGTCGTGGTAATGCCACAATTAAGGTTACGGGTAATTTTTCAGGAATATGATCTTCTTTAAGTGGTTTAACTTTAATGATATTTTCAGAAATTTCAACAATTTGTGTTAAATAACGTTTTCCACCACGAATACCTATTTTTAAGGAGTCTCCGACTTGAACAGCAAGATGTGTATGTAAATGTTCAATTTGTCTTTGAGCTGTGATTGACCACAATTCCGACTGAGTTTGTCTTGGGTCTAATAAAACGATATTCATAAAATGGTTAATTCATTCATACAATCAAAATGGTGAGCGCATATTTAGCAGATTCATTTATAAATCTAGATTTATAAATCATCGACTTATAAATAATGATCAATCACTGCCAAATGCTTTTGTAAAGATCCCATATTTTTCTGCATCACAGTTGCTGCATGTTGACTCAATTGTTGAGCAAATTCTGGTTCATCAATACATTGTAATAATAGCTGTACAACTTGTTCAGCATTTTGCCCAACTTTGACAGCATCTGCTTGTAAAAATTCATCAACAATACTTTGAAAATTAAAATAATTTTTTCCAATGATCGTGGGTACATTTAACGCCATTGGCTCTAAAATATTATGCCCACCGCCTGGCTCATTTAATGAACCACCAACAAAACAAGTTTGGCTTAAAGCATACCACAACCATAATTCGCCCATACTGTCTGCCAAATAGACCTGTGTATCGGGTTGAATTTTTTCACTTAGACTTCGACGTTGCGTATTTAAATTCAAATTTTTTGTGATCGTAAATACATCATCAAAACGCTCAGGATGACGTGGAACAACAATACACAACAACTCTGGTCGTTGTTTTAAATAAGGCATCAAAGCGCTTAACAAATTCTGTTCTTCAGGTGCATGTGTACTGGCAAGTGTAATAATTTTACGTTGCTTCAATTGCCATTCACACATTAGTTCTTGAGCATGTTGTAAATGTAGCAATGGTGCAGAAATATCAAATTTAATACTTCCTACAACATTCACACTTTGTTTTGCTAAACCCAATTCAATAAATCTTTGCTGTGTAGCTAAATCTTGCGCCAACAAATGATCTAATTTTTGCAACATTGGACGCGTTAAACTTGGAACTTTGGCATAGGCTTTCGCTGATTTTTCTGAAAGTCTGGCATTAATTAAAATACAAGGGACTTGGAAATTTTTAGCTTGATCGATTAAATTTGGCCATAACTCTGTTTCAACCAACGCTAAAAGTTTAGGTTGGTATTTTTGGTAAAATTCAGCAACTAAATCTTTTTGGTCAGCAGGTAAATACACTGCTTGAAATAAAGCCTCAAAAGGTGGCTTTAAAAATAATGACTTAGCTCGTGCTTGTCCTGTTTTAGTGGTATTTGTCACTAAAACAGCATGTCCATTTTTTAAATAATGCTCAATCAGTGGTTGAGCAGCATTGGTTTCACCCACCGAAACGGCATGAAACCAAATCGCTTGCCGATTTTTAACAGGCTGAAAAGGACCAAAACGTTCCAAACACTCTTGTTGGTACTGTGCTATATCGGTAGCACGTTTTTTAATTCGCCACTGATACAAAGGTTTGACGATTGCAAGTGCTGCGTTATACCAAAAAGGAGTAGCCAATCAAAAATTCTCATATTGGGATCAGTCGGCAAATATAACAGAGCGATCACAGCTTGTTAATCAACAATCGTGTAGAGAATTGCATCAAGTTTTAAAGCATAAGTTTTTAAATCATGCATTGATTAAATCATTAAGCTTCAACTTTCTTGTTGTGCAGCCTCAATCCACGCTTTCACAGCACCAACATTCAAAATAGTTTGCATATAATTTTGACTACTTTCACTGACAGGTAGCCCATAACTTTTAAAACGCATAACAACAGGTGCATAAAATGCATCAACAATTGTAAATTCATTGCCACATAAAAAGCCTTTTGGATATTCACGTTTCGACCAAATTTCCTCAATACGTTTTATATCTGCTTGTAAGTCTGCATTTTCATGAAAAAGTTGTTGTCCAAGTTGAGTAAAATCTTGGGTGATATTCATCGGACATAAACTACGTAAAGCCATAAAACCACTATGCATTTCTGCACAAACTGCTCGTGCATAAGCACGTGTTTTTATATCCTGTGTCCATAAATGGCGCTCAGGAAAAAGCTCTGCCAAATACTCACAAATTGCCAATGAATCCCAAACAATCAAATCCTGATGTTTTAAAACAGGGACTTTACCTACAGGTGTAATTTTGGCTAAGGTTTGTTTGAAATTTTGTTCAGGCAAAAAGTCATCATACGGCACTAAGTGTTCAGTAAATGGGATCTGAAAATGTTGCAGTACTAGCCACGCTCGCATCGACCAAGTTGAGTAATTTTTATTACCGATGTATAAATCCATC
>NZ_PYIX02000035.1 GCF_003024515.2 Acinetobacter sichuanensis
TTCCACAGATTCCACAGATTCCACAGATTCCACAGATTCCACAGATTCCACAGAAGGATGTCTTATTTCCGTATCATTTAGCAATCGTAATCGTGTCAAAACAGATTTTCGGCTCAATCGCTTAGATTGAGCTTTATTCATTTCAGCCAATAATTCAGTATATGGATCTACTTTTTGTACTGAATTTTTAATATCTAAACGAACAATACAATTTGCTTTTAAGTTGTCTTCACTCTCAACAACCAAGCATTTAATCCGCTCATTTAATTGTGGCTGTATCTCTGCGTTTGGAAAATCAGATACATGAAAATAAACAATACGTTGGTCTTTGACTAATTCAATACAGCCTGACTGATCTACAGCATCATATTGAACCACGATCCCCTTATAGAACATATATGAATTCTCTAGTTTTTATAATAATTTAAAATAAAAAAGGAAGCCCGAGAGCTTCCTTTTAATACTACTAAATTTTAATCTTTTTGCACACTACCAAAGATTTTATCTCCAGCATCGCCAAGACCCGGAACAATATAACCATTTTCATTTAAACCTTCATCTATTGAAGCAGTAAATATGGTTACATCTGGGTGTGCAGTTTCCACACGTTGAATGCCTTCAGGTGCAGCAACTAAAACCATGACACGAATATCTTTACAGCCACTCGCTTTCAATACATCAATAGCCGCAACCAAAGATGAACCTGTCGCAAGCATTGGGTCAATGATCATTGCTAAACGGTTTTGTACATCAGGAACAAGTTTTTTATAATATGTACGTGCTTCTAGTGTTTCTTCATCACGTTCTAAGCCAAGCACAGAAACTTTAGCACTTGGAATCAAGTTTAAAAATCCATCCAACATCCCAATACCAGCACGTAAAATAGGGACAACTGTAATTTTTTTACCAACGATACGATCTACAACAACTTTACCATTCCAGCCATCAATTTCATGGTCACATACAGGCAGATCTTTTGTCGCTTCATAAGTAAGCAACATAGTAACTTCTTGCGCAAGTTCACGAAAATTCTTCGTACTGATATCTGCACGACGTAACAAACCCAATTTATGGCGAATAAGTGGATGGCGAATTTCTTGAATGGGCACGGGAGAACACCTAAAAAGAGAACAATAAATTTCCACTATTATAAATGTTTTTTATATAAGATATAAGAAAAGCCCTCAGTGTTTGAGGGCTTTTTTTGTTACTGCTAATCGTTTTTATGAATTATTGCTGTTGGCTCATCATCATATGAATTGGTGACAAAATCTCAGATTTAAGTGCCAAGTCAATTAATGGGTCTGGATAGACACCAATAATTAAAACTAAAGCAGCCGCACCAAGTACCATTAAACCACCCACTTTTTGCCCCCAATGATCAGCGGCATCAATACGAGGAGTTTCAGGTGGTGTCATATACATCACAACCATCACACGTAAATAATAGTATAAACCAATACCACTACCCACAATAATCATAGCAGCCAAGAACCAATGTTGTGCTGTTACAGCAGACATTACAACCAAGAACTTACCAATAAAGCCAGCTGTTAATGGAATACCTGCAAGTGACAACATCATCACAGTTAATGTTGCAGTTAATACAGGACGACGCCAGAACAAACCACGATAATCAGCAAGTGATTCAGCTTCATCCACATTGTTATATGGACTCGACATTAATGCCACGGCACCAAATGCACCAATTGTTGTTAATGTATAGGTCGCAATATAAACAGTAACACTGCCTAAACTTGCATATGATGTACTTACTAATGCAATCAATAAATAACCAAAATGTGCAATTGAAGAGTAACCTAAAATACGTTTTAAGTTGACTTGACGCACAGCAAGGAAGTTACCGACCAAAATTGAAAGTACAGCAAGAATGGTAATGATCGTTACAATTGATGGGACTAAGATTGCACCAGAAGTCAAAATATAACGTACCAATAAACCAATTGTTGCAACTTTAGCCACAGTTGCCAAGAATGTTGCGATTGGCGCTGGCGCACCTTGATAAACATCAGGTGTCCATTTGTGGAATGGTGCAAGTGAAAGTTTAAAACCGATTGCAAAAATAATCAGACCTAAACCTAACACAACCATTGGCTGTTGAATTGCTTGGAATAATGCAGGCACAGCATCATAGAATGATAATGAACCTGTATATGCATAAACATATGCCATACCCATCAACAACATTGCAGAAGCGGTTGCAGAAAGAACTAAATACTTAATCCCTGCTTCCAACGATTTTGCACGTTGATGTGTATATGCCAATAAACCATATACTGGAATTGACATTAATTCTAAGCTAATAAAGAACGATGCAAAGTGTGAACTTGCTACCATTAACATTGCCCCTGCAACAGAGATCAACATTAAAATATAAAGTTCTTCACGATTGTCTTTATAAGTTTCAATATAAGCATGCGCTAAAGTACAACATGCCAAAGCAGCAACAATAGCAAGTAATTGATAGAACAATGTAAATGGATCAACCATAAACATGCCCATCACATTTGATGGTGCAAAATCACCACCAAACATCATAATCAAAATATCAAGTGCTGCAAGGTTTAAACCAACAACAGATGCTGTTGCAATCAAATTATGATTACGTTTGATTGCAGTTAAGATCATCACCACGACCGCAGTTAATGCGACGATCATGACAGGTGCCAAAGGCATGAGATCCGAAAATGACATTGTGAAGTTCATGACTATTGGATCTCCACATTTGTTTGAGAAACAACTTGTTGAGCTGCTTCAACGACTTCTTGAACAGGAATATAGCTATTTGCAATCCATGCCATACTTGAATTTGAAACATCCAAGAAAGTTTGTGGGTAGATACCTAACCAAACCAAACCAAGCGCACAAATGAGCAAAAGACCAATTTCACGTACATTCAAATCTTTTAACGGTGTAGCATAGTGTTTTTTCTGCTCTTCGTTTGGTGTACCAAACAAAGCTTTATGGATCAGAATCAAACCATATAAACCTGCAAACACTAAACTAATCGCAGCAATAATCGTAAATGTTGGGAATTTACCAAATGAACCCATCAAAATCAGGAATTCACCAATAAAGTTACCTAGACCAGGAATACCCACTAAAGCTGCAATAAAGAACATTAAGAAGAATGGTAAATATTGGAATTGACCACGAATACCACCCATCAAACGTAAATCACGTGTATGTAAACGCTCATACACTTGACCACACATAATGAACAATGCAGCAGAAGATAAACCATGAGCCAACATCATGATCATAAGACCTTGGAAGGTCAGGATATTACCTGCATAAAGTGCAAGCAACACGAAGCCCATGTGCGAAATAGATGTGTACGCAAGTAAGCGTTTCATATCTGTTTGTTGGAAAGCACAGATAGCGCCGTAGAACACACCAATTAAACCAAAGATGATGGCAATATCTGCAAATTGTGCAGATGCTGCTGGGAAGAATGGAATAACAAAACGAAGTAAACCATATGCCGCAGTTTTAATTAAGATACCTGCTAAGTCTACAGAACCTGCTGTAGGTGCTTGTGCATGGGCATCTGGTAACCAACCATGTAATGGGAAAACTGGCAGTTTTACTGCAAAGCCGATGAACATACAAATCATTAACGCATAAGCAATATGAGGCGCTTGAGCATCTAAAGTACGTGCAACAGCCATTAAGTAGTAGTAGTCAAAGCCAATCGTACCTGACATCATGTATCCATAGATCACAAGACCTAGAATACCAACAAGCATGATTAGACCCGCAACTTGTGTATAGATGAAGAACTTAGTTGCAGCATAAACACGTGATTTACCATCTGCGCCTTTATGACCCCAAAGTGCAATCAAGAAATAGATTGGTACAAGCATCATCTCCCAGAAGAAGAAGAACAAGAACAAATCAATTGCAAGGAATACACCGATTACTCCACCTAAAGACCATAAAAGGTTTAAGTGGAAGAAACCAACGTTCTTTTGAATTTCACCCCATGAACAACCTACTGCAAGTACACCAAGTAATGCAGTTAAGCCCACCATAAGAAGTGAAAGACCATCTATTGCCAAATGGATATTAATCCCTAAAGATTTAATCCATTCAACTTGAAATTGTGCTGCCCAAGCTGGAACTTGCTGTCCCAGCTCATATGTGAAGCCACCTTGACTCCAAAGCACACCTGTTAAGCCCAAAGTAATGAGCATACCAACTAATGCAATGTAACGAGGCAAATGGTCATCGAGCTTATCGACTAACCAGCAAATAAAACCTGCAATAAAAGGTACAAGAATTAATGCGGGTAAAATCCAATTGTTTGTGATTTCCATCTTATTTCCCCACTACCTGAATCACGATCAAGATCATCAGCAATACCACTACACCGAGTGACATACTTGATGCATATTCACGTAATGAACCTGTTTGACGGGTACTTGTAAACTTGTTACCACCTTTTACAATCGCAGGTAATACCAGCCATAAACCATCAATTGGGTCACGACCTAAGATTTTTGCAATAAGTAAGTAAGGTTGAACAAATACAAGGTTATATAACGAATCGAATCCAAAAGCATTACGACAAATATTCGCTAAACCTACACCAAATGAAGTTGCAGCAAAGCCTTTTACCGCTTGATATGCAAATGCAAACAAGACTACACCCACGACTAAACCAGCAAGTGCAATACCCACTGCTGTATATTCAGCAGAATGCATACCATGCATCAACGCTTCAGTTGGTACATTGAATACAGGAATTTGAGCTGCTGTTAACGCTTTTTCTACTGGTGCTTTTAAGAAATAAGCCAAACCTGTAGAAAGTACCGCCAATATCCCTAAAGGTAACCAATAAGTCGCACCTTTGATCTCGTGATAAGGTGTATTTTCTTTGCCGAAGAATACAACCCAAATTAAGCGGAATGTATAAATAGACGTTAAGAATGCACCAGCAACACCAACCCAATACAACCAACCAAATGTCGCAATTGATTGACCTTGAACCCAAACTGCACCCAAAATTGCATCTTTAGAGAAGAAGCCGATCGTCACGAATGGAATCGCTGCAAGCGCACCACCACCGATGGCGAAACAAGCAAACAAGAATTTGTTTTTGTAGAACAAACCACCCATTTTGAAAATGTTTTGTTCGTGATGATAAGCCAAGATCACTGCACCAGAAGACAAGAATAATAATGCCTTGAAGAATGCGTGAGAAAGCATATGGAATAGGCCTGCTTGATAAGCTTCAGCACCTACAGCCATAAACATATAACCGAGCTGACTCATTGTTGAGTAAGCAAGAATACGTTTGATGTCGGTTTGCACCAATGCAGCAAAACCAGCAACCAATAATGTTACTGCACCTGTAATAGCAATGAATTGCATAATTTCAGGTGTCATTTCAAACACAGTGAACATACGGCAGCACAGGTAAACACCTGCTGTTACCATTGTTGCAGCGTGGATCAATGCAGATACTGGTGTAGGACCAGCCATTGCATCTGCTAACCATGTTTGTAATGGAATTTGTGCAGATTTACCCGCAGCACCTAAGAACAACATCAATGAAGTCCAAAGCGCAAGATTATGGTCAAGTGCTAAAACTTGAGAAGCATTCGCAACGATGGTACCAATATGTAAAGTACCAAACTGTTGGAAAAGCAAGAACATTGCAATGAGTAAGAATACATCACCTACACGTGTTACTGTGAATGCTTTGATTGCAGCAAAACCATTTGCAGGGTTTTGGTAGTAATAACCAATAAGTAGGTAAGAGCACAGACCAACACCTTCCCAACCTAAGAATAATAACGCTAAGTTATCACCCAATACCAACACAAGCATGCTTGCTACGAATAGGTTGAAATAAGAGAAGAAACGTGCAAAGTCTTCTTCACCGCGCATATACCATGTCGCGAAAATGTGAATAAGGAAACCTACACCTGTGATCATGCCCATCATTAATAATGACAAGCCATCTAAACTTAAAGTAACACCAGGAGCAAAACCACCAACGTTAAACCATGTCCATAAGTTTTGAACATAGACAGGCTCACCGCTGTTGATAAATGCCATACCGCTGATCAATGCAAATAATGCTGATAAACCAACAGAACCCGCACCAATAATCGCAGCCACATTTTCAGGGAGTTTATTACGCCCTGCCGCTAAAAGGATAAAACCAATGAGCGGAAATAAAATTGTTAAATATAAATAGCTCATCCGCGCATCTCACTAGCAGCATCTACATCCAAGTGATGGAAGCGATGATAGAACTGAAGGACGATCGCAAGACCGATACACGCCTCTGCCGCAGCAAGGGTCAAAATTAAGATAAACATAATTTGACCATCAGGTTGTACCCAAGCACTTCCTGCCACGACAAATGCAAGCGCAGCTGCATTCATCATGATTTCAAGGCTCATTAACATAAATAGTAAGTTGCGACGTACCATTACACCGTAAAAGCCCAGTGCAAAAAGAATAGACGCAACAATCAAACCATGCTCTAAAGGGATATTGCCCATTATTCTTGCCCCTCTTCTGCACTTGGTTCACGTTTACCTAAGTGGAATGCTGCAACCAATGCTGCAAGCAATAACATTGCGGCTACTTCAACCAATAATAAGTAATGTGTAAAGAGTGCTTGACCAATCGCTTTAGGACCCACAACTTGTGTACCTAAAACTAAAGTAGATTGTGTATAGTCAGAAGAAAGCATCCAAACCAAACATAAACCGACCAAGAAACTCATAAGTGCAGGATAAGCCCACGCACCTGAAGATAACCATTTACGCTCTTGCTCAACAGTATGTTGACCAAGATTGAGCATCATCACCACGAATACGAACAACACCATGATCGCACCTGCATAGACAATAATCTCTAATGCAGCAGCAAATGGCGCTCCAATCGTTAAGAAAATACCTGAAACTGCAAGTAAAGAGACAATCAGACTCAGTAAAGCATGTACTGGATTTGTGTTAGTCACAACACGAACCGTAGAAACAATGGCCACGAGAGCCATTAAATAAAATGGCCACATCATGGTAATAAGCTCCGTACATCAACAGGTGCGCTTTCACGTTGCGCTTGACCTTTCTCTTTACCGTCAATGCTCATACCTGTTACACGATAGAAGTTGTAGTCAGGGTATTTACCAGGTCCAGAAATGAGTAAGTTTTCTTTCTCATAGACTAGATCTTGACGTACATATTCACCTAACTCGAAATCAGGTGTAAGTTGGATTGCTGTGGTTGGACAAGCTTCTTCACACATACCGCAGAAAATGCAACGTGAGAAGTTGATACGGAAAAATTCAGGATACCAACGTCCGTCTTCTTTTTCCGCTTTCTGTAATGAGATACAGCCAACAGGACATGCAACCGCACATAAGTTACACGCAACACAACGCTCTTCGCCATCTGGGTCACGTGTTAATACGATACGACCACGGTAGCGTGGAGGTACGATTTGTTCGGCTGGAACTTCTGGATACAAAATCGTATCACGTGGACGAGTCGCATGGCTAAACACCATCCACAATGAACGAACGATTGATCCTACGCCAGCTAGAATTTTATACATTTTGTACTCCCTGCTGTCCTAGGCTTGATTCATCAAAATCACAGCGCCAGTCACCAAAAGGTTGACCACTGCAAGCGGCAAACACACCTTCCAACCAAAGTTCATCACTTGGTCATAACGTGGACGCATTAAAGAACCACGAGCCAAGACAAACATCATCACAAAGAATGCTGTTTTGATAATGAACCAGAACGCATCTGGGATGAATGGAATGTTTAAGTTAAACGGTGCTAACCAACCACCAAAGAATAAAGTCACGATCAATGCAGAAATTAAGATGATGTTGACGTATTCAGCAACGAAGAACATCCCCCATTTCATACCACCGTACTCGACATGGTAACCTTCAGCCAATTCTTGTTCAGCTTCTGGTTGGTCAAATGGATGACGATGCGTCACCGCAACACCTGCAACCACGAAGATCATGAAACCAATGAACTGAGGAATCACAAACCAGACATCACGTTGTGCTTCTACAATGTCACGCAAGTTGAATGAACCTGCAATCGCAACTACACCCATTAACGAAATCCCTAAGAAAACTTCATAAGAAATCGTTTGAGCAGCAGAACGTAAACCACCAAGTAATGCGTATTTGTTGTTAGAAGACCAACCACCAAATAACACGGCGTACACTGCGATACCTGCCATTGCCATAAAGAACAATAAGCTAATGCTCATGTCTGCAACACCTAAATAAGGTGAAACAGGAATAACCATGAACGAAAGTACCGCAGTTGCCATTGCAACTGCTGGTGCTAAACGGAATGTTAATTTGTCTACAAATTTTGGTGTCCAGTCTTCTTTAAACATGATTTTGAGCATGTCCGCAACGATCTGGAACATCCCGCCTGGACCTACACGGTTTGGACCATAACGGTCTTGCCATAAGCCAAGTAAACGACGTTCAATAAAAGACATCAAAGCAGCAAGCAACACCACGACCAACAAGATCACAATCGCCTGAATGACGCTATAAGCAATTGGCCAATCTTGTGCCCATGTCGGGAGGGCGCGTAAAGTTTCGTTCATGAATTACACTCCTACCGCCACAGATACAGGCTCTGCAAGAGAAACGGTCGGTGCTTGTCCAACTGGATATCCGATATAACCTGTAGGTAAATAGTCAATGACTTGAACTGGCAGACTAATGGTTGTTTCACCTGCTTTCACAGTCAATTTCTGACCATCTTGCACATTCAAGCGTGCTGCATCTTGCTCACCCACAGCAAACATTGCTTCAGGAATACGTGATTCCATTGCAGCTGTTTTCACAGTGAATTCACCAGAAGCAAAAATATGGTGCATTGGCACTAAACGGAAGCTGTCTGGATTTGCCACAACTGCTGTTGGTGCAACATAGCTACGTACTGAACGTTTAGGTAAACGATCAAATAAACGTACGCCAGAATCACCACCTTTTAAGTGACCACCCACTTCATCTTGATATTTGTTCCAAGATTGTGGAGAGTTCCAACCTGGTGCCCATGCAAATGGAACCAATGCTGCAGGTGTCTGATTACCCACATAACCTTCCATAGAGAACGTTAATGCTGAATCTTTATCTACAGGTTGTTTTGGCTCATGGACATTAAGCGGCGCACGCATCGCAGTACGACCTGAGTAGCGACGTGGTTCACGGGCAATTTTCAAACCATGTACACGATAGCCTGCATCAGGCGCAACATCTTGAATCGCTTGCAGTGCAGGTACATTGTTTACAACGCTTTCAATCACGTCGTCGAGCAATGTCCAAGAAATCGCTTTACCTTTCACACCCGTTTCAATGGCATGTAACCAGCGCCAAGATTCTTTGATCGCAAGTTCAGGTTTGTAATAGCTTGGGTCATACACTTGATAGAAACGTTGTGCACGTCCTTCTTGTGAAACCACTGTACCGTCACCTTCAGCGAAACTTGCAGCAGATAAAACAACATCCGCAGCTTTTACAGTTTCAGTTTCTGAATGATCCAATACAATCACGCTTTGTGCTTTGTCTAATGCAGCTTGAACTTGTGCAGCAGGTAAACGACGGAATAAGTCATTTTCCATGATGATGACTGAGTCATAATCTTGTGCAAACGCTTGTTCTAAACTTAAACCACCAAACAATGCTAAGCCCATTGAGTTCACTTCAGGAACAGTCAATGTTAAGCCTGCTGTTGAACCAAGGTTCTGTGCAACTTGTGCAGCAGCTTCCATGATTGCAGCGTCTTGTAAGCTTGTACCAGAGATGATCAAAGGTTTTTTCGCAGCTTTTAAAGTATCCGCAATGGTTTGTGCAAATGCTTTCGCATCATCATCCAAACCAAGAATCGCTTCACCTTTCACACCCGCAGCAATTGCAAAACCTAAACGCGCAATATCGTTTGGAGAAGCAACCACTTCACCTGTCGCAACATCAGCAAGACGTGTTTGCGTCGCAGCTAAGATATAAATCGGAGATTTTGCATCTTGACCAATACGTTTAACAGGTTCTGCTAACCATTCTTGCGTACGACGCTCTGCCGCCATTTCTTTGGCTTTGTTTTTCGCCGCTTGACGAACAGACAATGCCATACGTGGTGCAGTTTGGGTTAAGTCTTCACCGAGGATCAATACAGCATCATAGCTTTCAATTTCACGCATACCTGGGTTATAAACACCTTCGGTTTGCATGATCGATGCTGCTAACTCAACCAAGTTTTGCTCTTTTTGAGACAGACCTGTTGAATAGTTCTCTTGACCAACCAACTCACGTAATGCGAAGTTTGATTCAAGTGATGCACGTGGCGAACCAATACCCAAGACTTTTTTACCTTGAACATTGGCAATCACAGAATCCAACGCAACATCTACAGAAACAGTTTGCACATCAGCGCCATTACGGAACTGCGGTTGACGTGGACGATCTTCACGGTTGACATAACCTGTACCGAAACGACCTTTATCGCAAAGGAAGTATTGGTTTACTTCACCATTGAAACGGTTTTCTACACGACGGATCTCACCATAACGTTCACCTGGTGAAATATTACAACCTGAAGAACAGCCTTGACATACGCTTGGCGCATATTGCATATCCCATTTACGGTTATAACGTGCAGAATGTGTTTTGTCGGTGAATACACCCGTTGGACAAACTTCAGTCAAGTTACCAGAGAATTCTGATTCTAAAGTCCCTGATTCTGGACGACCAAAGTAAACACGTGACGCATTGGCATATACACCAAAGTCTGTACCGCCCGCATAGTCGTTGTAATAACGAACACAACGGTAACATGCGATACAACGGTTCATTTCATGTGAAATAAATGAACCCAACTCTTGGTTATAATGCGTACGTTTAGTAAAACGATAGCGACGACGGTCATGCTGTGTCATCACTGTCATATCTTGAAGATGACAGTGACCACCCTCTTCACAGACTGGACAGTCATGCGGGTGATTGGTCATCAAGAATTCCACGATAGATTCACGGAAATCTTTTGCTTCTTTGTCTTCAATCGAAATATAGGTATTGTCAGACGCAGGCGTCATACATGACATGACCAGGCGACCACGAGTATCTTCGGGATTCGCATATTGAGTCACAGCACACTGACGGCAAGAACCAACAGAACCTAAGGATGGATGCCAACAAAAATATGGGATGTCGATGCCAAGGCTCAAACATGCTTGCAGCAAGTTTTCCGAACCATTGACTTCGTACGATTTTCCATCGACATGAATTGTAGCCATAGTCGAATTCCTTAAGCTTGTTCTACGTTGCGAGTTTGAGCAGCCGCATTCACGACTTTTGCTTCAAATTCACCACGGAAATGTTTGAGTGCACCCATGAGTGGCTCCATCGCACCTGGTGCGTGGGCACAGAAGGTCTTACCGATCCATAACTTACGAGTCAATTCCTGTAAGTGATCGATATCCTCTTGTTTACCTGTACCATCTTCCAGAGCTTTAAGCGCTTTAACTGCCCACGGCAAGCCATCACGGCAAGGTGTACAGAAACCACATGATTCACGTGCAAAGAATTCTTCAAGGTTCCGTGTAGCTGAAACCATACACTGAGTTTCATCAACAACCATCAACAAGCAAGTACCTAAACGTGAACCTGCTTTCATGATGCTTTCTGCATCCATTGGCAAATCAATATGTTCAGCAGCAAGGAAGTCTGTTGATGCACCCCCTGGTAACCATGCTTTCAGGGTTAAGCCATCACGCATACCACCCGCATGATCTTCAATCACTTCACGTGCAGTGGTACCAAATGGAAGTTCCCATAAACCTGGGAATTTCACTTTACCTGAAGCACCATAAATTTTAGTACCCGGATCTTTAGACTTGCCCGCAGACAAACCAATATACCACTCAGGTCCACGCAACATGATTGCGGGTAAGTTGTTGTACGTTTCTACATTGTTGACAATCGTAGGTCGACCCCAAGCCCCTGCAACCTGTGGGAATGGTGGTTTAGTACGCGGGTTAGCACGGCGACCTTCAAGCGAGTTAATCAATGCAGTTTCTTCACCACAAATATAACGCCCTGCGCCCGTATGCACATGTAAATCAAAGCTCCATCCTGAATCTAGGATGTTGTCACCCAAATAACCTTTAGCACGAATTTGTTCTAAAGCTTCATTTAAGTATTGTGCAGCTTCAATATATTCACCACGGATGAAGATATAGCCTTGAGTTGCTTCAAGCGTATAACCTGCAATGAGCATCCCTTCGATCAATTGATGTGGAAGATCTTCCATCAACAAACGGTCTTTGAATGTTCCTGGTTCCATTTCATCGGCATTACAGATCAGGTAACGAGGACCACCATCATTTGGCGCCATCAATGACCATTTAATCCCTGCTGGGAAACCTGCACCACCACGACCTTTTACAGTCGCCGCTTTGATCACATCAAGCACTTCCGCAGGTTTCATGCCCAATGCTTTTTTAAAGCCTGCATAACCTTCAAGCGCTTCGTAATCATCTGCACTACGAACAAATTCCTGTTTACTCAAACGCCATGTTAATGGGTGAGTTTCAGGGTTACCGTCGCCATAAATTGGTTTTGGTTCAGTATTCATACATACTTCTCCAATAACTGTTTAATTGATGCCACTTCAACTAAGCCGTGAGTATCTTCATCAATCATCAAGGTAGGACCTTTGTCGCAATTTCCTAAACAGCAAATTGGCAATAAAGTAAAACGACCATCAGCAGTCGTTTGACCATATTGAATACCTAATTCACGTTGGAATGCTTCTGCCAAAGTTTCCGCACCCATCAAAAAACATGCAATCGAATCACATAACAAAATCACGTGACGACCCACAGGTTGACGGTAAATACGGTTATAGAATGTTGCTACACCTTCAAGGTCAGCAAGGCTCATACTCAACATTTGAGCAATCGCATTCATTTGCGCATCATCAACCCAACCATTACGGCGTTGTACGTGTTTTAACGCATCTAAACACGCTGCACGTGGGTATGGATAATGTTCAATGTGATGTTGAATTTCGTGGATTTCTTCCGCAGTCAAAATCCCTTCAATATTCACACGTGGCTTTTTATCAGTCAAAATCATCATAATGCGTTTACCCCTTAGCGATCCACGTCAGCCATAACGACATCAATCGTCGCTAAATAAATGATCAAGTCAGATACAAGACTGCCGTTAATCACGGAAGGCATTTGCTGCAAGTGCGTGAATGTTGGTGTACGAATACGGGTACGATAACTCATCGTTGACTTATCAGAAGTCAAGTAATAGTTAGATGCACCTTTCACCACTTCTGCCATCACAGATGCTTCACCTGCAGGCATTACAGGACCCCATGACACGCTCAAGAAGTGCGTAATCAAAGTTTCAATATCTTGTAAAGTCTTATCTTTTGGTGGTGGAACAGCCAATGGGTGATCCGCTTTATATGGACCAGATGGCATATTATCTAGACATTGCTTCACGATTTTTAATGATTCTTCGATTTCACGATAGTGAACCATTACACGTGCATAAGCATCGCCTTCATACTCTAATGGCACTTCGAAATCATAGTTTTCGTAGCCACTGTATGGACGATATTTACGAACATCAAAGTCGATCCCTGTTGCACGTAGACCTGTACCTGTTACACCCCAAGCCAATGCAGATTTTGCATCATATTGAGCAACATTACGGGTACGACCGATAAACACAGAGTTTTTCAATGCCGCAGTATGATATTCCTTCAAACGTTTTGGCATCCATTCGAGAATTTCACGAATCAGTTTTTGCCAGTTGTTTGGAAGATCATGCGCTGTACCACCGATACGGAACCATGCTGGGTGCATACGGAAACCTGTGATTGCTTCAATCGCATCATAGATTTTTTGACGGTCAGCAAACATATAGAATACTGGCGTCATACCACCCGCATCCTGAATCGCAGTACCGATAAATAACAAGTGGTTATTGATACGGAACAGTTCAGACATCATGACACGGATACATTGCGCACGATCAGGAACAGTAATTCCTGCCATTTGCTCCACGCCCATCACATAAGGCATGTTTTGCGCACAACCACCTAAGTAGTCAACACGGTCGGTATATGGAATGAATGAATGCCAAGTTTGACGTTCAGCCATCTTTTCCACACCACGGTGGTGATAACCGATATCAGGCACACAGTCTTTGACTTCTTCACCGTCCAACTGCAAGATCACACGGAACGCACCGTGCGCAGATGGGTGGTTAGGACCTAAGTTTAGGAACATGAAGTCTTCGTCTGCGTTACCGCGCGTCAAACCCCAGTCTTCTGGTACAAAGCGAAGATGTTCTTGTTCGAAATCTTGTTTTGCTTTGTCTTGCATATACGGTGTGTATTCCGTTGCACGTGCAGAATATTCTTTACGTAACGGATGACCTTCCCAATAGGTTGGTAACAAAATTCGACGAAGCATTGGATGCCCTTCGAAGTTGATCCCAAACATATCGTAAGCTTCACGCTCGTACCAGTTGGCATTTGGCCAGATGTTGGTCGCTGTAGGAATGTTAAGATCATTCTCATTCAACGCAACTTTGATACGAATATCACTGTTGCGCTCAAGCGACAACAAATGATAAAAGACAGTGAAGTCAGAAGCAGGTAAACCATCACGATGGGTACGTAAACGCTCATCTACTGCAGACAAGTCAAACAGCATCACATAAGGACGTGATACTGTACGCAAGTACATCAAAACTTCTTGTACACGTGCGCGCTCAACCCAGACCGTTGGAAAATCTTCAAAGGTCGGTTGCACGTAAAAGTTCTCACCAAACTTGGTTTTGAGATCTTCTACAATCGCAAATGCTGGGCGTGAATCAACAGGTGTTGACTCTGGCATAGCAATTTCAGTTTCAGCCATTGGCTTGGCTTCCTATTTAATACAAATTCTGTGAAATTTCCTGACGACCATGCCCTTCAGGCATGTCAAATATTCATCAGAAAAAATTACTCAATTTCATCCATAGAGCGTAAGTTTTTCACTGCAATACGTTCAGCATTCTTACGATCACGTTCTGGCATCATCTTTGGCTTATATACAGGCTGAAGATCATCACCAATCACCGCAGAAAGCGGACGACGCTCTAATTGAATTTGGTCTTGTAACAACATTAATGCTTGGATTAATGCTTCTGGACGTGGAGGACAACCAGGGACATAAACGTCAACAGGAATGATTTTATCCACACCCTGTACAACTGAATAAATGTCGTACATACCACCAGAGTTAGCACAAGCACCCATTGAAATGACCCATTTCGGCTCAAGCATTTGCTCATATAAGCGCTGAATAACAGGCGCCATTTTCACAAAGCAAGTTCCTGCAACGATCATCAAGTCTGCCTGACGAGGTGAAGCACGAATAACCTCAGCACCGAAACGTGACAAATCATGCACACCTGTTAAAGTTGTTGCATATTCAACGTAACAGCAAGATGTACCAAAGTTAAAAGGCCATAATGAGTTTTTACGACCCCAGTTCACAGCTGTATGCAATACATCCTCTAAACGAGTCATGAATACATTTTTATTCACTTCTTCTTCAAGTGGATCAGTCACAATTTGACGATCTTGAAGTGGATATTGCTCAGCTTCTGGATTCGCACGGGTTAAGGTATATTTCATTCCCGAGTTACTCCTTGTTCAGTGACATAGTCGGTGTTTTATCTTTCACACGACCTGATGATTGAGCTGGAATTGTTCCTGTAGGGTCCATCACCAACTCCTCAATAGAATTGAAGCGGGTAATTTCTGCAAGATCCATATTTGGTGAACCTACTTTAGGTTTGATACCTGCTGCTTTACGACGATCTGAAGGCGCCCAGTTCAGCGCACCTGTTGAAAGTTCATAAACCAAACCAACAAGCAAAACTAAAATAAATACAGCAGCGGCTGCAAAACCAACCCAACCTACTTCACGAACAGAAGTTGCCCATGCATATAGATAAAGTGCTTCTAAGTCGAACACGACAAAGAAAATTGCAACCAAATAGAATTTTGCAGATAAGCGGATACGTGCACCACCAGCACCTACCACACCTGATTCAAATTGCTCTTGCTTTGCACGTCCCCATGATTTACCCCCAAGGAGCAAAGGAACAGTAAGCATAAAGACACATAGAAATGTAACGCCGATCACGAAGGCGATGATTGCCCAATCGTATGGAGTAATGGCACTCATGCGGGGATAACTCCTGGCAGGCCTATTATTAACAAAGAATGTATGTATTGGCCTTGTAAATACACCAAACACAAAATAAATCTGCGTAATTGTACCCGATTGCTGTCATCAGTTGCTAGTTCATCCCTCTAAGTCTTTCGGATGATTTTTTAATCTTTTTTAGCTATTGACATAGATTTAAAGCAATCTGAGTGTTACAAATCGCATAAAGTGATTAAAAACCATAAAATGATAATTTTTTTCGAATAAAACAATAAAATCTTTGTTTTTTCATATTAAATCATTTACTTAAAATTAGATTTTTATTTAAAAATAACAAATAATAGGTCTTATTTCATAAATTTATGCTCATTTTATAAAATATTTCAGGATAAAAAGTAAATTTAATATTTTGTTACATTCTTCAAAAAGTTTATTTTCACAACAATAAATTTCATGAAATATTATCTAAATATGATAATTAATGTCATTTTAATAAAAATAAAAACACAAATAAAGACCCAAATTATCAAGAAAAATTATTACAACTTTAACCACTCAACGCTTAAATTTCCATTTAAAGCTTTTGCCTACTTCTCACCTACCTTATGTATTCTTTTTCTACAAAAATCTTTTTTCTTTGATGAAAAGTAAATTATTTTACCAATTTCAATTTGATAACAACCTTTAATAAACTTTATACAATTCATTAAGTTGTTCTGTGTATGCTAGAAAATAATAATAAGGAGTACAACCCATGAGCATAAACTTTACCCACAAACCAAATTATTTTCTTTTTGCTCAATTATTGATTCGTCATATTGAGGGATATGTCATAAAACATCCTGATGCGAATAATGCCATTTTCGATTTACGTGATATTTATGAGCTATTTCGCCAAGATCTTGCTTCAACCACGACCAATCTTGATGGAATCTTAAACATTGCTGATGAATATACTATTGATACGTTAAATGGGGATCAGAAAATTATCAGTAAATATCATATTGATGCAGAACAAAATAGCTTACTTATTGATTTTAATGCAGATGCTTTAAATTCTCTACGTGAAGGCAAAGCGATTATTGCTCCTGATGCAACACTACACCAATAAATTGTATCGTGATCAAAAATACGATAAATAAAAAGCATCAATATTGATGCTTTTTATCATTTTACTTATTTTGTTTTACGTTTTACTTGAGCAGGCCATGACATTTTAAAACGTGCTCCACCTAATTCTGGGCTTTGATCTACCTCAATTGTTCCACCAAACCAAAACGCAATACGACTGACAATAGATAAACCTAAGCCATAACCACCAGATGCACGAGTACGGCTATCATCTAAACGTGCAAATGCTTCAAATATTCGTTTACGATCTTCTTCTGGTATTCCTGGACCATCATCCTCAACACAGATATATGCCATGTTAGTGACAAGGTCAATTCCACCACTAATATTGACACGATCATCACAGTAGCGAATTGCATTACCCACTAAGTTTTGTACAACACGATGTAAATATCGACGCTCAGCCTCAACCACTACATCATGAGATAAAGGACTCAAATATATTTCTTTTTGAGTTTTTAGTGCTTCGGTTTCTACGGCAACCTGATCAAGTAAATCAACCAAAATTATTTTTTCAAAATCTAAAGAGGGTGTGCCTTGTTCCAATTTTGCATACGTCATGATTTCATCAATTAAGGTGTTTAACGCCTCAATATCTTTATCAATCATTTCTACTTGTTGTAAACGATAGTCATAGTCGTCTTCATCTGCCAACATTTCCATACCAAAACGGATTCGAGCAACAGGTGTTCTTAACTCATGTGAAACTGCGCGCATCAGTTCGCGCTGTGCTTCAATTAAACGCTGAATATGATCAGACATACTATTATAACTGGTTGCTAAACTTGCCAATTCATCATGCCCTTCTACTGGAACACGATGTGACATATCACCAGTCTTCATGACATCTAAAGCATCATTAACCAACTTTAACTTACGTTGCATAGGGACAATTAAGCCATAAACCCCCAAACATAATAAGAACATGCTGAGCAAAGTAATTCCTGCTGCAAGTTTAACTGGCATCCAATTAAACATAGGTACAGGACCAATCACCAAGACATCACTTACAGAATTAGGCAATGGCGATACTATAGAAATGGTTGTACCGCGCTCTGTTGCACCATCGCGCCACAAAGTTACTGTTTGGTCAGAACGTAAACGCCCTAATTGCTCAGGATCTAAATTTAATGAGGATACATTTTCAATTCCAATCGGATAGGAAAAATGTTCTTGGATTTTTTTAAGATATTCTTGCTCTTGTCCTGGATAATAAACCAAATAATCCATAATAAAGACAGGTAAAGCGCGCATTTGTCGGTCATTTGGGACACCGACTTTAATATACAAATAATGCTTGGGATCATCACGAATCCCCAAAACAAGATAAGCCATGCTGTGCTCCGCATCATAACGAACCACAGCTTTTTGATTTTCTATCCGTTTTGTTTCTGTTCTTGATAGCTCAACTTTACTCGCATCTACATAATGAATCGGTAGTTCTAATAAATCAGAAGCATCCGAAATCCAATCTGCTTTTTGCTGTTCCGTTTGTTGACGTGCCACACCTTCACTGATGACATAAGAAATCCCATCTGTGAGTGACTCACGATATTCTTGTGCACGTTGATAGTTGATAATTTGCACTAACAAATAACCAAATAATGCAACTAAGACAACAAGAATAACCAATCCTGCATAAATACGCAGGAATATACTGTGTTTGGACACGAAAACAACCTTATGGTAGGACTATGTTCTTAAACAGAAAATAGGGTTACATTCCATTTGTTTCTTTAACAAATAAGTAACCTTTACTACGCACTGTTTTAATACGCTTTGGATTTTCAGGATCATCACCAATTTTTGGACGAATACGTGAAATGCGCACATCAATTGAGCGATCTTGACCATCATACTCAATCCCACGCAGACGTTCAAAAATATCTTCACGTGACAAAATTCGTCCAGCATTTGAAGCGAGCAACCACAATAGGTCATATTCCGCACTGGTAAAATCAACCAATTCACCATTTAAAGTCACAGAACGTCCACCATTGTCAATCACAAGATCATCAAATTCGATGCGTTGCGCCACTTCATCTTCTGGTGTTTTGTCCGTGCGACGTAATAACGCACGAATACGCGCCAGTAAAACGCGTGGTTGAACAGGTTTAGCAACATAGTCATCTGCACCCATTTCTAAGCCTAGCACCTGATCCATATCTTCAGTACGTGCTGTAAGCATCAAAATTGGTTGATGATAATGTGGACGAACTTCTCGACAAACGGTTAATCCATCTGCACCTGGTAGCATCACATCCAACACAACCATATCTGGTTGTTCAGCAATGATACGACGAATTGCACGATTTCCGTCTGGTTCTACCCCAACTTCAAGTCCATTTCGAATTAAATATTCTTGAGTTAAACGCGCTAAACGCTCGTCATCTTCAACAATTAAAATTTTTGGTAACTTTTCTTCTTGGCTCATACATATGCCCCTTTATTTAACCTAATCTCTGCATACAAATCTCGCAGATTCAACACACTATGTTTTGCAATATACACACGTTTACATTGTAAACAAGACCCTATTCACCAAACTGATACATGAGCGTATCAATTTGTTATATTTTTATTAACTATTGAATTGTAGATAGTTTTCCTTAATAAACATTTATTTTTTATTATTCATTGTCATTCCTCTTATTCTTAAGAATATTTTTTATACAAAAAGTTTCATTGTTCACATTCTGTCTCATTAAACTGACTGTTTTTAGTTATCCACAAGGTTATCTATAAGCACCTTGCTCAGAGTTTGCTATGCTATACCCTTGTCTAATAAGACATATATAAAAATACCTCAAGCCGTCAAAAATTTTGCATTTTTTTTTACTGCTTTGAGAAAAAAAAATTATCGAAATGTCAATATTGATCTCCCCTAAATTTTACCGTATCTTGTGCCCTAATTTAAATTAAACCACTAAGTATTGTGTTTAGTCCTCAAATATCAAGATAAGTATTGATCGTATTTTATCTGATTCAAATGGTCCATAAACATAACAATGATGACAATGGAGCTACGCTGACAATGAACGCCATTACTACCCCTGGTCAACTTCAAGTGATTAAACGCACTGGTGATGTTGCCCCGTTTGATGCAGAAAAAATTTCTGTAGCAATTGGCAAAGCTTTCTTGGCTGTTGAGGGTCAACAAAGTGCCGATTCAAGCCGTATTCATGACCGCATTACACAATTAACGGAAATGGTATTAAATACTTTTAATCGTCGTTTGCCTTCTGGCGGTACCATTCATATTGAAGAAATTCAAGACCAAGTTGAATTGGCACTTATGCGTACAGGTGAGCAAAAAGTTGCTCGTTCATATGTAATTTATCGTGAGCAACGTTCAGAAGCACGTAAACAAACCAATGCTCATCATCATCCAACTTTACAAATCACAGATGCGAATGGTCAGCTTCAGCCTCTAGATTTGAGCAGCCTACATGCCACGATTGAAACAGCAAGTGAAGGCTTAGAAGGTATTAATGTTCAAGCCATTGTCGATGAAACAGTTAAAAACCTATATAACGGTGTAAAAGAGTCTGACATCTCAACGACAATGATGATGGCAACACGTACACGTATTGAACAAGAACCAAATTATACGTATGTGACTGCACGTTTATTGCGTAACAACTTAGTTGCAACAGGTCTTAAATTCTTAGGTTTAGCAGCAGATACCCATGAAGGTGATGCGCTTGAAACTTATTTGAAGAAAGGGATTGAACTTGAGCTTTTATCTGCAGATCTATTAAATTTTGATCTTGCAAAATTAGCTGCTGCGATTAAACCTGAACGTTCAAACCAGTTTACATATTTAGGTCTACAAACTTTATTTGACCGTTACTTCATCCATTCTAATGAAGTACGCTTTGAACTTCCGCAATTGTTCTTTATGCGTGTGTCGATGGGTCTTGCGCTAAACGAAGAAAATAAAGAAGATCGTGCAATCGAGTTCTATGACTTATTGTCAAGCTTCGACTACATGGCTTCAACTCCGACATTATTTAACTCTGGTACATTACGTCCACAGTTATCAAGCTGCTACTTAACCACGATCCAAGATGACCTTTATGACATCTATGGTGCAATGCGTGACAATGCCCTACTTTCTAAATGGGCAGGTGGTTTAGGTAATGACTGGACTCCAGTTCGTGCCTTGAACTCATACATCAAAGGCACAAATGGTAAATCTCAAGGTGTAGTCCCATTCCTTAAAGTTGCCAACGATACTGCGGTTGCCGTAAACCAAGGTGGTAAACGTAAAGGTGCAGTGTGTGCATACCTTGAAACTTGGCACTTGGATATTGAAGAATTCCTAGAACTTCGTAAAAACACAGGTGATGACCGTCGTCGTACCCATGATATGAACACAGCGAACTGGGTTCCAGATTTGTTCATGCAACGTGTATTTCAAGATGCTGAATGGACTTTATTCACGCCATCTGAAACGCCTGATCTTCATGATTTGACTGGTGCAGAATTCGCTGAACGTTATGCGTACTACGAAGGCATTGCCAAAGAACAAAACATGCTTCATAAGAAAATCCGTGCGAAAGACTTATGGCGCAAAATGTTGTCAATGTTGTTTGAAACAGGTCATCCGTGGATCACATTCAAAGACGTATGTAACTTGCGTTCACCACAACAACACGTTGGCGTAGTACACTCTTCTAACTTATGTACTGAAATCACTTTAAATACCAATAAAGATGAAATCGCGGTATGTAACTTAGGTTCGATCAACCTTGTACAACATGTTCAAGGTGGCAAACTCGATCGTGAAAAACTTGCACGTACCATCAAAACTGCGGTACGTATGCTCGATAACGTGATCGACATCAACTACTATGCTGTCCCACAAGCGCAAAATTCAAACATGAAACACCGCCCAGTCGGTATGGGTATCATGGGCTTCCAAGATGCTCTTTATGAAATGAATCTTGCATATGGTTCAGAAGCAGCTGTAGAGTTTGCTGATGAATCTATGGAAGTGATCAGCTACTACGCGATTGAAACATCAAGTAACTTGGCTGTTGAACGTGGTACTTACGAAACATTTAAAGGTTCATTATGGGATCAAGGCATCTTGCCAATCGACTCACTGAACCTTGTTGCTCAAACACGCCCTGAAGGTATGTTTGAAGTTGACCGCACTCAACGTTTGGACTGGGACACTTTACGTGCCAAAGTTCAAAAAGACGGTATGCGTAACTCAAACGTGATGGCGATTGCACCGACTGCAACCATTTCAAACATCTGTGGTGTTTCTCAGTCTATCGAGCCTACTTTCCAAAATCTTTATGTGAAATCTAACCTTTCTGGTGAATTCACAGTAATTAACCCGTACCTAGTACGTGCGTTAAAAGATCGTGGTCTTTGGGATTCTGTAATGGTCAATGATCTGAAACATTTCGAAGGTTCAGTACAAAAAATTGCACGTATTCCTGAGGAATTAAAAGCAATCTTTGCCACTGCATTCGAAGTTGAGCCACGTTGGATTGTTGATGCTGCATCACGTCGTCAAAAATGGATCGATCAAGCACAGTCTCTTAACCTTTACATCGCTGGTGCAAATGGTAAGAAACTCGATATGACGTACAAAATGGCATGGTTACGTGGTCTTAAAACAACGTATTACCTCCGTGCATTAGGTGCGACTTCTGCAGAGAAATCGACTATTAACACTGGTGCATTAAATGCCGTTAAACCAACGACTGTTGCAGCACCTGCTCCTGCCGCAGCGCCTGTTGTAGAAACTAAAAAATCTGAAGCTATTGAAGAAGAAGGTTTTGCAAACGCAGCTCCAGTACCACAAGCATGTTCAATCGACAATCCAGATTGCGAAGCTTGTCAGTAATTAATTAAAGGTATCAACATCAGAATAAAGGCTACCTCTGTAGCCCTACCTGATAAATCTTCAAACATGGGCTGCATGTAGCATAAGTTTTCTATATCGAGGATTTATGAAGAAGAAGAACGATGTCTTTGGTCAAAAGCTCAAGCTCACCAAAAAAGAAAAAGCTGAACACAAAAGTCGTATGGAGAAATTCGAAATTCTTTCTCTGTATTGGATTCAAATCCAAAGACTTTTCGAAATGCTATATACATATTTAGTCCAATTGGGAGAATTAGTTTTCCCTAATGAACACATAAAGAAGAAACTGTTTGATCTTCTTATAAAATTGATCACTAAATTTGGATGGTTTATTGTTACTCCAATTTTATTTCAATTTATCAGTGATCAATTCGCAGTGACTACTTTAATAAATAATTTCTTGATGTGAGGAATTATTAATAGATAAGAGGCTAAGAAATGTTCCATTTAAGTCATGACTATGAGTTAGGCGCAATTGCACTGATCTTAGCCTTTTTAATTTTTTATATCCCTGCTGTTTATGCATTCTTTGCAATCCGCAGACAACAAAAGCGTAAGCAAAATAAGTAGTGTTGACTTTCATTCAAATGAACAATTTGAATACATTCATCAGCGAAACTTAATTTTGCTTACACATAATGAGCGTATAGTAGTGACATCTTCGCTTGTGAGATGTCCATAACAGATATAAAGCAACGAAGAGAGAACAAACATGTCTATCCTAAGTTGGGACGATTTCGAAGATGATGAACCGAAACAAGCTGCACAAGCTCACCAGCCTGCGCCCGTCGAACCGAAGAAAGCGACTGATTCGCAAGTGGTATCTGATGCACAGCACGCATCGTCGAATTTGGCAGCTACACAACCCGCTCGAACCTATTCAGCAGGAACAACAAATTCAGCCGATCCATTGGCAAAAGCATCTAACGCTCTAGAAAATTTAGATGTTGCACCAGGCTTACAAGAGCTTGAAATGGGCGCACAACGTGTACAAGTTGACGACAAAGCCATGATCAACTGTCGTGCTGACTTGAACCAACTTGTACCATTCAAATACGAGTGGGCTTGGCAAAAATATCTTGATGGTTGTGCAAACCATTGGATGCCACAAGAAGTCAACATGACGCAAGACATTGCACTTTGGAAGTCTGAAAATGGCTTGACTGAAGATGAGCGTACTATTGTCATGCGTTCTTTAGGCTTCTTTTCTACCGCAGATTCATTGGTTGCAAACAATTTGGTATTGGCAATTTACCGTCACATTACCAACCCTGAGTGCCGTCAGTACATTTTGCGTCAGTCTTTTGAAGAAGCAATCCATACGCATGCATACCAGTACTGTATCGAATCTTTGGGCATGGATGAAGGTGAAGTCTTCAACATGTACCGCGAGATTCCTTCTGTTGCACGTAAAGCAGCTTGGGGCTTGAAATACACTCAATCTCTTAGCGATCCTACATTTCAAACAGGCACACCTGAAAACGATCAAATCTTACTGCGTAACTTGATCGCATTCTACTGCGTACTTGAAGGGATCTTCTTCTACTGTGGTTTCAGTCAAATCTTGTCTATGGGTCGTCGTAACAAGATGAATGGTGTTGCTGAGCAATTCCAATACATTTTACGTGATGAGTCTATGCACTTGAACTTTGGTATCGACATGATTAACCAAATCAAGATTGAAAATCCAAACTTATGGACAGCAGAGTTCCAAGAAGAAGTGATTCAAATGATTCTTGAAGGTACAATGCTGGAAATTGAATATGCACGTGACACTATGCCACGCGGTGTATTAGGTATGAATGCTGCGATGATGGAAGAATATCTAAAATTCATCTGTAACCGTCGCTTAAGTCAACTTGGTTTACCTGAACAATTTGTTGGTGTGAATAACCCATTCCAATGGATGTCTGAAATGATGGACTTACGTAAAGAGAAGAATTTCTTCGAGACACGTGTGACTGATTATCAGACTGGCGGTGCATTAAGCTGGTAAGGTCTAACACCTTGTAAATATCAAAAAAAGAACCTCAAATGAGGTTCTTTTTGTTTATTCTGCTTTAAAAGTAGAAATAGCGATTTTTACTCAAAATTATGCAGGAATACGTAATACTTGTCCTGGGAAAATATCATCTGCATTTTTCAACAATGGACGATTTGCCTCAAAAATTTTGTTGTATTGATTTGCATCACCATAAAATTCTTTCGAAATTTTAGATAAGTTATCACCAGATTTAACTGTATAAAACTTACTCTCAGGCTCTGGCGTTACTACAGTCAGTTGATCATCAACTTGTGCAACATGGTCAATATTTCCAACAGCTAAAATAATTTTTTCTTTATCTGCTTGAGTCTGCACTTGACCTTTTACTGTTGCCAAATCTGATGCACCATTATAGCTCACTGACAGACCCGTTACAGGCAAACCTAATGCTTTAATATGACCTAATAACTTATTTGCAATTTCTTGTGCTGATGGCTCTACAGGTGTTGCTGGCGCTGCTTGTGGCTCTGCAGGTGCTGTATTTTTCTTACCAATACCTTTTACAAAATCAAAAAGACCCATTGTGATTCTCCATAGTTTTTAACGATTATCTAATAAATGATTTATAAAAATTTGTACTCTATTTTTATAGCTAAAAAATATACTGAAATTGGTTGTCATTGGTAACAGAAACGTAACGGTATGTAACCAATGTTTTTGATTTATAAATAAAAAGCCACCTAAAAGGTGGCTCCAATCCATAGTGATCAATCACTATGCATTCAACGATTAACCAAGTTTTTTAGTTACATAGTCAATTGCTGATTGAACAGTTGTGATTTCGTTAGAATCTTCATCAGGAATAGTGATGTCGAAGTCATTTTCAAAAGACATTACAAGTTCAACAAGGTCTAAAGAGTCAGCACCTAAGTCATCCATAAAAGATGCCTCATTTTTGATCTCTTCAGCTTTCATACCTAATTGTTCTGCAACAGCTTGTTTAATGCGTTGTTCGATATCGCTCACAGGAATTCTCCTCATTGCTTGTGGCGGCTTTTAATTGCCGATAGTTTAATTGAATATTGAATTTTTTCAAAGTTAATACATGACATTAAGCCATGTATAACCCACCATTTACGTGTAATACTGTACCAGTGATGTAACTTGCTTTATCTGAAGCCAAAAAGCTCACAGCATTTGCAATATCTTGTGGCTCACCAAAACGATTTAAAGCTACTTGATCGCTCATTTTTTTGCGAATATCTTCACTTAACTGTTCAGTCATTTCTGTAGCAATAAAGCCAGGTGCAATACTATTGACCGTGATTTGGCGACTGCCCATTTCTTTTGCCAAGCTACGGCTGAATGCCTCAATTCCTGCTTTAGCAGCAGAATAGTTTGCTTGACCAGGATTTGCAAAATGCGCAACCACAGAGCTGATATTAATAATGCGACCAAAACGCGCTTTAGTCATACCCTTTAATACACGTTTAGATAAACGGAACACAGCTTTTAGATGAATATTTAAAATATCATCCCAGTCCGCCTCTGACATACGTAATAATAAATTGTCTTTCGTAATACCAGCATTATTTACTAGTACCATAACTGAACCATATTTTTGTTCAATATCAGATACTAAGGCATCAATCGCATCACCATCACGTACATCTAAAACGGCACCTGCGCCATTTTCTGCAAAAGTTGCAGAAATTTTATCTGCACCAGTTTCAGAAGTTGCAGTACCAACCACAAAATAACCATCTAAAATAAGTTGTTGAGCAATGGCTGCGCCTATTCCTCGACTTGCACCTGTCACTAATGCGACTTTGCGTTCTTGTGTCATGCAATTTTTCCTTCTGCCACTAAAATGGCATTCAGTGCATCTTCCATGCGACTTTGTGTGTCAATTGGGAATGCTTTTTCAATGTTGGGTAAGCGTTTTGCAAGATTTGCAAGAACATTACCAGGACCACATTCTGCTACATACTGAATACCTTGATCTTGTAGGTATTGCATTGTTTTTGTCCACTGGACTGATTCATACAGTTGCGCAGTTAATGCTTGACGTAAAGCTGTTACATCACGAGCAATTGCTGCGTTGACATTTTGTATTACAGGAATACTTGGTAGCTCAATGGCAGTTTGTTCCAAAGCTTGTGCAAACTGTTCAGCCGCAGGTTTCATTAATGAACAATGTGATGGAACAGATACAGGAAGTGCTATTGCTTTACCTGATTGCTCTTTTGCTTGCGCCATGACTTCTTGTACCAGTGCTGCTGCACCTGCAATGACCACTTGACCATTTGCATTATAATTTGCAGCTTCAACAGAACCTTGTCCTGTTTGAGAAGCAGCTTGACACAGTGCAACCACTTGAGCATCTTCTAGCCCTAAAATAGCTGCCATCGCGCCTTCACCTTGTGGTACAGCCGATTGCATTAATTGACCACGTAAATGAACTAATTTCGCTGCATCTGCTAATGAAATTGCATTTCCTGCAACCAAAGCGCTGTATTCACCCAATGAATGACCTGCTAGATATTTAGGTGCAACCCCACCTAAATCCAACCATACACGCCACATTGCAACACTTGCTGTAAGCAAGACAGGCTGAGTATTTTCCGTTTGGTTAAGACCTTCACCACTTTGGGCGATATTCCATAAATCAAAACCAACAGCTTCTGAAGCTTCTGTAAATGTTTCTTTTACTACACCAAACTGCTCTGCCAATTCAGCGAGCATACCTACTTTTTGTGAACCTTGCCCAGGAAACAAAAAAGCAGTCTTTGTTGCTTGAGCAGCTTGCTCCAGTCGTTTAGCAGACATATAAAAGTCCTTTCTTCATTTTCAGCTCGTTTCCGATGCGGCAATTTAACATTTAATTTAAATAATTTTAATTGCCAAATACAACAAAAAAACAAGACAAAAAAAGGGAGCATAATGCTCCCATTTTTTCACCAAGCTTTCGCTTAATGCATCAACAATTATTCAGCATCAGCTGCTTTAGCGAATAATTGACGACCACGGTAGAAACCATCTTTAGTCACGTGGTGACGACGGTGAGTTTCACCAGTAGTTTGGTCTACAGTTAATGCATTCTCGGTTAAAGCGTCATGTGAACGGCGCATGTCACGGCGAGAGCGACTTTTACGGTTTTGCTGAACGGCCATGATGGCTCCTTACAAAGATCGAAAAAATGGATCAGAACAATTCGGTTGTCTTAACTCAACATTATAACACAAAATTTAGTTAAGTTTACCCTTTAAACTTGCTAAAACATCAAACGGATTATCCCGTTTTTCTTCAACAATGTCCTGATCAACTGGCTGATGTTTATGCTCACAAGCATCATGCTTAGGAGACATTGGTATCAACGTTATCAATTCATCTTCTATTAGAGAAAGTAAATCAGCAGTTGCAGGGGTATTAGTTGCGTAATCTCCCCGCGTTGTTGCTTCACTTTCGCCTAAGACGATGTAATCAGCATCCTCATCCAAGCGCTCTATCAGTGACTCATCATCGATTAAAGCTATATGGAAGTCTGAAACGAGTTCGATTTCAACGGCGTCCAAACAACGTTGGCATTCCATTGGCGCTTTCGTTTCAACATGACCATCTAACCATACGATACGATGATACGCATCCATTGATAGTGTACAGTCTATAATGATCAATTGATTATCAATTGACCCAACAGCTTCACGAGCGATACGAACAAAGCGAGACAATGGCAGTGTACCTGACCATGCAAAGCCCTGTTCAGCCCATTTAAACGGCTCAATCTGTGCCGGAAAGGTTTTTGCTGACATAATTAAGGCGGCAATTCTACAAATTCATCGGTACTCTGTCAAAGATTAAGATACAATTTTGTACTTATTTAGACAGATCATTTGGGTAATTTAAGTCATGCATCAGTTGCAGCCGCAACCTGAAGTCACCACTTCATTACAGTTAAACACTGATTTAACTTCAATTTCTTCTGAAAAACCAAGCCTTGTGCAACGTTTACAATGGTGTGATTTACAAACTGAAGTTCAACAGGTCGATTGGCTTATCTTACACTTTAATCTTTGGTTTTCCCACCTAAATGTGACACTTGTTCGTGGAGATTTTGAACCAGAATATTTTCCAGCAACAAAAAGTGAAGCAGCACGCATTCAATTTGCACATGGTTATTTTAATAGCGCCTTACATGAAATCAGCCATTGGAGTATTGCAGGTGAGCAGCGTCGTTTATTGCCTGATTTAGGTTATTGGTATGCACCTGATGGGCGTACAGCCGAACAGCAAGCACTTTTTGAACAAGTCGAAGTAAAGCCCCAAGCCATTGAATGGTTATTCGCCAAAGCTTTTGGGCGAAAATTTCGTGTATCACTTGATAATCTTACGGGTGAAGGCGGCGATGGCTCATCATTTAAGGATGATGTTTTTAATCAAGTACAACGTTATTTTTCAGGTGAAGCTCAACTTCCTAGAGATGCAAAACATTTCATCGCATGCATTTGCACTTGTACTCGAAGTGGCAAAACATTACAAAGTCATGAGTTTCAACGTGAAATGCTTGATTAATTTACACAAATCAACATAGTGACCTTGCAAGCGCCTATTCAAGCAAGTGATAATGAATGAAAAATATTCAGGAGAGAACAATATGTTGCATTTAAGAGTACATCCTGACAATCCTCAACCACGCCTCATTAGTCAAGCCGTCGAACGTATTCGTGCAGGCGATGTTGTCATTTATCCAACCGACGCAGCTTATGCAATTGGCTGTCAAATTGGAAATAAAAATGCCATGGAGCGTATTGCACAAATTCGTGGCTTAGGTCCAAAGCATCAATATGCCATTATCTGTGCAGATTTATCCGATATTGCCACTTATGCCAAAGTCGACAATGCCATGTATCGCTTACTTAAAGCCAATACACCAGCGGTAACGACTTATATTTTACCTGCAACAAGTGAAGTACCTCGACGTTTAATGCATCCTAAGAAAAAAACGATTGGTTTACGTGTGCCAAACAATACTGTCTGTCAGATGTTATTGAAAGAGTTAGGTGAACCACTGTTAACCAGTACTTTGATTTTACCGAATCAAGACCAACCTTTGGATGACCCTTTTGAAATTGAGCAACAGTTAGAAAAAAGAGTCGATGTTTTTATTGATAGCGGCTTAGGTACATTAACAACGACAAGCATTGTAGATTTATCAGGGGCAAATCCTGAAATCATCCGTCGTGGTGTGGGTGATGTCAGTGCTTTTGAATAAGCTGTTTTAAGAAATAATAAGTCTATAGTTTTGTTTTAATCTGAGCCGTTTTAATCTTAGCCCATATGCAAAACGCCCTTGAAGATGTAATGATTTATCCTGAACAGCCTTGGTATTTTTAATCAAATGCTGAGGTTATTTGGGATGAAAAAATATGATCTTCAAATCAAAAACTTGAATGTTTTTAAAAGCTGTTAAATGGAAGCCCCTGCGCTTTCAACTCATCTCATTGAGCAAGATGATCTACATTTATGCTCACTTTCATTTGCTTTGAAATTTAAAATGCTTCAAATCTAAATCGCTTGATCATTATTCTCTGGTTTGCAAACGCTTTTTTTGCTGACCCTTTGCATCAAAATTTTCAGAATTGAGCCAATTTTCATAAGCAATTTGTATCGTTTGCCATTCTTCATCAAGAATCGAATACCATGCTGTATTACGATTATTACCTTTAGAAATACGATCTTGACGAAAAATACCCTCAAATTGAAAGCCAAAACGTAATGCTGCCTGTCTTGAGGGTTCATTTAAGTCATCACATTTCCATTCAACACGCCTAAAACCTTGCTCAAAACACGCTTTTAATAATAAGTAAATCGTTTCAGTTGCAGCAACACTACGTTTCATTTGATGAGAAAAATACACATTCCCGATCTCGATCACTGCATGCTCAGAACGCTCATTCATCAGTGCAATCCAACCTAAAATCTTGCCTTCAACTTCAATCAAAAAATGTTTTGCTCCTGTAAAACCAAAATTTTTTTTCAATGCTTGTTCTAACTGAACTTGGAAGTTAAATGTCGAATATGGCAAATAAGTCCAACAAGCGTGATCTGGTTCACTTTCCATCGCTTTCCAAAGTGCTGAAAAAGCGGGCGTTTGTAAAACATCATTTTGAATAGGAAGTAAGCGTACATTGTTTCCTATTAAAATATTTTCTTGAAATTGTTTTGGCGTTTCTAGCGCTAGAGTTTTACCAATTTTTTGTCCAAATTCATTAACTTGGTGTTTTTGATAATTCAGCATTTTGATTTATTAACATGTAAAGGCTCTGAATTAATATGCCTGTTTTTTATAATTTTCTCTAGTCTATTTAAATATAATTATTGATTAAAAAATCGCACCATTATCACCATAAAAAATATTCCCTATTTATTTTCAGGTTTTTTTTGTTTTTATCACACCAAGTAATTTATTCATTATGATTTTTCCATTAGAATAAGCACTCTTTATATTCAGTGCTATTCGAATATCACTTCATCTCCCTAAACGCTGAAAAGTGAACTCCCGAATCGCCTTAACATGCCTTTGAAAATTCGCGTGGCTAAAAACGGTAATGACTCAAATAGTCCATAATTCAATGGAATCGCTTCCACCCATTCGAATACTCGATGAGTGGCAAGATTCAATTCCTGAGGATTTATACATCCCTCCTGCTGCATTCGAAATTTTGCTTGATCATTTCGAAGGACCACTCGACTTTTTGATTTATCTGATTCAAAAAAATGGTTTTGATTTACTCCAGCTTGATATTGCACCAATCGCAACCCAATATTTAGCTTATATGGATAACATGAAATCACTAAATATTGAGCTAACAGCCGATTATATGGTGATGGCTGCATTATTGGCTGATTTAAAATCTCGCCTCTTACTTCCTAAACCTAAGGCAATCAATTTAGAACAAGACCCTAAACAAGCTCTAATTGATCGTTTAGAAACATATTTAAGAATTAAACAAGCTGCTGAACGCTTGGGGCAAATGCCGATTTTAGAAAGAGATATTTTCCCTGCACAAGTTTCAATCGGGCAAACAACAAGCGTTTATGAAGGCTATGAAGCAGAAATGCTACGTGATGCCCTGTATTGTATTTTTAATCGCCCAGAACCCATCATTCATAAAATTGAACATGAACCTGTATTACTTGAAGAGCGCATCGCTTACATTGAACAAATGGCAAAATCAGGACAAGTGTTAAATTTTGAAAGTTTACTAAAATCCAACCAAGGTCGAATGGGCAGAGTTGTCACTTTTATGGCAATCTTGGAGTTGACCCGTCAACAGAAGATTTTGATCATTTCTAGTGGGCACGATGCTCCGCTTGCAATTCAAGGAGCAACGACATGACCATCGACCATAATAATGTGTTTAATGTAGATGAACTTCATCACGAAGTTTTGATGCAAATTGAAGCCATTATTTTTGCAAGTGATGTACCCGTTTCCGTTGCTCGCCTAAAAGAAGCTTTTCAAAATCAATATTCTAAACAACAATTGCACAACTATTTGCAGCAATTGTCTGTATTACAACATGGTCGTTCGATTGAATTGATCGAAGTCGCTCAAGGATATCGTTTTCAGGTTCGTGCAAAATATCGAAATACCATTGCACAAGTTTGGCCTGAACGTCCAACCAAATTATCCCCGTCATTGTTAGAAACCATTTCAGTGATTGCTTACCATCAACCCGTGACCCGAGCTGATATCGAGCAAATTCGTGGAGTGACAAATAATAGTCAGATACTCCGAACATTATTTGAATGGAACTGGATTAAAGAGTCTGGTTTTAGAATGCTCCCAGGAAGACCTGCGTTGTTAGTTACAACGCCTCAATTTTTAAATGCTTTTGGTCTAGTGTCTTTAGATCAATTGCCTCCCCTACAGGATGCCAAGGAAGCTTTTATGGCATTAGATGCGCAAGCGTCTAAGTCTTAAATAGGTACACTGTTGATCAATTATTTCTAAGGTTATGCTGTCATGAGTGAAAAGTTGCAAAAGGTACTCGCACGAGTAGGATTAGGCTCTCGCCGTTATATGGAAGAAGTCATTGCTGCTGGTCGTGTGAGTGTCAACGGTCAAGTTGCTCAAGTGGGTGAACGTATTGAACCAACCGATGAGCTTCGCATTGATGGTCGTAAAGTTCAGTTTCAAATTGAAGATGAAATTCGTCGTCGTGTATTAATTTACTATAAACCAGAAGGCGAAATTTGTTCACGTAGCGATCCTGAATCACGTCCGACCGTTTTTGATCATTTACCGCCTATTTCCAATGATCGTTGGGTCATGGTTGGACGTCTTGATATTAACTCAACAGGTCTATTGTTATTTACTAATGATGGTGAACTTGCAAACCGCTTAATGCACCCTTCTAACGAAATTGAACGTGAATATGCAGTACGTGTGATGGGCGAAGTGACTCCTGAATTACGTAAAAACATGCTCAATGGTGTTGTTTTAGATGATGGTCCAGCAAAATTTGAATCTTTCACTGAAATTGGTGGTGAAGGGATCAACCGTTGGTATCAAGTGGTTGTAAAAGAAGGACGTAATCGTGAGGTACGTCGTATTTTTGAATCACAAGGTTTAAAAGTTAGCCGCTTGTTACGTACTCGTTATGGTACCGTCATTTTACCACGTGAACTTCGTACAGGTCGTTGGGTTGAACTTGATAAAAATGATATCGACAACTTAGCAAAAGTCGTTGAACTTAAACCACGTCAAGGCACTGGCTTGTTTGGTATGGCAAAACGCCGTAATGAACGCCTGCAAGATAAACCAATGGCTGCTCGTCGCGGTGGTTATTTACGTCAACAACGTCGTGATACTGATGATCAGCATGAGCAACAAGATCATTATCGTCAAGATCGTCCAAATAGCCGTGATCGCAATGATTTCCGTTCAGAGCGCCAAACTCCACGCTTCGAAGGCAATCGTGAACGTACTGGCAATTCTTTTAACAATCAAAACCGTGATGAAAATAAATTTTCACAACGTAAACCGTTTGGTTTAAAAAAAGGTTTTAACAAACCTCAATAATGTTTTGATTTTTAAAAATTAAACCACTATTTCTATAGTGGTTTTTTTATGGCTCGCACCTATTGATGACAAGATAGAAAAAATCTGTCTTTTAAAATAAAGTTCACATATACAGCATCACTGCATTAAACCTAATTTTATAGAGCATATGAACATTTGATGCTAAGTGTCATTAGTACCCTTTTTTTAAACACTGTCCATTTTTATACTGCAACAATGATTTCCATTTAAATTACAGGAATATCGATCCATTGACTATGTGGAAAATGTTTCGCCAAATATCCTTTTAAATATTCAGCAGTATCTTTGGAAATCAGTTCATCTTGCGATTGATCTTTTAAATTATATGCCAATGCATACAGTTTCAGACCACGACTTTTCAATGCTTCCAGACTTAAAATCGTATGGTTAATACTACCCAAACGCCCTGAAGTCACCAAAATTACAGGCAGTTTTTTCTCAGCAACATAATCAATCGTCAGTAAATCAGTGGTCAATGGCACCATCAAACCACCTGCACCTTCGAGCAAGACAATTTCATATTTTTCTGCAAGTTGTGTTGTGGCATTTTCAATTTTCTGAAAATCAATCTCACGACCATCAATTTTCGTTGCGAGATGAGGCGATGCAGGATAAGTAAAAATTTCAGGCATAGTCAACTTGCTTTCATCTTCAGGAAACCAGCCCATGCCCATGATTTCACGATGCTGTTCAATATCTTCTGAAGTATCAACATTACCTGTTTGAATCAGTTTTTGCGTGATGGTTTTTTTGCCTTGTTCATTCCACAATTTCGCCAAATAGCCCGTCGCGTAAGTTTTGCCAATACCTGTGTCGATCCCACTGACGAAATACACATTACTCATTTTTACATTCCTAATAACTAATCTACTGATGAGGTTGGGGATAAATTTCAACAATATGAGTATACTCTGACCACCTTTGATCGAAAGAATAATCAATACATAAATTGGGATAGGAACTTACAATTGCTTTATGTTCATTGTATGCAAAAGTTTGCTGACGATCTTTTGCAACTAAATCAAAGGTACTTACTCCTCGACCTTTCACAATTTTTATATTTTCAACAGAACCACATAGTTTTTGAATTGATGATTGCTTATTCATATAATTAGCCACTTCACCCGAAGCATATATAGATAAACAAATTGTTGAAACTATAACAAAAGATTGAAAGCCTGAAATTTCATCATCACGATTTAATTGCCAATAACCAATTAAAAAAACTACAATTCCCGTAAACAAAAAAGTTGTAGCCCATTGATAATTATCAAATAAATAAAACCCAACACTTCCCAATAGTTCATATATACCCACTTTCATCATATCATCAGGCGATAATTTACGGTCAGCCATATATTCTTCTCTTAGAACTACTTAATAGACATTATCATAGTTAGCTTTACGCTCTCCGTGCGATGCAATAAATCGGATGATAAGTCAATGGATACTGCGTTTGATCTGATTCATAACTGAATGAAAACTGTTGATAAGCTTGATAAAAATCTAAAAGTGATTGTTTCGTCCAACGAAAATTTGAAGCTGTTGCCGTAACCCCTGTCGCTTTTAAATGCTGTAAAACCTGTTTGGGGTGTTCAAAGTTTAAATGAGAAATTTGCTCAGAAATATGTAGGATTTCAAAACCGTTGTTCTGTAATTTATCTTCTAGATGTTCAAGACTTAAATAATCCAAACCTTGCCCTGTTAAGGCTTTTATTTCCTGTAGATTTTTTTCACCAAAGCTCGAAAATGCCAAACAGGCTTGCGGGTTTAAACTTTGACAGGCTTTTAAGAAAATATCATCTAAATTCTGTACCCATTGCAAAGCTGAACTTGAGGTAATTAAGTCTAAATGCTGTGGAAATTCAAGCTGTTCAATATCACCGATGAGATAACTGATTTTAGAATGAGTTTGAAAATGTTGCTGAATTTCAGGATACAAATCATTCAGAGTTAAATGATCAATCTGCATATTTTTAAGCAATAAATGGCTGAGATTGCCCGAACCACAACCGACTTCTAAAACATTTCCTACATGACTTTTAAATAATTCAGGACAATATTGTCCAATTAAATCAAATAAATGCTGTGCAATCTGCTTTTGTACAATCGCATGCTCAGTATAACTTTGCCCTGCCTGTGCAAAACGTAAAGCCACTTGTGATTTATCTATTTTTGAATGATTCACGTTATTCATCACATGCTATTTACAATAAATCTATCAACTGATGAAGATCAGTCTGCTGAATTTGTGCGGTCAATGAAATACGTAAGCGAGAACTATTTTGTGGCACAGTCGGTGGTCGAACAGGCATGATATAAAAGCCTGCATCTTGCAAGGCTTTGGCTTTCTCCACAGTTTTTGTAGATTCACCAATAATCACAGGTACAATATGCGAGGTTGAAGGACAATCAAAACCTTTAAATTGAACTGCTTGCTGTAAGTTTTGGCTGATCTGTTGTAGATGTTGACGCTCAGCTTTTAAATTTAAAACTTTTTTGAAAATAAAATCTGTCCATGCCATACAAATTGGTGGTTGTGCAGTACTGAAAATCAGCGGACGCATTGAATTGATCAGATAATTCCGAATGACTTCATGACAAATCAAATAACCACCAATCGACGCGATCGCCTTGCCAAACGTGCCAACTAAAAAGTCAATCTCATCCACCACGCCATATTGTTCAGCACAACCCAAGCCTTGCTCGCCACGTACACCAATGGCATGCGCTTCATCGACATAGAGCATGACTTTGGAAAATTGCTTTTTAATCCGCACCAATTCCGCCAAATCGGTTTCATCCCCATCCATACTGAAAATGGATTCAGTGACAATGATGATCCGTTCAAATGAATTATCTGCATGATATTTCTGTAAAAGCTGAGTCAAATGCACCAAGTCATTATGGCGATAACGTACATATTTCGCAGTCGATAAACGGATGCCATCAATCATACTGGCATGAATCAGTTTATCAGCCAAAATTAAAGTTTTACTATCAGCAAGCGCAGGTAATATCCCAATATTCATGTGATAACCACTGTTAAATAACAGCGCAGAGCGACCATGAAATGCCTGACTTAAACTCGCTTCGAGCTGTTCATATTCAGCGAAATTTCCTGTCAATAAACGTGAAGATGACGAACTCATCCAACGCGCTGAATTTGGGTTTTCATCAAAAAATTGTTCACGTAGCTGAATGTTGGAAGCCAAACCCAAATAGTCATTTGAAGCTAAATTCAACATCTTTTTATCGTGAATAGTGATGTAACGATCTTGCTGAATATTGGCTGTGAACTGTCGTAAATTGCCTTGTTGCTTTAAATCATCAAGATGATTTGCAAAATGATCAAGCAAACTCATTGCGGTTGCTCCATGTTTTGCACCACTTCGACCAATTGTTCTAATAAAGTTGTTAATTCAGCTTCGGAAATAATATAAGGAGGCATTACATAGACCAATTTGCCAAATGGGCGAATCCAAATGCCACGGCGCACAAATTCCTGTTGTAAGCTTTTCATATCGACATTAAAGGTGAGTTCCACCACACCAATCGCACCGAGTACACGCACATCCTGTACATATTCAAGCTGAGCAAGTGGCTGTAAATGTGTGGATAATTGATTTTCAATGCGCTGAATATTGGCTTGCCAATCCTGTGAAATCAGCAATTCGGTACTTTTGGCTGCAACCGCACATGCCAATGGATTTGCCATAAAGGTAGGACCATGCATAAACACACCGGCCTCACCCTGACTGATGGTTTCAGCAATTTTGGGGGTTGTGAGTGTTGCCGATAAAGTCATATAACCGCCTGTCAGCCCTTTGCCGATGCACATAATATCAGGTTCAATCCCTGCCCATTCCCATGCAAAAAGCTTGCCTGTACGTCCAAAACCTGTAGCAATTTCATCAAAAATCAGCAGGACATTATATTTTTCACAGAGTAACTTAGCTTGACGCAAATATTCAGGATGGTAAAAACGCATGCCACCTGCACCCTGCACAATCGGCTCAAGAATTAAAGCGGCAATATTTTCATGTTGATCAACTAAAGTCTGTTCCAGTTCAGCAATATCAGTTTGATTCCATTCATCATAAAAACCAACTTGAGGCGCAGGTACAAAGAGTCGATTCGGCAAACTTGAACCAAAAATTTGATGCATGCCTGTGACAGGATCACACACGGACATCGCATTCCATGTATCGCCGTGATAGCCCGAACGTGGTGTGACAAAGTTGGTTTTATTATTTTTGCCCAATGACGTCCAATACTGCACCGCCATTTTTAAAGCGACTTCGACTGCAACCGAACCAGAGTCTGCATAGAAAATTTTATCCAGACTTGGTGGGGTAATTTTTAACAGTAATTTTCCAAGTTGAATCGCAGGATCATGGGTAAAACCGCCAAACATAATATGCGACATGTTTTGCAGTTGGTCCGTCACCGCCTGATTCAGTTCAGGATGGTTATAACCGTGAATGGCGCACCACCAAGACGACATACCATCAATCAACTGACGCCCATCTTCAAGTTCAATGATTGCACCTTGTGCCCTTTTGACTTTAAAGGTCGGCAATGGGTTTGTCATAGATGTATAAGGATGCCAAAGATGTTGTAGATCAAACTGTTGATCTGTTAATTCACTCAATGAATTAGCCAATACATCGGTCATCCTAAACTCCATTCCATTCGGTACAGCAAAAAATCTAATTTACAGATCTTAAACCTGTGCGGATTAAAATGAAATTGCGATTTTCACCAGTCACCCTGCAAATTATTCTATTTTTTGTAAATATTGGCAGATTTTGTCAGTTATATCTTCATAATGAAATACAGGACAGCCGTGAGAGCCACTGATCAGCTCTGCTTGTAAAAACTTCGCATCTAATTTTTGTAGATTTTCACAGACTTTGTAACTAACTAAGTAATCTTGCTTTGCCAGTAAATGATATTGCTTTCCTGTGTAATTTTTCAGGATGCTGACAAGATTTAATTGTTCCAAAAGTTTTAAACCCGCTTCAAGCAATTCGATTTTTTGTGCTTGAAGCAAACTTTGCAACATGATGAAATCTGCTTTGGTGCTTTCCACACCCTGACAGACCATAAAACCAAATTTCTTTAAAGTCGCAATTGCATTGTTTTCAAAAGACTGTTTAAAGATTTGAAATGTCATTTTTGGCATTGCTGTGTGCCATTGTTCATTTTCTACAAAGCAAGGATTAGAAGCTAAAGTGATCAGCACTTTTTGTTCATAATATTGTTGATCAATCTGATCGACCAATAAAGTTGCCAGTTGCCCACCCAAAGACCAGCCCATGATCACATCAAAATTTTTGGCTTTTTCGACATGTTGTTGCAAAATATGCTGATCTAAAGCATTGAAAATATTGATCAGCTCAACCTGATGCCCTCTACTTTGCAAAGCCTGTTGAAGTGAGTTGAGCAGTTTCGTTCCACCGCCCCAGCCTGTGATGAGTAAAATATGCTGGTTCACATAAAATCCTATATTACTAATTAACCCAATTATTCACTAAACCGTTTTTATTTTATCTTAATATTGACTATCAAGATCAATCAGCCTCGATATAGAATTATCAAATTCATCACGATTAAACTCAAGGATTGACTCCCCTGTTATCCACCGAACTGCCGTTACTACACCACCAATAGCATTTAATCCCAGACCAAATCTATTCCAAATCACTTGAGTATCTTTTTGGATTTGCTCTACCACTACAACTGTACACGTGTAATCCAGCTCATCTGGGCAAATTAAGAGAGGAACTATAGTTGAACATTCTTCGTTGCCTGTTGTTTTTAAAAGTTCCCACGCAATCTTATTTTCATGTTCATCCATCAGCCAACCTTGGGCTGGTACCAATGAAAGTCCTGATAATTCATTACTCAGAATATTAAGATCAAGTCTATCCATCCATTGGTTTAACGGCAGATCATCTATCTCTAAAATCGGAAATGGTTTTAATTCACCTTTTGCAGTATGAATCACGCCATGAATTGGATGTTTATCCAATAAAACTGCATTAATTTTGCTCATTTATCCACCTTCGTTTTCCAGATCGACCAATAATGTTGCTTTATAACCTTTTACCCAATTTTGTTTAAATGCCTTATGCATCGCATCAATTGGAAAACTGCTTTCCCGCCCAATTTGCTGCGCTTTAGCAATATCTTCGGCACGCATATAAGCAATCAAATAATCCTGCCCTTCCAATTCCACATGAAACCAAGACTCTACAAATACACCTTCCGCTTTAAGTGTTTCAATGGCTTCATTTTTTCGGGCATTTAACTCCGCTTGCCATGCTGCAACATTTGACATTGAATTGGGTTTTAATCTAATCAGCACTGCACCAACGTCCATACGTTTCTCATTGTATTTATTTAAAAATAAAAATAGATCATAAAATGCTTTGCACTAAATACAAACATTTTAGTTTAGGTAGCCATCATAAAGTTTGTTAAGATCAAGACAGCCTAAAGATTGGAAAGCACCTATGATGAAATTCGTTAAACTCCTCAGTATCAGTCTACTTTCCATTTCTACTTTGTGCATACTCAGTCAGAGTCATGCTGAAAATTCAATTTTCTCAAAAGCTGATTCAGATCAAAAACAATGGGTTGGAAAACCTGCACCTGCATTTAAGCTACAAGATCAAAACTCAAAATGGCATCAACTAAGCCAATATAAAGGCAAATGGGTGGTACTCTATTTTTATCCGAAGGATAACTCGCCTGGTTGCACACAAGAAGCCAATGAATTTAAGTCTTTATATCCACAATTTATTAAAAATAATGCCGTGGTTTTAGGCGTAAGTCTGGATGATGTGCAATCACATCAAAAATTCTCTGAAAAACTGGGACTGAATTTTCCAATTTTAGCTGATGAAAATCAACAACTTGCTGAACAATTCGGTATTGTGCGTAATCTTGGAATTGTTAAAATAGCAAAAAGAGAAACATTCCTGATTGACCCTCAGGGAATTGTGACCTACCACTATAGTAGTGTGAATACGCAAACTCATGCAGGACAAGTTTTGGCAGATATTCAAAAGTTTGCTCAAAAATAAAAGCCTTTGAATTTTCATCCAAAGGCTTTTCCTCTACTTCATCCAGACCTTCTCCTCATGAAGAAGGAGTAAATGAAGCAGTCTTACATTTGTGACTGAATATAATTAGGTAAACCAATTAATTCGATCAAACGCATTTGCTTTTCAAGCCAATAGGTATGATCTTCTTCAGTGTCTGACATTTGCTGACGAAGCATATCACGAGTGACGTAATCGCCCTTTTCTTCACAAAGCTTCACGCCTTGCGCTAATTTTTCACGCACATGATATTCAAGTGCAAGGTCTGCTTTTAAACAGGTTACAACATCAGTTCCAACTTCGATCTCATCACGATCCATGTTTGGTGTGCCTTCAAGGAACAATACACGACGAATCAAAGCATCGGCATGTGCGCCTTCTTCTTGGCTTTCATGATCGATACGTTCGAAAATTTTACTTAAACCCCAATCTTCGTACATACGAGAATGAATTAAATATTGATCACGAGCAGCCAGTTCACCACCGATCAACATGTTTAGATAGTCTATAACTTCTGGATTGCCACGCATTTCAATTACTCCATACCCTTTTAGGACATTATGGACAAGTTTTGAGTACAATGCAAAAAATAAAATGTGTAAGTTTATGATTTTTATAAAATTAAAATGAGAAACATACGCATTTACAGTTCGTTTAATTAATTTTTCAGATAAAAAATAAGCGCTTGCATAGATTTACCTCTGCAATAACGTTTTTTTTGCTCTATAAAATGAAATTTTAAGATTTGTAACGATTACTAATGCTTCTTATTTCAAGAAATATACATAGAACTCACCACATTGATCATTGACACAGAATCATTCACCCGCCAGATCACACCCCATTTAGACTCCCAAAAAAGCCTATTGCTCTTCTAGTCAATAGGCTCATTTAGCCTTTAAAAATCGAATGTTACGCCTAACTTATAAGTACGTGCTCCACCAACTAAAGCATAATTTTCATTAAACATGCCTTCCCAATACTTTTTGTCTGCAACATTGTCTACATTGGCTAAAAAGGTCGTTTGTACACCACCTAGTTTTGTTTTATAACGTGCCCCCAAATCAACAATCGTAAAGTCTGGTAACTCTAAGGTATTGGCATTATTCATATATTGTTTGCCCACATAGTTCGCACGTGCTGTCACATTGAGACCATCAACCAATGGAATTGCGTAGTCCAAACCTAAAGAAGCTGTCCACTCAGGTACGCCAAAAACAGTATTTCCTTCCACAGAAACACCCTTACTTAAACTCGCTTTGGTCAATTCAACATCGCTATATGCCACATTACCCATTAAGTTTAAGCCATATCGCAACTCACCCGAAAAAGCCCACTCTATACCTCTTGAACGTGTTTCGGCGCCATCTGTTGTAATTTGAGTAAGCGTTTTATTTGTTGCATCTTGATAAGCTGTCGTTAATGTACTTGGTTTTTCAATTTGGTAAATGGATAGCGTATTTAACCAAGTACCTTGTTGATACTTTGCTCCCATCTCATATTGTTTGGTTTGGAAAGGTGCAAAAGTGACATTATTATTGGCATCAGCCTCATTATTAACCGTTGATCCCTCAGATAAGCCTTCAACATAACTCGCGTAGAGTGATAAATTTTCACCAAATGGTTTCACCACAATACCCAAACTTGGTGAAACTTTGTCATCACTATAAGACGTATTTTTTTGTAAATTTTTAGTATCAATATCTTGATAACGCGCACCCAAGATCAATTGTAATTTATCTTCAAACATAGAGATTTGATCTGTTAGGGTATAACTTACATATTCATTGTCACCCAATGGCGCAGTGTTTGGTCGTGCTTCAGGCATATGACCTTGATCGCTTGGTGCATAAATATTAGTCTCAAATGTAACAGGAGTTGCTCCTTGACCAGTATGCTGACTGTATTTTCGTGTCAAATAATCTGCTCTTAAAGCCAAAGTATGCTTGATTGCACCTGTATCAAATTTTGCCTCGAAACCTGTATTTGCTGCCGTATTATGCTCTTTTGAGGCAACACGATAATATTGTGAGCTAGCTGAACCGTCTAGATCAGTTACAATCATACGTGTACCAAATAGATGCCCTGCATATTGTTTTTCAATATAGCCAATACCTGCAAATGTTTTGAAATCAGGGCTAAAGTTATATTCTCCTGATAACCCTACAAAATTACTGACAGTTCCTCCTTGTAAATGAGGAAAATAATTTAAATCACCTTGAGGTGCTGACATTAATTGAGTCACACCCTTACCTTTTGAATCTTTAACGCCCATTGCAATCATCGCAGGTGAACCACCTGTACGATTATCTCGAATCGCATATGAGTCAAAATTTATTTTGACTTTATCAGTGGTGTAATCTGCCGCAATTGCACCTGAAATATGACGATCATCCATACCGTCAATAATATGTTCACCTTGACCATATACCGCATTTGTACGTAATCCGAACTCTTTATTTTCACCAAAGCGTCGAGAAATATCAAAACCTGACTGATAATATCCGCCATCCTCTAAAGATGCTGAAACTTGGGTCAAGTCTTGGTTCGCTCGTTTAGAATTTGCAATGACGACACCACCAACACTTCCTGTAGGCGCCACACCTGTAACCAAAGCATTCGGACCTTTGAGTACAGTGACGGACTCTAAAAACTCTGTTGGAATGCGTCCATAAGGTGCTACTCCAAATAAACCGTTATATGCCATATCTTCATGATTTACATCGAAACCACGAATTTTAAAATTTTCGTTTAAGTGTCCTTGATTGGTTGTAATACGAATACTTGGATCATTTTTAAGGACTTCAGCAACTGTTGCGGCTTGCTGTTGTTGGATCAAACTTGTGTTGTAGGATGTCACGCTAAAAGGTGTATCGACTATTTTTTTCTCACCCAAGATACCTAAATTACTCTTTTGTTTAAGCTGACCCTGAGCAAAATTTTCATTTGTTTTCTGTTTTTGCGCTTGTAAAGTGACAGCTTCCAACACTTCGATATCTTCATCAGCCCAAACCATTGAGCTTAAAGTGCTCGTAATCATAGCAAGTCCGATTGAACTTACTAATACTTTTTTTGAAAACATAGCCACAATACTTTTAAACAAAAATGATAATGATTATTATATTCGTAATCACTTGTGTTATTTATTGTAATATTTAATGTTGATTTAAGTTTTTATTTACAATAACGATAATGAATATCATTTAACATCATCTTAATTTATCAATATATTACTGATGATCAAAAGTCATCATCACATATAAAAGACATAAAAAAGGAGAGCCAAAACTCTCCTCTATAGCACTTAAAAATTTATTGATACTGTTGTATAAACTCTAAAAACTCAGCTTCTGTCATCACTTTAACGCCTGCTTTTTCCGCTTTTTCAAGTTTAGAACCTGCTTTTTCACCTGCAACTAAGCACTTGGTTTTACTTGAAATACTGCCACTGACACGCGCGCCTAAAGCCTGCAATATTTGTGTTGCTTCTTCACGCCCCATTTGGCTCAGTGTTCCTGTGATGACCCAACTTTCACCATTTAATGGCTGACGACTCGGTGCAATTGGTGCATCCCAATGGATACCAGCCTCAATTAAACGATTAACAACCTCTAAATTGTGTTCGGCTTGGAAAAAGTCAGCAATCCATTCAGCCGTAATATCTCCCACATCAGGCGTTTTTTTCAAAGCCTCAACATCAGCCGCACGTAATGCTTCTAAAGTTTGGAAAGTATTGGATAACATGCGAGAAGTATTTTCACCTACTCCTCGAATACCTAAAGCAAAGATAAAGTTTGCAAAGGTCGTTTTTTTACTATTTTCAATAGAATCAATCAGGTTCTGTACTGACTTCTCCCCCATTTTCTCAATCGTCAGTAATTTCTCACGATGCTCATGTAGATGGTAAATGTCTGACACATCTTTGAGTAAATCTAGATGTAATAATGATTCTGCCCAACGATCGCCTAAACCTTCAATATCCATGGCTTTACGAGAAACAAAATGACGAATCGCTTCAATACGTTGTGCTGCACAATATAAACCACCTGAGCAACGTGCCAATGCTTCACCTTCAGGCATCACAACAGGTGAAGCACAAACAGGACAGCACTCAGGTAAAACGACAGGTATTGCGGTATCAGGGCGAAAATCCAACCAAACTTTTTCAACTTTAGGAATGACATCGCCACTACGATAAACACTGACTGTATCGCCAATACGTACATCTAAACGATGAATTTCACCAATATTATGCAAAGTGACATTAGAAATAGTCACACCACCAACTGCCACAGGATTTAAACGCGCTACAGGAGTTAATGCGCCAGTACGTCCAACTTGCCAATCAATATGATCGACTGTGGTTAATGCAGCCACAGCAGGAAATTTATACGCTGTTGCCCAACGTGGTTCTCGACTTAAAAATCCCAATTGTTTTTGTTGTTTTAAATCATTTACTTTAATCACCATTCCATCAATTTCAACTGAAAGACTTGGACGTTCTTGATTAATTTTTTCGTATGCAGCCTGTACATCTTGAATACTATCACAAACAAAATGCCGCTCACCCACCGCAAAACCAAGCTGATTTAACCAAGTTAAACTCTCTGACATGGTATTTAAGTGATGCATGGGTTCACACTGTGCAATTCCATAGGCATAAAATGCTAATGGACGTGCAGCCGCTATATTTGGATCTAACTGACGTAAACTTCCTGCTGCTGCATTTCGTGGATTTGCAAAGGTTTTTTCACCCTTAGCTTCATTTTCAGCATTTAGTTTTTCAAAACCTGCTTTGGGCATCAATACTTCGCCACGAACTTCTAATAGTTCAGGAATAGCACTGGTATCACTAGACAAGATTTTAGGTAGATTACGAATGGTTTTTATATTTTCAGTAATTACCTCACCTGTTTCACCATCACCACGCGTCACACCACGTACCAAAACGCCATTTTCGTACCAAAGTGAAATTGCTAAACCATCAAATTTTAATTCAACATCATATTGAATTTGCTGATTAGGTAAGCGCTCTTCTGCACGACGTGCAAATGCAAAAAGCTCCTCTTCATTAAATACATTACCCAGCGATAACATGGGCACAGTATGTGTCATATTTTCAAATTTGGAGAGTGCCTGCCCACCTACTTTATTGGTGGGAGTATCTGCCTGTATACAATCAGGATATTGTTCTTCTAAAGCTTTCAATTGATGAAAAAGTTGATCATATTCACTATCAGTAATACTAGGCTGATCCATCACATAATAAGCATGATTGTGTTGAGCAAGCAAATTAATAAGTTGGCGCATCTGAGAAATTACGGCTATGTTATCCATATTGTTTTCACCATATAACAAAAGGCGAAAAGTCCGCCCTAAATAAGTTTGATGCCAATTATAAATGAATTTTGTTTCTGGATATAAGCAAATGCCACAACTGCACGACAAAAATTGTCGCTAAAATCATCGAAGTCGAGCGCTGTATTATTTCAACTCCGTCATTGTCGATATTTAAAGAATTATTGACTGATGTTACGCATTGGATTTAAATTAAATAGCTGAAAAAAAGCAAAAGTTAAATTTACATGACGGGGTCTTACATCTAAAGTTTAAATTTAGGATCAGCCACTGCGTCTTGCG
>NZ_PYIX02000036.1 GCF_003024515.2 Acinetobacter sichuanensis
GTTTGGAGTTTGGAGTTGGTGATGGGATTAACAAACAAGCAGCGCGTTCAACGTAAAAAGAAACCTAGAACATGTGCCTTTTCTTCACATGTCAGCTTATCAACAGCGCGTTCTTATTTTGTGTCAAATGGTGTGGTTTATTACGATGATCATTACTCGTATGGCTTAAAAAAGGCTCATATGACTTTAGAGCAGTTTTTGGGGAATCCAAGTATTTTAACCAATGCTGAGTTTAAGCAACTTGATGGAAAGGTGGCGTAATGGATATTCAAAAAATTAAAGAATTGGCTCTGGCAAATGGTTTCTCATTAAAAGAGCAAGCTAGTGGCAATATAGATCTACACTCTTATGTGTATGAATTTGCTCAAGCAGTTAAAAATGAAGTCTTGGCGCAAGCTCGCAGTGTTTTTAATCAAGAAGCTGTAACTATAAATGATACTGAATTTTTGGATGCTGAAATCACTCAAATTTCAAATTCAATGTCTGAGAATCATTTTTTGGATTATGAAGAATCAGAAGAGTTGGAGATGCTTGTTGCTAAAGCAATGAAACTTGGTGAACTTTATGAGCGTAAAAAGTGGCAAGAAGCCCAAGCCATTCCTGAATGGATTGAAACTTCTGAACGTATGCCGAATGAGGGTGAAGAAGTACTAGTGCATCACTATGGGCATGTAGTCCAAGCAACTAAGGATAAAAAATACTCTGGCGGATTCAAGCAAAGAAATTGCTATGGGTGGGAAGCTGTTAGTTCATACATATCACACTGGATGCCTAGGAATATCGAACTACCTGAAAGCTGTCATTTTTATTATGAAAATGATGCAAAACAGAAAGCAATGATCGAAGCACAGGAGCAATTATGATGGATATTAAAAATACAGCTATTACAGCAGCAATGGTTATCCAATCTCTTGTGAAACTTCTTGAAAATGAAGATGTTGATATTTCTTCGGTGAAATTCAAAGTAGGCTCAGAAGGCAATGATTATGAAAGCCCTGAATTTGAGTTAGAAAAATTGATTGATCTAGCTGTTAATAGTTTGGATGAAATAAAGCAAGCAAATGGTGTGCCTGAAGGTTTTATTTTGGTGCCAATAGAATGTACTGACGAAATAGCTGAAGCTATAGCATTTGGTACACATGTTTGTGGAGGTGTTGCAAATGATGTTTATGAGTCAATTATTAAGGTAGTGAAGGAGCAAAAATAATGGGAGTAAAGCCAAATATTGAAGATCCATTTGACACTTTATGGTTACTTCAAATGAAATATCGTAAACCTGTTGTAGCTATAGAAGAACTCTTAGCTGACTACTTGCCACACTTATCACTCATTCAAGCTAATAAACGCGCATGCAAATGTGACTTACCCTTTCCTGTATTTAAGCCAGACGGTAAATACTCCCCTTGGTGTGCACATTTAAGTGATGTTGCTTTATGGTTGACAAGTGCTCGACAAGAAGCTAAAAAAGATTGGCATGCGATGAAAAGTTAAAGTTCATTTCTAATAAAACATGAGTGGTTGCACCTCCATTGCACCTTGCACCACTCAAATCAATATAAAATATTGTTTATTATAATTATTTATAAATAATCTATCCCACCTGCCATCGGGGCAACAAAAATTGGCGAATGCTTTGATCTATCAAACAATTCTTCAATTACTTTGTTTTTACTCAATTTTATGTTTCCCATATTCCAAAGGTTTTGTACAACATTTTTACGATTTTAACACCTCATTTGCGCCATCATTATCACTGTGGTGCAAATTATATCTGTGGCGTAAAATAGAAATCATCGCAGATAAACTACAGTAAATGATAAAACTCGCTACAAAGCTTAAATACGAATGACTCGTAAAGGATTACCACTATTGATTAAAACAAGAATATTTCCAAAAGAGCCATGAGCCAAAAAATAGCTTAAATGGCTTAAAGCAAAGATCCTTGTTAATCTGGCTATTCTAAATCCTGAAGCTGCCGTTGTGTCAAAAACTTTGGAGCAATTCATCATTCAATATTTAAATAAAATCAGTGATAAGTTTCTGAAACGACGGATTCAACTAAAACCGCAGCATTAAAAAAATATTTATCTATCACAACCAACAATCACTTTTCTTTCTTAAAATAGAATGAGTTACCACCAAATGCTCTAAAATCAACCAAATAAACATTCTTTTTAAGAATGATTACTTAATTAATTTATAAAAAATATTTATTTTACTTTGATATATAATTTAAAAATCAACACTCTAGCTAAAACCAACCAATTAACTATGTTTTATTTTATAAAACAATAGCTTACTTGAGTTTTATTTTATTATCGCTATACTCAAAACCAATAACTATGAAAAATAATAAACACACCTACAGGTTCTTTTATTGGGGAAATTTGGGGAAAAGAATTTGTAGGTGTGTTTTAAAATAAGAGACTTTGCCTCGCTAGAATAAAAAAAACTCCAAAATAGGAGGCTTAATCATCTTATGAAATTTTTATTCTAAAGCTTGCTTGACTTTGTCCAGATAAATTTTGATCTTTTCATTTGCTTCCAAATGACTTAGATCATCTGCGATCCAAAAAACATACATTTCTTCTCCAACTTTCAAAACTGCTCTCTCATATGTGGTTGGCTTACCAGTGACTTTATCCTTTGCAAGAAAATAGCCATTTTCCTCATCTTTGAGTAATTTACTACCATGCCAACAACCGCCTATACATATATTCATCTTACCGCCTTCAATAAATTATTATAAAGTATTAACCATATAGTAAAAAAAACCTGCAGCCAAAAGACGCAGGTATAAAAAGTTATGTAGATAATTGGGGATTATCTACATCAATGTTATAGTATTCTATTTTCCGACAAAACGGTTTAACAAAAAATACCAAGTTAAAATAGGTCGCATTTTAATCAATAAAAATTTACATTTGATCTATTTTTTTTAAAACGAATTTAAAATCCAGCAATAAAAACACACAAACATCTGATTATTAACATATTAATTCAAGACAAAAAATGATATTAATGTTTTATTCAAGAATAAAATACTAAAAAATTAAATACGACAATATTTAAATATACTAAACAAACAGTTTAATTCATCTATCAATAAAAAAACATCCGTTCATCTCTGATTTATTCTTTAATAAAACTAAAGAATAAATCATCTATATATTTTAAATTATTGTACCTTTTGAAATTATTTTATATTCATCATTCACTACGTGTTAGGGCTATAGCTCACTGTATTACTGCCAGATGCGTATACAATATATATTCATACATTTTAACTAAGACATAGTATAATTTGCTGCTTCACCCTGCTCATCCATTTCTAAGCGTGTTTTCGTTAGTATGAAAAAAATTGCTCGACAAAAAAACTTTCTTCGCTCTGCAAGTTTAATGGTCTTAGTACTGGGGCTCAGCGCTTGTGGCAATGGCTCTTGGTGGTCACATGATGATGAACCAGAACTCGAAAGTGAGCAAATTCGTAAATTGATTCCTAACCGAGTCAATGATCGAAAATCTTGGGCTCAAGACATTTTTGATATCACTGAAGAATTAAAAATTCCACGCAATAAGGAAAATATTTGTACAATTATTGCGGTTGTTGATCAAGAATCAAACTTTATTGCAAATCCGAATGTACCCGGTTTAGGTGATAAAGCCGTCAAAGAAGTCAGTACGCGTTTACAAGAAAAATTTGAGGACAAGCTAGGAACTACAATTGGTGGACCTATCGCTAATTATTTCCAAGATGTTCTAAAAAACCAACCGACACCTGAAGATAACTATCTTAAACAAATGAGTCGTGTCAAAAATGAAAAAGAGCTTGATGTTCTTTATCGTGAAATTTTTGACTATATGACAAAACATTATCATATCAGCGCTTTGACAGGGGCTGCAAAATTGGTTGGTCAGGATTTCGCTGAAAAATTAAATCCAATCACCACATTGGGTTCGATGCAAGTTCATATCAACTATGCCAAAGAACATAAACGCACAAGCATGAACACCAATGCTTTACGTGATAACCTTTATACTGAATTTGGTGGCTTATATTATGGTATACATCGATTAATGATTTACCCTACAAATTACGACAACCCAATTTATCGTTTTGCAGACTATAATTCGGGAATGTATTCAAGTCGTAATGCAGCTTTCCAAAAAATGATTGAAAAATCATCTGATATTAATTTAGATCTAGATGGTGACTTACTTTCTTATGATAAAAATGGTGATCCTCGTTCTACAATGACGACAACAGAAAAAGCCATTATCACTTTATTTTCAAAAAACAATATTTTAGTGACACCGCGCCAACTGCGTAGTGATCTGAAAAAGGAAAAAGAGAAAAGTTTTGAAAAAACACAAACTTATATTGCTGTTTCTAAACTTTATCAAGATAAAACAGGAAAAGAGCCAATCTATGCTATTATGCCTGAAGTAGTCATTTCTGGTCCAAAATTGAGCCGTGATTATAATACCAACTGGTATGCAAGCCGCGTAAACGGACGATATGAAACATGCATGCAACGAGCAAAACGCATAAAAACCTAGCCTTATTTGATTTTGATGGAACCTTGTGTAAAAAAGACAGTTTCACAGGGTTTATTTTCTATGCTTTATCAAAACGACATATTGTTAAACAAGGTATTAAGATTTTGCCTTGGATTCAAGCCTACTATTTAAAGGTTTATCCTGCCGATGCAATGCGCCCAAAACTCTTTAAAGCCATGTTTAAAGATGCCGATGCTGATGAAATTTTAGAATTAGCAGAAGAATATTCAACGCGTTTAATGGCTCAACTTGACCCTGCAATCTATCAACAATTATTAATCCACCAAGAAAATGGCGATGATGTTGTACTTGTTTCAGCATCCATTGATATTTATCTTGAGGCAATTTGTCAAATTTTAAATATCGATTTAATTTGTACAGGTACTGAGATTAAAAATGGTCTATTTACTGGATCATATTCGACACTGGACTGTAGTTGCGACCAAAAAAGACTTAGAGTTTTAGAAAAATATGATTTAAATCAATATAATAAAATTTATGCATATGGCAATAGTGATGAAGATTTAGACATGCTTAGTCTGGCAGATTTTAAATATATGGTGGGCGTAAATTCTAAATTACCCTATATTAAAGAAGAAAAAAAATTTGCTTAGAGATCATGTAAAACGATTTGAGTGAAAATATAATCAAAATAATATCTCTCAAAAGCCAAATTCGATCATTCACGGATCATTAGATTTTGAGTATTCACATCTAAAAAATTAGGCATATTTTATAAAGAATAAAAGTTTTCTTCACCCCACTTCGTACAAGTATTTTTTTCATCTTCTATCTGAATGCGCAAAGTCAACTTAATCCTTAGAGAAAGTCTGCATTGTTTGTTATCCTTTCAAGTTGCTCATTTTACAATATTGATCAAAAATGAGGGCTTGTTTAAAATTAGACAGGTCATACTTTCAAATCTCCTCTTAACTCTTGGATTATCTATTTATGCTAAATATTTTTAAAGACATTGAAAATAAAGGAATTAATAACAATGATTGATAATAATATCATAGCGAATATCCAATCCCATACTCCAATGATGCAGCAATATCTAAATTTAAAAGTACAGCATCCACACGCATTAATGTTTTATCGTATGGGTGATTTTTACGAGTTATTTTTTGATGATGCCAAAAAAGCTGCAAAAATATTAGGCATCACCCTCACCCATCGTGGAAAAACCAATGGTGACCCCATTCCAATGGCAGGTGTACCTTATCATGCTGCTGAAGGTTATTTAGCACGCTTAGTTAAAAAAGGTGAAACGGTTGTTATTTGTGAACAAGTCGGTGAAGTTACAGGAAAAGCACCTGTTGAACGTGCCGTCGTGCGTATTATTACCCCGGGAACTTTAACAGATGATGCCCTGTTAACTGCACATCAAAGCTCAAATTTACTGGCTTTGTGTGTTCAACAAAATCAAATGGGAATTGCCCTGCTCGACTTAAGCGCAGGTATTTTTAAAGTTCAACAACAAGAATATAAACCTGAAACCCTACCTTTAGAATTAGCACGTTTAATGCCAAGCGAAATTTTAATTGATGAGGATTTAGTTGACACACAAATTATTGAATCAATAAAAAAACAAATCGAATGCCCAATCACCAAGCGTCCAAACGTAGATTTTAATCTGAATAATGCACAGAAAACATTATGTGATCAGTTTGCCGTTTCTACCTTATCAGGTTTTGGAATTGATCATTTACCACTTGCAAAAGCTGCTGCTGCATCTTTAATTCATTATGCCAAAGAAACACAAAAAACAGCTTTACCTCATATCCGTTCAATAAAGCTTGAACAAAGTACTGATTTTATTGCTTTAGACCCTGTAACTCGCCGTAACTTAGAAATAATTGATCCATTATTTGAACATGGTACTTCATTATTTTCCTTAATTAATGATACCCAAACGGCAATGGGTGGGCGTTTGCTCAGTCGTACGTTAATGCAACCTCTGCGTGATACAGCAGTTTTAGATGCGCGCTTAGATGCAATAGAAATACTCATCAAAGGTTATCATGAGTCACCAGTACGTTTAGTTCTCAAAGACATTGGCGATATCGAGCGAGTTTTAAGTCGTGTTGCTTTAGGCAGTGCTCGCCCACGTGATTTAGTACAATTACGTCAAGCTTGTGCACAAATCCCATTGTTAAGACATGCACTTCAACCCATTTTAACAGCACCTCAAACATCTCTTATTCAACAACTTAATGAAGAATTGGGGGATTTTAATGGCTTACATCAACACTTAATGTCTGCAATTGTTGAACATCCACCTGTTTTATTACGTGATGGCAATGTTATTGCTGAAGGTTTCGATCCTGAATTAGATGAACTACGTCAAATTCGAGATCATGCAGGTCAATTCTTGATTGATCTTGAAATCCAAGAGCGAGAAGCCACAGGGATTAATACTTTAAAAATTGGTTATAACCGTGTAAGTGGTTATTATATCGAACTTTCTCGTGCCCAAGCAGAACAAGCACCTGAGCATTATATTCGCCGACAAACCTTAAAAAATGCTGAACGCTACATTACCCCTGAACTAAAAGCATTTGAAGATAAAGTCTTATCAAGCGAATCACGCGCACTTGCTCGTGAAAAAATGCTATTTGAAATGTTACTTGAACAATTACGTGATGATATTGCTAACTTACAAATGATGAGCAGCGCTATTGCTCAAATTGATTTATTAGCAAATTTTGCTCATCAAGCACGTTTAAATCATTGGAATCGCCCAGAATATAGCCCTGAAATTGGGGTAAATATTATTGCGGGTCGCCATCCTGTTGTAGAGTCGTTGAGTAAAACACCATTTACACCGAATGATACACATTTAGACTTTAATCATCGTATGGCAATTATTACGGGTCCAAATATGGGTGGTAAATCGACTTTTATGCGCCAAACTGCCTTAATTAGCCTACTCGCCTATTGCGGTAGTTTTGTACCTGCAAAGTCAGCACAACTCGGACCGATTGACCGTATTTTTACCCGTATTGGTTCAGCCGATGATTTATCTTCAGGGAAATCAACTTTTATGGTTGAAATGACTGAAACATCTCAAATTTTACATCATGCGACCAATCAATCTTTGGTTCTGATGGATGAGGTTGGGCGTGGTACGAGCACCTATGATGGTTTGTCATTGGCATGGGCATGTGTGCTTGATTTAACTAAGCGTATCAAATGTTTATGTTTATTTGCGACGCATTATTTTGAACTCACAGAATTGGCACAAGAAAATGCTATTGATAATTATCACGTGACTGCAAAAGAGCTTAATGGAAATTTAATTTTACTGCATAAAGTTCAAAAAGGTCCTGCAAGTCAAAGTCATGGTTTACAGGTTGCCAAACTGGCAGGCATTCCTGAGAGTGTCATCAAAGATGCACAAAAACGCTTAAAAATCTTGGAAAAACAGCAGCAACAGCACAATAGCAGTGTCCAAAATGATTTATTTAGTGATATGAATACTGAACCTGATGTGATTGAGAAAGTCATTGAAATCGAAAAATCATCTCCTGCTTTAGATGCTTTGGCACATTTAGATGTCGATAATCTCACACCACGTGAAGCACTTGCTCAACTCTATCAATTAAAAGAGTTACTCAATACTTAATAGACCAATAAACAAAACAGACCTTATCTAAGGTCTGTTTTTTATGCAAAAAATTATTGTTAGGATTGAAATTGTTGTTTTAGCTCTCTTTTCAAAATTTTACCACTGGCATTTTTTGGTAAAACATCATCAAAATAAATCATTTTAGGCATCTTATAAGCAGATAAATGTTGCGCACAAAATTTCATAATCATTTTTTCATCTAATTGAACATTTTGATGTGGAATAACGACAGCAGTCACAGCCTCAATCCAACGTGGATGTGCCGTTCCAAATACAGCCACCTCTTTTACGCCTTCAATACGATAAATGACTTCTTCTACTTCACGTGTTGATACATTTTCACCACCTGATTTGACCATATCTTTAATACGATCAACAACATATAAATAACCTTGCTCATTAAAATAACCTAAATCTCCACTATGAAACCAACCATATTTAAAGCTTTCAGCATTTTTCTCATCATTTTGGTCATATCCTACGGTTAAATGAACACTACGATGTACGATCTCTCCAATTTCACCTTGTGGAAGAATCACGCCATGTTCATCCATAATTTGTGTTTCAACATTAAATGCAGGTTTTCCAACAGAATCAGCGTATTCAAAATGATCTTCTGGATGTAATACTGTAGCGACAGGTGCCATTTCAGTTTGACCATAAAACTGCCAAAAACCAATATGTGGTAATTTTTCAAGTAATGTTTCAATCACAGCTTTCGGCATTGCTGAAGCACCATAATAAGCTTTACTTAATGATGTTAACTCAACAGGATTAAATTTTTCAGCATTTAAGAGTGCAATCCAAGCGGTTGGAGGACAAAATAATTTGGTAATTTTTTCTTTTGAAATCATTTCCAATACAGCATCTGGCTCAAAACGTCTAAAAATATAACTGGTTGCACCTAAAATCAGATCTACATTTAAAAAAGCATCGAGCTGCGCACAGTGATACATTGGAAAAGCATGAATTTCTCGATCATTTGAACTCATTTTCCCTTCAACCATACAACTGGTATATTGTGACATTAAAGCCTCACTACTCAGTAAAACACCTTTCGGTAAAGACTCTGTACCACTGGTATACATCATACGAATTGCATCATCAGCATGTAGTTCAACATCAGGTAATTTAATTTCAGTTTGAACCAAATATTCCTCAAAATTTTTCCATTGAGCAGATATAGTGCGTTGATTTAAATCAAGAACCACTTGCTTTGGTCGTGTAAAGTCAATTTTTTCTAAAGCCTGTTCCATCACCTCACACAAATCATCTTCAACAACCAACATTTTAGGTTGGGCATGTTGCAACAGATAATGTACTTCTTTTACATTCAACATAAAGTTAATGGGCACTCCAATGACACCGAGTCGTGCCGCTGCATATAAAATTGCAGGAAATTGCCAACAATTATGCGAAAAAAGCATGATTTTATCGCCTTTGCATAAGCCTTGTGCATGCATATGCATGGCAATTTGTTCAACATAGCGATCAAACTCGCTAAAGCTGATACGCTGACCTTGATCAACTAAAGCCGTTTTATGACCAAAACGCTGAGCGCTTCGAGTAGGAATATCGGCAATATGCATACGACGGGCGCGTTGAATATCATTTTTAATCATGTTGCAAATCCTTTGCAGCTTTAAATTTAAATATTGATTATTACCAAAACTTATACTTTTAACTTATTGAAAACATGAGCTAACTCATCTCATTTTTTTGAACAAAAAGAAAACTTATCTAAGTTCCTTACTCGAATTTAACATTGTTGTATTTTTAATCAAGAGAACGACTGATGATTTTTCAATAAAAAATTTAACCTCTTGAGTTCATATTCTTCAAATTTAACTAGTTGAATAATCAATCAAATTCCAAATATTTAAACTCAAAAGGTTTGATGGTTATTTTATTATTTAGGTATATAAGCACATGAAATTTCAACAAATGCCCAAGGATTATGCTGCTCATCTGGCAACCATGCATTATTCATTGTCAGTTGGCGTTTGTATTTCTCTGTTTGAGTTTCACTTAAATGATACATACGAATATTTAAGCCTTGTTCTTTAAACATCTGATGAGATTCTTGGTCTGGCACTGCTTGGTATTTTTTTGCTAATGTTTCAATCAACTGAAGAGAATTTTGATGTGGAATATACAAACTAAATGTCATAAATTGATGATTTTTATCTACTTCGACCTTATTCACTGCATAATATTGAGCTGTCATACCTAAAATACGAACAGGCTGTTTAAGCACTGCATATTTTTCAGGAAAATCGAGTTTTTTCACTTCATGATCCGTCATTTCTTGCTTATGCCGATTTAAATAGTTTAAAACATTTGTACTCTCTTTTTCATTCGCTACACATGTGAAACTATCAGTGATCATTTGCTCAGTAGGTTCAAGCGCCTGAGCATGCGTTTGGCAAAATCCTAACAAGGTGAGGATGAAAATATAATATTTATTCATTTTAAGAATATACCCTTTTGAGTTTATTTATGCTGTATCTCGCTTTTAATATACAACATAACCAAATTTTAAAAACCGTGATGTTCCTCACACTTTAAAAATTATTTTTTATTTTTTAAATTGAGTACCGAAATATAGGTTATCCCACTTTATAACCACAATATGATGACCAAGCCATGCACCTCACTTACTTCCAATAAAATCAGCTAAACTATTCTAAATAAATGCTATATATGCCATTTGACATGATATCAGGTCACTTAGCACAAATAATAACCAATTTATTGATTTTACCTTGAATTTAACAGCCATTTATATAACAAATATCAATAAAAGGAATTGTTAGTTGCATCAGTTTTTGCCTAAAATACACCATTATTAATTAGAACCATATTTTTAGGTAGCTGACGCCATGACCTTTGTTGTCACTGAAAATTGTATTAAGTGTAAATATCAAGACTGCGTAGAAGTATGCCCTGTTGACTGCTTCTATGAAGGACCTAACTTTCTTGTCATCAACCCTGATGAATGTATTGATTGTGCATTGTGTGAACCAGAATGCCCTGCAAATGCAATTTTTTCTGAAGATGAGTTACCAGAAGGTCAGGAAGTCTTTATTGAGCTTAATGCTGAACTTGCTGAAAAATGGCCAAACATCACACAAATTGGCGATCAGCCAGAAGACCGTGAAGAATGGAATGGTAAACCAGATAAACTTCAATATTTAGAGAAGTAATCAAGAAAAAGATCAGCCTAGCTGGTCTTTTTTTATAAATCCAACTGAAATTGTACATTTGTTTGCAATTTATACAGATTCGCTGCTAAAAATTAGCATAAAATAGCTCGTTAACTCACAAGCACATATATAAAATGAAAGATATTTTGAAGGGCTTATTTGCAATCAGCATAGTTCCAATGATGATGATCGGATGCTCATCCACCCCTCAAAAAGGTCAGACCATCGGAACACCAACCCAAAGCCAACGTATTTATATACCTCAAGAAAAAGTCGTGATTCAGCATACGGTACCGCAAAAGGTATTGCCTGCTTCTTATCGCTATTGGTTAATGCAAGATGATAACCAAGCTCGTGCTCGTGAATATGAACGCTTTTTAGAACAAAATAATGTCGCGAATATTATTCCAAGTTTTGAACTGTTTAGAACAGCACGTGATTGGCAAAAATGTGGTCGCTCTGAGTATATGATTCCAAGCCGTGAAGTTTGGTCTAATCAAATTCAAACTTTACGTGTTTTTAAATACTTAGTTGCATCTAAAGTATTAACAGACTTTGAAGTTACTTCAGTTTATCGTGATTTACCTTTGAATCAATGTGCTGGTGGTGCTGGTTCTTCACGTCATTTATTTAACTCTGCAATCGACTTTCGTATAGGTTCTGCTTATCCACAACCGCAAGATTATGCTTATATTGAAAATACCAAATTTAAGCTCTGTCAATTTTGGTCACAGTATGGGCAAAACTTCAATATGGGCTTAGGTCTATATGCTTCAGGTCAAATCCATATTGATACACAAGGTTATCGAACTTGGGGACCAGACCTCAGTCGCAATAGTTCAATGTGTAATTTTTAAAAATATGCTGTATTTAAAATGAGGTCTACTGACCTCTTTTTTTTATATTTGTAAGATAAATCGAGCCGAAAAATATCAACATGAATTGCACTCTGCTTTTAAAAGTTTAAAATGCACCTAGCTCTATAGTGACGATTCAATTCAGGTGACATAATATGCAACAAATGTGGTCAGACATCGATGCTTATATCGAATCACATTTAATTCCAGATGATCCAATTCTGACTCAAACTTTAAAACATACAGATGAACGTGGTTTTCCTGATCATCTCGCTGTCGCACCCAATCAAGGCATGCTGTTGCAAATGTTGATTCAGATGAACAAATGCAAACGAGTTTTAGAATTAGGAACGTTTGCAGCATACAGTACAATGTGGCTTGCACGTGCCTTGCCTGAAGATGGTTATATTTTGACAATTGAAGGTCGAGATACCCATGCTGCTTTAGGACAAGAAAATATTGATAATGCGCAACTACCTCAAAAAGTTGACTTAAAAGTTGGGCGTGCTGCGGACATTTTAAAAGCATTACCTGCCGATACTGAACCCTTTGATTTTATTTTTGTCGATGCAGATAAACAAAGTTATCCTGAATATTTGGAATTAAGTCTGAATTTATCACACGCTGGAACGATTATTGTTTTAGACAATGTGATTCGTTCAGGCGATATTTTAAATCCTGACAACCATAAACCAAGCATTGAAGGCATTCGTGAAATGTATAAAGCAATGCAAAATCACCCTAAAATTTTATCATGTACAGCGTTGCAAACCGTAGGCAGCAAAGGACATGATGGTTTTGCGATTGCAATTGTCAAATAATTGTTATATACATAATATGTATATATATTCGTGATATTGTACTTTTAAATCAAAATTAAAGAGATGATCATTTTTCGTCTCATTTCTTTCAAAAAAGTTATCCACCTAACTTGTTTGTAGAGTTGTGGATAACTTTTTTATTTTAAAATAAACCATTGAAATATAATTAATATTCAACAAAGATCATTTTTTACACAACGCATATTTAGCCAAAATTATTTTTAAACATTTTTTAAAAATAAAGTAGAATCTCATCATCAATTGAGCCAAAACAATGTGCCTGATCATTCAGCAAAGCCATTTTTTAACGTCTAATAAGACCCCTGTAGAGCTTTATTTCACGACCAATAAAGGCACATTGGCATTACGGAATATTGTTGTGGTTACACTACCTAAGAAAAATTGATGAATTTTACTATGGCTAAATGCGCCTAAGACAATCAGTTGAATTTGATGCTGATTTTGATAGTCCAAAATATTTTCAGCGACATCACCATAACGATATTCAACTACAACATCTAAGCCTGCTTCTTTTAAACGTTTTGCAGGTTCATTTAAAATCTCAGGGTGATCACCGACATAGACTAAATGACATTGTAACTGCCGTAGTAAATCACTTTTTTCCACACGCTCTAACATTTTTTGACAAGTTTCAGAGTATTCATAGGCAAAAATAAATCGTGTAGGTGCTTTAAAGTTTTCACCAACCGTTAATACGGTACATTTAGCACCTCTGATAAAGTTTTCGACATTACTCCCAATACTTTTATTTTTCTCTGCCGAACGCTCACCTACACGCCCGATCACAACAAAATCATCTTCGCGAAGAACATTAAAACCTTGCTCTAAGAAATCACCTTTTTCTTGTATATGACTTGGAACAATGCCATATTTTTGCTGAATCATCGTTGAAATGTGTTGTAATAAATTATTACTATAATCAAGTGCTAATTCACTTTGTTTTTGCTCTAGCTCAGCAAGCTCTTTGAGTAGCATTGCATTACTTTCAAAGCCAATCACACCACTAATTTCACCTAGATGATAACTTGCAGGATAATAATCAAGCACTTGAAGAAGTACCAACTCTCGATTCGTTTTTTGTGCAATCCATGCTGCTGCCTCTGCTAAAGCATTGATACAAGGTGAAGAATCAATACATGCAATCACTCGTTTCATCTTAGCCTCTCTTTGGCATTTTCGCCCTAGGTCTATTTCTCTATCCTAAAAGTAACATAACTTTTTGATTGGTTGGAACGCGTTCATGTAATTAATTGAATGAATAAATGATTAATTTGTACAAAATGTTAAGCTAATCACGATATCGAATAAAACGTGCTGGATTACCTGCAACAATTTCTTTTTCAGCTACATCTTTTGTGACCATACTATTCATCCCTACAACTGCATGTGCGCCAATTTTTATACCATCTTTAATTCCAACATGTGCGCCAAGCCAGACATCACGTCCTATTTCAATCCCTTGTGAAGTGACGGCTTGCTGATAAATAGGCTGTGCCAAATCCATACCATGATCAAAAGCATATAAATGACAATAAGCTGCAATCCGTACTTGATCATGCAATTTAATTCCAACACGCCCACCATCTAAAATGCAATGATGATTAATCGCGACTTCATTGCCGATCTCTAAAGGACCATGCAAAGTACAATCAGCTGCAATAAAAGTATTGTCACCTATTTTTATCGTTCGTCCAGGTTCTGCAAAAATATGTGCCAAAGGCGAAATAAAACAATTTTCTCCAATTTCTACCGTTTCCATTTCCATTAAGTAAGTTTGATATTCCTTTTGCCAAGCTTCTGCCCAGACTTTATTTTTTGGCTTGAGTGAATAATATAACCACGGCATATAATTCAAACGATGCTTATGCTGATCACGGTATTTTAATAAGCGGTCTTCAGTCATTTGCATCATCCATAAGCTTTAAACTTTCTCGTCCACGTGTAACATATTGAATTTTATCTGCTAAGGGTTCAATCTGATGCAACTGTAAACGCGCGATAATTTCTACACCCTCTGCGCTATATTGTTCTGTATATTCTATCTGTTGTTGATTTAGCTCATATTGAAAAATTGCCCACTCATTAAAAATGCAGTTAAATTTTACATTTTTCTTTTCAATTAATTCAATTTTCTCAGCCAATAGCAGGCATTGTCCAGCACATCCTCCATAAGCACGGACTAAGCCCCCTGTACCGAGTTTAATCCCACCATACCAACGGTTAACCAATACAATCACATTGGTCAGTTCATTTCCTTCAATTGTTGCTAAAATTGGGCGACCTGCTGTTCCTGAAGGTTCACCATCATCGTTAAAACGAACATTATGCCCAATTTTCCATGCCCAGCATTGATGTGTTGTCGTCAAATCTAAATATTTTTCTAAAAAGGCTTTGATCTCTTGTTCATTTTCAACAGGTGCAGCAATCGCCTGAAAGCGACTCTTTTTAATGTCTTCTTCAAAAAAAACTTCGGATACAAGAGTAAATGGCATAAAACTAAAATTAACAATAATCAATCAGCAAACTTAGTATAACGTGTTTTTTTTAAATTTCAGCAATAAAAAAAGAGAGTCATAATGCTCTCTTTTTCAATTATTTAAATTGCAAATTAAGTCACAAATTAAATTAGAAATACTATACTAGACTGTAAAATCATCACCTAAATAAACTTCACGTACAGTTTCATTGGCGAGTACATCACTTGGCGAACCTTCTGCGATAACAGCACCCTCACTCACAATATAGGCATGTTCACAAATGGCTAATGTTTCACGCACATTATGATCAGTAATGAGTACACCAATGCCACGATCTTTCAGCTGACGAATAATATCTTTAATATCACCAACAGAAATTGGATCGACGCCCGCAAATGGTTCATCAAGTAACATAAATTTTGGGTCGGCTGCTAAAGCACGTGCAATTTCAGCACGACGGCGCTCACCACCAGACACACTCATTCCCAAAGAGTCTTTGATATGTGTGATTTTAAAGTCCTCCAACAGCTCTTGCAGTCTTTGTTGGCGCTGTTGTTTGTTGAGGTCTTTACGTGTTTCTAAAATCGCCATAATATTTTCAGAAATACTTAACTTTCTAAAAATAGAGGCTTCTTGTGGTAGATAGCCAATGCCTTTTCTTGCACGTTGGTGCATAGCAAGGTCTGAAATATCTTCATTATCTAAATGAATTTCACCCTTATCCATACGCACTAAACCAACCACCATATAGAAACTTGTGGTTTTCCCTGCACCGTTTGGTCCAAGTAAGCCAACAATTTGACCACTTTGCATGCTAAAAGAAACGTCCTTTACCACCCAACGTTTATTATAAACTTTCGCCAAATGCTTAATACATAAGGTTTGTGGTTGGTTTAATGCCTGACTCATTAATCACGTGCCCCTGGGAAAGATTTACTGCCATTTGGCGGAATGATAATTTGAACTCGACTTTTTGGTGTTCCTGTAGAACCAGTACCACCGTTGGCTTCAATATCACCCTTATTCATACTGTACTTTAAAGTACCACTACGAATACTCGCGCCATCTTGGTAAAGATAGGCATTACCAATCAAGTTAATCAAACCTGTTTCAGCATCATAGATAATCTTTTGTGCTTCACCACGTGCCACGCCTTTTGCAGTATCGACCTGTTGCTGAAATTTTGCGGGTGAGCCTGTTGCAGTAATGGTACTAATTTGTTTACTTTTATTAAGCTGCGCCACAATAGAAGCCGCTTGTAACTTCATTGTTCCTTGCTCAATCACAACATTACCTGAATAAGTTGTGACACCCGTTTTTTCATTATAGGTTGCTCGGTCAGCCAATAACGAAATCGGTTGATTACGGTCAGATGGCAAGGCAAAAGAACTTGCTGAAACACAGAGTAAACCTGCAAGCCACAAAGACTGTTTTAGGAAAGTTTGTGGTTGGGATAAATATTTAGTTAGGTACATACTTTCCTCGAATATGTGTAAATTCGTATTCGCCTGTGCTTAAATTTGCATTTAAACCTTGGCTAATAAATGATGCATTAGGCGCAGTTACAGTGACTTGATGAGTTGTTTCTAAAACCTGTCGTTTTGGATAACTTGTTAACTCATCTGTTAAAAACACCATTTGCCCCTGTTCACCTAGTTTGGTTGCTTTTACCTGCCCTTTTAAAACCACTTTTTCATTATCATCATAACCATTGGCTTGTTTGGCATAAAATGTCGAATTCACTTGGTTATTTTCATACATTGATGCATTCAGGTTGACTAACGTTGCAGTTTCTTTTTTCAGATCTTGCTCTAAATGATCTACAGTCGCTCGAAGATGCAAATCACCTTTTTCATCAGTTTGTAAGACATGAATACCTTCAGCAGAATAGGTCATGCTCTGTGCAGCATTGGCATCTAACTTATTGCCTTTTCCACTGTAATAGTAATAACCACCACTGACAGCAGCGATCAGTACAGCAGTGACATACAAAACTTTAGTATCCATAAATAATAATCAACATATTGAATTTAAATGCAGGACTTCTCTATTAATGTGGGATTGTTGTATATTTTTCAAGTAGTGCTTGGTAAACACCTTTAGACATCAGTAACATATCACAAACCTCACGTACCGCACCGCGCCCACCCATTGCCTGTGTGACCAAGTCTGCGCGACGACGAACTTCAACATGACCATTTGGTACAGTCACTTTCATACCTGCGATTGCAAATGCAGAAAGATCAGGCCAATCATCACCCATATATAAACAATCTTCAGGATCAAGTCCGAACTGCGCACAGGCTTCACGTAAAGCAACACCTTTGTCTTCACGACCTTGAAAAACCAAATCTACGCCCAAGTCAGACATACGTTTTTCAACAATATTACTTTTTCGACCCGTAATAATGATGACTTTGATCCCTGCTTGCTGCACCAATTTCATGCCCAAACCATCACGGATATCAAAAGATTTAATTTCGTCACCTGTATTGGTCAAAGTCACAAAACCATCACTTAAAATACCATCTACATCTAAAACCAAAGCTTCAATATGACGTGCTTGCTCTAATAAAACATAAGAAGCCATGGTTTAGTTTACTCCTGCTTGGATTAGGTCATGCATACTGATTACACCAATGACTTTATTGGCATCATCAACCACAATAAATTGGTTAATTTTCTTTTCGTTCATCTTTTCTAAAGCTTCAACTGCACGTGCTTCTTGCGAAATGGTAGATGGATGTTGAATCATCACTTCAGACACCGCCAAGTTCACATCAAAACCTTGTTGTTTATCAATTAAACGACGTAAATCACCATCGGTAAAAATCCCGAGCAAAGTATCATTTTCATCGACGATGGTGGTTAAACCTAAACGTTTATTGGAAATTTCATACAATACTTTATTCATTGGTGTATCAGGTGATACTTTTGGTAGTTCTTCGCCTGTATGCATTAAATGTTTGACATGCAATAACAGACGTTTCCCCAACGCCCCTGCTGGATGTGAACGTGCAAAATCGTCCGAAGTAAAACCACGAGCTTCTAATAGCGCAACTGCAAGTGCATCACCTAAAACTAAAGTTGCTGTGGTACTTGAAGTCGGTGCAAGCCCTAGTGGACATGCCTCTTGAATATCACCCAAAGTCAAAGCAACATCTGCATTTTGTGGCATAGGACCTTTGTCATGACCGCTAATGGTAATTAAAGGCACACCCACATGTTTGATCAATGGCATCAACATCATGATTTCATCGCTTTTTCCTGAGTAAGAAATCGCGATCAGCACATCCCCTTTGACCAACATACCCAAGTCGCCATGCCCTGCTTCACCAGGATGCATAAAGAAGGATGGTGTTCCTGTCGACGCAAAAGTCGCTGCCATTTTACGTCCAATATGACCTGACTTACCCATTCCCGTGATCACTAAACGTCCTTTACACTGTAAAATAATTTCACAGGCTTGGCTAAAGCGTTCATCAATTTGAGATGCTAGGACTTCTAAAGCATGCTCTTCGATGCTTAGGGTTTCGAGTGCAACTTTTTGAAAATCAATCTGATTCGGCATGTTTGTAGGATTCAAAGTCGATTTACCTGATCTTTGCAGAGAGGATCACTCGCTGCAAGCAAAAAATAATTTTGGCAATTTTATCATAGCTATGCAGCGAAGGTATTTTCTAAATGTATAAATTTCATTTTCTTAGCAATGAATGTACATAATTTATGTAGAGTGACAGATTTAACTATTTTTAAAATTCATTCTATTTAGGTTATTGGTGTACCCAATAACCATATTTTCCTACAAAATACGTGTGATAATCTTCAACTTCAATATTATAAACATAATCTGAAAAAGCACCTTCAAATCGTTTTGCTATGTCCTGCAATAGTTCAACATTAATTGGATTTCCACATAATACATAATTACGATCATGTAAATCTAAATCAAAATCTTGTAATATTCTAGAATACTCTGCAATTTCGATATCATCTCGTCCTTTCCTTAGGACAACGTACTGATCCTTTTCTTGCTCTAGTTGATCCAGATCAAAGCTAAAGTAACATTGATTTTTCCAATAGCCCAAAAGACTGTCATTATCATCTGTTAAAATATACTGAGCAGGATATTTTCTAAAATCGATAAGTAAATATCCACCATCTTTTGCTCGATAGTCATATTTATTATTACTGAAATAAGCTACTGCAACACCTTCTGTACCCGAACGTGCCAGATAAAAACCACCTAAGTTAAATACATCATGTGTACCTTCATCTACTTCAAAAACCTGTAATGCTCCCCTAATATTATTATCCAGTGGTGATTCATTTCTATTTAAATTATAAAAAGAAAAAATACCTTTTCCATCCAAATACATATCTTTCAATGAAACCCAACCTCTGCCAATTTCCCAAAATAAATGGTCATCCGTACAGAAAATACCAAACAAACCTCCCATTAACTCTTTTTTCTCAGCAGATTTAAAAGTATTCACTACACGCTTATAAGCTGTCTCTCCTTCGCCATTTTCGGACAAGGATAAAACCCTATCCCCAACTTTTATATCCTGAATTGGCACTAAACCTTTATCTGTATGCACCAATGTACCTTTAGCAAAACCACTATTTTTATTCATTTTATTTCCCCAAGCATTTAAAGCATTCTTTTATAGAAATTTGTTATTTTGCAAAACAAGCATTATTTAAAATCATTCAACAAAAAATGCAATCAAAACCCTATCTTTATTTTCATTTTAACTTTATGAAAAAAAACGCATAGGTTAAGATGAAGCACCATTTTAATGAAGCATTTAGAAGACCTATGCAACCTTTTGTTCTTTACAATTCTGAGCAACGTAAAAAAGTTGAATTTGTACCCCGTAAAGAAGGACAAATCGACATGTATGTCTGTGGTATGACGGTTTATGATTACTGTCATATTGGGCATGCACGTGTGATGGTTGCATTTGACTACATTATTCGTTTTTTGCGTAGTCAAGGTTGGCAAGTTAAATATGTACGTAACATTACCGACATTGACGACAAAATCATTGCCCGTGCCAATGAAAATGGCGAAAGTATTACGGCTTTGACCGATCGTTTTATTACCGCAATGAATGATGATGCAGCACGCTTGGGCTGTGCTGAGCCTGATGAAGCACCTCGTGCAACAGACTACATCGACCAAATGCAAAACATGATTGGTGCTTTGGTGGACAATGGCACGGCATATCCTTCAAATAATGGCGATGTCTATTTTGAAGTTGAAAAATTTGCCAAATACGGTCATCTTTCAGGTCGTAAACTTGAAGATATGCAAGCAGGCGCTTCTGAACGGGTCGATGTTGAAGTCGAGAAAAAACATCCGTTTGACTTTGTCCTTTGGAAACATGCCAAAGAAAATGAACCGTCTTGGGCTTCACCTTGGGGCAATGGTCGTCCGGGTTGGCATATTGAATGTTCGGCAATGTCGACTTGCTGTTTAGGCAATCATTTCGATATTCACGGTGGTGGTTCAGACTTAACTTTCCCTCATCATGAAAATGAAATCGCACAATCTGAAGCTTCAACAGGCGAACAATATGTAAACTATTGGATGCATGTGGGGTTCATCAATGTCGATGGCGAGAAAATGTCGAAGTCTTTGGGCAATTTCTTTACCATTCGTGATGTAATGGAAAAATTCCACCCTGAAGTGATTCGCTACTTTATTGTGTCTTCGCACTATCGTAGCCCTGTTAACTTCTCTGACTTTGCACTTAAAGAAGCCAAAAATGCATTAACGCGTTTTTATCATGCTTTTAAAGCCTATGAGCAAGTGTATGGCAATACCGTTGTTGAAACTTTGGAAACAACCTTAGTTGAACGCTTTAATACAGCCATGCGTGATGACTTTAATACTTCAGAAGCACTTGCAGTGTTATTTGAAGTGATTAAAGAATTAAACCGTGCCGTAAAAGAAGAAAACGCTGAGCAATCTGCGATTTACTACTCGACTTTACGTCACTTGACCAATATTTTAGGTCTAGGACAACATGATGTGGATGACTTCTTAAAATCAGACATTGGTCAGGAAGCATTGGCATTATCTGAAGAGCAAATTGCTGATTTTATTCAACAACGTGTCGATGCAAAAAAAGCCAAAGACTTTGCTAAAGCAGATGGCATTCGTCAGTCATTGTTAGATCAAGGTGTGGTACTTGAAGATACTCGTCAAGGTACAATTTGGCGTCGTGCAGATTAATTTTATCAGTCTATTATAATTTACTTGGCTTTTGAATCTGCCTTAAGAAAAACCTGATCATTTGATCAGGTTTTTTTATGTGAAAAATAACGTTTAAGATGCTGCTTGTTGATAATAAGGCACATCACCTAAAACCGTTGCACGACGCATAATACGATGCGCATCGCCATAATCAAATAATGCTTTATGTTGTGTACAGCGATTATCCCAAATTGCGACATCACCCTCTTTCCACTGCCATCTCACATGAAAATCTGCTTGAGTGGTATATTTAAATAAAAATTCCAATAACTCATGGCTTTCCGCTTCATCTAGCTCATGAATTTTTGTCGTAAATCCTTCACTCACAAATAGCGATTCTTCACCAGTTTCAGGATGTGTACGAATAACAGGATGTGTCACAGGTGGATTTTTGCGAAATGTTGCTTCTAGTTTTTCTTTTTCTTCTGGTGTTGAAGCAAAACGTTCTAATGGAAAAGACTTGCGAATATCATGTTCTGCGGTCAAATTTCTGAGTTTTTCTTTTAATTTTTCATCTAATAAACGAAATGCAGATACACCACTTGCCCACAATGTATCTCCACCCACTTCAGGAATTTTAATCGCTTGCAATACACAGCCTAACGGTGGTGTTTGGCTAAAAGTCACATCTGTATGCCAAAGTTCATTATCGCGCAAATCTTGACGATGACTATCCAACACAATAATTTCTTTGACGCCTTCAACTGTCGGATAAATGGGATGAATATGTAAATCGCCAAAACTACGTGCTAACTCTGCTTGAGCCTGAGGTTCAAGCTTTTGATTTCTAAAAAAGATTACCTGATGTTTGAGCAATGCTTGATGGATCAAGCCTACTTGTTCCTCAGATAACTGGTTTAAATCCACACCTGAAATAATTGCGCCAATATTCGGTTGAATGGATTGAATTTCAAAGCTCACGGTCATTCTCTTTTAAATCATTAATTAAATAAAATCTATACTTTCAATTTATTAGCTGATCATTACCAACTAAATCTGTTGCCCATACCAAGGTGAAATTTCTTTTTGCAACCAACGTAAAAAGAGTTCAAAGCTCACAGCCACTACAGCAATCACGATAATGCCAAGTACCACTGTATCTGTAATCAGGAACTGCGCTGCGGATTGCACCATAAAACCAATACCACGGTCAGCTGCAACAAGCTCAGATGCCACTAAAGTTGACCAACCTACACCTAGCCCAATACGAATACCTGTCAAGATATGTGGTAAAGCTGTTGGTAAAATGACATATTTTAAAACTTGCAAATTTGTTGCACCAAGTGACTGAGCTGCTCGTTCACGGTTGATTTGATGGCTAAGTACGCCATGCGCGCTGCTAATAATGACTGGAGCAAGAATCGAGAAAAAAATCAAAAGAACTTTTGTTCCCTCTCCAATACCAAACCAAATCACCAATAGCGGCAAATAAGCCAAGGGTGGAATGGGTCTTAATAGTTCAACCAATGGGTCTAATACAGCACGTACCCATTTATTCATGCCCATCCATAAACCCAGCGGCACACCTACCACAATTGCTGCAATGAGTGCCAACAATACTCGAGTAATACTTGCTGCTAAATGTTGCCAAAGTGTTGCTTGCATAAATCCTTGTTGAGAAACCGTCAAAAATTTTTGCCAAACTGCATAAGGACTCGGTAAAAATAGTGCTGGAACGAGTTGTAGTGCTGTGATCACATACCACAACAATAAAAGACTCAATACACTCAAGGTGCTAATAAAAATATTTTTATGCTGTAAAAAAATATTTTTAAATCCACCACGATAAGTTGACTCAGTTGTTTTTGCGTTCTGGCTTAAATCTTGATGTTCTGCAAGAACATTTAAATTTTCTGATTTGCTTTGCGTATTCATATCACTTGCTCCAACGCTTGATTTTGCTGTTTTAAACGATTGAAGAGTTGTTCACGTAAAGCAATAAAATCAGGATCTGATTTGATAAAACGAATATCCTCACCTTGACGATAACGTTCGGCAAAATTTAAAGTGAGTGTTTCTTGAATACGACCAGGTCGTGCTGTCATGAGTACCAATTTTTGACTCAATAAAAGTGCTTCTTCAATATCATGCGTAATTAAGAAAAAACTTTTTTGCTGATCTTTCCAAAGATCTAAAACCAATTGCTGCATATTTTCACGTGTAAACGCATCCAATGCAGCAAAAGGTTCATCTAACAAAATATACGGTGCATGGCTGACTAAAGCACGTGCAATACCAACGCGCTGCTTCATCCCACCTGACAACTGCCAGATATTGGCATGAGCAACATGTGCCAAACCAACTGTTTGTAAAATATGTTCAACTTGTTCAGTAATCTGCTGTGGTTTTAAACCTTTTAACTTAAGTGCAAAGCCGACATTTTCAGCGACATTTAACCATGGCAATAAAGCATGTTCTTGAAATACGACCGCACGTTCTGCATCAGGTTGTGTAACAACTTTGCCATTTAAAATGACTTGCCCAGTTGACGGTTGTTGAAAGCCCGCCAAAATATTGAGCAATGTTGTTTTACCACAGCCTGATTCGCCCAAAATAACAGTCAAACTGCCTTCAGCAATCTCTAACTGAATATTTTCCAACACAGCATGTGACTGTTGCGGAAATGTCAGTCCTATATCACTTAAAATCAACTGTCCCATTTTCCTCTCCCATTAAGGTTGAATAAAGTGAGCATTGACATTTTCTTTATAGTCCGCTTTCACTTGATCAACCTTGCCTTGTGTCTTTAAAAAAGTTGCTGTATCAAAAATATTCTTTGCAAACTCTCCAGATAAAACTAGAGTTTGTTGTTGCGCATTTAAATAGTCATTTCCTGCAAGTAATAAAGGAATGTCTTTCTGGTCTGAACCTGTTAATTGCGCAATTTTTTCAATATTATTTTGATTTTCAACAAAGGCTTTAGGGTCAGCATTGTAAGCGTCGATTTGCTTTAAGGTTGTTTGAACAAAAGATTTTAAAAACTCAGGATTTTTCTCAGCAAAATCTTTACGAACGACCCACAAGTCATATGTAGGCGCGCCCCATTCACCGACTTGTTTAGAGTCAACTAAAACATGTCCTGTTGCTTTGGCTTTACTTAATGCAGGTTCCCAAACATAAGCCGCATCAATATCACCACGTTCCCAAGCTGCGGTAATTTCTGGTGGTCGCAAATTCACTATCTTGAGTTGATTTTCTGTAATATTCCAATGTTTCAAAGCTGAAAGTAAGCTGTAATGTGTTGTAGATACAAAAGGAACAGCAATGGTTTTGCCAATCAAATCTGATGCTTGATTAATTTTAGCGGCATTACGCACCACCAACGCTTCTGAACCGCCCAACTTCGCAGTAATCAAAAATGCTTCGATTGGTAAGTTACGGCTTGCTGCTGCGGCAAAAGGGCTAGAACCAATATTTCCAATAACAACATCACCAGAGGCTAATGCATTGACAACATCTGAACCTGAGTCAAACTTTTTCCAATTGATATTGTGCTGGCTGTCTTTTTCGTAGTCACCATTTACCTGTGCGACCTTACTTGGGTCAACACCTGTTTGATAAGCGATCACGACATCTGCTTGATTCGTCTGTAAATTGGCTTTTTGTGGCTGTACAGAGCGATTTTGATAAACAAGAAAAGTAGCTAAAGCTGCTATAACAATGATCGTGATTAAGAAAGTTTTGCGATTTCGCGTACTCATGTTCGTCTTTCATCTTGATTTAAATTGCAGATTAAATCAGTGCACTTATAAATCAAAATAAGAAAATGTGCTTTGCTTATATCAAATTTAAATGAAGAAAATCAGATTTATACTTTTACTATTTTTTATAAAACCAAAAATATGAGTATTATTTTTATATTGAAAAGTGGATTGTTTTGAATCAATCGAATTTCAGATAAAGATCATCCTAAAAACAACACAACATGTACACAATATGAAGAGCATATTGAAAAGAAAAAAGAGCCTGTGAACAGACTCTTTAATTCATTAAAATCTTAGTTAAATTGCAAATGTTTTAAGCACTTTACCTGTCACTTTCTGACCGATTAAAGGTGTGTTTTTACCATGAGAAAGAACGTTATTTTTATCTACAGTCCATTCTAAATTTGGATCAACCAATACCCAACCAGACTCTTTTGCCCAACGCTCTGTCATATTGGCAACTTGTGCAGGTGCTAAAGTTACTTTTTCAACCCATTGTAAAGGTTCAAATAAACCTTCTTTTACCAACTGAACACCAAAAGAAACATAAGTATCAAATGCTGTAATACCCGGCAAAGTTTCTGCAAATGGTGCAAGTTTTGCAGAAGCACTGAGTGGCTCATGATGTGTACAAATCGCATCAATCACACCATCTTTTAAGCCTTGGCGTAATAACTCTTTATCTTGTTCAGCACGTAGCGGTGGACGAACATGCGCCAAAGCATTAAAACCATCAATCAATTGATCGGTTAAATGCAGTTGATGCATTGCAACATCAGCCGTAATTGGCAAGCCTTTCGCTTTTGCTGCTTTGATTAGTTCAATAGAAGCACCACATGACAATAAACCAAAGTGTGCTTTTACCCCAGTCGCTTCAATCATGAGTAAATATTTTGCAATGGCAATCGTCTCAGCCAAAGCTGGAATCATTGGTAAGCCCTGACGTGATGCAGTGAAACCTTCATGCACACAGCCATCTTTGGCAATTTGATGTTCTTCTGGATAGAACACAACCGTCATTCCTAAGCCAGCAGCATATTCCAAAGTACGAATGACCACATCATCGTCTTCAAAAGTCGCATAGGCATTGGACACTGAAGTACAACCACCCTTTTTAAGCCCTGCCATATTTGCAGGTTGTTTGCCATTTAAACCTTGAGTTTGCGCACCAATGACTTGTAAATAAATACCACCATCGAGTTTGGCTTTTTCTACTAGCCCTTGGACTAGAGCACCATTATCTTGCACAATTGGTTGAGAGTCAGGTGGTGTAAATACATGCAAAATACCATTTTCACGTGCAGCACGACCTTCAGACTTGAGCGTTCCATGCTGCTGCTGACCTGGCTCACGTAAACGTGCACACAAATCCACCATCGTTGGCATTAACCATTTACCTTGACCATCAATGGTTTCATCAACATGATCTGTTGCTTCAACAAGTTTACCTTGAGCAACAAATACTGTTTTTACTGTATCAGTTTGCTGAATGGGATCAAGGACACGTACATTTTCAATTTTTACAATACTCATGACTTTAATACCTGCCTTAAACCGCAATCGCTTCTAACAAACCTTTTTCTTGTAACTGACCTTGCATAGACAAGGCAAGTACTGCCATACGTACCGCAATACCATTGGTCACTTGATGCAAAATCACAGATTGGTCACCATCTGCAATACTTGAATCAATTTCCACACCACGGTTCATTGGACCAGGATGCATGACGATACAATCAGGTTTTGCCAAAGCCAAACGCTCTTGGTTTAAACCATACATTTTGTAAAATTCAGCTTGCGAAGAAAGTGCAGGAGAATCAATACGCTCATTTTGAATACGTAAAGTAATAATTACATCACAATCTTGAATTGCTTCGTCCATTTTATTAAATAAACGAACACCTTCACCATAATGTTCAAAACCATGCGGCAACAAAGTATTTGGTGCAACCACACGAATATCTTGACAACCCAAAGTTTGCAAAGCTGCGATATCTGAACGTGCAACACGTGAATGTTTAATATCACCAATAATCGCAATGGAAATATCTTCAAACTTTTTCTTGGTTTCACGGCGAATCGTCAACATATCCAACATCGCTTGTGTTGGATGAGCATGGCGACCATCACCTGCATTAATGATTGCAACATGCGGACATACAGTTTCTGCAATAAAATGGGCAGCACCTGAAGAAGAATGACGCACCACAAAAACATCAGCCGCCATCGCTTCAAGGTTCCACAAGGTATCACGCAGTGTTTCACCTTTAGATGTACTTGAACGTGCGATGTCAATATTTAAAACATTGGCAGATAAACGCTTTGCAGCAGCTTCAAATGTAGTACGCGTTCGAGTTGAATTTTCAAAGAACAAGTTCATCACGGTACGACCTTCAAGTAGGTTGTTCGTCACGAGTTGATTTTGATCATTGATAAAAGAATGGGCTGTATCAAGAATTTTAGTGAGGGTTTCTTTAGAAAGCCCTTCGATGGTGATGAAATGTTTTAAATTTCCATCTTTATTAAGTTGAATCTGGCTCGGTGTATGCAATGCCGCCAAGTGCATGAGAGATTCCTTAGAGGTTAAGTTAACGCATTATACAGAAATGCCTAGACTTTAGCAGTTGAAGTTTTATCCTATTAAACTGAAAAATTTATCTTCAATTAAAAATATTGATGCAGCCTCTGTATTTATAAATTTATTATTTGATGTCGCTAAAGTGATGTGAATGACCCACACTAACTGAGTATAAGGCGAGAAAAATAAAATACTTGAAACAACAGTCTAAAATCAAAAAAGGCAAGTAAATCACTTGCCTTCATACAGCTTATACAAAACGAATCGGTTTAAATTCAGGTTCAGGAACATGCGAATCACATTCGTCACCTTCATCTTTATGACCTTTATCAATATAACCTGAACGCTCAGTTTCAGCTAAATTTTGATGCTCCCATGCAATAACTGCTTGCATACAAATTTGGCGCTGCTCCTGTGTCAATGCCACGCCATTTGCCCATTTGCCAATTTCAACGGCTGTTCTTAAACGCGCCACTACATCTGCATCTAATACAGAAAGCATTTGTTCAATATTCATGATTAATCCTGCTGTTGAAACGAATCAAAATCTTGATTCCAACCAAGTTTCGTACGACATGCCATATAAAAGTCGTAACCTGGTGGATGTATTAAAGTTAATTTAAAAGGATGCTTACGAATATGTACGCTATCCCCTACATTTAATGAAACACTGTGTTGACCATCAGCACTGACCATCGGCAATACTCGATTTTCACGAATTTCAATTTTAATTTCACTTTGCCCACCGACCACAATTGGGCGTGAAGATAAAGTATGTGGGTGCATTGGAACCAAAGCGATTGCATCCATACTCGGATGTAAAATAGGTCCTCCACCCGATAATGCGTATGCCGTTGAACCTGTTGGTGTAGATACAATCAAACCATCACTATGCTGACGATACACATATTGACCATCAATTTTAAGCTCAAAGTCGATCATATGTACAGATTTGCCTGAATGTAAGACAATATCATTCAATGCAATTGCTTCATAAATGATTTGATTTTGGCTGCGAACTTCCATTTCCAACAAGAAACGACGATCAATTTGCAGCTCACCTTTTAAGACTTGATCTAATTTAAAAATGACTTCTGTAGGTTTAATATCGGTCAAAAAACCTAAGCGTCCTCTATTTACACCCAAAACTGGCGTATTGTATTTCACCAATGAACGTGCTGCATGTAATAAAGAACCATCACCGCCAACAACAATCACCAAATCCACCACTTCACCCAGTAAATGGCGACTGACTGTTTGTGTGTTTGTATAAGGAACCAACTCAGCTGTTTCTGAATCAAAAACTGGATGCAAACCTAAACCCAGTAAATGATCGTGGATCAAGCAAAGAGTATCAACCACAGAAGATTTATCAGGTCGTCCTATGAGACCAATATTTCTAAATGTTTTGGGTGAAATAAGCGTCGGATTCATCAATTTCCTTTTAACAACAATTCAAAATATGCTGCAAAACTCTGCTTTAAAATAACGCAATTTATTTTGCCTTCAAGCACATACAAAGTTGTATTGTAATTTTAAACTACACAATGAATTATACATATTAAACAGCATTGCTTAAACTTTTATTGCAACTATTGCAATACATCACTTAATTTATAGCTTATAAATATCATATTGAAATATCTTCATTTTTAAACCTGACTACAACAAACTTAAACATCAAAGCTGAGAAAAAATATATAAAAAAACAATCCTAAATCAGCACATACAATCATCGTACATAAAAAATTGGGATCAATTATTTGGCTTTATTTAACTTAAAAATTTTGAAAATTCATATAAATACACAAGATTAAAACTCTCAATTTAAATTTACTTTTAATCTTATAAAATTGATTTATTTCACTCATTTATTTTTTTTCGTCTACTTTGACCGATAAATTGCTTAATTTCACAGTTTAATTATTGCAAATTCCTCAAAAGCTTCGCATGATTAGCCAAATTTCTCAGGTTTTTTGCATATTTTTATGAAGTCAGAACGTGGACTAGGCTTAATCGCACTGATTTTCTGTGTGCTCATTATTGCTGCTTTTTTAGCTTTTAGTATTTACTTGGTTCGATTAGACACCATTATTCGAGATAAGTTTGAAGGTAACCGCTGGGATATTCCAGCTAAGGTTTTTGCACGTCCTTTAGAATTATATGCAAATGCGCCTGTTGCAGCCAGTGATTTTGAACAAGAACTAAAATTATTAGGCTATAGTAAAAAAGATAGTTATGCAAAATCAGGAAGTTATGTTGTACAAGATAATCATTATTATGTACATACACGTGGTTTTGACTTCGGTGATAGTGTTGATCCTGAGCAAGTTTTACAAGTTTCATTTACAGATAATATCGTTGCCGATATTAAAGCGACTAAACCATCAAGCACAGGGATTGCACGTTTAGAACCCATGTTGATTGGCGGAATTTTCCCTCAGCATAATGAAGATCGTGTACTGATTAAGCTCGATAAAGTCCCTAAAACCTTAATTGAAGCCTTAGTTGCAACTGAAGATCGTAACTTTTATCATCATCATGGGATTTCATTCCGTGGCACAGCACGTGCAGTTGTCAGTAATGTCACTGGTGGTAAACGTCAAGGTGGTTCTACCCTCACTCAACAGCTCATTAAGAATTTTTATCTTTCACCTGAAAAAACGCTTAAACGTAAAGTGAATGAAGCTTTCATGTCACTACTTTTAGAACTACATTATGATAAAGATGAAATTTTAGAAGCTTATTTAAACGAAGTAAATTTAGGGCAAAATGGTAACTATTCAATCAATGGTTATGGTCTAGCATCTCAGTTTTATTTTGGTTTGCCATTACGTGAGCTTAATATTGCTCAACAAGCATATTTAGTCGGTTTAGTACAAGGACCAACGCTATATAACCCTTGGAAAAATCCTGAAGGCGCTAAAAAACGTCGTGATATTGTTTTAAATAATATGCTCGTGATGGGCTATTTAACACAAGAAGAATATGAACGTGAAACAGCTCGCCCATTAAATGTCGTTAAAAAACCAACCACAGGTCCAGCAAAGTTCCCTGATTTTCTAGATATTGTACGTCGACAATTGAAAAAGGAATATCAAGAATCTGATTTAACCAATCAAGGCTTACGTATTTTCACAACACTTGATCCGATCTCACAAACCAAAGTACAAAATAGTTTCCGTGAAACAGTTGGACGCTTAGCACGAGCAAATCCATCTCGTTTAAAAGATTTACAGGGGGCTGTCTTAGTCACACAACCTGAAAATGGCGAATTAATTGCAGCAGTGGGTTCAACACAAGACTTTACTGGCTTTAACCGTACTATTGATGCAAAACGTCAGGTGGGTTCATTACTCAAACCGATTATTTATTTAAGTGCATTGGAATCTGGACGTTATACTTGGGCAAGCCAAATTGAAGACAGCCCGATTAGCATTCCAATTGAAGGTAATAAATCATGGATGCCTAAAAACTATAGTGGTGGTGGTCATGGTTATGTGCCTATGGTACAAGCATTAGCAAATTCTTATAATTTATCTGCGGTTCGTTTGGGGCAAGAGTTTGGTTTATCTACTTTTAAAAACCAACTGAGTAAATTTGGCGTTGAATCTTCGATCCCTAATTATCCTTCTATTTTCTTAGGTGCTGTTGATATGTCACCGATGGAAGTGATGAATATCTATGGTAACTTTGCAACAGGTGGCTTCAAATATCCTGTCAAAGCCATTCGTACAGTAGTCGATGCAAATGGTCGTGTTTTAGAACGTTTTAGTTTAAATGTACAGCCAACCATCGACCCATCCGCTGCTTATATTTTAAATTATGGCTTACAACAAGTCATGGCTTCAGGTACAGGAAAATCTGCTTATGCAAGTCTTTCTCCTGAACTAAAACTTGCAGGAAAATCAGGCACAACCAATGACACACGTGACTCATGGTTTGCAGGTTATTCAGGCAACCATCTTGCTGTCGTTTGGTTAGGTTTGGACGATAACAAAATCACAGGCTTAACAGGCTCATCAGGTGCACTACCTGTTTGGACGAGTGTCATGAAACAATTACGCCAAAAACCTGTCAATTTACGTCAAACTGACAATGTACAATGGCAGTGGATTGATGGTGAGCGAGGTTTATTATCTGCTCAAGGTTGTGACAATAGCTTATACATTCCTCTGTTACGCAATTCGGTGCCACGTCAAGCAACAGCTTGTGGGATGCCACATTATGAAGTTGAACCAACTTATATTCCTGACACACAAAGCAACTCATCAAATGACAATAACAGCGATAATATGGAAAATTATATTCGTGAAAGTGAAAATAGCATGGAACAAGATTTAAACAATCAAGGACGTGTTATTTCGAGTGGTAGTTATCAAAATTAAGAGTACTTTTTTATGCAAATAAAATTTCTAGGTATTTTAGCACTTGTTTTGGGGCTAGCTGCTTGCCAATCTACCCCAATACAGTCAGGTTCAGGCAAAAAGCCTGAGCCACCAGTAACACAAAAACCGCATGTCGAAACACCTGATGGTGTAAAAATTATTCCTTATGAACGCCCTGAAATCAAACGTGAACCGATGCAAGTCATAGTACCTGAGCAAAAAGCCAACGTACAAAAATTTGATGATGGACGTAACATTCCTGCATTTAACCAACTCATACAAAAAACCCAAACCGCATTTCGACAAACAAAATGGGATGAGGCTGAAAAGTATGCCTTACAAGCGCAACGCTTAGCACCACAATCTGCGGAAACTTATTTATGGTTAGCAATGATTGCAAATCATAAAAAGCAAGCACGTAATGCTGACGCTTTAGCACGTCGTGGGCTAAGTTTTGCACAAAGCAATGCCATGCGAAAACAGTTGTGGAATACCATTTTACAAGCCGCACAACAACAAAGAGACAGCAAAACCATTGCTGAAGCTCAAGCACAACTCAAAGGGCTTTAATACGCCCTTTGCATCCATCACACCATCCTAAAACGCGCGTATACCAGCAACACCATAAGCATGATGCTGCTGTGCAAATGTCAGATCATTGGGTTTAAGCCCACCTAAAGCAAATACAGGAATTGTAGAGTGTGCTGCCCAATCAGAAAATTGTGTCCAACCTAGTGTTGCTGTGTCAGGATGACTTTCTGTTGCTAAAACAGGACTCAGAAAAACCGCTTCGCAACCCACTTGCTGCGCTTTTTGCAAAGCAGCTAAATCATGACAGGCTGCAAGACAACGCACGCCATGAGGTAATTTTTGAGTGTTTAACTGCATCACCTGATATTGCTTGAAATGTAATGTGAATATTTGTTTTTTAATTTCACTCGGAAGCCCTTCCCAAATCTCAATATTAATTATTAACTTTGCCAATTGTGCAGAAGTTAACTGTGCTAATTGCTGTAGTTGACTCGTTTGTAATTCATCAATACGCCAATACAGTAAAGTTTCTGGTGCAATGTGCTGTATTTCATGCAAATTTTCACTAATCTTAATATAAGGTGACCAATACAAACGCTCAATAATCGCTTGGTTTGCTTTAGGAAAATTTAAATTTCTTAATTGATCTCGACGATACCATGCCCAAGGTTGCTGTATATCTTGCAACTGAGCTGTAGTCACACTTGCATAAAACAGGTGTAAATTCACCACAATATCATCATATTCATGCTGAATAATATCAAAGCTATGCCATTGCTCTAAGTCAACGCCAACCTCTTCAAACACTTCTCTACGACATGCCTGTTCTGCTGTTTCACTTTGCTCAACCTTTCCTCCAGGAAATTCATACTTATTTCCTTGATGCTGCTTTGCAGTACGCCACCCGACTAAAACCTTAGCTTGATGAAACAATAATGCAATCGCGACATTTACAACTGGTTTAGACATATTTATCCCGTCACATGTTTTACAAAATGTAAGTAAATTGATTTTTTTTGAAAATGCTAAAAATTATCGTTGACAGTCTTATTCGATAATGATTATCATTTAAAACACTAAATGACGCCCCACACGGAGTAATAACAATGAACGCACCTTTTAGCCTATTCACACGCAACGAATCAACTCATGCTTTACCAATGCTGCACTCAAACAACCTATTTGCATTAGGACGTGAAATTCGCATTATGCATGCAGGTGAAGAATATCGCCTACGCTTAACACGTAATAATCGTCTTATTTTAACTAAATAATCAAAAAAAATAATGAATTAAAACAAGAATTGTGGGAGCAAGCAGTATGAATCAGCGCATACTGCTTTTTTAACTCAAAGAATAATGACAATCCTCTAAACCTCTTAAAGGAATATTAAGTTTAAAAACACCCATAAAACGTAACATATACTGAAACTGACTGCTTCTTAAACCATAAGCAATATGCAAGCCTTGTTTAATCTCATACATAAAATCTGGAAATGAATGAGCAGCCACATAAACACCATGTTCAATATTTAAGACAGCACTGATCTTTTCTATTTTCATAAAACAAACCGCAGGGGTCGAATGTTCTGAAAATGTTGAATAAAATGAAATATAAGGTAATTTAAACTCAATAACTCGCTCTAGCTCATCATGATAAATAGATAAAATAATCACATGATCAATCACACGACATGACAATAATTCACTTTCTGCACTCGTCGCCAATATTTCCTCTAAAGTCATCTCCTTTCTACTCACTTCATAAAAATCAGTTGGACTTTTAAACCACCTAATTTTGAAATAGACAAGAGGATTTGCCCTTGATGTAATGCCATAATTTTCTTACAAATAGATAAACCTAAACCAGAGCCTTGTGTTTTATTCCCTAAAATACGATAAAAGCGCTCACCTAAACGCTCAACCAAATCTTGTGTCAATCCACTGCCCTGATTTTCAATTCGCCATTCCACATTATTTTGATTTTCTTGCATCTCCAACTCAATTGTCCCACCAAAAGGTGTGTAACGAATGGCATTATCAAGAAGATTTCTAAAACAAATAAAAAAGAGTTCTTCATTTACATTCAACTCAATATCATGATATTGCACGTGAAGTTGCACATTTTTCTGCTGCAAACTTTCAGTGAATGATGCAATAACAGTATCAACAATCGTTCTGACATTTATCTTTTTACTTGGTAATTGAGTCGCTTGTGTTGGATCAAGCCGTGCCAATAATAATAAGTTTTCTAAAACTTGTGTCCCTCGATAAACATCTTGCTGAATACTTGCCAAATCAGGCTGTAGCTCAGCAAGATCATGATACTTTCGTTTAAGCACCTGTAAACGCATTTGAATTGCTGACAAGGGCGACCTCAATTCATGTGATGCATCTGCGGTAAAACGCTGTTCTGCAAGTAATGAATGATCCAAACGTGCCAATAAAAAATTGAGCTGCTCAAGCAAAGGCTGTAATTCTTTAAATTGTTGAATTTCTGCATGCACAGGTGTTAAGTCATTGATATTTTTTACTGAAATTTCTTGTGATAAAGACTTAAATAATCGAAATTGTTTTTGAAGAAGAATATATAAAATTAAGCCTTGTATTAACCATAAAACCAGTAAAATTCCACCATAGAGCAATAAACTATTTCCAGTATCTTTAAAACGAGCTTGCAAAGGTTGCATCACTAAAACATGCAGATGATCTTCCGTTTTTTCAGCTTGATAAATACGCCAAATTTCACCATTGAGCCAAGTAAAACCATAACTTGAATGGCTTAACCAAAAAGGTTTTATGGTTGAATATTCCGTTTTAAATGTTGCAGACTGAGTTAAAGTTTGCTGTTGTAATGCCAAGCGATATTCAATATCAAATTCATCACTCAGTTCATCAAGTTGTTGCCCTGCCTGATGACGAATATCCGAAATCAATAACATGTCTGAGATTTCATCCATAATTTCGTCTTGTACAGACATTGCCTGATAAATGGAAAAACCTAACAAAGCGATCAGTGCAATTAGACCAGCCAAAATCGAACTCATCATTGCAGTTTTGATCAGTTTATTTTGTAATGACACCACTTTTTTTGAGGATTTTTTCATTTAATTCAAGCCATTATTCATCATTCATTCGATATCCCAAACCTCGTATGGTTTTAATACGTGAACTTCCTATTTTTTTTCTTAGTTGGTAAATATAGACTTCTATCGCATTACTCTCAATTTCATCACCCCATGCATACATGGACTCTTCTAACTGCTCACGTGTCACAATATGTTCAGGTTTTTGCATCAATTTATATAAAATTTGAAACTCTTTTGCTGTCAAATTCACATTTTCGTCATGCTGTAATACCCTTTTTCCTTGTAAATCTAAAACTAAATCAGCATATTTTAACTGGTCTTGTCCTGTGCTATGTTTTTGTCTTAATTGAGTTCTTACACGTGCAGATAACTCTTCTAAACTAAAGGGTTTAACTAGATAATCATTTGCACCCAAATCTAGCCCTTCGACACGATCTTGTATAGTATCTCTTGCTGTAATAAAAATAACGGGAGGAGATTGTTTTAGTTGTTGAATAACATGAATAATTTGATCACCACTTGCTTGAGGTAACCCTCGATCCAGTAAAACACAATCATATTGATGTTGTTTTACTGCCAAAATGGCATGATCACCACGCTCTACCCAATCAACGGTATAACCATCCATTTCTAACCATGTTTGAATACTTTCAGCCTGTGATGCATCATCTTCAGCCAATAAAATTCGCATGAACTTTTACCTAGTTTTATTTTCAACCCAATGAATTTAACACGAATTTTTACATCATATTTTCATAAAAAACCACATCCTTATTGATGTGGTTTTATCATGATGTCTAATCAGACATGAAAATCATGTGTCATCATCTCACTGATCTGATTTAGAATTTAACAGCATCAACCTCAATTTCCACACGTTTTGTAGGTTTATAATCCACATCAACCTCACCACTCAAAGTCACCAAAGTACTTGCAGAAACAGCTTTACCTTTCCAAAGATCATCATCAATATCAACGGTAATTGCTCCCGTTTTATCTCGGAACTGATATTTTTCATCACCAATCGCTTTTACAACATATCCTTGAAGCTGAACCTTAGCATCATGTTTTAATGTCAATGCTTGCTTGACTGTTGTCGCGGTATATAAAGCTGTTTGATTAACCACTTGCGTTTGAGTCGCTGCTTGATTGACGATGGTATTATTTGCAACAGTAATAGAAGTCACAGTAACTAAAGTGGAAAATAATACTGCTTTTGTCATAAGTTTCATGTTAAACATCTCACTCTGTTCATTTTCGATAAAGTCATTAAAACAAAGTAAGATGAGGTGAATCTTAGGAATTCCTAATTTTTGATGATTATTTCATGGTTTTTACAAAATCAATTGGGTGAATTTTAAAATAAGTTTTAAGGTAAACTTTGTGCTAATTTTTCTTGCACATTTTTACAGTTTACGACTGTATTTGAGCTGATATATTGCTTACCTAACCATACTAAATGTGGATCACGTGCATATGGATTTACATATTTATATTCAACTAAAACGGAATTAAGCACATTCCACATTTTTTGGTGTTGATCATATTCGCTTGATGACATATTAATCGGCTTTGCTCTATTTACATACTCTGTATATTTATTGGTTAACATACAATTATTGAGTTTTTGACTCACGTCTTGTACAAGCAATGAGGTCATAATATGATCAGAATGGTCTTTTTGGTTAATATAAAGATTATCTTCAGCAATATTAAAACTAATCTCCTTTTCACCTGCTTCATATTTAATAATTTGCGCTAAAGTTTCTATAAAATCTTGTTTGGTATATTTATTTTTCTGATCAATACTAGAAATCATCTTAATATTGCCATGATACAATTTTTCTAAACTTTGAAAATTTGTAGTAGGAAAACCATTTCCTTGCATATTGCCATCAGGCAATAAAAAATTATACATCACAATATTTTCACCAAACTGTCGACGTGGCAAAAGATGTTGATTAAATTCTAAAGTTTTTTCTTGAATATTATTTTGATTATTATTCCAATAATGAATAGATTTTTCATAGGCAAGAAGTCGTGTTGCCCAAAATGTTTTACTAAAAGGTGAATAGCGAGAAAGATTGATTTCATGTCCACCATCCCCCGCCGTAGTCAAAATAAATACATTTTTATTTTTATGCTGAATATAAAATTGAGCATTTTTTGCCATAAACAATTGAATATCATCAGGATGGGCTGCAATAAAAAATTGTACACTCTGATTTTTTTGTGGAGACACTTGAGGTTTGATCTGAGGTGCAGGGTTATCTGAAGAACCACCACCACATGCAGATAAAGCAATAAAACTACTAACAACAATTAATTTAAAAATTCTTTTCATCATCTGCAAATAAAAGTTTATTTTATAAACACAATTATACTGAAAATGTGTCGTAGTTCTAGCTATTTCCCATAACAAGGATTGAACAAAAGTTTGAAAAAGCTTAGAAATGATTTTTTTGATAAAATAAGTTTTTGTTATTGAAGCAAAAATTTATCACTAAACCTTTGCTTCTTCTCAAATGACGATTTAATTTTCAATAAATTTAAAAAATGGTCAATTATTTTTAAACAGATTTAATTTAACGGTACGACTCTTAATACTTCTTCTAAAGTGGTCACGCCCTCTATGACTTTATGCGCACCAGCAATACGAAGTGGGTCTATTCCTTCTTGTTTTGCTTGAGCACGTAATTCGTCCAAAGTTGCATGCGCCGAAATTTTTTGCTTTGAGCTTAGGCTAATTGGCATAAACTCATAAATTCCAACTCGACCTTGATAGCCTGTTTGACGACATTCTTCACAGCCAACAGCTTTAAATACAAAATCAGGCATTTGTATTTGATAACCAAAAGTTAAATGTTTCCATTCTTGATCATTAATAAACGTTTCTTGTTTACAGTGTGGGCAAAGCTGACGAACCAAACGCTGTGCCAATACACCTAAAATTGTTGCTGCTGTCAAAAATGGTTGTACGCCTAAATCATGTAAACGCGTTAAACTCGAAGGCGCATCATTCGTATGTAAAGTTGAAAGCACCAAATGCCCTGTCAATGCAGCTTGAATTGCCATATTGGCTGTATCTGAGTCTCGAATTTCCCCAACCATAATAATATCAGGGTCTTGGCGCATTAAAGCTCGAATCCCGTCGGCAAAACCTAACTCAATGCCATGATTAACTTGCATCTGATTGAAACTTGGCTCTAACATTTCAATTGGATCTTCAATGGTACAAACATTGACTTGTTCTGTTGCTAATTGCTTAAGTGATGAATATAAAGTCGTTGTTTTTCCTGAACCTGTAGGTCCTGTCACCAAAATAATGCCATGACTATGTTGGGTAATGGCTTGCCAATCTTGTAATAATTTTCCATCAAATCCCAATTGTTTAAAGCTACGCACCAAAACTTCAGGATCAAAAATACGCATCACCAACTTTTCACCAAAGGCTGTTGGCAACGTTGCTAAACGGAGTTCTGTTTCTTGTCCTTTTGGTGTTCGTGTTTTTAAACGTCCATCTTGTGGTTTACGTTTTTCTGCAACATTCATACGCCCTAAAATTTTGATACGAGAAATGACAGCGGTTAAAGTGTTTGCTGGCATGTTGTAAATGGTATGTAAAACCCCATCAATACGAAAGCGAATTTTCCCATTGTCCTTACGTGGTTCTAAATGAATATCGCTTGCGCGTTGCTCAAAAGCAAATTGTAAAACCCAATCAACAAGTTTCACAATATGCTGATCATTTGCATCAGGGTTTTGGGTATCACCTAATTGCAATAAGGCTTCAACACCTTTATTTTCCTTATGATGTGCACCTGCTTTTTGCGAGGAAATAACAGCACGACTGACTTGGTAATATTCCACCAAATAACGTTGCAGTTGTTCAGGATTTAAAAGTACACGCTGAATTTTTTTAGGCTTTAAACTACTTTCTAAATTTTGTACCCAATCTTGGATAAATGGCTGATCAACACCAATCAAAACTTGATCGTCTTGTATCTCAACAGCCAATATTCGATTACGTAAAGCAAATTCTTGTGACATCACATTGGTTAAACTTGCCACATCTGCTTTTAAAGGATCAATCACATATAAAGGTAGTTGTGTTTTTTCAGACAACCACTGACATAAAACACTTAATGTCAGTCTTTTTTGTGGTGCAGTTTGGTCAGATAAATTAAAACTCGCAATCCATTGTAATGGATGCCATTTTAGTTGATCTCGTTGCCGATGCGTGGTTTGTACTAAAACTTTGTCGCGTTCGGTAATTCGTTGATCTTTTAATAATTGTTCTAAACACCATGTCGTGTCAATTTCAAAATTAAATTGCATTATTGTTTCCCCAATCGTATAGCCACTATAACAAATTATGTTTTATTATGAAGATCATTCAGTTTTATTTTATTTTAAATGCCTAAATTTTAAGAATTATTTAGCATAAATCTTTGCTTTTAAAATACTTTTAAATCGTCAAATTTAACCATTTAAAAGTACTTAAATACATAACTTTAACTTACTATTGGCTTGTCGTAGACCATAACATCGCGATTTTTTTCATGAGCGCAGCACGATAAGGTGCAGTAGGATTACAAGAATTTCGCTGTACTTCATTTTCATAAAAAGCTTGCCACTCTTGTACCATGTCGAGTGTCACACCTTGAGCTTGAATTTTTTGCACATCTTGCTGTTGAATTGTATTTAAACGCTGCTTAGCCCCTTCCTCACCCGTTTCCCAGCCAATGATTCCTTGCCCAAATGCAGGTAAACTGATGTTATTAGGCGTCTGAGGAATAGCATTACGCTGAATATCGGGATTTACTCGACATTCTGCATTGAGCATTTTTTGAGTTTGATTGTGTTGCTTGAGTTCTGTAGACGTACATGCTGTTAATACACATATTGTCATCACAGATACGATAAATACTTTCATTTTTGATTCAACTTACCTAACTTAGTTAAAATTTAAACTGCACATCTGCCACAAATTGACGACCTGTTTCTGACAAAATGCGACTTGCTGATTGTTCATAGTATTTATTATGACGGTTGAAGACGTTGTTCACAGTCAAACCTAAATTAAGTGCATAATCTCGACCAATTTTCATTGCATAAGTTGCGCGAGTGTCCCATGTAAACGCAGCAGATAAGCGTTCAGGGTTATATCGACTTTGTATAATTTCTCCGTTGTATTCATAGCGATCATTTTTAGCTATGGTACTTTTTTCCATCATATCATAAGCAGATCGATAACGTAAAAAATGAGTGAGTGTTAAAGGCGTATGATCAAACTTCATATTCCACACCGCACGAACGGTTAAAGGTCGGGCAAAATTATCAGCAGGCATATCCAGTTGTGAAATTATTTTTCCATCATATTCAACATAGTGCTGTTCATTGTACATAGAATCATCATAGTCATTAAAATTACGTTTAATTTGACTATAATCTACGGCTAAACTAAAGCTGTTTTTAGCCTGCAAAGCATTGATTGGTATAATGTTATCAATCTGTAATGTATAGGTTTTCGCTGAGCTTTGTCCATTATTGGTGTATTGATAATCACTGGCTGTATCAGCAATTTTATCTTTTCGTATTTGGTCTTTATAATCACGATTTACAAATTTCAATTGTGAACGCCAATTTCCAAGTACCGAGCTGATCGCAAAAAGAGATTCATCACTATAAGCGACATCTAATTGTGTACGTTGAATATTGCTACTGGCTGCATTTGCATTGCTGACTTTCCAAGCATCTTCTAAACTATTGCGACGTTCTTCACTCGTTAAGGCATTTTTCCCATCTTGTAATGCATAGCTAAAAGCATTATTAGAATAATAACGATTCCAGCCCACACTCAAATTCAAACGCTCATTCGAAAATGGTAAAATTTGTAGCAAACTTCGTGGCGCGACATTATTTTTCTTAGATAAACTATCATAATCTTGTCTTAGTCCAAGTCGTAACTTCAACCATTGATCTAACTGCATTTCATCTTCAAGATAACTAAACCAACGATCTTGCTGTACCTCTATTTCCCCTTCAGCATAATGACGACGACGTGCCAAATATTGCCCCGACACCGTACCATTGCTATAACTTAAATCACAATAAGGATCGAGACTTCCATCTGCTAAAGTACATGTATTTGTACCTAAACCACCATTTGACTTTGAAGGTAAATAATACATATAGGCATCCTCTAAACGCTTCCAATCTGCCTGATAATGCCCATAACCCACACCTGCTTTAAAATGATGTATAAATCCACCAAGTTCAAAATCCTTAAAATTTGATTTTAAATTATATTCCCAGTTGTCTTGACTCATTTCCAAATCACCATACCCCCCTTCAGTGCTTGAAAGTTGAGTCGACCAGTTTTTATCAGGTGATGTATTCCATGCCAGCATGGATGTACTCGCCGAGTCACGTGCGCGGTTTTGGCTTTGTAAAACAAGATTTTGTGTTAATACGGCATACTCTAAGTCATGCTTTAATTCAAAATCTAATGCCAGATTTTCACTTTGCGACTGAAATGAGCTATTGGCTAAACTTGGATTATGCTTATTATTACTTTCTTCTTGATAATACAAACCAAGCTTTAATTGATTTTTATCATCAAAATCATAAGATAAATTTCCTGAAAAATTATCAATTTGACGTGTTTGATTAGCAGGCTCTTGAGCAGCATAACTAGAAACCAAGCCAATTTCCGACCAACGTCGTGATGCAGACAAACTCAAACCTAAGCGTTCTGTCGGCTTGCCATAGACCGTACTACTTAAACCTTGTTTAACAAAGTTTTTTTGATATTTTGCGTTATCATTATCGGCAAAAGCATCAAATTCTTCAGCATCAACAAAATGGTACTTTGTCCAATCACTACTACTATAATCATAAGCAAGCGAGCCATGCACTTTACCGACTGCTGTATTGGGTATACAGGTTTTTGCCTGAATAACGCCACCCGTAAACTCGCCATATTCAGCACTTACACTACTATCTAATACCTCAATACCACATAACAAATCTGTATTAACAGTTGCTGTTAATGAACCACCATCAATAGATTCTATCCCTGTTCCATCTTTATCATCTGCTGGATTCAAAGCATTACCGATATTCACATTATTGAGTAAAAATTTATTGTCATAAAATAATGCACCATGAATACTGACATCCGATGCTGCCAAATCGCCAAGTTTTCCTGCAGCAAGCGCATTATTGTTAAACTGCACATTTGGATTCACTTTTAAAAAGTCAGTGATATTTTTTTGCGTATTTGGAATATTTTCTAAATCTTCTTTCGTATACTTACTTTGTCCGACTTGTATATTGGACTTCGCCTGTAAAATAACAGGGTTTAATGTCCTAATTTCTACGTTTTCATGAGATTGCACTTTTTCATTAGACAGCATTTCTGCCTGTGTACCTGAAGCACATAGCGCCATAGCAACAGCACAATAAATACGTGAATAAGAAAATAACATAGCAACAATTTACAAATATAAATAAGAATCAGTATTATTTACATTTACAATATTATTACAACAAAATTTATCTTTATTTGTTCAAAAAACTAACACTTAAAACAATTTAAAAATGCTTTAACTTAAATTAATGCTTTTTATCATCTTGCATAGAGTAACTATCATTCACGCTGTATTTTCTCTACAATAAAATGTGATGAATACAGCAAGGAAGTGAAAAATGTCTTTCAAAATTCATGTGATAGATGTAAAAAATCAATTACAAAATTACATTTGGCTCATTGAACATACCTCAAGTAAAAATGTGGTTGTTATTGACCCTACAGAAGCACATTTAGTTGAAGAATACTGTCAGACACATCAACTCACTTTAAGTCAAATTTGGCTGACACATTGGCATAAAGACCATGTGGGTGGTGTCCCCGCTCTAATAACTGAAAAAAATATTCCTGTCTATGGACCTCGCGAAGAACTAAGTCATCTTCCTTTTGTCACTCATCCTTTACAACATGATGATCAAATTACTTTTCATGATTTAAAAGTCGAGATCATTGCTGTTCCTGGTCATACACTTGGGCATATTGTTTATTTTATTGATGAAATTGATAGCGTTTTTTGTGGTGATACACTATTTGCTATGGGATGTGGACGCATGTTCGAAGGAACTGCTGAACAATTTTACCACTCACTTAATCGACTCGCAGCTTTACCACCACGTACACACGTATACTGCACACATGAATATACATTATCTAATGCAAAATTTGCCTTACATGTAGAACCCGACAATATTGCTTTGCAACAACGCGCTGAACACGTTCAGCAACTACGTGCTGAAGGAAAAATTACTTTACCTAGTACTATTGAACTCGAACTTGAGACTAATCCATTTTTAAGAGTGGAAAGTGTAGAAGAATTTGCTCGTATTCGTGCGATGAAAGACAACTTTTAAAATGATTTACCATGCATGATTTAAACAAATGCATGGTATTTTTAGAAAATAATTGATAAAACCTATTTATGTCATATTTTCTTACAGATTGA